>NZ_CM132207.1:1833764-2445019 GCF_053667775.1 Cerasibacillus sp. JNUCC 74 | reverse complement strand
TCTATTCTACAGAGCAAATGTTACTCCACTATATTGATTGGAAAACAATTGCTTTATTGTTCTCCATGATGGTATTGATAGCAATTACAGAGAAAACAGGCTTATTCTCTTATATTGCTATCCGTTTTGCTCAACGGGTAAAAGGAAAACCTATACCCCTATTAATAGGAGCGGGTATATTAACAGGGGTAGGTTCCGCTTTATTAGACAATGTAACCACCGTTTTAATATTTGTTCCAGTAATGCTTAAAATAACAAAGTTATTAAAGTTGCCTGCTTTTCCTTACCTTTTGGTTATTATTTTTAGTTCTAATATTGGGGGAGCTGCAACATTGATTGGCGACCCGCCCAATATTATGATTGGACAAGCCGTTGAACATTTCACTTTCTCTTCTTTCTTAGTCCATATGGCTCCTATTGCCAGTATTATGTTTGGTATTATGTTGCTGTTTGTATGGATATTGTTTCGTAAATCATTCCAACAAGCAAAAAGAGATCATACAGAATTGCTAGAAATAGAGGCGACAGTTTATTTGAAAAAGACACCGATGCTTTATCAATCAGTAGCTGTGCTCTCTTTTACAATTATTGGTTTTATCTTACATGCTTTTTTGCATATAGAATTAACAACCGTTGCCCTGTCAGGTGCGATTTTATTGTTGCTGTTAACTGAAAAAGAATTACAAACAGAACGAATTTTTGCAAATGTAGAGTGGGTAACATTATTTTTCTTTATTGGTTTGTTTGCATTAGTTGGCGGTTTGGAAGAGGTAGGAGTTATTGAAGAACTAGCTCGAGCAATTGTTGTTATAACGGATGGCGACTATGTGAAAACGGCAATCTTAATCTTATGGATATCCGGGTTGCTTTCCGGTATTGTTGATAACATTCCGTTTGTTGCTGCCATGATTCCAGTTATTCAAGAGTTTGAAAGCTACGGGATGATTTATTTGGATCCAATATGGTGGGCGTTGGCAATAGGCGCTTGCTTAGGAGGGAATGCAACGTTGATTGGCGCTTCTGCAAATGTGGTAGTAGCAGGATTGGCAGAAGGTGCAAAACAAAAAATTCCTTTTATTCGTTTTTTGCTTTATGGCCTGCCGCTTGTTATTATTTCTTTAATCGTTTGTACGCTCTATATCTATACAAGGTATTTAGTTCCATACACCTGGTAAATGTAAAAGAATGCCTCCGTTTTTTTGATAGGTTAATCTGTTTTTTCCTTAGGAGGAGCTATTTATGTCCAATAAGTTTTACTCAAGTCAGTTTAAGTATAAAGTGTTATTGGCACATAGGCTATTGAATAAAAGAATTATGTACAAAATTGTATTTCACACAGTATGTCTCGAGTCAGGAATACATATAGAATCCTTTTGTGCGAAACTCAAAGCGAGAATTATTATTTAAACAAATGTGATACATTTGACTGAACTCTATAAAACGATCAATGATGACATAACTTTTTATAATCATGATAGATCCCAAGAAAAAGTAAACGAGGCTGGGATATAACTAAAACAGCTGATTAAAAAACGAACAATAAATTGTCTTTGTACTATAGTAAAGTATAAAATTTTTATGGTTTACCCCGCATGTAAGGTGCCGTAAGACTCTCACTTCAAAATCTTGAGTTGATACAAAAGGTCTAAGTGGGAGAAAACGGCACCTAAATGCCCGATTCGTTCAAGGGCCTTTAGGTCATACCCTTGTGGTACTAACATTTCTTGGGAAAAGCATTCCAAGAAATGAAGTTTCACTTTATCGTATAAGAAAAACTATGGCATTTGCTAAAGACTTGGCGACAAGCCAATTTTTTCTAAACACAAACAAACCGAACAATTATAAATGAATTGTTCGGTTTTGCTATTTAGTATTTGCTTATGCCAGTCTCGTTATTATAACCCCTGTCTACTTGATTAGAGAGGCAGTTCATTTTAGTGTGTTAGTTGGCTACAACTGGGCGATTAAGTTCTAAACGATCGGATCGTTTCGCCTTTTCGATAGGTTCTGGGACTAGACAAGTTGCATCCTACCTATAGGTCACCCATTTTTGCAAAAAAGGGATTTGTTTTAGCTCTTCTTTCGTGATAAAACGAAGTAAGAACAGAAATAGAATATAAATAAACACGAGGAGACCTAATAAAATGATAAACAGAATAAGTCCTGCATTTGTTTGCTCATAGATTCCTTTAATTAATTGGCCAGTCCCCCAAGTCAAGAGAATGAGCGCAATCATTTTTAGGATGTCCTTAAATGGTATACCGAAGCCAATAGATTTATACAGTGAAGCTAGATGAAGAAGAGTGATCAAGACAACACTTAAGGAAATCGCAATTGCAACACCCATAATTCCAAAGTTTGGGTTAGACGCAAGAAAAACTAAGGCTCCAAGCTTACAAAATGCCCCGATTAGACTGTTCCACATAGCGGCTTTGGCCAAGTCCAATGCTTGTAAAGCTGCTTGTAAAGGAGATTGAATATAAAGTAAAATGAAAAATGGAGCCATTAACAAAACAAATTTACTCGCTTCAGCTGTTCCATACATATATGTTAAAATAGGTACGGAAAATAAAGATAGAACAATGGTAGCTATTGCTCCGGAAGCGAAAGATATACGAATGGATTGATGGATGCGATAATGAATCAATTGTGTGTTTTTCGTTGCTTCTGCCTCAGAAATCGAAGGGACTAATGCAATAGACAACGAATTTGTAATGAAAGTTGGTAGAAATAATAAAGGCAGCACATAACCGGTTAATTCTCCATACTGTTTCGTTGCTAAAGTGCTCGATACTCCCGCTATTGCCAAACTTTGAGCTACCAAAATCGGTTCCAGAAAATGAGAAATTGAAGCTATAAATCGACTGCCCGTACTAGGTAGAGCAATGGAAAAAAGTTCCCGGACGGTGTCTTTGCTGGCTGATAAATAGGAGAAAAAACGTGTGCGCAATTTAATTCGTTTCTTTCGTTTAAACATTTGCAGCATGTATAATAAAGACATTAACTCTCCTATGATAATACTGAACATTGCGCCAGCAGCTGCAAATTCGAGACCATACGGTAAAAGCAGTTTTACAAAAAAAGCTACACAGGTGATGCGGACAATTTGTTCAATGACTTGGGCATAGCTTTGCGGTTTCATATTTTGTTTTCCTTGAAAGTAACCACGTAGTACGGATGAAATCGCAATAATTGGGATGATTGGGCTAATGGCTAAAAGAGGATATAATGTTCGTTCATCTGTTAGTAATCTCGTGGCGACAAAGGGTGTAGCTATAACCATTAATACCGTAAATACGATACTTGATAATCCGGTAATAACGAGTGATACAATTAATATTTGCTTAATTTTTGCATAGTCCGTTCTTGCTTGCGCTTCTGCAATTCGTTTAGAGATAGCCACTGGTAAACCGAGTTGGGTTAAGGTGATAACAAGAAAGAAGGTTGGAAGTGCCATCATATAGAGACCAACACCTTCTTCGCCAATCAGACGAGCAACAACAATCCGGTTAATAAAACCGAGAAATCGAGTAATCATACCTGCTGCTATTAAAATAAGAGTCCCTTGTAAAAATGTTTGTCTGGTCATTTTTTTACGACCTGCCTTCTCAAAAAATGGAATATCATATACAATGATATATATGCTAAGAAGTGGGCCAAGCATGACAAGATCAGAAATTTTTCATACTCCATAAGGAGGGGTCAGTTTTGGAAATGGTACAAACCGTGTCCGAGTGGAAAGGAATGGTTATGCCTGTGTTGAAAAGTAAGGCGGAAGAATTTCATTTCATGGGATATAAAGAAGCAACTACAGAAGATGTTTGGAAATGCCTGATGGAAAAGGTATGGAAAGGTGATCCAGAAAAGCGAATTTATGAGGTAGTGGGGGATATATTTCAATTAAATACGGCTACCTATATAAGTTATTTAACCATGGATGCATATAAAAATGATGATTTACTAGCGTCCATTCAAGCTGTAACGAATATGAATAACGACTAAGCGTATCTATTTACATAAAAGTTTTACCCTAAATAAACAAGGGAGGCCATAATGGAATGAAAAGTAGAGGCAGAATTGTTGCCTTTTTTCTAATCGTACTAATTTTTGCTGGTACAATTGGAACAACGGTTACAGGAATAACGAAAGATATTAACTTAGGTCTTGATCTCCAAGGCGGATTTGAAGTTTTATACGAAGTAAGTCCAGTAGATGAAGGACAAAAAATCAGTCGAACGTCACTGGAATCCACAGTAGAAATATTGAATGACCGAGTAAATCGTCTTGGTATTAGTGAAGCTAGCATCGATATTGAAGGAGAAGACCGTATAAGAGTACAGCTAGCTGGAGTGGAAGATCAAACAGAAGCAAGGGAATTATTGTCCACTACTGCACAATTGTCTTTCCGTGATGTAAATGATCATGAACTATTAAACGGAAATGACGTAAAGGAAAATAGTGCAAAACAGGACTTTGATCCAAACAGTAATCAACCAATTGTTACATTGAAATTGAAGGATGCTGACAAATTTGGTGAGGTTACGAGTAAAATAAAAGATATGAATGACCCTGAAACACCGTATGAAGACAATTTATTAGTGATCTGGATGGATTATAAAAAAGGTGATTCATTTAGAGAGGAATATACAAAAGAAGATCCGAAATATGTTTCTGCACCACGTGTTACAGAAACATTAAATACAAAAGATGTAATGATTAGTGGTAATTTCACTGTAGAATCTGCACAACAGCTGGCAAATGTTATTAATTCCGGTTCTTTACCAGTGCATATGGAAGAAAAGTATTCTACTTCGGTAGGAGCGCAGTTTGGTGAGCAAGCCTTAAATAAAACGATTTTTTCTGGCTTTATCGGCGTAGGTCTGATCTTCTTGTTTATGATTTTCGTTTATCGGTTCCCGGGATTAATTGCTTCTATTAATTTAACGATTTATATTTATTTAATTCTACTTGTATTCGAATTAATGAATGGTGTCCTGACCTTGCCAGGTATTGCTGCACTGATTCTTGGAGTTGGGATGGCAGTAGATGCCAACGTCATTACCTTTGAACGAATTAAGGAAGAGCTTCGATCCGGTAAATCACTTATTGCTTCCTTTAAAGCAGGTACCAAAAACTCCTTATCAACGATTTTAGATGCAAATATTACGACGTTAATAGCGGCTTCTGTGTTGTTTATTTTTGGTACAAGTTCGGTTAAGGGATTTGCGACAATGTTAATTGTTAGTATCCTAGTGAGCTTTTTAACAGCAGTATTTGGAACACGCCTATTGCTAAGCCTTTGGATTAAAACCAAATTCTTAAAAAAACGTCCAGGTTGGTTTGGTGTTAAAAAAGCAGAGATACAAGATATAAAAGATAAAAGTGAAGTAGAACCAACTGTGTTTAACCGAACTCCTAACATAGTAGGTCATCGAAAGAAATTTTTCTGGATTTCTGCCATCATGGTTATAATTGGATCAGCTTCTTTAGTCATGTTTAAGTTAAATCCGGGTGTTGATTTTACAAGTGGTTCCAGGATTGAAATTTTAGCTGAAAACAGTATTTCTATGGAAGAAATTGAGCAAGATTTTAGTAAACTGGGTATTGAAGCAAAATCGATTGTATCTTCAGGTGAAAATGGGGAAATGGCTGTTGCTCGATTTGACAAAGTGCTTGAAAAAGATAAGATTGCTGAAGTAAAAGCTTATTTCGTTGATAAATATGATCATGAGCCAAGTGTAAGTGTTGTTTCACCTATTGTTGGTGAAGAACTTGTTAAAAATGCCGCTTTTGCCGTTGCTGTTGCTTCTGTCTTTATGATCATTTATGTGACGATTCGCTTTGAATTTTTCTTCGCCATTACGGCAATTATTGCTTTATTGCATGATGCTTTCTTTATGGTTGCTATTTTTAGTATTACACAAATTGAATTTGATATCACAATCGTTGCAGCAATTCTTACCATTGTCGGTTATTCGATTAATGACACTATCGTTACATTTGATCGGATTCGAGAAAATATACGCAAACGGAAAAAAATCAAAACCTTTAAGGAACTTGCTGAAGTCGTTAATCGGAGTCTGGTACAGACATTTACTCGAAGTATCAATACAACCCTTACGACACTAATTGCTGTGTTGGCATTTTTGTTCCTTGGTGCTGAATCCATTAGTGGGTTTGCTGTTGCCCTTACGTTTGGACTTATTGCCGGTACCTATTCATCACTCTTCTTAGCTTCACAACTATGGTTGATTTGGCGAGGAAAAATGCTGAAGAAAAAACCAGTTGATTTTAGGAAGAAAAAAAGAGTACAAGGACCACAAGTATAATAGTGACCTCTGTTCCAATGGGGACAGAGGTTTTTTATTACTATAGGAAAGTATAAAACTTTAGGCTTTATCCCGCATGTAAGGTGCCGTAAGTTTCCCACTTCAAGATCTGAATTGATACAAAAGAGTCAAAGTGGGAGAGAACGGCACCTAAATGCCCGATTGGTTCAAGGACCTTTAGGTCATACCCTTGTGGTACTAACCTTCAGTAGGAGAGGGAAGAAAACTCCTACTGAATAAAGTTTCACTTTATCGTATAAGAAAAACGATAGCTTTTGCCATAAAGACTTGGCGACAAGCCAAGTTTTTCTAAGAATCAAAAATCTGTTTTCATGAGATTAGAAGCGCATATAACTTGGCTAATTTGTGCGCTTTGTTTTTGTCTAGGAAATTATATCTGTTTCTGCATTGCGGATAGCTTTTTTGGAAAGTAGCTTTGTCTAGTTTAAGAGCCCAAGCTGTAGCGGTTTTAGCGCCCCCCAAGTTTATTCATCCTCTTTTTTGGCGAGAACGTTAGGAAAAATTGAAATAAGTTAATCTCTAGTTGCTACCTCTGATAATATTTATGTATAATAGATTGGTCAGGGGTGAAATTATGCTACAAAGTAAAGCAAAATGGAATTTTGTAGGAATAGAAGAAACAGAGGTAAACTTGGTGGCTGATTCACTTCAACTATCACCAGTTATACAAAAACTTTTACTTCAAAGAGGAATTACAACGGAGCAAGCGGCAGCAAAATTTCTTCAACCTGATTTTGCTGATTTACACAATCCCCATCATCTCCAATCCATTGATAAAGCGACAAAGCGTGTTCATCAAGCAATTAAACAAGATGAAAAGATTCTCGTCTTTGGTGATTATGATGCAGATGGAGTAACTGCCACAGCAGTGCTGGTAAAAGCTTTACTGGAGTTAGGAGCATATTGTGATTACTATATTCCGAATCGATTTACGGAAGGGTACGGTCCGAATGAAGCAGCATTTCGTCATGCTTATGAACAAGGATATCAATTAATTATTACAGTAGATAATGGAATAGCAGCAATTGAAGAGGCTGAAATAGCAAAAGAATTAGGAATGGATTTGATTATTACGGATCATCATGAAATCCAAGACCAATTACCGGATTGTTATGCTATCATTCACCCAAAATGCTCACCCAATTATCCGTTTCATGAACTGGCTGGAGTAGGCGTCGCTTTTAAGTTTGCTCAATCCTTGTTGGGTTATTTTCCGCATCAATTCCTAGATTATGTTGCTATTGGTACAATTGCTGATCTTGTTCCTCTTATTGATGAAAATAGAATCTTAGCATATCATGGTTTACGTGCTTTGACGCATACAAAGCATATAGGGTTAAAAGCGTTAAAACAAGTTTCTAAAGTGGAAGGAACAGTGACGGAAGAAGATGTCGGATTTCTTATTGGTCCAAGACTGAATGCGGTAGGGAGACTGCAGTCTGCTGATATGGCTGTTGACTTATTGCTTACAGAAGATCCTGATGATGCAAGGGAGATCGCCCATGCAATCGAAGCATTGAATGAAGAGAGACAATTGCTTGTTCAACAGATCGTAACAGAGGCTGAACAAATGCTTGCAGGACAAGAAGACCAAGATGTTATTATTGTTGCAAAAGAGGGCTGGAATGAGGGAGTACTTGGAATTGTCGCTTCCAAATTGGTTCGTAAAATGGATAGGCCTGCTATTGTACTTACGTTGAAAATGAAAGAAGGAATTGCTAAAGGATCTGCAAGAAGTATTTCAGCTTTCGATTTATTTGAAAATTGTATGCAGGTTCGTCATTTATTTAATACTTTTGGAGGTCATTCACAAGCAGCAGGGATGACACTTCCGATCGAGCAAATAGGGTCACTGCAGCAAGCATTAAATAAACAAATTTCTGAAGAACTTCAACCTGATGATTTTAAACAGGAGATTCAAATCAGTCAGACATTATCACTTTCAGAAATAACAATAGAGCTAATCGAGGATATTCAACGGTTGGCGCCTTTTGGTATGCACAATCCAAAGCCTTTATTTCATATCCGGGAAACTCCTAGACAGCCAAAGCAAATTGGTAGCATGAAAAATCATTTAAAGCTTCAATTTAAAAATGAAAAGACAATGTTAGATGGGATTGGTTTTGGTATAGGTGAACTTTTCCATTACTTAACTCCTCAAACAATCGTCCATGTAGTCGGAGAGTTATCAATTAATGAATGGAACGGACACCGCAAGCCTCAAATAATGATTGAAGACATCTGTATAGCAGATTGGCAGTTGTTTGATCATCGTGGTAAAAAAGCTGTTGATTTAGCAATATTTGTTCATACCAATTCAACCTGTGCTGCAGTGGGAGATAAATTACAAGCACAATCGTTAGGTATTCCACACCGAACGTATGAGGACGATTGGTCAAATTTAAAGCAGATCGATACCTTATTTATATTTTCAATGCCGGAAAAATGGAGTGACTTAGAGGAAATCCTTATTGCGACCAAGCCTAAGAATATTCATTTATGTTATTATATAGAGGATAGTACATATTTACGTGCTTTTCCTTCAAGAGATGATTTCAAATGGATGTATCATAAGTTACTTATTTATAAATCAATTCATATCGACAGGAAATTACCCAGATTAGCCCAATCACGAGGATGGAATAAAGATAAATTGCTGTTTATTATTCACGTATTTTATGAACTACAATTTATACACATAGAGGATAGAATTATTAAACTGAATCCGCATCCAGCAAAGCGAAATTTACAGGACTCTGAAACATATCAAAAGCGGTTGCAACAAGCTGAGATCGAAAGGATACTGTATTATTCTACCTACGAAGAACTAAAAAACTATTTTGCAAAATATATGGATCATTTGGGAAGTCCCAAGGAGGAACCTAGTTATGGATTATAAAAGTTACATTAAAATTGTTGAAGACTGGCCAAAGAAAGGAATACAATTTAAGGACATTACACCATTGATGGCTAATGGTGATGCCTTTCGCTCAGTTGTAGATGAAATTGTAACATATGCAAAGGAAAAAGAAATTGATGTGATTGTTGGCCCTGAAGCAAGAGGGTTTATTATTGGTTGCCCAGTTTCTTATGCTCTGGGAGTAGGTTTTGTTCCGGTGAGAAAGGAAGGTAAGCTTCCACGAGAAGTAGTAAAGATTGATTATGGCTTAGAATATGGCAAAAACATATTAACGATTCATAAAGATGCGATTCAACCTGGGCAACGCGTCTTAATTACAGATGACTTATTAGCGACAGGTGGTACTATTCAAGCAACTATTAAGCTGGTGGAAGAGCTTGGTGGAATTGTTGCTGGTTGTGCATTTATTATCGAATTGAGCTATCTGGGCGGTATGGAAAAGTTACAAGGGTATGATGTATTATCCTTAATGAGCTATTGACGGTAAGATAGGTCTGGCGATATGAAATCGTTAGGCCTATTATTGTAATATAATTACATAGTAATAAGTTTGAAAAAATATGGAAAATAATGGGATCGGTGGATGGGAATGTCTACTGTTAAACAACCTAATAACGTAAATTTTTATAAAGTCATCCTATTTTTGACTGATTCTTATAATGGACACATACAAGAGAAAAGCATATAATTAAACTATTTAAGAAATTAGACTTGATATAGCGAATAAAGGTGATTTTTAATGGCGAAAAGCGATATTATGACAATAGATAACATTTTGAATAAGGCTAGTCAGTATCTGACCGAAGAAGATACTGCTTTTATTCGCAAAGCATATGAATTTGCTGAAAAAGCGCATGCGGATCAATTTAGAAAATCTGGAGAGCCATATATTATTCATCCTGTTCAAGTGGCCGGTATTTTAACGGAGCTGGGAATGGATGCAGAAACCATTGCAGGCGGCTTTCTTCATGATGTAGTAGAAGATACTGATGTCACGTTAGAGGCGATTGAAGAAGCATTTAATCATGAAGTTGCCATGCTTGTAGATGGTGTTACTAAACTAGGTAAGATTAAGTATAAATCAAAAGAAGCCCAACAGGCAGAAAATCATCGAAAAATGTTCGTTGCAATGGCGAAAGATATTCGTGTAATCTTAATTAAATTGGCAGACAGGCTCCATAATATGCGCACCTTAAAGCATTTGCCGCCTAATAAGCAGCGTAGAATTGCTAATGAAACATTAGAAATATTTGCTCCATTAGCTCATCGGTTAGGGATTTCGACAATTAAATGGGAACTGGAGGATATAGCACTACGGTATTTAAATCCGCAACAATATTATCGAATTGTGCAATTAATGAAGCAGAAAAGGGAGGAACGAGAATCTTATATAAAAGAAGTTATCGAGGAAGTTTCCAGACAATTGAAAGAAATGAATATTGAGGCAGAACTTTCTGGAAGACCAAAACATTTGTACAGTATTTACCGAAAAATGGTAAAACAACATAAACAATTCAATGAAATATATGATCTGCTTGCTGTTCGAATTATTGTTAATAGTATTAAAGATTGTTATGCCGTATTAGGAATTATTCACACTTGCTGGAAACCAATGCCTGGCAGATTTAAGGACTATATTGCGATGCCAAAGCCTAACTTGTATCAGTCATTGCATACTACTGTAATCGGCCCAAAAGGTGATCCGTTGGAAGTACAAATCCGCACAAAGGAAATGCATGAAATCGCAGAATATGGCATTGCTGCACATTGGGCTTACAAAGAAGGAAAGCGGGTTAATCTGGATAAGCAATCGTTTGAAGAAAAGTTAACTTGGTTCCGTGAAATCTTGGAATGGCAAAATGATACGCATGATGCAGAAGAATTTATGGAATCTTTAAAAGTAGATTTATTTTCTGATATGGTGTATGTATTTACTCCTAAGGGAGATGTTATTGAGCTTCCATCTGGTTCCGTACCTTTGGATTTTGCTTATAAAATTCATACCGAAATCGGTAATAAGACAATTGGTGCAAAAGTAAATGGAAAAATGGAGCCACTCGATTATAAGCTGAAAAACGGAGACATTGTTGAAGTAATGACTTCTAAGCATTCCTATGGACCATCACAGGATTGGTTAAAAATAACACAAACATCCCAAGCAAAGAACAAGATTAAACAGTTTTTTAAAAAGCAGCGGCGTGAAGAAAACATCCTTAAAGGAAAAGAAGCTGTGGATAAAGAAATTAGAAACTTAAATATTGAACCGAAGGAAGTTCTAACGCAGGAAAACTTACAACGTGTATACGAAAAGTATAACTTCTCCAATTCGGATGATATGTATGCGGCTGTTGGCTATCAAGGAATTACTGCAGCTTCTATTGCCACACGATTAACTGAAAAAATAAGACAAACGAAGGAAAAACAACAAGAACTTGAACAAACGATAGAAGAAGTAAAAACGGATGTCAAAGATAAAAAGGATAAAAAAATAAATAAGCGCGATATCGGTGTGAAAGTAGAAGGTGTTGACAATCTGCTTGTTCGTCTATCGAAATGTTGTAACCCTGTTCCTGGTGATGACATAGTAGGATATATTACAAAAGGAAGAGGTATTTCTGTCCATAGAAAGGATTGTCCTAATGTGCAGACAGAAGAAGCGAGGGAACGCTTTCTCCATGTGGAATGGGAAAATAATCGAACGGAACAAAAGCAATACCATGTCGATCTGGAAATTTCAGGCTATGACCGACGTGGGTTAGTAAATGAAGTCTTGCAAGCAATTAATGAGACAAAGACGAATATCACCTATGTGAACGGCCGTTCTGACCGTAACAAAATGGCGTTCATTCAAATTACGATTTTAATCCATAATACAAGACATTTACGAAAAATTGTAGAAAGAATTAAGCAAATTACAGATGTGTATACGGTGAAGCGAACCATCCAGTAACGAATAAGGGTGCTTTATATTCCAAACAAGAGGATTAGAAAAAAGGAGCATAATAATGAAAGTAGTAGTCCAACGAGCGAAAGAAGCCAGTGTTTCTGTAAACGGTAAGGTAATTGGAGAAATCACACAAGGCTTTGTTGTTTTAGTAGGGATCACGCATGACGATACAGAAGAAGATGCAGCCTATTTAGCCAATAAAATTGTCCATTTACGGGTATTTGAAGATGAACAGAACAAACTTAATTTATCTTTAAAAGATGTTGATGGCAGTATTCTTTCTATTTCTCAATTTACATTGTATGGAGATACGAGAAAAGGAAGAAGGCCTAATTTTATGAAGGCTGCTCGTCCAGACTATGCAAATGATTTGTATGTTAAATTTAATCAATTATTAGAAAAAGAAGGTATTTTTGTGGAGAAGGGTGCATTTGGTGAAATGATGGAAGTACAACTAACTAATGAAGGACCGGTTACATTGATCATTGACAGTAAGGAAAAGTAATAAGAACAATCCCCATCAGGTTTGTTCTTATTACTCATTTGCGAAATATTTACCCAAACCGTTAATGATACCAGAAACCAATTGTTGCTGATACATTGTTGTCTGCAATAAAGAAGCTTTGTTTTTATTCGATATAAAACCGAGTTCAACTAGAATAGCAGGCTTATAATTTTGTCTAAGTACGAGAAAATCACCAAAGCTTGTTCCGCGATTACCCGCATCAGTTGATTTTATCAATTCAGCTTGTACATAGGTTGCTAATGAACGATTACGGTCTTGATAATAATAAGCTTCGATTCCGGTAACGTTTGGCAGTTGGGGAACACTATTATAATGTAGGCTAATAAATACGTCTGTGTTTAATGTATTACTAAAGCTGATTCTGCTGTTTAGTGGAACAAAGTCGTCTCTTAACCTAGTCATTTTAACGTTAGCCCCTAACATTTCCAATTCTTTTTTTAATTCCTGTGCAGTTAAATACGCAACATCTTTTTCAAATACTTCCGTTGCTCCAATCGCCCCAACATCTCTTCCGCCATGTCCAGCATCTATCACAATCGTTTTATTTGCAAAACTACTCTTAGAAGGTGTGCTTACTGGCTTGGTAAGTTGTTTATATATATAGCCTCGTCCATGTTTGTTTTCGATTTCATACCAATCACCAGTAGCGCTTCGAACATTGTATATGCTGCCTTTATCAGCAAAGTGATTAATCGAATAATCGGTTGATGGTCCATTGCGTATATGTGTCTTCTTATTTGAAATGGTAATCGTTTCTGGATGTCGTTCCGAATGAATTTGTATATAATCTGCCGCAATCCAACCTTCCCTATGATTTAATTTAACTTTAATCCAATCATCCGCTTGATGCAAAACGTTGTATTTATCTCCTTTATTAGCCTGTTCCATGTTGGAAAATTGCGTTCCTGGACCGCTGCGAATATTTACTCTGTTTTCGGTAACAGTTCCTACCAATGCATGGGAAATGGGCGTAATTAATAACATAAATACAATTATAATTGGTAAGACGATGATTAATTTTGTCCTTTTCATTTATTGCCTCCTTGTTATGAGCTAAGAAATTTTATCCTGCATTGAAGGGTGTCATAAGCCCCCTTAGCACGCAGAAAAAACGTTCTTCTTTTTCAAAGGAAGGAAACAGTAATACATTGCAATTTTCTATAGTGTTGTGATCTTAGCCTTTGATCTATTCTTTTGAGATAAAAACCGCTCCTTGAAAGAAGTTTCATTTTGAGTGCTAATTGTATAAAATGTTATAAAAATTCGGAAACACTATGCATCCATAGAAGCAGTTAGGCAGCTTTTGACTGAGGTCCACCATTAGCAATGCGTTAAAAAATTACATTTTAACGCAGTAGTTGGTTTGACGTAATAAAAAGCTAAGTCTTAAGTTAAGTGCAGTTAGGCGATCGTCATCACTCTCTTGCCGCTCGCTAAGTTTTCTTTATCAGTTATTTCCATTTAAGTTCATGTTATACCTTTGAGAATCGCTTATATAGTCAAATGAGATATAGCAAAATGATGAAGGGTGAATTGGAAAAGAGGAGGCGTTTTGTTTATGGAGTCATATTAATTAGAAACAAAGATCAGATATGCAGTCCGGTTCAATTATGTTAATCCGGTATTTATCAAGTTATGTATAAATACAAACGGGAGTCGCCGTTTAAAATTTTGTCTCTTGCCTCTTTTTTTCTTTTAGCATAATAAAAAATCAAATGCTAGGCAAACTAGTCCTATAAAGTGAAACTTCATTCAGTAGGAGCCATCTCCTACTGAATGTTAGTACCTTAATGGTATGACCTAAAGGCCCTTAAACGAATCGGGCATTTAGGTGCCGTTTTCTCCCACTTAGACACTTTTGTATCCACTCAAGATCTTGAAGTGGGAGTCTTACGGCACCTTACATGCGGGATAAAAGGAGGTAGTTTTCCGTGCAATCATCCGAAAAACAGTCGCATGTTTATCAAGAAAGCCAATTGTTTGGTGTTAATTTACATCGCTTTCTGGAATTAGCTGAAGGAGAAGTTAGTCATATGGAGATAGCAGAAGAGTTAGGGATTTCATTAGGAGAAGTTAAGATGTTAAAGAAAAAATTAGATCGCGCTTGACATTACTATGTAGAACGATTAATATAATATACATTCATGGTTATGAAAATCAGTAGTTGCCGCGGAGGAATTGTATTCTACTCGGAAAAAATTTTTATTTTACTATAAGAAAATATAAAATTTTAGGGGTTTATAGTAAAACTATAGCTTTCGCCATAAAGACTTGGCGATAAGCTAAGTTTTTCTAATAATATCCTACATGCAAGTGCGATGTGGCAACAAATTGTATATATAGTTAGATTACCAATGAAGGAAAAAGTAATTGGCAACCAAATGCCCAGAGAAGAAATGCCATAGGCTGGAAGCATTTCACATGATGGTCCAATGAAAGACATTCCAGAGGCTTTATATCGAAAGGGATAGTAGGTATAAACGTATTACAGGCGTTAACTGTATAAAGTCGGATGTATACATAACATCAATTAGGGTGGCAACGCGGGCTAAACTCCCGTCCCTTATTATTCATAATAAGGGACGGGAGTTTTTTAATATCTAATTTAGTGTAGAAATTAAATCCGATATCGTAAAAATTCTTCCACTTAGAAGTATATGAACAATGTAAAGAACTTGTCAGAGGTTAGATGGACGATGCCTTTCTTTATGGTAATCAGTCGTCCATGGGGAGACGATTTAATCTATCGTAGGAAAACAATCGAAAGTTTACTACAGCTTGAGCAAAAGCTAGACGAAATGTAAAAATAGATATCGTTTTCTAGACGATAAATAACATTCACTACGATTGCACTTACTACAAGAATAACATACACATTATCAATATTAGGAGGTTTTTCGGATGAATTATAAGGCGCCGAGAGGTACTGCAGATGTCTTACCAGAAGATGCCAATAAATGGCAATTTATTGAAAAAACAATAAAACAGATTTGCCACCGATTCCATTATGAAGAGATACGGACACCTTTATTCGAGCATACCGAAGTATTTCAACGAGGAGTAGGAGATTCTACAGATATCGTACAAAAGGAAATGTATACATTTCAAGATCGCGGTGGGCGAAGCATTACTTTACGTCCTGAAGGAACGGCTCCCGTCGTCCGAGCATTTGTGGAAAATAAATTATATGGATTAGCCAACCAGCCTACGAAATTATATTATTTTGCTGAAATGTTCAGATATGAACGTCCACAAAAAGGGCGGATGCGACAATTAAATCAATTCGGTGTAGAAGTATTAGGGAGTGCAGACCCAGCCGTTGATGCAGAGGTTATTGATTTAGCGATGAGCTGTTACCAAGCTTTAGGACTAAAATCGATTAAGTTAGTGATCAATTCCCTTGGGGACAAAGAAAGCAGAGATACACACAGAAAGGCTTTAATTGAACATTTTACTCCATATAAGGGTCAGCTTTGCTCTGATTGTCAACAACGTTTGGAAACTAATCCATTACGTGTGCTTGACTGTAAAAAGGATCGTGAGCATCCAGCCATGCAGTCTGCTCCATCGATACTGGATTATTTAAATAATGCTTCGCAAAATTATTTTGAACAAGTTAAAGCATATTTAACCTTGATGGGAATTGAATATGAAGTAGATAAAAATCTTGTTCGCGGTCTTGATTATTATAATCATACGGCTTTTGAAATTATGAGTGAGGCAGAGGGATTTGGTGCGATTACTACCCTTGCCGGTGGCGGAAGATATAATGGGCTTGTTGAAGAACTTGGAGGGCCGAGTACGCCGGGAATTGGTTTTGGTATGGGATTGGAAAGATTGCTAATGGCGCTTAAAGCAGAAAACCAAGACATACCAATAGATCGTTCGCTGGATACGTATGTGGTTGCTGTTGGGAATGAAGCGGAAAAAGAAGCAGTTTGTTTAGTACATCAATTAAGAAAGCAAGGAATTCAAGCTGACAAGGACTATCAAAACAGAAAAATGAAGGGACAATTAAAAGCTGCTGATCGGTATCAAGCAAAATACGTATTGATTCTAGGAGAAAATGAATTAAAAGATAGAACAATAGTTATAAAAGAAATGGCAACAGGTAATCAGGAAACCATTGCATTAAATAGTGTAATAGCTGTGTTAAAGGAAAAGCTTTTAGGAGGAAAGGATCATGAGTGAGAATGTGCGTACAATGGCGGGATCGTTAACAGAGACGGATGTTGAAAAATCAGTGCTATTAAAGGGGTGGGTACAAAAGCGCAGAGATTTAGGAGGCTTAATTTTCATTGATCTTCGTGATGTATCTGGCGTGATACAAGTTGTGTTTAATCCAGATCGCTCACTTTCTGCTTTGGAAATCGCTGAGACAATTCGAAGTGAGTATGTGGTGGAGGTTGAAGGGAAAGTCGTGAAGCGAGATGCTGGAACTGTTAATCCGAATATGCAAACAGGTACCATTGAAGTGGTAGCACAATCGCTAACCGTTTTAAATAAAGCTAAAACACCGCCATTTTCGATTCAAGATGAAACAGACGTGTCCGAAGATCTAAGATTAACGTATCGATATCTAGATCTGCGTCGCAAGCCATTACAAGAAACATTTAAATTACGTCACCAGATTACACAAGCTGTACGTCAATACTTGAATGATGGTGGATTTTTAGAATTGGAAACACCAATCTTAACGAAAAGCACGCCAGAGGGAGCAAGAGATTATCTTGTACCAAGCCGTGTGCATCGTGGAGAATTTTATGCTTTACCACAGTCACCGCAACTGTTTAAGCAACTAATTATGATGGGCGGCTTTGAAAAATACTATCAAATTGCTCGTTGTTTCCGTGATGAAGATTTACGAGCAGATCGTCAACCTGAATTCACACAAATTGATATTGAAACATCGTTTTTAACTAGTGATGATATTATGAAATTCACTGAAGAAATGATGCAATATGTGATGAAACAAGTAAAAGGAATTGATATTCCACTGCCTCTAAAGAGAATGCCTTATGAGGAAGCAATGGCACGTTTTGGCTCAGACAAGCCGGATACACGCTTTGGCATGGAACTTATCCATGTATCGGAAGTAGTCAAGCAGTCTAATTTCAAAGTATTTCAAGGCGCAATTGAGGCTGGTGGCCTAGTTGCTTTATTAAATGTCAAACAGCAGGCGAATCATTACTCTCGCAAGGATATTGATAAGCTGACGGACTTTGTGAAAGTATATGGTGCCAAAGGTTTAGCCTGGTTGAAAGTAGAAGGTGCTGAGTTGAAAGGGCCAATTGTTAAATTTCTTTCCGAAGAAGAAAAGTCAGGTTTAATGACTGCCGCTCAAGCAGAGGATGGAGATTTACTGTTGTTTGTCGCTGACAAGACAAATGTTGTGTATGATAGTCTTGGTGCACTTCGTTTGAAGCTAGGAAAAGAATTAAAATTAATGGATGAGTCTGCTTATAACTTCTTATGGGTGACCGATTGGCCGCTGTTAGAGTATGACGAAGAAGAGGGTAGGTATTCTGCTGCCCACCACCCGTTTACTTCACCTGTTGAAGCAGATATTGATAAATTAGATACAGATCCGGAAAAAGTGAAAGCTAATGCCTATGATTTGGTGTTAAATGGCTATGAGCTTGGCGGGGGGTCGGTTCGTATTCATAAAACAGAGGTGCAACAGAAAATGTTTCAAGTGTTAGGGTTCTCTAAAGAAGAAGCAGACGAGCAGTTTGGTTTCTTGTTAAAGGCGTTAGAATATGGTGCACCTCCACATGGAGGGGTTGCATTAGGTCTGGATCGCATTGTTATGCTGTTAGCAGGCAGAACGAATTTGCGTGACACGATCCTATTTCCAAAAACAGCTTCTGCTTCCGATTTACTAACAGATGCCCCAAGTGAAGTAGGTTCAACACAGCTGGATGAGTTGGGAATTAAATTTATGGATGATGAGAAGTAAAGATTAGCTGTAGAAAAAAATGTAGGGTAAAGATGACGCAAAATACTCTTACTTAAAGAGATTAAGAAGAAGAAGTTTAAGTGGGAGATAC
This sequence comes from Cerasibacillus sp. JNUCC 74, assembly GCF_053667775.1. The sequence goes on along the minus strand of NZ_CM132207.1, from coordinate 2,426,226 downwards.
GGCCCTAAATACCGGACTCGTTCTGGATGGCAGGACAAGGAAGGCTACGACAGTGATACATCGCAGTTTTTCGAGGACAAGGAAAGCGACGCCAGTATCATCACTGTTTTTTCAAGGATGTTGGAACCTTAGCCTTCCATCTCATCTTTTTGCAGAAAAAAGACCACTGACTGATTTACTTTATAACACTTTGCATATACGAATCTTAAGGATTGATTTTTTAAGAAATGACATGTTAAAATATATTTACAAATAAGAGCAAAATCCTGATGTGCTCGTCCATGAAAAGTGTTTTGACCGAACAACTTTAAAAATGGGAGCTCGCATGTTTCTATATTGCGTGCACGCCTCTTAACCTGGGGAAACACAATAAGTATAGAACAGAGCACCCACCTGCTGAGAGCGGGATCAAAACTTCTAAGTGGACGGCACGATCGGGAGCCAATAGAAAGCCCTAAATTACGAGATTGGAATCTTCCTTCTAGCAATTTAGGGCTTTTTTCGTTGTCTTGGAAACGATATCCGTTTTTACTTGATGGAGCTTTTATGAATGTAGCTTCGTTTAGCTAAAGCGCTCGTGCTGCTAGTAAACTTCAATCTTCTTTCTGCAATAAGCCCAATATCAGCTCGAAACTAAGGGAAGGCTGACTAAAAAGGAACCCCTTGCTGCAGAGGATGTTTTCTTTAACTACGATGTAAGGAGCCGTATACCTTGCCTTTGAAAAATCTACTTATTTTGCGAACGTTATGAGAGAAACAGTACCTAAATTCCCGATTCGTTGGGGTTGACAGGACAAGGGAAGCTTCTTGAATAGACATCGCACGCAGAAAAAGCGTTCTTCTTTTTCAAGGACAGGGTTGCTACGCAGCAATATACCGCGGTTTTTCAAGGAGATGAGCTTTCCTTGAATGAGGTTTCCCTTTCTCCCGCATGTAAGGTGCCGTATTTTTCTTATTTCAAAAACATGCTAATGATGTTGCGAATATGATGAGAAAAACAGCACCTAAATGCCCAATTGGTTCAGAGGCCTTTAGGTCATACCCTTGCGGTACTAACATTCCGTGTAAAAAGCGTTCCACGGAATGAAGTTTCACTTTATATCGTTCGAAGATTTTTCAGTTTGTAATGTCGCTAATTGAGCACTTTTAGCTTTTTTTGTTCTTTCTTATGCTTTTAGTTTGATCCTTGAGCTAATTGTTGCAGGTTGCCATTTTTGTCCATTCGGAAAGCTGGTGCAGGCATCATCCCCTGGTCTTCTAAAACCGTCATTTTGCGCGCTCTTTCCATGATTTGGATAAATGCTTGGTAATCTTCTTGAATCGTTGTTAATCTTTGTTTCGTTTCCTCTAATTCTTTATTCAATGTATCTACTCGCTTTTGCAGTGCTTCTTTTTCCCGCTCAGCCTGTTCAAGAGAAGCCAGGGACTGATGAGAAGCCATTGTTTGTTTTTTTACATCTTTTAAGAAACTAATAACCATATCCATTGTAAGCTGTGGATCATTATTAGGCATAGAGTGGCTGGAATTGCCCTTTGTTTCTCCTTGAGAGAAGGATAGACCGGATTTATTCGCTTTATTAGCCTTTGCCATCGCACGTTTCTTTTCTTTTCGTTGTCGTTTTGCAAGATCAATAGCGTTTACGTATTTATTACGAATTTCAGCATTCCAACGAAATCCACATGCTGCGGAGGTACGATTCAATTTATCTCCAACCTCTTCAAAAGCGTTCAATTGTGTACTACCTTCGCGAATATGACGTAGTACGGTTTCTGCTAATAATAGGTCATCCTCATGTGACCAAGCATCTTGTCTAACTTTTGCCATTTAGTTCAACTCCTTTTAAAGTAACAATTTTACAATGATTTTTAAATAGATTTGTTTGTATTCTATCTTCATTGTTACCACAGGAGATCGAACTTATACGTCAAATCTTTTTATCTTTCTGGATTTTATCATAAACTTGTTTCATAGCTTGTTCAAATTTCCCGGTAGCTTTAGGTGTATAGTATTGTTTGTTTTTTATAGAATCTGGCAAGTATTGCTGCTTCACCCAACCATGTTCATAATTATGCGGGTACAAATAGTCTACGCCTCGGCCTAATCTTTTGGCACCACTGTAATGAGAATCCTTTAAATGAACAGGAATTTCTCCGCCTTTTCCGCGTCTTACATCTTCTAACGCTGCATCCAATGCTTTATAAGCAGTGTTTGATTTTGGTGATAGACATAATTCGATAATCGCCACACTAAGCGGAATTCTAGCCTCAGGAAAACCTAACCGCTCTGCAGCTTGAACTGCGGCCAGCGCCCGTGGACCGGCTTGCGGATTTGCAAGTCCAATATCTTCATAGGCCGTAACAATCATTCTCCGAGCAATGCTATCTAGATCACCAGCTTCAATTAATCTTGCTAAATAGTGAAGTGCTGCATCTACATCACTACCACGGATTGACTTTTGGAAAGCAGATAGAACATCATAGTGGGCATCCCCATCTTTATCATGAGAAAAACTTTTCTTTTGCATACATTCTTCTGCAATTGATAAGGAAATATGAATGATATCGTTTTTATCCTCTGGTGTGGAAGATACGGCGAGTTCAATCCCATTTAAGGCAGCACGCATATCTCCATTAGCACTTTGCGCAAAGTGCTCTAACGCTTCCTCTGATAACTGGATGTTTTTATCGCCAAACCCTTTTTCTGAATCTGTCATTGCACGGGAGATTGCTTGTTTGACATGATCCACTGTTAAACGATGTAATTCAAATAAATGACATCTACTGCGAATAGCCGGGTTAATAGAATGGTAAGGATTACTCGTTGTACAACCAATCAGGATTATTAAATTATTTTCTAAATGAGGCAGTAAAAAGTCTTGTTTTGCCTTATCAAGACGATGAACCTCATCTAAAATAAGTACGATCTGTCCGGTAATTTTTGCTTCTTCTACAACAATTTCCATATCCTTTTTCTTATCGGTCACTGCATTTAATAATTTTATTGGTTTTCCAAGACTTTTTGAAAGTGCCATTGCCATAGAAGTTTTTCCAGTTCCGGGAGGTCCAAATAAAATCATGGAAGCTAACTGCTCAGCAGTTACCATCCGACGAATAATTTTCCCTTCACCAACTAAATGCTCTTGACCAATAATTTCATCAATATGCTCCGGTCTCATCCGAACTGCGAGTGGTTTTTGTTTCATTTATACCGTCCTTTATATTATAATAATACACTGTTTACAAAGTTGATTACTTTGTTATTACCTGATATAGGTTTTCCAATCATGCAAGTAGAATGGGTTCCATGCTATAATATCATGTATAAAGATAATTGGAACGTAATTAAAATTGAGGTGTCAGTATATGAAAATTTCAACGAAAGGGAGATATGGTCTTACTCTTATGATACATTTAGCGAAATGTCATGGCAAAGGACCTACTTCTCTTAAACAAATAGCAAAAGAGAATAATTTATCTGAACATTATTTAGAACAATTAGCATCACCATTACGAAACTCGGGTTTAATTCGGAGTATTCGCGGTGCGTATGGTGGTTATGTATTAGCCAAAGAGCCGATTGATATTAAAGCAGGAGACATTATTCGTGTTTTAGAAGGCCCAATTACACCTGTTGAAGGGATTGAAGATGAAGAACCTGCAAAGCAAGCCTTGTGGTTGCGTATTCGTGATGCTGTAAAAGATGTATTAGACACAACAACACTAAAAGATTTAGCAGATCATAATAATGATGAACCTCAAGATGCATATATGTTTTATATTTAAGCCAGGGAAGGATAGATAGATGTGGAACAAATATATTTAGATCATGCCGCCACAACACCAGTTCATCCTCTTGTCTTGGATACGATTTATTCTGTAGAGAAAGAGGTTTTTGGTAATCCATCAAGTGTCCACTATTTTGGAAGAAAGGCAAGGCAGTTATTGGACAAAGCTAGGTATGATCTGGCTAAAAGTATGAACGCCCAAGAAAAAGAGATTATTTTCACCAGTGGTGGAACAGAAGCTGATAATTTAGCAATACTAGGAACTGCTAGAGCAAATCGTCATAAAGGAAATCATATCATTACAACCCATCAAGAGCATCATGCTGTGCTTCACACTGTAGAGCAATTGGAAAAAGAAGGTTTTGATGTGACATACTTACCAATTGCTGAAAATGGCAAGGTGTCTGTAGAAGCTGTAAGTAAAGCACTTACAGATCGAACCATTCTTGTTTCGATCATGTATGTCAATAATGAAACAGGTGTTATCCAACCAATTAAGGAAATTAGTAAGAAACTAAAATCTCATCAAGCTTATTTTCACACTGATGCAGTTCAAGCATTTGGTCTTATTGATATAGATGTAGCTGCATTGGGAGTCGATATGCTGACCGTTTCATCTCATAAAGTGAACGGTCCAAAAGGTGTTGGCTTTTTATATGCGAAAGAAAATGTAAAGCTTTCTTCCCTCCAGTTTGGTGGTGAGCAAGAACGAAGACGACGTGCAGGCACGGAAAATTTGGCTGGGATTGTTGGCTTTCAAAAGGCAGTAGAACTAGTGAAAAAAGAAAGAAATGAACGAATTGAAAAATATCAGGGCTATAAACAGCAGTTTTTGCAAATACTGCAGGAACAAAACGTGGAGTTTCGTGTAAATGGCGATTTAGATGATTCCGTTGCTTCCATTGTAAATATTAGCTTTCCAAAAACGAATGTAGAAGCGCTGTTAACCAATTTTGATTTAGAAGGTGTCGCAGCTTCTAGTGGAAGTGCTTGTACTGCTGGATCGGTTGAGCCTTCTCACGTATTAACAGCCATGTATGGGAAAGAACATGAATGTACGACCAATTCGATTCGATTTAGCTTTGGCTTAAGTAATACTCCTGAAAATGTAGAAACAGCTGCCTTACGAATAGCGAAAATTGTAAATCGGTTAACAAGCAATAAAGGATGATTAGGATGAGTAATAAACGAGATATAAGAGTTGTAGTAGGAATGAGCGGAGGTGTTGATTCTTCTGTTGCTGCCCTTCTTCTAAAACAAGAAGGCTATGATGTGGTCGGCATCTTTATGAAAAATTGGGACGATACAGATGAATTTGGAGTTTGTACGGCAACCGAGGATTTTGATGACGTTGTTCGTGTTTGTAACCAATTAGATATTCCGTATTATGCCGTCAATTTTGAAAAGCAATACTGGGATAAAGTGTTTACGTACTTTTTAGATGAATACAAAGCCGGCAGAACACCAAACCCTGATGTCATGTGCAATAAAGAAATTAAATTTAAAGCTTTCCTTGATCATGCCTTGTCACTAGGAGCAGATTATGTTGCAACTGGGCATTATGCACGGGTGCGTGAGCGAAATGGCCGATATGAACTCTTGCGTGGTGTTGATGATAACAAAGATCAGACATATTTTCTAAACCAATTAACCGAGGATGTTTTAAGTAAAGTGATGTTTCCGCTTGGTCACATGCATAAATCAGAGGTTCGAAAAATTGCAAAAGAGCATGGTCTGGCTACAGCAACTAAAAAAGACAGTACAGGAATATGTTTTATTGGTGAGCGGAACTTTAAAGAATTTCTAAGTGAATATTTACCTGCACAACCGGGCGAAATGCAAACATTGAACGGTGTCATTAAAGGACAGCACGATGGATTAATGTTTTATACGATTGGTCAACGTCAAGGTCTTGGTATTGGTGGAGCGGGTGAACCATGGTTTGTCGTGGGAAAAAATATGAAAGAAAATATCCTTTATGTGGAGCAAGGTGATGAAAACGAGTATTTATATTCGGATGCATTAATTGCAACAGATATCAATTGGATTCATCCGGACCAGATAGAGGACAGCTTTACGTGTACAGCAAAATTTCGCTATCGTCAACAGGACAGCCCGGTAACTGTCACGAAAATCGATGATGAACGGGTGAAAGTTACGTTTGGAGAAAGTCAGCGTGCTATTACACCAGGACAAGCAGTTGTATTTTATGATGGTGAGGTTTGCCTTGGCGGTGGAACGATAGACGAAATTTTAAAAAGAGATCAGCGACTGGATTATGTAGGTTAAGTAAGGAGTTATACGATGAATACTAAGCTACAACAAGCAATCACTTGTATAGAGGAAAGTAATTTTGAAAAAGCTGCTGTATTATTCATGGAAATAATTGAAGAACAACCAAATGATCCGGTTGGCTATATTAACTTTGGTAATTTATTATTCCATATGAATGATATGGAACGAGCACAGCGATTTTTTGAAAAAGCGATTCAACTTGATGCACATGCAGCAACTGCTTATTATGGGTTAGGTAATCTCTATTATGAACAGTCCTTATATAAAGAAGCTCAGGAGAACTTTCAAAAAGCAATTGAATTTGGTTTAGTCGAAGCAGATGTTTACTATTTACTAGGGATGACGCTACAACAGCAGGAGCATTATAAATTAGCACTCCCTTATTTGCTACGAGCTACCGAATTAGCCCCGGAAGACACAGAAATATTATTTCAATATGGGCTAAGTTTGGCACAAATTCAACTTATTAACGATGCGGAGCAAATTTTTAAGAAGGTACTGGCTATAGAAAAAGATCATAGCGACGCATATTATAATTTAGGGGTTATCGCTTTATACAGAGAGCAACTAGAGAAAGCATTGCATTATTTTGACGAAGCATTACGTATTCAACCTGAGCATGTTTTAGCTCTAAACGGTAAAAAAAGAACGACTGCATTACTTAATGATGCGAAGTAAAATAATGGAGTGTTTGGAATGGATCAAGATAACCAAGCGGTTGAGAATCAGCGGTATATTCGTGGTGAATTGCTTCATATGATCTTTCACAACGAACTGGAGCACTTTTCGATTGCAAAAATAAAAGTTATCGAGACGAATGAAGCCTTTGAAGACAAAACAATTGTTATCAAAGGCTATTTTTCCAATTTGCAACCGGAAACGAGCTATAATTTCTATGGCATGTTTGAACGCCATCCTCGGTTTGGCACGCAATATAAAGTAGTTTCTTATCAAACGTTTGTTCCAACTACCAAGGACGGGCTGATTACTTATTTATCAAGTGATTTATTTTACGGTATTGGTAAAAAAACAGCTCAAAGGATCATTGATACGTTGGGAAATACTGCAATCTCAAAAATTTTGGATGATCCAGAAGCATTATCTACCGTTCCAGGTATTAAAAAAGAAACTGCCAAATCTTTACGGGAAACGTTACTGGAAAATCAAGGCTTTGAACGTGTCGCCGTTTATCTAGCTAATTATAATATTGGCTTAAAGATGGCACAGAAAATTTATGAGCACTATAAAGATGAAGCTGTTGATTTAATGGAAGCCGATCCTTATCAATTCGTGTTTGATATTGAAGGATTTGGTTTCCGGACAGCTGATGAAATTGCTAGACAAATAGGCTTACCTGCCAGTCATCCCAATCGTATTGGGGCAGGTTGCATCTATGTTTTACAACGTTCTGTCCTAGATGGTCATGTTTATTTACCAATGGATGTATGCCTAGCTTCTGTTTTTGACCTATTAGCTCCCGGTGACATCCCTGAAGCAACCATTACAGAACAACTGATTGCCTTAAATAATGATAAAAAGATCATTATTCAAGACGGAAATGTATACTTACCTGTTCTTTATTATGCAGAAGATGGTTTTAGTTCACATTTACAACGAGTGCTTAAGAAAAAGGTAGAGCATCATACGCCATTAGCTGAGCTAATGAAAATAATTGGTGCTATTGAGGAAGATGAAATCTTATCTTATGGAAAAGAACAGTTTACCGCAATTAATCAGGCGATTCACTCCAAAGTAATGATTCTTACAGGAGGGCCAGGAACGGGGAAAACAACGGTGATCAAAGGAATTTTAAAGGCATATGCGGCGATTCATGAGCTTTCCTTAGATAAACAGGATTATAAAAATAATGATGACTTTCCGTTTGTTTTAACTGCTCCAACCGGACGAGCCGCTAAACGGCTAAATGAATCGACTGGTCTTCCGGCGATGACAGCTCATCGACTATTAGGTTGGGATGGCAATCATAACTTTGAAAAAAATGAAAGCAATCCATTGTCCGGCAGGTTTTTAATCATTGATGAATTTTCGATGGTTGATATTTGGTTAGCGAATCAATTATTTAAAGCTATCCCAGATGATATGCAAGTGCTGATTGTCGGTGATGAAGATCAGTTGCCGTCTGTTGGACCTGGTCAAGTGCTATCCGATCTTTTACGTACAGGGCGAATCCCATACGTTCGGTTAACTGAAGTATACCGTCAGCAAGAAGGTTCCAAAATTATTCAACTTGCCCACGAAATAAAAAATGATCAAGTTATTAACTTAGAAAAAGATAAGGACTTTAATTTTATCCCATGTCATGAATCACAAATGGTTGATGTGATAACGGCCATCTTCATGAAAGCTTTGGAGAAAGGTTTTGACACAAAAGATATTCAAGTACTCGCTCCGATGTATCGTTCGGAAGCTGGCATTACAAAGCTTAATCAAGAGTTGCAAGGAGTTATTAATCCAAAAACCAGACAAAAAAGAGAAGTGAAAACAGCGGATGCGGTGTTTCGAGTGGGCGATAAAGTCATTCAGCTTGTCAATCAACCAGAGGATGGCGTTTATAATGGGGATATTGGAGAGGTTGTCGCTATTTTTCGCGAAGAAGAGAACACAGAGCAAGTAGAACAGCTCGTAGTAGCTTATGATGATCGAGAAATAGTGTATGAGCGGAAAGATTATCAAAACATCATGCTTGCTTACTGTATATCGATTCACAAGTCGCAAGGTAGTGAATTTCCAATTGTTATCTTACCTGTAGTACGAGCATATTATCGGATGTTACGAAAAAATTTATTGTATACCGCGATTACAAGAAGTAAACAATCATTAATTATATGTGGAGAAAAGCAGTCTTTTTTATACGGCATTTCTACAGTTGATACAAATCAGCGCTATACAAGCCTTGTGGAAAATTTACATGCTAAACTTGGCGATGACGACAAGACAGGTGGCATGGAAAAAGCAGAGGAGGATAGAGAAACAGTTAACAAAGAAGATGTCGATCTTTCTCCATATGATTTTATATGAGGAAGTATATTTTTTCAAAATTTGGGTTAGCATGATGATAAAGTGAAACTTCATTCCGTGGAACGCTTTTTCCACGGAATGTTAGTACCGCAAGGGGTATGATCTAAAGGCCTCCCGAGCAAATCGGGCATTTAGAAGCCGTTACCTCCCACTTAGACTTCTTTGTATTATCCATAACTCCGGAGTGGGAATTTTACACACCTTGGATGCGAGATAAATAATACAAGAACATTAAAATTAAAAGGAGTACTTGATCATGCGATGCCCAAATTGTCATGGAAAAGATATCGGAAAAATTGGTACGAGTCAATACTATTGTTGGAATTGCTTCATTGAAATGACAGTGCAAAATAATAAATTAACGATTCATCAGGTAGAAGCTGATGGTTCATTAAGCTCGTTAAATGACTTGTTCAATGAGGATGAAAGAACGATTTATGGTAACTTTTAAACTTTTATATTTGCAGCTGGTGGGAGGCTAAACCTATGTTTAAAAACAATCGGAGTTTAAACTTCCTTTATTGGCTGCTAATTGGTATATCTCTTTTCCTGTTCTTTTATTTAATGATTAAACTGTTTCCTTTTTATAAAGCAGTTTTTTTAGTTATTTGGCGTGTATTAGCTCCATTTCTTATCTCCTGCTTGATCGCATATTTATTATATCCGATTGTCCGCATGATTCATCAATACAATGTTCCAAAAGGGGTTGCAGTATTAATTATCTATGTGCTCTTTTTTGGTGGCACCGCTTATTTACTTTATCGAGTTTATCCAATGATTGTTGTGCAAGTAAGAGAATTAAACGAACAATTTCCGCAATTTGTAACGATGTATGAAAAAACCATTTATCAAATGTATGAATATACCTCGTTCTTACCTGAAACGGTGCATGATAAATTTGATCAATTACTCATACGCGTTGAAAATGGACTGGATCGTTTATTGGAACGATTGGTAAATGGTTTTACGAAGGTATTCGACTTCGTTGTTTTTATCACTGTTATACCAGTGCTTGTTTTTTATTTTTTAAAGGATTATGACCAGATTAAAGACTATACCAAACGATTTATCCCATTAAAATATCGATCTACCTCTAGTAAAATATTGCATGGCATTGATGAAAGTTTAGGCAATTACATTCGTGGTCAGCTTATTGTTTGTTTATTTGTTAGCCTTACATCATTTGTGATCTTCAAATTTGTCTTGGGGCTGGATTTTGCCTTGTTATTATCGATCTTAATGGGAATAACGAACCTAATCCCATATTTTGGTCCTATTATTGGGGCGGCTCCCGCTGTATTAATTGCTTTTACTGTCTCGAGTAAACTTGTTTTTTTTGTGATTTTGTCTGTGTTTGTTATTCAATTAATTGAAAGCAATTTGTTGTCACCTTACATTGTAGGAAAAAGTATTAATATCCATCCAGCAGCGATTATCTTCGCTTTATTACTAGGAGGTCAATTGTTTGGAGTAATTGGTATGATTATTGCTGTACCTTTGATGACAGTGCTAAAGGTAGTAATCAAACATGTTCTGATTGGGAGAAACTACAGCCAAAACCAGAAAGCTTCTACCCCATCGGCTCCAACATAATTGACATTTTAATAGATGTTTTTTATAATAACGCATAACAAGCATATATTCCATAATGCGTTGAAGGTTCTGAGTACATGATACGTGCTTTTTCTAGAGAGGGGATTCCATGGCTGTAAGAAACCCCAAAGTTCACATCATGGAAGCTGTTCTAGAGTGCGGTTCATCCCCGCCGGTTACATACCGTTATCATGTATAAGTGATGAATACGAATGTATTCATAATAAGGGTGGTACCGCGATTAATCTCGTCCCTGCAAATGCAGAGAGGGGATTTTTTTAATTTTATCCCGCATATAAGGTGCCGTAAGACTCCCACTTTAGAGTTGTAGGCGATACGAAGAAGTTTAAGCGGAGATACGGCATCTAAATTCCTGATTCGTTCGAAAGGCCTTTAGTTTATACCCCCTTCCGGTACTAACATTCTGTAGGAATAGAGGAAAACTCCCACTGAATGAAAATTACTTTATTATAATTAGAATTATCGGAATAAAAATTGAACCTTAACGTTTTACGCTTAAATATAGTTGCTTTTCATTGCCTGTTCAAAAGGAGAAAAAAGGCCTAGGGTTAGCTTAGACTTTTGAGCAAGGATCTTTAAATCAAAGTTGCAGGAGGAAGGAATAATGAAACAATTAACTTCAGCACAAGTAAGACAAATGTTTCTTGATTTTTTTAAGGAAAAAGGACATCGTGTAGAGCCTAGTGCATCGTTAATTCCAAAGGACGATCCGACTTTACTATGGATTAATAGTGGTGTAGCTACCTTAAAGAAATATTTTGATGGGCGAGTCATTCCCGATAATCCACGGATTGTTAATGCCCAAAAGTCGATTCGTACGAATGATATCGAAAATGTAGGGTTTACGGCAAGACATCACACGTTTTTTGAGATGCTGGGAAACTTTTCAATCGGTGACTATTTTAAACAAGAAGCGATTGAATGGGCATGGGAGTTTCTAACGAGTGATAAATGGATTGGTTTTGATAAAAATCGGTTGTCCGTTACGGTACATCCGGAAGATGATGAGGCATATGATATTTGGCTCAACACCATTGGTTTACCAGAAGAACAAATTATTCGTTTAGAAGAAAATTTTTGGGATATTGGTGAGGGGCCTAGTGGACCAAATACGGAAATCTTTTACGATCGTGGAGAAAAATATGGCAATGACCCCAATGATCCTGAGCTTTATCCGGGTGGAGAAAATGATCGTTATTTAGAAATATGGAATCTGGTTTTCTCACAATTTAATCACAACCCAGATGATACATATACGCCACTACCTAAAAAGAATATAGATACTGGACTTGGACTAGAACGTATTGTATCCGTAATTCAAAATGTCCCAACAAACTTTGAAACTGATCTGTTTATGCCGATAATAAAAAAGACAGAGGAATTAGCTACAACGAAATATGGAGAAAGTAAGATGGGAGATACTGCCTATAAAGTAATTGCCGACCATGTTCGTACGGTTAGCTTTGCGATAGGAGACGGCGCTGTACCTTCAAATGAAGGAAGAGGTTACGTGCTACGAAGGTTAATACGCCGCGCTGTTCGGTTTGCTAAAGAAATTGGCATCGAAAAACCATTTATGTATGAACTTGTTTCTGTTGTTGCCGATATAATGAAAGATTTCTATGATCAAGTTGTGAAGAAGCAGGAATTTATTAAAGAAATGATCAAAGTGGAAGAAGAGAGATTCCATGAAACACTTCATGATGGTTTAGAAATATTAACAACGATTATCAACCACGAGAAAGCGAAACGAAATTCCATATTTCCGGGTGTCGAAGTATTTCGCTTATACGATACGTATGGTTTCCCCAAAGAACTAACCGAAGAATATGTGAAAGCAGAAGGTTTTTCTATTGACGAAGCAGGTTTTCAAGCGGAAATGGAAAAACAAAGAGAACGAGCTCGTAAGGCTCGACAAAAGGTAGATTCTATGCAGGTGCAAGGAGGTGCGCTGTCAGAAATAGACGTTGAGAGTGAATTTGTTGGTTACACAAGCACAAAACAAAATACGACAATTGCAGCGATCATTAGAGGAGACGAGCATGTTAAACAAGCAAAAGCAGATGAAGAAGTATATCTACTATTGCACCAGACTCCTTTTTACGCTGAAAGTGGTGGACAAATTGCTGATAGAGGGATGATTTATACGGAATATGCAACTGCCCAAGTTGAAGATGTACAAAAATCCCCCAAAGGGCAACATGTTCATCGTGTTCGCATCATGAAAGGAGACTTGTCTGTAGGTGAAACGGTTATGGCAGAAGTGGATGCATCCAAACGCTCATTTATTGTTAAAAACCATACCGCTACACATTTATTACATCAAGCTTTAAAAGATGTGTTAGGAGATCATGTTAACCAAGCAGGGTCTTTAGTAACATCAGAGCGACTCCGTTTTGATTTCTCGCATTATCACGCGGTTATGAAACAAGAACTGGCAAAAATCGAGCAAATTGTAAATGAGAAGATTTGGGAATCTATTCCATTGCAAATTACGAAAGAGACATTAGAGGATGCCAAAAACATGGGAGCGATGGCCCTATTTGGAGAAAAGTATGGTGACATTGTTCGAGTAGTTAAAGTTGGTGATTACAGTATGGAATTATGCGGTGGTTGCCATGTTGTCAATACTTCAGAAATCGGCTTATTTAAAATTATTTCTGAAAGTGGAATAGGAGCGGGAATAAGGCGAATTGAAGCTGTAACAAGTAAACAAGCTTATGAACTATTGTCAGGAAGATTGGAAATATTACAGCAAGCAGCGCAATTAGTAAAGGCGAACGAAGCAGCTGTCCCTGAGAAAATAGAAGGTCTATTCCATGAAATGAAACAATTGAAAAAAGAAGCGGAATCACTCCGCGCTAAAATAGCAAATAAAGAAGCTGCTTCCATGTTAGATAATGTTGAAAAAGTTGCTGGTATTTCCGTACTGGCACAAAAAGTAGATGTTCGTGATATGAAGCAATTGCGTAGTATGGTGGATGATTTAAAACAGAAACTGGATTCTGGTATCATTCTACTAGCAATGGAGAATAATGATAAGGTACAATTAGCGGCTGGTATATCGAAGGATTTAGTCGATAAAGGTTTTCATGCTGGTCATTTAATTAAACAAGCTGCCGAGGCTTGTGGTGGCGGCGGTGGTGGCCGACCAGATATGGCACAAGCTGGAGGAAAGGATCCTTCAAGAATAAACCAAGCATTACAGACCGCTATCGATTATGTAAAAGAAAAGGTTAATCCCTAAATTGTATATCTTTTCGTAAAAAAGATATAATTAATTCTATAAACATGGTAAGATAAGATAAAAGAATGTTACGATATGAAGCTAATAGATGAATGATCCCAAGATTGAGGTGTCATGATGAGTTCAATTGATAAAACAATGAAATTTAATTTTTCGGAAGAGCCATTTGACCAAGATATTAGAGAAATACTTAACAAAGTATATGAAGCATTAAAGGAAAAAGGGTATAATCCGATTAATCAGATTGTCGGCTACTTATTATCCGGTGATCCTGCATATATTCCCAGATACAACGATGCACGTAATTTAATTCGGAAAATTGAACGAGATGAATTGATAGAAGAGCTGGTTAAATTTTATTTAGAACGCCAGAAGATAGACAAATGAAACTAATGGGATTAGATGTCGGGTCTAAAACGATAGGGGTCGCGGTCAGTGATCCCTTTGGCTGGACCGCCCAAGGCATTACGACAATAAAATGGAATGAAGCCGATATAACATCTGCAGACGATGCGTTAAAAAAAATTATAAATGAGCATCAAGTTGGGAAAGCTATTGTTGGACTTCCTAAAAATATGAATGGTACAATTGGCGAGCGTGGTGAAGCATCGATTGCTTTTGCCAAGCATATCGAAAAAACACTTGGAATTCCAACGGAACTTTGGGATGAGCGTTTGACGACAATGGCAGCTGAAAGAGTTTTACTTGAAGCAGATGTCAGTAGAAAAAAACGTAAGAAAGTAGTCGATAAAATGGCGGCAGTAATGATTTTACAAGGCTACTTAGACCAGAAATAAAGGAGTGGAAAAATGGCGCTTGAAGAAAAAGAACGAATTATAATTCCGGATGAAAACGGTGAGGAACATTTGTTCGAAGTTTTATTCACTTTTGATGTGGATGAAAATCACCAATCTTACATTGCAGTGACACCCGTTGAACAATCGGAAGAAGAGGAAGTAGAAGTATATGCTTTCCGCTATGAGGAAAAAGATGAAGATGATTTATCACTGTTTCCAATCGAATCGGATGAAGAATGGGAAATGGTAGAAGAAATGCTCAACACACTTGCAGATCAGGAAAACGATTCATAATAAAAGGATCTGGCAATAAAAGCTGATGTCTGAATATGGGCATCAGCTTTATTTTTACATAAAATGATGGCATCTGTTGTCAAGTTTTAGTATAATATAGCGGAACGAGGAGGAAACCGATATGTCCAAACAGAAAAATACAAATGATTTTAAGGACAACCTCATAGCTCGTAGCGAAGAAGCTAAAACAGTTCGTAAGATTGCAGCTTTCATTATTTTAGCGTTGTTGACAATTTTTATTATTACTGTTGTTTTTGGTTATTTTTATATCAAGTCTGCTTTAGGACCCGTTGATCCAGACAGTAAAAAAGAAATTGAAATAACCATTCCAATTGGTTCTTCGTCTTCTGAAATTGCAGCAATGCTGGAGGAAAAAGGCGTTATTAAAAATGCACTTGTATTTCGCTTTTATACTAAATTCAATAACGAAACAAACTTTCAAGCTGGAGAATATACATTCACCCCGTCCATGAGTTTAAATGAGATTATTGAATCATTAAATAATGGGAAATTAATGGCGGAAGCATTATATAAGGTAACGATTCCTGAGGGCAAAACAATTGATGAAATAGCCGAGATCTATGCGAAAGAATTAAACTTTACGAAGAAAGCGTTTTTGAAAAAAGTAAACGATCAGGACTATATTAAAGAATTAATGGATCGTTATCCTTCCATTTTATCGAAAGAAATCTTAAACAAGGAAATTAGGACACCGTTGGAAGGCTATTTATTTGCTTCGACGTATGAATTTTATGAGGAAGACCCAAGTGTAGATGTTGTTGTTAATGAAATGATGAAAAAAACAGAAGCAATTTTAACTAAATATTTAGATGAGATCAAAAGTCAAGGCTATACGGTACATGAAGCTGTAACATTTGCTTCGGTAGTAGAAAAAGAAGCAAGCAGTGAAGATCAACGTAAGAAGATTGCTGGTGTATTTTTAAATCGTTTGGAAAAAGGAATGAAGCTTCAGACAGATCCTACTGTATTATACGCACTTGGTAAGCATAAAGACCGGGTGTTATATAAGGATTTAGAAGTGAAATCACCATTTAATACGTACTATATAGAAGGATTACCGGTTGGCCCAATTGGAAACTTTGCAGAAAGTTCTTTGCAAGCAGTGCTAAAACCGGAAAAATCTAATTATTTATACTTTCTTCACAGTGAAAAAGGAAAAATTTATTATGCTGAAACATTAAAACAGCATAATAAAAACAAACAGAAGTATATAAAATAACTGCATCTATCATCCCCCTATCTTTTCTGATATAGGGGGATGAAGTCGGTTTTAAATCGAAAAAAGAGGTAATTTCATGAATGAAAACGTAAAAGCTTATTTAGCAAGCAATATACCAAAGCGAAATTTTAAAGTTCAACAAATGGAAGAGTATGCACAAGCGAATCGTATTCCAATAATGGATCCAGTCAGTATCCATTTCGTACAACAACTGCTCTATCTAAACAAGCCAGAACGAATTTTAGAAATTGGTACGGCAATTGGTTATTCAGCGATACGCATGATCGAGGCCAGCCCTGAGGCAAGGCTTGTTACAATTGAACGAGATGAAGCACGGTACAACGGAGCAGTGAACAATGTTCGGACATGTGGCTTACAAGAACAAATTCAAATCATTTTTGGTGATGCATTAGATGAACTAAAAGACTTGCAAAATGATGAATTATTTGATGTAATATTGATCGATGCTGCTAAAGGGCAGTATCGTCGTTTTTTTGAGCTCTCCTCACCTTTATTAACAGAAAACGGCATTATCATTACAGATAATGTGTTATTCCGAGGATATGTTACTCAACCAGAGTTAACACCACCAAGATATAAAAAAATGGTCGAGAAACTAATTTCTTATAATGAATGGCTCATGCACCATCCCGGTTTTATGACAAGTATTGTTCCGGTAGGTGATGGTATAGCGATCAGCATAAAGCAAACATAGAAGGGAGCCTATATCCATGATGAAAGATCAACCAGTTGTTATTGGCGTTGCAGGAGGAAGCGGTAGTGGCAAAACCTCGGTTACACGGTCTATTTGCCAACGATTTTCTGACCAAACCATTCTCGTCATTGAACAAGATTATTATTATAAAGATCAAAGTCATTTGCCGTTTGAGCAGCGTTTAAATACAAATTATGACCATCCGCTAGCTTTTGATAACGATCTGTTAATCGAACACTTGAATTGTTTGTTAAATGGTCAGTCTATAGATAAACCTGTTTATGATTATAAATTGCATACTCGTTCAAACGAGGTCATCCATGTAGACCCAAAGGATGTTATTATTTTAGAAGGAATATTAATTTTGGAAGATCCACGTCTTGTGAATTTAATGGATATAAAAGTGTATGTAGATACAGATGCTGATTTACGAATTATTCGCAGATTGATGCGCGATATTAAAGAACGTGGTAGATCTTTAGAATCTGTAATCGAACAATACATTCAAAAGGTGAGACCATCCCATTTGCAATTTATTGAACCGACCAAGCGCTATGCGGATATTATTATTCCGGAAGGCGGTCAAAATCATGTAGCTATCGACATCATGGCTACTAAAATTGAGAAAATACTTTTAAAACATCAGCAACATTAATTTGATAAAAGGTATTGAAAATTAGCTGAAATTCTGCCATAGTAATGATTAGTACATTTTTAGATTATGGAGCGCTTACATTTGGAAAAATTTACAGGCTCCATGTTAAAAGTATCAGATTGCTTCATATCGATGATTAAACTAGTTTAAACAGAACGGTTGAAGTAATAAAAAGGAGTGTTTGGAAATGGCTATAGAGAAAAGTTATTACATGACACAAGAGGGGAAAGAAAAATTAGAGCAAGAATTACATTATTTAAAAACAGAGCGTCGTCAAGAAGTCGTTGAGCGCATTAAAATAGCTCGTGATTTTGGAGATCTTTCAGAGAACTCCGAGTATGATGCAGCAAAAGATGAGCAGGCGTTTGTAGAATCGCGAATCGCTCAGCTTGAGAAAATGATTCGAAATTCAGTCATCATTGAAAATGATAATGAAAATCCAAATGTGGTCAGTTTAGGTAAATCGGTAACATTTCAAGAACTTCCTGATGGAGAAAAAGAAACGTATACGATTGTTGGAAGTGCAGAAGCGGATCCGTTTGAAGGCAAAATATCAAATGATTCACCAATGGCACAGAGTCTAATTGGGCAAGAGGTTGGAGCAGAGGTTTCTGTTACGACGCCAGGTGGAGATATTCAAGTTAAAATTGTTAGTGTGGAATAAATTTATCCCACATCTGCTGTAAGATTCCCCTTCAAGGAGAAACTCCTCGTATGAAGTTTCACGTTATTGTAGTTTAAAAAGACAGCGAATTCCGCTGTCTTTTTTCTTCCACTATAGGAAAGTATAAAACTTTAGGCTTTATCCCGCATGTAAGGTGCCGTAAGTTTCCCACTTCAAGTGCTGAATTGATACAAAAGAGCCTAAGTGGGAGAGAACGGCACCTAAATGCCCGATTGGTTCAACTAACATTCCGTGTAAAAAGCGTTTTACGGAATGAAGTTTCACTTTATCCCGCATGTAAGGTGCCGTAAGTTTCCCACTTCAAGTGCTAAATTGATACAAAAGAGCCTAAGTGGGAGAAAACGGCACCTAAATGCCCGATTGGTTCAACTAACATTCCGTGTAAAAAGCATTTCACGGAATGAAGTTTCACTTTATCCCGCATGTAAGGTGCCGTAAGTTTCCCACTTCAAGTGCTGAATTGATACAAAAGAGTCAAAGTGGGAGAAAACGGCACCTAAATGCCCGATTGGTTCAACTAACATTCCGTGTAAAAAGCGTTTCACGGAATGAAGTTTCACTTTATCCCGCATGTAAGGTGCCGTAAGTTTCCCACTTCAAGTGCTAAATTGATACAAAAAAGCCTAAGTGGGAGAAAACGGCACCTAAATGCCCGATTGGTTCAACTAACATTCCGTGTAAAAAGCGTTTTACGGAATGAAGTTTCACTTTATCGTATAAGAAAAATGATAGCTTTCGCCATAAAAACTTGGCTTGTCGCCAAGTTTTTTAAGATCTTAACTAGAAGTTTTGGTGGGAAGTAAGGATAGCCTATGTATCCAATATAAGTGCAATTAATTACTCTTTACTAAACTTTCTTTACTTGATGCTTTAGAAAGTATAACTCTATAATTCATGAAATTAAACCATACTGTGATTTGCATACTTTCGATAAAATCTTCATCTACATATCGAAAGCGTTGATTTGCTTTTGGGTAACAATGTTGAAGCTGTTTCAACATAGCAAAAAAATGTTATATTCCTAACATGTAATTCTATGTTATAAATATGATATTATAATAGAGTAATGATAGGAGGGCTGAAGGCATGGAAGATTTTGATAGAGTTTCCCGAGTCGATAAATTTGAAAAACGTAGAAAAAACTCAAAATCGATTTCAATTTTAGTTGTGATAGGTGTGGTCTTACTTGTTTTTCTGCTAGGTTTTTGGTTATTTGGCGGCAAGGATGATGAAGCTGCTAAAGATAAGAACAATAACGCTGCTTCTCAATCTGAAGAAAAAAATTCAGAACAAGATGGTGATGAAGAACGAGACCAATTTACTAGAATTGAAGAGAAAGAAGAACAAGCATCTGATCAAGACGCAAATCAAGAACAACAGGACAAAGAAGGAGAAACGTCTGAAACTAATGCAGCAGTGGAAACTGAACAGGTACAGCCTTCTGATGACAATGTAATCGAAGCCTATATTGGAGATTGGCAACCCATTGGTACGGAGCAGTCAGGAACACACACAACTGATTACAATGATGGATCGCAAGATAGAAAGGAAATAGCAAAAGCGGTTTCTGATGTAACAGGTTTACAGGAACAGTCAATGGTTACTCATTGGGTAGGTAATGGAGGAGAGCAGAAGGTAGAAGCGACTGTATCGAATGCAAATAACTCACAAATTTACCGAGTTTATTTAACCTGGATAGATGAACGAGGTTGGAAACCAACAAAAGTAGAAAAACTAAAGCAAGTGATGATAAACTAACCTATTTCTTTATGGAGGCATTTTATATGACGATAGGAATTATTGGAGCAATGGATGAGGAAGTAGCTTTATTAAAGGAGAAGATGAGTGACAAAGAGGAACTTGAAGTAGCAAATTGCTTATTCGTTCAAGGTAACTTATTTAATAAACAAGTAGTTTTGTTAAAATCAGGTATTGGTAAAGTAAATGCTGCAATGGCAACAACTATTTTACATGAACGTTTTTCACCTGAATATGTGATTAATACCGGCTCGGCAGGTGGATTTGCTGAGGATTTAGAAGTAGGAGATGTAGTTATTTCCACCCAAGTAGTGCATCATGATGTGGACGCGACAGCCTTTGATTACGCCTACGGTCAAGTACCAAAAATGCCAGCTATGTATGATGCTGACATAAGATTAGTGGCAAAGGCTGCTAACGTAATTAAAGAGATGAATATCGCTTATAAAGAGGGGGTTATAGCTACTGGTGACTCATTTATGGCTGATCCAGACCGTGTAGCATTTGTACGGAAAAAATTTCCGACCATGATTGCTGCAGAAATGGAAGCTGCGGCTATTGCCCAAGTATGCTATCAATATGGTACACCATTTGTTATCATTCGAGCACTATCCGACATTGCGGGTAAAGAATCGTCCATTTCATTTGATAGATTTTTACAAACAGCAGCAACGAATGCAGCAAATATGATTATAAAGTTTATCCGAACCAACTAGAGATTTTCTTCCAAAGAGTTATAAAACTCTACTCGATTATAATAAAGATATTAACGAAATAAACAAATATTCAAATGCGTGTTTGTGGTAATTATCCAATAATTACCTCCTAAACTTTCTCCTAATCTATGATACATTATTAAAGTGAAGGAGGTAATTTTACGTGATAGATGAAAAACAGAAGCAATTGGAAGAAAAATATATAGATTATCAACGATTTGTAGGGGCATTGTTAATTTTAGCAAGTTATTTATTTTTAGGTGCGATGATTTATACGTATATTCGTCCTTCTGATGATGGAAAGTGGCTTATAGGTTTAACACTACTTGCGTTAGCGGTAGGTTTTTGGTTTACTTATAAACAACGACGAATTAAAAAAACAATGGATGAGAAGCGCTAACGCTTTAGATAAGAGTTGGCGCTTTTTAAGATGTTCATACAAAAAGTGAAAGATCTATGTAAATGCTTTCGCATGGATGTCGATTTATTAAAAAGTTTTATGACGCAAAAATGATAAATAAGAATGCGATGAATAACCCCCATCAACTTTGTTTATCTCATATACATATTTTTTATATTAGGGCTGAACCATGATAATAAACTATCTCGGTGGCCGCTTTTACCTTTTGGGTGATATCTTTAACTAGAAGTATCGTAATAAGTTTGAAGGTAAGGTGACAAGATAGCACGCTAAACATTAAACGAAATTAAAGGTGGCTCTGGATAGAGTGTTGGCGGTAAAAATAGTAATATATAAAATGTTAAAAAGCATAAGCTTCTTGAAAAGTTAAAAGGTTAATTATCCCAACTTGATAGTACGGTTGTATATAGGTTAGTAAGGAAATTATTGGAGACTAGAAATATCAATTATTCCGCAGATGATGATTATGATGCAGGAATCGGTACTTAAACCAGCCCCCCACAATTGATTAGAGTACGGTTTTGTGCTAGTTTTTGGGATGTGAGACTATCTTACTTTTACCGTTGTGGGCGTAAAATACTCAACTCCTTGCATAATCGATAACCTTTTTTTCGTTAACTTTGAAGAAGGTCTCGTAAAATGGCTATTTCAAGAGCCTTTTCACTGAGTAATATCTTAAGTTTTTCGTTCTCTTTTGACAACACTTTGCATCAAAAAGAATAGCAACAGCACATCCCCCCGTATTTGCGGATTTTTATATTCAGTACACCAACGGCTTACCATGCAGGCTTAAATTATACTGACGGGCCACTAAGGACTTATTTCCCGTTTCCGTGGCACATAAAAGGATTGATTAAACAAAATTTTAAAGTCCTAAATAAAACTAATTTCGAAAAAATATAATATACATTTTCCTAGTAAATTTATAAAATAATGCGAAGATAGGGCTATCTCCCGTTGATCTTAAATGAGTTTATTATTTGATCTGCTTTAGTTACTATTTTGATAAAAGTGAACATAATGAACTGAATTTGTTAACCATCTATACATTAAAGTTATGAGCATAACAAGAAGGCTCTTCATGCCCTGCCTTCTTGTTATGTATATTAACCTGAACACCATTAAAGGCAGCAGTGTTCCCTTTCTTATATTAAGAAACAGTCCAAATAATTGCTAAACCATAGTTATCGACTATAAATCCTTCTAAGGTCATTAATGTCGTTTTCGGTTGGCTTTGTAATTCTGATTAACCAATAGTTATTCATTATAGAATAATCTGACCTATGGTTCAGTTTTAATACATGTCCAATTTCATGAGTAGCTAGAGCTTCTAAATAAGAAGCGCTTCTTTGGTTTACTCTATTCCATTGAATGACTGTACCACCTGTAACATTTGAACCATAGGATTGCCACCATCCATATCCATCATAACCTCTGGCATAACCTTCCCCTAAAGTTATAGGGGCATTTTGTGATTGTGACAACCAAACAACACCGGTATTATTCCAGTTTCGTATAGCATTCTCATACGCCTGTATAAGAGCTGGAATATCCGTGGTAATTCTTACATTGTACGAAACCAATGCTCGATTTGGTTGAGTTGGTTGATTGACATCCGGTGGGTTTCCATTAATAAAAGCTGATGAAACATAATACTTTACACCATTTCTCTCATAAAAAAACCATCTGTTATCAGGTGCGTTTGTCCAGTAGTCATAAAACGAGCTACCTGTCGTCCAGCCAGAAAACTGTACACGCGTATTTGGATATATCTGGTCAACGATACGCGCAGTATCTGACGGCGCAGTCCGGACATTTACCAGGATCGGGGCGGATACCCCGCTAAAATCAACGATGTATTCTGATTGAGCTTGCGCATTTGACGAATTTATAAAATGACCGTTTACAATAATAACAAATGTTATGGTGAGTAATAATATTTTACTTAAAGTTCTCTTTGACATCAAAGCCTGTCCCCTTATTGAGTTTTTGTTTTCCAAGTTCAGTTTTCCATGACAAAAAGTGTATTTGTTGAGTATTATCTTCTACAGCTGCGTTCGTTTAGCAACGACGGATTCGCTTGCAATTTTTTTTATTGTTGTATCGTTTCATCAATCCCCGTATCAAATTTTGCGTCTGGTTCTCAACCATTTTATTAGATATACTATTTTTTCATTTATCTATGGTATCACCCCTCTCGATACAACTCTTAAGCAGCTGAAGAGCATAACTATTATAGCAAACAAAACTCCATTTTCCTGAGTTATTCATAGAAATTTACAATACTTTTAAACTTCATGTCAATTAAAGTTAGATAAATTGTTAAATATATAGGATCATGTAAAAACTCTGTAAAATAGGTTATAAAAATCATCGAAATAGTTCGGCTCTTAATACTATGCGAAGTATAATAGAAGTATAGAAAAGAGAAGAACAAGTGAAATACTTAAAAAAGTAGAGTCTTTACTACTTACAATCTTTGGTTATCAGTTCAAAAGCCATGGTTAGAGAGCTAGACATTTAATAACAGTTTAAAGATATTTTAATAAAAGAGTATAATGTACTTGCGATAAGAATAAAAGTTCCTGTGTGTAGGTGATCAATATGAATAACAAACTAAGAAAACTTGCTATTAATTTTATTGTTATTCCATTTTAATAGCTGTCTTTAGGAATGATCAAAACCATTTTTAGTTATCTCCAGGATCTAACATATATTTGGATTTAACTAATGAAGCAATTAGACTTTCAAAAAAAGACCTTATCGAAACTAAGCAACAAATGTACAGCAAATACCGTTTAGGCATAAAAAGAATCGGTAAAACAGAATATAAATGGTTTAGAGCTAGAAAAGGAAGAAGAATAGAAAGGAGATGCAACTTTGACTCAATACTATTACATATCATCACCGCACAAGCTTTCTAAAGGTAATTTTGGTTCTCAACCTGTATCAGAAAAACAGTCTAATATCTTTAGTAATGAGCTAGATGCAATAGAACTAATATTTGAAGATAATTACGACTCTAAAACAAAAAAAAGATTTAAATATGTACCAATACTATCATTTAAATATCAAGTAGCTGTTTATAATAATTTTTTACCTATTAAAAACCATAAAATAGGAAACTCTTTCGAGGAAAAATGCTTACACTTACTATATGAATATCTCCATACTGCATTACACGAGAGTGGAATACTAGAATTTTGCACTTGTCTAAACGATACCGAAGAACAAGGTAATTGGACTAAGAAAATCTTACATTGGTCTGATATAAAATCTCCTTATGATTTAGTTCTTAATGATAGAGAAATATGCGAGATGCTAATATAGCAGGCTAACAATAATGTCATTTTAATTTATTGAGTTTCCCGAAATATTGACATTCTGTACCCCATTCACTAGGATGGGGCTTTTTTTATTTCACACGCATTTTTTGCCCAACACCATCTTATTTACATCAATAGCCAAAGTATCTAAAAGCATGGTGTTAATTTAGTTATGATTCTCATGTTTTTTATAAAATTTAATTGGAATTTTTAACCAGACCCCAATAAACATGGATTGAATAGCCTTGGATGAAACCAATTAAAAAATTGATATAGAATCTTCGTCCTCATCTTAGACCCGAAGTTAACCGGACCATTTCTTTATCCCTTCAACTTCTTTAAGGACAGGAATAGATACAAGAATAATTTATGTTGTTTTTGACAAAGTTCAGTTTATTTCACACGTAATTTCTGACCTATATAAATCTTATTAACATCATTTAGCTTATTCCATTTTGAATTTGTTTCTGCGGATACCATATTTAACAGAGATTTAAACAATTATTAACCATGATGGAATTTTTATGTATAATATAAAGTATCTGGGTAATTTTGATCAATTAATATATTGAGCTTTTTAGTTTTAAGTACCCACACGATTACCTAAAAAATTAAACAATAAAGCTGTAGACTAAAAAGATTTGAATATATAAAAGATTCAAAGGAGTAGAAGAGTAGATGAAACTACAGTGGAATGTGAAAAAAAAAGTAGTGTATTTAGGTATTTTATTTTTTATATATTTTGTTCTTGGAATGCTTGTTTTATTTTTTATCGATTTTTCCCCTATTATTAAATTTTCCCTTTTAGCTATTTTAATTTTCACGGCACAATTTTTCAAAAAACGGGTTCAAACTAAAACAGTAAATAAGTAATTAGTGGATTTTCATCATACTTTATATACTGCAATTTAAGAACGATGTAAACGGTTCTAGTACTTCTTCCTTCAAAACTTTACATGATTGGAGCCGAAATAATTTAAATTTTTTAAACTAATTACTAAAAATTAAAAACGATATTATGATATAAAATGAAAGGATCCAACATATTAATATGTCATAGAATAGAACAGAATAAATATGTTTTTAAATATAAAGGAGAAATACAAATTGTACAGTTTTGAAATAGTAGAGATAGATAAAGAAAATTGAAATGATGGAGTTATTGCCTTTGAAACAAGCCAAATTTAACAGAGTACATAAATAAAGGTAATTGGCTCTTTAAAACACATATAAATAATAAGCCAGCAGGTTTTATTGAATATTCTTCAAGAACCGTTACGGCAAAAACTTTTTAATTCTCTATTGCTTATGGATAAATATTACTGGAAAAGGATATGCTTCAAAGTTAATCACTAAATGCATTGAGGATGCTGGAAAACAAATCAGGCAAGGGGTTATTGTTATTACAAATTCGGATACGTCTTGAACGCTTAGTAAAGAAGTTTTTATAAAAAACGGATTTTTTGAAAAAGCTATTACAACTTATGCTTTTGAAATACTAGCTTATAAATTTGGTATTTCACATGAACCGTATTTTTCAAACAATAGGGATGAACGACTAAAACCGTTTCATGTGTTAAAGGAGCAAAAAAATTTAGGGATATATGCAAATATTATTGAATTAAAAAGTAGAGAAGAATTGTTGACACTTTCACTGCCCCCTTTTGGAATATACGGAGTCATCTACAAAAGCAAATTAATTTCATTTCATAGTCTAATTACTTATTCTACTAAACAATTAATATAAATGGAGAACAATTTAGTTCGGATTCACCATACCAATGTATTAGATTAGGTTTTCTATCTTGAACAAATCAATTTGATATAATAAAGGCTGGAGTTATTTGGGGGGAAAATTGATGGGAACGATAAATTTACCCCGCATGTAAGGTGCCGGATTACTTCACTTCAAGAGTTGTAGGCGATACCGGGGAGTCTAAGAGTGTTCTACATCTATCAGTAGGAGATATGAGGAAAACTCCTACTGATAGAAGTTTCACTTTATTGTAGATCACATTAACAAAGTACTAGAGAATAGAGAAGTTAAAAACTACGGTATTTAATTGATTGTTACAGTAATTTAATTTGAAGACCTTCCCTGTATTTAAATTTCTGTTAGGAAAAAGATCATCTGTAAAAATTTAAAAAGACTTTCTTTACTGCCTTCTTTCTTTTCGGTAATATTCATGAAAGACCTTCATTAATGCTCGTTTTTCAATACGAGATACATAGCTTCTTGAGATGTTTAACTTCTTAGCTATCTCACGCTGTGTTAATTCTTTTTGATCGTTTAATCCGTAACGGTAAATAATTACTTCACGCTCGCGATTATCTAAAATTTCAAAGTAATCCTCTAATTTTTCTATTTCCATATTTAATTGAATAAATTCAATAATATTTTGGTTTTCTGCTTCTAAAATATCAATTAGGCTAATTTCATTACCCTCTTTATCTTGACCAATTGGATCATGTAAAGATACATCTTTTTTCACTTTTTTTAATGCTCGTAAATGCATTAATATTTCATTCTCTATACATCGAGCTGCATAAGTAGCAAGCTTCGTACCTTTATCAGAGGAATAGCTTTCGACACCCTTGATCAGTCCAATTGTACCAATTGAAATAAGATCTTCAGCATCCTCTCCTGTGTTTTCAAATTTCTTCACAATATGTGCTACCAGTCGGAGATTATGTTCAATTAATTTGTTTCGCGCTGTTTCGTCTCCATCTTGCATTTGCTTAATGTACTTTTTTTCTTCTTCGGGTGGTAAAGGTTGGGGAAAAGCATGGTTTTTGACATAGGATACGAAAAACATCGCTTCTTTAATAAAGAGTGCGAGGGCACTAAGAATGCCGGACAAATATATCCTCCTCCTCATGTATCAGTCTGGGCTATTGCCTATATTTATACTTATGTATGATCTGAATATAACGTGTCTGTCCGGTTAATAATCTAATTAATATTCGTTTTTTATGTCTTGTTAGAGAAGCAAATGATTGTTGGGATAAAATATATTTTTAATGCATATAGTTAGAGGGGAATTATTATCAAATACTTGATTAGCTTATCTATATAAATCAGTTTAAACATTATCAGGAAATATTGATTTTATCCCGCATGTAAGGTGCCGTAATACTCCCACTTCAAGAGCCTTTAGTTGATACAAAAGGGTCTAAGTGAGAGAAAACGGTACCTAAATGTCCGATTCGTTCAAAGGCCTTTAGGTCATACCCTTGTGGTACTAACATTCAGTAGGAGATGGAAGAAAACTCCTACTGAGTGGAGTTTCACTTTATCTCCATGGATTATGCGATATTTGGAAAAAGTATTTCTGAATCGCAAAGAATGAGTCCTTCAGTCGATAAATTTTGTTTTTAAATGGGTAGTGGAGATACAAAAAGCATAATTTTACAAGTGGTTAGATATTTTTAGAATTTATAATCGATTTGTATGTATTTGTTAAAACATTAAGTAATCAATAAAAACCTTATTAATAAGTAGAAAAAAAGTATACTAGAAAGCAAGCTTTTATTTTCAGAAATAAACGGTTTAGCTGATGCTTTGTTGACCTTAGAATGTATGACTGCAAACAATAACCATGACTGATCCCAATTTCACAGCTCTAATGTGTGAAAAATAATTGACAAGGCTATGAAATATTATTTCATATTATTTTAAAAATAATTGACATAAAGTTTTGGAAACGTGTACACTAAAGATAGTTAGATGAAGGAGTGAGTACGATGTTTGATAAGTTAAGCACAGAAACAAGGAACCAATATACTAAAAACCTGGATGAAATGTCTGTTATGGATATTATCACCATGATGAATAAAGAGGATAAGAGCGTACCAAAAATAATTGAAACACAACTTTCCTCGATTGAAAAAGCCATTCATTTAGTAATTCAGTCATTCAATCAAGAAGGAAGGCTTATATATATAGGTGCTGGAACGAGCGGAAGACTTGGAGTATTAGATGCTGTAGAATGTGTGCCGACATTTGGGGCAGAACCCGAGATGGTACAGGGGCTTATAGCTGGTGGTGAGGCAGCTTTTACAAAAGCTGCTGAAGGTGCAGAGGACGACTCGCATCTGGGAAAAAAGGATTTACAAACCATCGGGCTTACCGAGAAGGATACTGTTATTGGGATTGCAGCTAGTGGGAGAACGCCTTACGTTATAGGGGCTTTATCATATGCAAGAGAACGGAAAGCTAACACTGTGAGCATAGCTTGCAATAAGGAGGCGAAGATGAGCGAGTATGCAGACATTGCGATTGAATTAGAGACAGGACCAGAAGTCCTAACCGGTTCTACACGTTTAAAAGCTGGATCTGCACAAAAGATGGTATTGAATATGATTTCAACAGCTTCCATGATACGCATTGGTAAAGTGTATCAAAATTTAATGGTTGACCTTAAGTCTACGAATCATAAATTGGTGGAAAGGTCAAAGCGAATTATTATGGACGCTACAGAAGTAGATTATGAGACAGCCAGCGATTATCTTGAAAAAGCAAAGCATCATGTAAAAGTAGCCATTGTGATGATCTTACTCCAATGCTCCTGTGAGGAGGCAAGAGAAAAGGTTCTCCAAGCAAATGGTTTTGTGCGAAAAGCATTATTAAATTGAAGGGGAGGAGTTCGTAATGAGGAAAGAGGAGAGAATGGCACAAGAAATTTTAGGCCAAATAGGTGGACAAGATAATGTACAGCGCATTGCCCACTGTATGACAAGATTAAGACTCTCTTTGAAAGATGAAACGAAATTGGATCATGATGCATTGAAGCAGGTAGATGGGGTAATGGGCGTAGTTATTGATGAGACGTTACAAATTGTCATAGGTCCGGGAATGGTAAATCGGGTTGCGGAACAATTAAGCCAGATTACGGGACTGGGGATTGGCGAAGAAAGAGGTCCAGATGTAGATAATTTGACATTTGAGGAAAAAGCAGCACTGCAAAAACAACAAATAAAGCAAAAAAACAGAACACCATTTAAAAACTTTTTGCGCCGACTTGGCAATATTTTCATTCCGTTAATTCCAGGTTTGGTTGCCTCTGGTATTATTAATGGAGGCGCTAACTTCGCAAAAAACGCAGGTGCTGACCCGGAAACAACCTTGATGCAAATTTTACTACTTCTTGGAAGCGGTATCTTTACGTATTTGGCAGTACTTGTCGGGTGGAATACTGCAAAAGAATTTGGTGGAACTCCTGTATTAGGTGCGATTGCGGGCATGTTCTTATTTAATCCATTGCTTGCCGATATTACGATCTACGGTGAAGCACTAGTTCCAGGACGTGGTGGACTATTTGGAGTCATTTTTGCAGCTTGGTTAATGAGCTTTTTGGAAAAACGAGTTAGAAAAATTATTCCAGCAGCAGTGGATATTATTTTCACTCCATTGATTACCGTTTTAATTGTAGGTTTTGCGTCTTTATATGCAATAATGCCAGTAGCTGGACTTCTATCGGATGGAATTACAAATGGGTTAACTACATTAATTAATATGGGCGGATTTATTGCTGGTGCAGTATTAGCTGGTTTCTTTCTTCCTCTGGTAATGGTAGGACTGCATCACGGATTAACACCGATTCATTTAGAACTTATAAATACGTATAATAATACAGCTTTGCTTCCAATTCTAGCAATGGCAGGAGCGGGGCAGGTCGGTGCAGCGATTGCCATTTATGTGAAAACAAAAAATAATCGATTACGGAATATTATCAAAGGTGGTCTGCCGGTTGGATTTCTTGGAATAGGAGAACCTCTATTATATGGGGTTACCCTGCCATTAGGTCGTCCGTTTGTTACAGCGTGTTTAGGTGCAGCAATTGGTGGAGGATTTCAAGCGGTGATTCAAACTGCTGCTACAGGGATTGGTGTTTCCGGTTTATCACTTATCCCATTAATTGATGACGGCAAATTTATTCAATACTTTTTAGGACTTGTTATCGCTTATGCTGGCGGCTTCATCTTCACTTATTTATTTGGGTTTAAGGAAGAAATGGCGAGAGATATATAGATAATTGCAGGTATATCGAGGGAGGAACTCCTCTCTCGATTATTTAACAGACAAGGAGAATGGTATCAATGCTAGGAATTTCTGTTTATTTGGGTCATCAACAAATGAAAGAACAAGAAGCTTATATAAGAAAAATGAAACCATACGCGTTTGATTCGATTTTTACTTCTCTGCATATACCAGAAGATAATCCGGCCATGTATAAGGATCAACTGAAGGCATTAGGTTCTCTAGCTAACGAGTTAAATATGGAATTGATGGCTGATATTTCTCCAACTTCTCTTCAGACATTAGGATTTAATTGGGAAAATGCATCGGAATTAGTAAAGTGGGGCGTCACCGGTTTACGAGTGGATTATGGTGTAGATGAAAAAACCATTGCTCATTTATCCAAACAGATGAAAGTTGCACTTAATGCTAGCACACTAACATCTTCCACTTTAAAACAATTAAAACAAAACGGACTAGTAACAACATCAACGGAGGCTTGGCATAATTTTTATCCACGACCGGAAACCGGACTAGATTGGGAGGATTTTTTAGAGAAAAATAAATGGCTAAAAAATGAAGGAATTTCCATCATGGCTTTTATCCCGGGTGATCAAAATTTGAGAGGACCACTTTATGAAAAGCTCCCTACTTTGGAAGCGCATCGTTTTGTGTCACCGTTTGCGGCCTATCTTGATTTAAAAAATAAAGGAAAGATTGAAAAAATATTAATTGGCGATAACGGAATTAGTGAGTCTACACTCGAACAGTTCACTGCTTACCAAAAGAAAGAAGAAATAATCCTTCGGGCAGTACCAGCTCCATCTGTTACAGAAAAGGAAATTAAAGTAGCTTCAGGACGGCATACAAATCGAGCTGATCGAGCACGTGACTGTATACGATCGGTTGAATCTAGGCATTATGCTTCAATAGGAAAGGATAAAATTTCCCCTTCGCATTGTATAGAACGTTTAGTTGGATCGATTACTGTTGATAATGAACGTTATAAACGTTACCAAGGAGAAGTGCAAATAACGTTACGAGATTTACCAAGTGACAATCGAGTGAATGTGTTGGGAAGAGTAGTACCAGAGGATGTATTATTATTACGCTGGATCAAAGGCAATCAAACATTTCGAATTAAATGGATATAATTTACTATCATAGAAAATAAAAACCATCTATCGTAAAAATTTCAATCCACTCGATAGATGGTTTCTTTTTAGGAAGTTGATTGGATGTCGCAAATATTTGAATTCGAATAAAAGGAATTTTTACAGTTACGTTGTCTTTTAGCTAAACGATAACTATTCTGCTCACTCGTTTACATAGCTTTGACGTCCATTTTAACGAAAAACTATACGTATTGCTCTTGAAGGCTGGGTAGCTAAAATAGTCCATAATAAATCACTTAGATAAGTGGATTGTGATGCAGAGATTAACAAATTAGTCGATTATTTTTTAAAAATTAAAAGATGACTTCTACTGGAATGAGCAGAAACCATCTTTAATTTCTCGATAAAAAGCCTACGTATGTTTCGTTAAATCGTATCCCTTTTATCCTTGATTTTCTTCTTCTCTAAGCTGATCGACAGCTTCCTGATATTCGTCCTTACGTTTTTTTAGGTATGGCTTCACTCCGGCTGTATGGGCAGCACGACCAAGCATGTGCCCTCCAACCGGTGCTGTCAGCATAATAAACAGGATTGCCAAAAGCAGCTTACCACTAACAATAGCGTGTTCCACATAAAGGAAGATAAAGGCACCGATTAGTATAAAGGAGATGCCTAATGTAGAGGCTTTCGTAGCAGCATGCAGCTTTGTATATACATCAGGAAAACGGACAACTCCAATGGAAGCAGATAGTATGAAAAAAGTACCTGCAAGAATACATAGGGCGATCAGCACATTTAAAATGATGTTAATCCAAGTCTCTATCAATGATAACACCCTTTTCTAAATATTTTGCAATTGCAAGCGTTGAAAGGAATGAAAGGATACCGATGAGCAGAATGACATCATTTAAATTTGGTGTAACCAGATAAATTGACATGATACCTGCAACAGCCATTAAGTTTATGCCCATTGAATCTAATGCAACAGCCCGATCAGGCTGAGTAGGACCTGTAATAACTCGATATAACAAACATGCTAGTGAAATAGATATTCCGATAAACGAAATAATTACAGCAATATTTATTAAGTTTTCTGAAGCAGTTAATATGTTTGTCATTGTGTCACCTCCATAATTGCTTTTTCAAATGTATTTTTTATGGAGCGAATGGATTCATTGCTGTCATTAATATTCATGGCGTGAACAAAAAGTTTCGTATTATCACGGGAAACGGCAACTGACAGCGTACCCGGTGTCAGAGTAATTAAGTTAGCAAGTAACGTTATTTCCCAATTGCTTCTAAGCTCTGTCG
The DNA here is from genome assembly GCF_053667775.1 of Cerasibacillus sp. JNUCC 74. Next base: position 2,393,194 of record NZ_CM132207.1, on the reverse strand, counting down.
GCAGTGCAAAGATACCTGGCTCGATATCTGGTTTTGGTGTATAAACAAGCTTCACGATATCAATATTTGATGAGACCAGCTCTTTAATAAATAACAAAATTAAATTAATAATTTTTATCACTCGTTTTAAATAGAAAGTGTCAGGAATAAATCGTCGCAATACAAGGAGAAGCACAATTCCTAATATATACCCTGAAATAAAGCTTGGAACAGAATAGGATTCTTTTAAAAACATCCACATGAATGCAATAATTAAGTTGATAACGATCTGAAAAGCCATTGGTCACTACTCCTTTAATACAGAATCAATGTAAATTTCCGGATCAAGTAGATACGTAGCAATCGACTCGATGTGCGGATAGAATAATTCTGCTCCAACACCTAATAATACAGATAATGCTAGTAGGGAAACAATAGGTGTTAATAAGCCGTTAATAGGTTTCTTTTCTATATGCGTCATCGCTTCTTTATCGCCCCAAAAGCCGTTAATAAAGATTTTTACAATGGAATATAGGATAAGAAGACTTGTAAGTAAGCCAATAATAACAATGGCAATTTCTCCTTCTTCAAATGCACCTTTTAATAATAACAGCTTACCAATAAAACCGCTGAATGGAGGTAAGCCTGCTAATACAGCCCCGGATAGGAATAATAACCAGCCCAATGATGGATAATGATGAATAAGCCCACCCATTTTTCGTAGATCGGAGGTTCCAGCGACAGATGCGATTACTCCGACTAATAAAAAGAGCGCAGTTTTAATAATCATATCATGAATTAAGTAATAGATAGATCCGCTTAATCCATCTGGATTTAAAACACCAATACCTAAAATGATAAACCCGATTGCCGGAATAATATTATAAGCAATAATTAGTTTTATATTCGAAGTAGATAATGCACCAATTACGCCAAAGATCATCGATAAGCCAGCGATCCAAATAAACATGTCATGTGTTAAATCAGTTTTATGGATAAAGATAAGTGAAAATGTGCGTAAAATCGAGTAAATTCCTACTTTTGTCAGTAATGCGCCAAATAGGGCAGATATGACCGGATTCGGGACAATATATGATTTTGGCAACCAGTAATATAATGGAAACAAAGCTGCTTTCGTAGCGAAAACGAAAAACAATAGAATCCCGATAGTAGTAATGATTCCCTGCTGTTCAACTTCTTGAACTCTCTCTGCAATTTGTGCCATATTTACGGTACCAACAACTGCATATAGAAATGCAACAGTGGTAACAAAGAGCATAGAAGAGAATAAATTAATTAACAAATATTTTAGGGATTCTCTTAATTGTACCTTTCCACCACCAAGTACGATTAAGCCATAAGAAGCCATTAAGAGCACTTCAAAAAATACAAATAAGTTGAATAAGTCTCCGGTAATAAATGCTCCGGATACACCTGTGATAAGGAAGAAGAAAAAGGGGTAGAAATAATAAATTTCCCTTTTTTCTAATCCTGCATGCGGTGCATAGAAAGCACATGCTGTTGCAATAACATTTGTTGTCAACACTAATATCGCTGCTAATCCATCCATTACTAAAATAATTCCGTAAGGTGCGATCCAGTCCCCGGTATTTAAAATGATCGTACCGTTTTCCAGCACATACCAAGTGATATAACCGGCAGTTCCTAAACTTATTAATGAAAACAGCTTCGTTAATGCCCTAGATAACTTCACCTTGCGATGAAAGAAAATTAGAATGATAGCTGATATTAATGGAATAATGATTGGTAATACTGCTAAATTACTCATTTTCGTTACCCCTTAACTCTTCCATATTGTCTGTATTATTTTCCTGAGAAGCCCGATAGGCTAACACCAAAAGGAGACTTGTAACACCAAAGCTGATTACAATAGATGTTAAAATCAGTGCCTGCGGCAACGGGTCCGTATAATTAGAAATACCTTCTCTTAGTATTGGAGGTTGTCCAGCTTTTAGCCGTCCCATCGTTAAAATAAGAATATGCGCACCATGAGAGATAAGAGCTGTACCAATGATAATTCGTATTAATTGTTTTTGTAATAAGTTATAGATCGCAGTTGCAAACAAAACTCCTGCTAATATGGATGTAATAATTTCCATAATTATTCAGCCTCCTTATTCTTTTTCATTTTAATGAGGCCAACTACTGCTAAAGCGGCGATGCCCAGTACAGAAATTTCGAATAATGTATCTAGGCCACGAAAATCGACTAAAATAACATTCACGATATTATCTCCGCCACCAAGCTTGTGGGAATTCTCTACAAAGTAATCGGAAATGGAATCAAACCATCTGCTGCTGTTTGCCGAAATAGCTACAATGGTTATTAATGCCCCGAAGGCAATGGAGATAATTGCATTTACTGTTTTTGTTTTTAGTGAGTCGGTTGACTTACGCATTTTTGGTAAATGGTAAAAACAAAGCAAGAACAAGGCAACCGTAACCGTTTCAATAACTAATTGGGTTAATGCAATATCTGGTGCCCGGTAAATAACAAACAGTATAGCTACACCAAAACCGACTACCCCAAGTACTAAAATAGCAGCAACATTATGATTCATATAAATAGTAGCAATAGCAGCAATGATCATAACGGCTACCACTGCAATTTCAATAAAAGATGGTTCAGCTAATTGGTCTGTACTAAAAGCAAATCCATCCGTTAAAAACATGTATACAACGGAAACGATAAGGACAGTGCTTAGTATTAAGGACATGTATGTCTTTAATGAACCTGTCATATAAAAGTTAGTGATACGCTTAGAAAACGTGTCCAGCTTGCTAATAATCCCATTATATATATGATTAAAACTAGCTTTACCAGGTAGAAAGTTGTAAACAGCTTGCCATTTCTTTCTGGTTATAAACAATACCGTTCCAATGCCTACAACGGCTAGTGACATAAATAACGGTGTTATAAAGCCATGCCAAAAAGAAACCTTATTGTATACGACTGCGTTATTGACTGCAGTTGCAGCGTGTTGTAAAAATGGAGCATTTACCATATTTGGGAACAAACCAATCAGAATAACCCCCGCTACTAAAATAATCGGCGAGATAAGCATGCCAATTGGTGCTTCATGTGGTTTTTTCGGTAATTGATCCAATTGTTTTTTGCCAGTAAATGTCCCAAAAAAGAAATACATGGAATACACAAATGTAAAAATACTACCGATAACTGCTAAATAAGGAATAACTTGACTCCAACCACCTGATCCTAAACCAAGTGTGGCGTCAAAGAACATTTCCTTGCTATAAAAACCGTTTAAAAATGGCAATGGTACTCCAGCCATCGAGAATGTACCAAAGATCGCCAAAGTAGCTGTGATTGGCATGAGTGTTGCTAAACCGCCAAGCTTACGAATATCCCTTGTACCCGTTTCATGGTCGACAATACCTGCTACCATAAACAGACTACCTTTAAATGTTGCATGGTTTAAAATATGAAAAACAGCTGCAAATATAGCGATCGGAGATCCAAATCCTAGCATTGCCATAATCATTCCAAGCTGACTAATGGTAGAAAATGCTAGAATTGCTTTTAAATCGGTTTGTCTCACGGACATATAAGAGCCCCAACATAATGTAATAATTCCAATAACACTTACAACAATAAAGAACCATTCATATGTTGCAAATATTGGAGAAAAACGAGCAACTAAAAATAAACCAGCTTTTACCATTGTAGCTGAGTGTAAATAGGCACTGACCGGAGTGGGTGCTTCCATAGCATCAGGTAGCCAAATATGGAAAGGAAATTGAGCAGATTTTGTAAATGCTCCTATTAAAATAAAGCCTAAAATCAATGGTAAATAATTACTGCTTAAAATCATATCTACTTGCTGAATCATCTCCTGTATGCTCGTTGTTCCAGTAATTACATACAACAAAATGAATCCGCCCAACATGCTTAGCCCGCCAAAGACAGTAATTAGCATTGATTTTAATGCACCATAACGGGAACGTTCTTTGAAGTGCCAGTAACCGATAAGTAAAAAGGATGATATCGATGTTAATTCCCAAAATGTATAAAGCACAAAAATGTTGTCAGATAGTACGACACCGAGCATTGCACTCATAAACATGAGTAAAAAAACATAAAAATTACCTAGCTGTTCGGACTTGTCTAGGTAGTAGATGGAATAAAATACAACTAATGCACCTATCCCACTAATTAATAAGACAAACAACAGACTTAAACCATCCAAGTACAAATCAAAATTAATTCCTAGCGATGGAATCCAATTATATTGCTCCATAACCGGTGAAAAATCAGTGCCGATAAAGGAAGCAAAGTAAATAAAAATAAAGAATGGCACAAAGAAAACAAAGATTCCTGTATGTATTTTTGTTTTTAATTTACTTAATGCAGGTATAAAACATGCAATAAGAAGTGGAATGAGTACTGCAAATAACATGGATTGGAATTCCTCCTTTATAGACTGAAACGGCTTTTAAAAATAATTGCTTTCTATGAACACCAGTAACCCAACTTTAATTGGTTCTCGGCTTTACATGCGTGGGCAGACCCGTGACGAGGATAAATAATCATATTTTGTTATTTTTATACGTAATTACTTATTCCATTACAATAATTAGAGAATGGTAAAATGTGGTATTAAATCCATATTAGAATTGGTTGGGTCAAACTTTTGTCCTAGAGTAAAAATATTAGAAATGGATGGACTACTACCTTCGTATGTAAGAAGCCTTATACAAAGACATTTTAACACATTAAATTATCAATAAAAATAAAAAACCCTTAGAAATCACAAATTCGTAAAGGGTTTTTTAGTTTCTTCATATTTAATATAGCGATAAAAATTTAACCTGATTTTATGTTTTTTATTTTATCCGATAGCTGTCTTCTATGAATTTCTTCTTCAATTAAAGAGAGAAAATCAGGGCTTAGATTTAATTCATTTGCTGTAATGTATGATTCGAGCAATAGTTCGTCCGACAAATGTTCCATAAATACAGCCCTCCTAAAAGTAAAAATCTTCTGTAATAAGTTATTAATAATTTACCATGAACCTAAATCTAGGACAAGGTTGAAGTTATCTACAATTGGCTGTAGATAACCTGTGTACAAAATTGGAAAAAATGCTAGAAACGCATATAAATCAACTCGAAAAATGTTAATAAAGTTATCCACAGTGCAAAAAAAGGGGGGATTTGTCGAACGATTTATTCAAATAACTTGCATATTATACGACGTTCATGAAAACTAAAAGCAACGATATAATGTGTTATGAATAAAAATTCAAGGCAAACAGCTTATTAAAATTTATAAAGGACTTCTCTTTATTTTTCTAGAAAGTTGAAAAGGATAAGGTTATAATTGTATCTTGTAGTAAGTAGAAAGATGATAATGAGGTGTAACTGTGCTGAAGAAGTTTTTGCCGAATGAGCATGTAAAAAGTATATTTGAAATCCATCCGAGTGCTTTAAAAGAAAAGGGAATTAAAGGTATTATTACCGATTTGGATAATACATTAGTCGCTTGGGATGTTAAGGATGCAACTTCAGAAGTAATTCAATGGTTTCAATTAATGAAGGAACATGACATTAAGGTTACAATTATATCGAATAATAACAGTGAAAGAGTTAGGGTCTTTTCGGAACCGTTAGATACGCCATTTGTATTTAGTGCTCGTAAACCGTTAACAAAGGCATTTAAAACAACCGCTAAAAAAATGGGATTAAAAAAAGAGGAAATTGTTGTCATTGGCGATCAAATTTTAACGGATATATTTGGTGGGAACATCGCGGGATTTTATACTATATTAGTTGTTCCCATCATTCAAACAGATGGACGATTAACGAGAATTAATCGAAAAATTGAACGTCGAATCCTTGCATATATGCGTAAAAAAGGAAAGATTAGCTGGGAGGAATAAATTTGGAAACAATTTATTGTCAAGGCTGCGGGGTACATATTCAGACAACTGATAAAAGTGAGCTTGGGTATACACCTCCATCCTCACTAACTAAAGAAGATGTATTATGTCAACGATGCTTTCGATTAAAACATTATAATGAAATACAGGATGTCTCTTTAACAGATGGCGACTTTTTAAAAATGGTTGGAACAATCAGAAACACTCAAGGTCTTGTCGTTCATATCGTTGACATTTTTGATGTAGACGGGACTTTAATTAGCAGCTTGTCGCGTATTGTTGGTAATAAACCGATCCTGTTAGTCGGTAACAAAGTGGATCTTATCCCTAAATCTGCAAATAAAAGAAAATTATTGCAATGGCTTCGTGCTCAAGCGAAAAAAGCTGGAATAAAGGTAGTAGATTGTTTTTTGATTTCTTCTATGAAAGGCCATGGGTTGGAAGAATTAACAGAGCAAATTGAAAGACAGCGAAAAGAGAAGAATGTTTATATCGTAGGTACCACGAATGTAGGTAAATCAACGTTTATTAATCGACTAATCAAGCAATCCACTGGATATAGTGAAGTAATTACCACTTCCTATTTTCCTGGGACGACGCTTGGCTTTATTGAAATCCCATTAGACGATAATTCATCTCTAATTGATACTCCCGGTATTGTAAATAAACAACAGATGGCGCATTATATTTCTAAGGATGATTTAAAAGTAATCACGCCGAACAAGGAAATAAAGCCACGAGTATATCAGTTAAATCATGGACAAACTTTATATTTTGGCGGTTTAGCAAGATTAGATTTTATAAAAGGGGATAAGCAATCGTTTGTTTGTTATTTTTCAAATCAATTACCCATCCATCGAACCAAACTGGAAAAGGCAGACGAACTATACGAAAACCATTTAGGAGAATTATTATCCCCACCAACAAAAGCCTCTGTCGATAAAGTTCCACCATTTATTGCGAGTACATTTCGCATAGAGGCAGGTAAGTATGATATTGTTTTTCCTGGTTTAGGCTGGGTAAGTATTTTAGGAAATGGAGCTACCGTAACAGCCCATCGACCAAAAGGTGTTGCTGTTTCGATAAGGGATTCATTTAATTAGGAGGAGAGTACTAGTGGTATATCGTTTCGGCTTAATCGGATATCCAATTTCTCATTCGTTATCACCGTGGATACACGAACGGTTTATGGAGAAAACGTCAACCAAAGGAACGTATTCACTATTTGAGTTTACGCAACAAACACCTGTAGAAGGGATTGTCAAGCATTTAAAGTCCATAAACGTACATGGCTTTAATGTAACTGTTCCCTTTAAACAGCAGATCATGCCTTTTCTGGATGAGATAGATCCGATTGCTAATCGAACTGGAGCTGTTAATACGGTAATAAATAAAAATGGAAAATGGATCGGTTATAACACAGATGGAGTCGGCTATGTACGTTCTTTACAGGATAAGTTTCCAAACTTGTTTAAAATGACACCTCGTCGTGCACTGATTCTTGGTGCGGGTGGCGCTGCTCGAGGGATCTTTACTGCATTGGATCAGTTTCATTTTGATCAGATTGACATTGCTAATCGAACAAAAGAAAAGGCTGCTACTATTTGTCGTTATGCAAATAAAGACTCCCAAGTGTTGTCCTTCGTGGAAGCAGAAGCAAAGTTAGCGGATTATGATATTGTGATTCAGACAACTTCTGTGGGTATGAAGCCTAATATAGAGCAAACAATAATTGAAAACAAGAATTTTCCGTCCAATGTGATTTATAGTGATATCATCTATCAACCGATGAAGACGAAATTTTTGCAGCAGGCAGAAAAGAGTGGAGCACCTGTCCATTATGGTCATACGATGTTACTATATCAGGCACAATATGCTTTTGAGATCTGGACCGGGAAAAAGCCAGATATTGGAATGATGGAAGATGAGTTAGAGCAAATTTTGAAAGGAAGATAGTATGTTAACAGGGAAACAAAAACGTTTTTTACGTGCTGAAGCAAATCAACTGAAGCCGATTTTTCAAGTTGGTAAAATAGGTGTAAATCAAAATATGGTTACTCAAATTGAAGATGCTTTGGAGAAAAGAGAACTATTGAAAGTAAGCATTTTACAAAATTGCCTAGAAGATAAAACGATCGTTGCCGAACAATTAGCTGAAGGAACAGGTGCTGAAATTGTACAAATTATAGGGAATAACATCGTCCTTTATAAAGAATCTAAAGAAAATAAGCATATTCAACTTCCGTAAAGGGTGGTATCATGGAACGAATTGGTATATTAGGGGGAACTTTTGATCCACCACATATTGGACATTTAATTATTGCGGAAGAAGTTCGGCTCGCATTACATTTAGCTGAAATTTGGTTCATCCCATCTTATACACCTCCTCATAAGGAAGAGGCAAAAACAAGTCCGGATCATCGGTTAGAGATGGTTCGGCTTGCTATTAAGGATAATCCTTATTTTAAGGTGAATACAGTGGAATTAGAAAGAAGCGGTAAGTCTTACACGATTGATACGATTAAGGAATTGCAAAAACGTTATTTGGATAAGGAATTTTATTTTATTATTGGTGCAGATATGGTTGAATATTTACCGAAGTGGCATCGGATTGAGGAACTTTCCGAATTAGTTACTTTCGTTGGGGTGAAACGGCCAAATTATCAATTAAAAAGCAGTTTTCCTATTAAAGAAGTTGATATACCCCTAATTGAAATTTCATCAACATTGCTGCGAAAACGTTGTGCTAAAGGGGAATCTGTAAACTATTGGTTACCTCAATCCGTTTATCATTATTTGAAGGAGCATCATTTATATGGATATTGATACAGCGATAGAGAAAGTGAAACCACAGCTTACAAAAGAGCGATTTGCCCATTCATTACGAGTGGCTGAGTTGTCTAAAAAATTAGCTAATCAGTTTGGAGAAAATGAATATAAGGCGGAATTAGCCGGTGTGTTACATGATTACGCCAAATATCGTTCAAAGGAGGAAATGGCTCGGTGGATTTTGACTACATCTTTACCAAAGGATTTGCTTCAATATCATCATGAGCTATGGCATGGTCCGGTTGGTGCTCTGTTAGTAGAAAAAGAACTCGGCATCCAAGACAAAGTGATCCAAGAGGCAGTTCACTACCATACAACTGGTAGGGCGTATATGAGTAAGCTGGAAAAGATTATTTTTTTAGCAGATTATATGGAACCGGGTAGAAAATTCCCTGGAGTGGATAAAGTAAGAGAAGTAGCAAAAAAGAATTTAGAACAAGCTTGTTTCATGGCATTAACAAATACTATTCAGTATTTGCTCGGAAAACAGGCTACCATCTATCCTGATACATTTCAGGCATATAATTATTTTAATCGAAAAATTAAGGAGGAATTAGTTAGTGGAAAATAAGAACATTGTACAATTAGCGGCAGAAGCTTGTGATGATAAACGCGCAGAAAACATCCTGGTACTTGATATGAAAGAGGTTTCTTTAATAGCTGATTATTTTTTAATTTGTCATGGTAATAATGAGCGACAAGTACAAGCAATTGCTCGAGGAATCAAAGAAAAAATGGAAGAAAATGAAGTTACTTTGTATCGATTAGAAGGCTTTGACCAAGCTAGATGGATTTTAGTAGATATAGGTGACGTAGTTTGTCATGTCTTTCATAAAGATGAGCGAGGTTATTATAACTTAGAGCGGCTTTGGGGAGATGCTACAGAAATTCCAGTTTTAACAAGACAGGACCAATAGCTATGGCATATGAACGAATGGCAGACCTTTATGATATATTTATGAATGACGCACCTTATGATAAGTGGATTAAATTTACCTCGTCATTACTCGGTAATAAAGCGATCACTCTAGCTGATTTAGGTTGTGGTACTGGAGAGCTTACATTACGATTAGCACAAAAGTTTGATCAAGTTATCGGTATAGATAGTGCTCCTGAGATGTTAGCTTATGCAGAACAAAAAAGTCGATTAGCGGATGTATCGGTTCAATGGGTCTGTCAAGATATAAGAAGTCTTGACGGGTTCTGTAATCTTGGTGCAGCGGTTAGCTTTTGTGATGTCATCAATTATATAACGTCAGAGAGTGAGTTAATCCAGGCCTTTCAGCAGATCAACAATGCTTTAAGCCCTGGTGGAATTTTTTTATTTGATATACACTCCATTGACTTTATAAGGAATTACTATTTGGATCAAACATTTGCTGATGTTACAGATAATGCAGCATACATATGGTTTTGCTCAGAAGGAGAACACTCAGGTGAAATGTACCATGACTTGACATTTTTTGTGAAAAATAAAGAAGGCAATTACAAGAGATTTCATGAAGTTCATTACCAACGAACATTTTCAGTTGATTTTTATAAAAAAATTTTAGATAGGGTAGGCTTTGAAAATATAAACATATATGGTGATTTTTCAATAATAGAAAATAGTGTAACCGAAAATACATCAAGAATTTTCTTTTCAGCAGAAAAAAGTAAGTAATTATCTTTTATTCATGAAAAAGGAGTTTAGATGGTACATGTGGAATAGACAGTATGATAGGAGATTATGTTTTATATTGTCTCATACCTCTTCAGATAAAGTTGAGCTAACTGTTATAAGTTAGCTAAAAGGAGGTGAACCCCAATGTATCTCACCAGTAAATTAAAAAAAGTTTTTTTCCTTATTGCAGTTCCATTAGCTATTATTATTGTGTTATTATTAGCGAATGAAAGAAATCAAAACCAAAAAGAGTCGTCTATTATAATTAATGAAAAGCCAAAGGAGGACTCAACAGACCCATTAGCTAATCAATCCTCAGAAGAAGCATCAACAAATACCTCTGTTTTTATTGATATAAAAGGAGAAGTAAAACAGCCAGGAGTATATGAAATGAAAGCACAAGATCGGGTGATTGATGCGATTAAAACTGCAGGTGGATTTACAGCAAACGCAGATCAATCACATGTTAATTTAGCACAAAAATTGCAAGATGAAATGGTAATCGAAGTAATTGCCAATAATGAGGATTCAGCTATCTCGACTACTTCAGGAGCTGCAACAACGGAAAAAATAAACATCAATCAAGCAACTACTGAGGAAATTGAGGAATTAAATGGAATTGGACCAAGTAAAGCAGCAGCAATTATCCAATACCGAGAGGAAAATGGAATGTTTAAACAAATGGAGGACTTATTGAATGTATCTGGAATTGGCGAAAAAACGTTAGAAGCGATTCAAGATGATATTCAAATACCATAGAAGGATATGCTCAAAAAGGGGATAAAAAGCTGAAGGCAGCTAAGATCATCATATCTTTTTTGAACGACCTTTAGATATTAAATTATGATAATTTTTTAAAAAGAGGGGGAAACGGATATGGAACGGATTTCGTGGGATCAATATTTTATGGCACAGAGCCATCTATTAGCACTTCGCAGTACATGCACAAGATTAATGGTAGGTGCGACGATTGTACGTGATAAACGAATTATAGCCGGAGGATACAATGGTAGTGTTTCTGGCAGTGTACATTGCATAGATGAAGGCTGTTATGTGATTGATGGTCATTGTGTCCGAACGATTCATGCAGAGGCAAATGCATTATTGCAATGCGCTAAGTTTGGCGTTGCTACAGAAGGGGCGGATATTTATGTGACACATTTTCCTTGCTTACAGTGCTGTAAGCAGTTAATCCAGGCTGGAATCCGCACCGTCTGTTATGCAGAAGATTATCATAATCATCCATATGCTATTTCATTATTCGCTGAGGCAAACGTAGCGACAAAAAAAGTGAAGCTGGATTATTTATTGGTTGATACGAATTATCGAGAGAAGCAGCAGCTAATTCAAGAATTGCTCGAAAAGTTAGAACAAAACAACCTGGAAACGAATGAAATAGAACGATTAAAAAGTGAAGCCATACACTTATTTCAATTAAATGATAAAGGTGAGTAGATGACTGGATATTGGCATTTTCCTGCATTAGCAGCTGTCATAAGTATGTTCTCCATTTGGATTTCTCCTTTAATCATCGGTGTATTTCTAATTTGGTTAAGCTATTTATTTTTGAAGAGGCGGATAGCCTTCCTTCCTTCCGTGCTATCCCTTCTATCTCTTCTATTTTTCTTCACCTATCTTGAACCACTTGCAATAAAGGAACAGACACTTCATTTGAAACAATCTGCAGAGCTTAGCGGAAAAATTATTAGCCTCGTTAAACAAACCAATACCCACTTTTCCTTTACCCTACAAAACGATCAAACATCAACTAACATCCAAGTTATCCATTTTTATAAGAAGCCTCCAAAATCATTCAAAAAAAATATTCAGTATGGTTCTACATGCAAATTAAATGCTGAAATAAAACTTCCAGAGACCAAGAGTAATCCCGGACAATTTGACTATCGCTCTTATTTACAAACTAAAGGAATTTCCTATCAAGCTGTGTTAGCGGATATGACTCAACTGCAATGTAAAAGTGGCAGAGGTATATTACCAATTATTTATCAATTTAGAGATACCGTCTTCATCTATGTAGGACAAAGGTTAAGTGATGAAGCGGCAGCTTGGGTAAAAGCGTTAGTCTTTGGAGATGATTCCTATTTAGATGAAGATACGATAGAGATGTTTCAACGCTGGAGTATGAGCCATTTATTAGCAATTTCCGGATTACATGTAGGAATTGTTATTGCTTTGTTATATATGTTACTGGTAAAGCTGAATCTAATGACAAAAGAAAATGCACAGTGGGTGATATTCTGCATTCTTCCATTGTATGCAGTTATGGCCGGTGGTGAGCCCTCCGTTTGGCGTGCCAGTCTAATGACCTGCCTGTTTATTCTTCTTTATAAAACAGGAATAAAATGGAGTGTTACGGATGTATTAAGTATTGTGTTTATACTGCTAGTTACTTTAGATAAGTTAATTATTTATCATGTGGGATTTCAACTTTCGTTTGCGGTTACTTTCGCTTTATTAATTTCGAAACAGCTGATTATAAATACAACATCAAGAATAGTACAAATAATCTATATTAGCTTTATTGCACAAATTGCTATATTGCCAATTCAAATTTATTATTTTTCTTTATTTCAGCCACTTTCTATTTTGGTTAACATGGTAATGGTCCCATACTATTCTTTTTTGGTTATTCCAATGATGTTTGGTTTACTGATATTTTCACCACTTGCAATCGTTTCATTTGTAGATGGGATTTTTCTGACCATTCATCAACAAGCAATGAATATTGTAAAGTTTATCGATAACTATGTAAATTACCCCTGGATAATGGGCCCGTTACCTTGGATAGTAGTCCTTGGTTTTTATATGTTATTCATTTTATTTATGCAGTTTTGGGAAAATAATAAGCTGTATAAAGCATTTATCTGTGCTTGCTTGATGACAATCGTAATTATAGGAAATACTTTACGTCCTTATTTATCTCCCTGGGGCTTGGTTACGATGTTAGATATTGGTCAAGGAGATGCATTTATCATTGAACTGCCTTACCGAAAAGGTGTCGTATTAATTGATGCAGGCGCAACATTTTCGTTTCAAGAAAAGCAACCTACCAGACGTATTTATGAACAAATTTTGAAGCCTTATTTATTCTCAAGGGGAATTGTTAAGATTGATGCGGTGTTTATCACACATGAAGATCTCGATCATAATGGCAGTATTCCATTTTTGTTTGATGATTTTACGGTGGATTCAATTATAGTAAGTAACTACTACGATACAAAACAAAAAAGTATTGTTCCCTTACCCGAAGAAACGGAACAAATATTTGTAGAAGCCGCCTCGACAATTAATTTGCATGGTCAGCTGTTCCATGTTCTTGGTCCGATGCGGGATAAACGAGCTGCTAATGAAAATTCGCTTGTATTGTATACGAAATTTGGAGAAGCACATTGGCTGTTTACCGGGGATATAACGAAGGATGAAGAGAGAGAAATAGCTAAGGCTTATCCAAATCTTCAGGTAGATGTACTTAAGATCGCTCATCATGGCAGCAATACTTCCACCGATGAGAACGTAGTGCAACAGCTTCATCCTCAGGTAGCGTTATTATCGGTTGGGAGAGAAAATCGCTATGGGCATCCTGCTTCTGAGGTAATTAAGACCTTGGATTCCATTTTGTTACTTCGTACGGATGAAGATGGGGCTATTCAATACCGGTTTAATCAACATACCGGAACATTTAAAACATTTTGGCCATAAGCTATCATGGATTTCTTTATATTTATCCCACATGTAATTGGCAGTTAGACCTGCCCTTTCATGCTATGGGGTGAACCCTAGAAGGATAACCGGAGGGCCAAACTGCCAATAATTGTCCGATTCGGTTCATAGGCCTTTAGGTTAATCCTTGTGGTACTAACAATCAGCAGTGGGGGATAAAAAAAACCCCTGATGATTGAAGATTTATTTTATGGAAATATAAATTTTTATCCCTACCATAAGACTCTCGTTTTAAGAAGTCTAAACAGTGGAAACGACATCTGAATTTCGGTTCGCTTGGGCTGATAGGACTAGAGAGACTGCTTGAATCACCATCACACGCAGAAAAAGCGTTTTTTTTTTCAAGGACTAGAAAAACTTCGGCGGGAATACATCACGTTTTTTAAGGACGCAGCCTTTGTGTTACTTTTTAACATAGGATGAAGGAAAAAGCACGATAAATAAAATTTCACTACTTTATAAAAGGCATAATAAAGCACACAATGATAAAATTATTTTCAAAAATACAGAAAGGCATCCATACTCTTCACAAGAACCTTTCAAAGGGATATGTCGATGCTTTATTTTATGGCAAGTCCGCTTTTAGTCGGCCTTCCTTTTTGATTCGAACCGATGTTAATTTTACCGTACAGATCGAAGTTTGCTTTGCTTCATTGCATAAGCTATAGGAAACGATATCCATCATATAAAAACGGAAATAGTTTTTATCACATAAAAAAGAGACTTTAAACAGTCTCTTTACGATCCTAACACACTGATTGTAACACCGATAGCAAATATTAATAAAAAGAAAACAAATGAAAGGGTGAAGCCCTTAATATTATCAACCATATCATTTGTTTTTGATTGCGTATCTTTTTCAAACTCGTTCATGTTAACCCCTCCCATATATAAGTTAGATACGATAAAAAGTCCACTTATATCACATTCTAACACATAAACGTCTTCATTCCAAAATTAGAAAGACTTAACATCAATACTTTTACGTAAAAGGGAAAGTCTATAAGTAAAGCAAATATCGTTTGGCTAGCTGTTCCTAGGGCAGTTATTCAAGCGTTGATATAGATTGGAGAGGGATCATTTCCAAGTTAAGTATCCCTCTCAGTTACCCTATGTCAAATGATTTTAGACATGAAACAAAAAATCGAAAAATGGATACAACAATTTTGCTCTTGCGATTATCTTTACAACGATTTACCATAAAGATATGTTGAAAAATGGAGTGAATGGGATGGCCTATTTAGAAACTTTAAAAAAGATTAAGAAAAAACAACTATCACCTGTATATTTATTTTATGGAAATGAATCCTTTTTTATACAAAGTTTAATTAAACAATTGGAGCGGGTTGTAATTCATAATGATGAAGACAATCTTGCTGTTTATGATTTGGAAGAAATGCCGGTTGAAGATGTTATTGCTGATGTTGAAACATATCCTTTTTTTGGTGAACGGAAACTCGTGATTGCTAATAACGCATCGTTCTTAAAAGCAAAACAAGATAAAAATTCCGTTGAACATCAGTTATCGATGTTAGAAACGTATTTAACAGCACCTGTAGATTATTCTATCTTAGTATTAACAGCACCTTATGAAAAAATAGATGAACGGAAAAAAATAACGAAATTAATAAAAAAACACGCTGTTGTTGCGAATTGTAATCCGATAAAGGAGTATGAACTAAAAAAATGGATTGACGAACTTGCAAGTCAATTTAAGATTGAGTTAGCCAATGAAGTTTACGATATGCTGGAAGCAGAAGTGTCTACAAATCTATTGTTATTGGAAAATGAGTTACATAAATTTTCGCTCTATGTAGGTGAAAATGGTCAAGTGACAAAAGAGATCGCTGAGGATTTAATGTCGCATACACCAACGAGTACTTCTCTTCGCTTAGTCGATGCCGTTATGAACCGTGATTTATATAGGGCAATAGCAATTTATAAAGATTTAGAAAAACAAAAGGAAGATCCAATTGCCATGATTGGACTGCTTGCTTTTCAGTTTCGGACTCTTTTGCGAGTTAAACTATTAAGACAAAAAGGGTATACACAAGCGCAAATGGAGAAAATACTCGGAATTCACCCATATGTAATTAAAATTGCATTAAAACGAGAAAAGCATTTTACAATTGATTTGCTTACATATATTATGAATGAGCTTGCCGAAACAGACAGGATAATAAAGCAAGGCAAAATGGAAAAAGAGTTGGCATTTGAAATGCTTCTTTATCATTTGGTCACAGGCCAAGCAACGAGAGCACAATAATAATAAAAAAACGATCCTGTAGGATCGTTTTTTTATGCTCCAAGCTGATTAATTCGTTGCTCTAAACGGGATTTTTGACGGTTCCCAAAATTCTGGTGTACAATTCCTTTTCCAACTGCTTTATCAATTGCTTTCTTTGCAGCTTGATAAGCAATGCTTGCATTTTCCTTATCTTTTGCTTCAATAAGTTGTTCTACTTGTTTAATTTGTGAACGCATTGCAGATTTTTGTGTATTGTTATTCAAACGTTTTTTGTTATTCGTTTCTACACGCTTAATTGCAGATTTAATATTAGCCAATGTCTTTCACCTCCTAAATCATCGCCACTTGTAGAGATGTATATGGGTTATTATCCTCAGGCAAATTTTTCTGTTAATTCAATTATGTTTTGTCTTTGGACAAAGGTCATTTTACCAAAGGAAACGGTTGTTTTCAAGTAGCTTTGTCGAAGAATAAAAAAGTTTTTCTAAATACAAAGATAAGATTAACAAGAAATTTAGAAAATAAACTTACGACAATTTGTAAATAAATATTCATATAGCCAAGTAAAAATGATGCAGCGAATTTCATTTTACATTAGCGTGTATAAAAATTATTGTGGAAGGATATTTTATATTTTTTTCTACATGTAAGATACGTATTCTTCCCGCTTTTAACAACGGTTATTAGCTTAATAACTATGTCAGAGAAACAGCTTCTAAATCCCAATTCGTTCTAGATGAATGAGTTTGCAAAATTGGTTCAAGCTAGAATAAGGAGATTTCATTAAATAAGGTTTTTCCTTCCCCGCTATGGAATGTTAGTACCTTAAAGGTATGACCTAAAGGCCGTTGAACCGAATTGAGTATTTAGGTGTCGATTTCTTCCTGTTTTTACACTCTTGAAGTGGGAGACGGGCATCTTAAATGCGGATAAAACATATGTAAAGGATGAGCGATGAATGGATCAAAAAAATGAGAATATTGTCCCTTATCAAGTTAGAACCGATCTTGCCGTGGAAGCAAAGGATATGTATGTTGAAAATCAACAAAATACAGAACAGGAAATAAAAGGGGTAACGATCAAAGAACGTGAAGAAAAGGGAATAAAAATATCCTGTGTAGAAATTGATGAAACAGGAGCTGAGCTACTGCAAAAGAAGTCGGGAACATATATTACCATCTATGCGGATGGGGTGAAACGTCAGGACACAAAAAGACAAGAGCAAGCAGCGAAAGTATTAGCAAAGGAGCTAGAAGCATTAATTGCTGCCAACAATATTCCTAAAGAGGGTAAATGTCTAATCGTTGGATTGGGAAATTGGAATGTTACACCAGATGCGTTAGGGCCGATGACGATAGAAAAAGTGTTAGTGACAAGTCATTTATTTGAACTGGAGCATGAAACGGTTGCAGAAGGTTACCGACCTACTGCTGCTATAACTCCTGGTGTGATGGGCATAACCGGCATTGAGACGAGTAATATTATTTTTGGGATTGTAGAAAAATTTAAGCCGGATTTTGTTATTTGTATTGATGCCTTAGCTTCAAGATCAATTGAAAGAGTTAACGAAACCATTCAATTGTCCAATACCGGTATTCATCCAGGATCTGGTGTTGGTAATAAACGTAAAGAAATCAGCAAAGAAACACTAGGTATTCCAGTTTTTGCTATAGGTGTTCCTACCGTTGTAGATGCGGTGACGATCGCTAGTGATACGATCGATTTTTTGTTGAAGCATTTTGGAAGGGAATGGAAAGAAAAGGATAAGCCATCTAAATCCTTAACACCTGCTGGACTTTCATTTGGAAATAGAAGTTTAACGGATGAAGACATGCCAGACAAGGAAAAACGACAAACGTTTTTAGGTATTGTCGGTAGTCTTGATGATGAAGAAAAAAGAAAACTGATTACCGAAGTGTTAACACCTCTTGGACATAATTTAATGGTTACACCAAAAGAAGTCGATGGGTTTATGAAAGATATGGCAAATTTACTTGCCAATGGTGTTAATGCTGCATTACATGAAACCGTGGATGTTGATAATTTTGCTTTTTATTCAAGATAAAAAAGAGTATACAAAAAGTTACGAGCATTCTATTAATCAGCTTAAGACAGACATATTCAAATGAAAGAGCTGATTAGGAATGCTCTTTTGCTTTTTCGAAGTCATAGAAATACTAAAGATATGCTTACACGAGGGACATTCTTACATCTGGATTGAATCTATTTTTGGGTTCTAGTTTTGGAATTCACTTCATAGAGTGAACTATAGAAAAAGATAGTGTTATGAAGTTGCATTTCAGAAAGGGTGGAACCATGCAATGGAAAAGTAACTGGCTGCGCTCATTTTATCAAAAAGGCAGTGTTTATTTCATTGGTTTTGTTTTATTATTTATATTTATTGGAATAATGACTACGGTAAAGCCTGCTTATCGATTATCATCAGAAATTATTACTGGATGGACAAATGATATTGATAGTTCATTTTTCTATTATTTACTGAGCTTGGAAAATCGTGCCTTTCAACAAAGTTATCCAACCGATAAAAACAAGCCAAATGTCACAACAATCTTATTTCAAGTAGCAACCAATCTTACACCCAAAGACCCTCGTAGTCTAATAAGAAATGAGATACCTGGATTTTCCAGTTTTGATAACCAAATTTTAATTGCTGGTAAGGGAACCAACTTTACTAATTTTCCTATTGAGTCCTCACCCCCTTTAAAAGACGTTTTAAAAGAACGACAAGCATTTATCGATCAGCAAGATAAAGAAACGGAGCGGAACAAAAATGATAACCGTACAAAGAAATCCCATCCTACAACCGGAGATAAAAATGTTGTGTTTTTGTATAACACGCATAACCGAGAATCATTTTTACCACATTTACCTGATGTATCTGATCCAAATGAAGCTCATCATAAAGAAGTAAATATTACCAAGGTAAGTGAACGGTTAGCGACATCGTTAAAAGCGAATGGCATAGGAACAAAGGTAGATAATACCGATATTATGAGCGAACTGAACAATAAGGGCTGGGACTATGGAAAATCTTATGAAGCCTCAAGAAAAATTGTTCGTGAGACTGTTGCAGCAAATAAAGACATTACCTATGTTTTTGATCTGCATCGCGATTCAATCGATAGGAATAAAACAACAACGAAAATTAATCAAAAATCATATGCTCGAGTTATGATTGTCATTGGTGCAGAGCATGATGCGTATGAAAAAAATCAAAAACTAGCAGCTAAATTACATTATTTATTAGAAGAAAAGTACCCTGGCTTAAGTAGAGGAGTGTTTACGAAGAAAGGTGCAGGGACAAATGGTGTATTTAATCAGGATTTATCAGAAAATGCGTTACTGTTGGAGTTTGGTGGAGTAGAAAATAATATAGACGAGCTGTATCGTTCAGCTGATGCATTCGCGGATGTATTAAGTGAATTATATTGGGACGCTGAGAAAGTAGACGCTGATTCTTAGGAGGGTTAATATGGCAAGATCTGTGATTATTCTTTTGTTGCTGGCAATTTGTTTTTTAACAGGAGTAGTTTATGGTAATCAAGGTGCAGTGAATAAGGAACAAGAACCCATTGCCTCAGATAAGATAGAGGAAATAACTTTACCATCTACCGAAAATATAAACGAAGCAACTAGTGGGGAAAACAGAGCTCCTCTTACAGAAGTAGAAGCTCCCGCACAGGTAACGGAGAAGACAGCTTCTATACTAGAAGCAGGTATTACAGGATTTTATGAAATTGTGGTTGAAATTTTATATCAAATATCGCAGCTGTTTTTTTAAGTTGTTAAAAAACTATATGTCTGGTCTTGATGCTATTAAATGTCATTGTTAAAAATAGTAGGTTCTTACAAACTGACAACCAATTGATCGATTGTAAGAACCTTGACATGTTTATTAACCGCTCACCTTGCCAACTTCTGTTAATAATCGGGCTTATTTTGGCTGATGCCTAATTAGAAAGTTCTTTAACGTTTAAACTATTGATTTTTCCGAATTTTAACTTATTATTCTTCTATACAGTGGTTGAACAGATTGAATTATTCAATATTTAGTATAGTATCACGCTTTTATTCTTGTCTAGGAAATGATATCTGTTTCTACATGGAGGGTAACTTTTTGAAAAAGTTCCTTCGTCTAGCTTACGCGCCCTCAAGCGACTCTCGTTTTACATTCAAGTAGAAAAGCACTCCTTGAATAAAGTTTCCCTTTACCCCGCATGTAAGGTGCCGTACTTTCTTCAATTTTAAAACTGTTATGCATTGTGAACATAAAAGAAAAACGGCACCTAAATGCCCGATTGCTTCAAGGGCATTTAGGTCATACCTTTAAGGTACTAACATTCCGTGTAAAAAGTGTTCCACGGAATGAAGTTTCACTTGATCTCATTAGAGGCTCTCAAGTTTGTACGTTACTAACCGAGCTCTTCTAGCTTTTGTTCTTGAATATCAATGGTTCTATTGCTATAATCTAACCTAGTCATTGGCGCAGTTAATTTTGGATTTCTACCTGTTTAAATACAGGTAGGAGGAAGTAGGAGTGAACATCATTAATGGCAGAAAATCAAAGAAATGTACGGAACTTTTCCATTATCGCTCATATTGACCATGGAAAGTCAACATTAGCTGATCGTATTTTAGAGCGAACACAAGCAATTTCACAACGAGAAATGAAAGATCAGTTGCTTGATGCTATGGATTTGGAGAGAGAGCGTGGTATTACAATAAAATTAAACGCAGTTCAGCTTCATTATACAAGTAAAGCTGGAGATGAATATCTGTTCCATTTGATCGATACACCTGGACATGTTGATTTTACATATGAAGTATCGCGAAGTCTTGCAGCTTGTGAAGGTGCTATCTTGGTGGTTGATGCTGCTCAAGGAATAGAGGCGCAAACGTTAGCAAACGTTTATTTAGCTTTGGATAACGACTTAGAGATCATACCTGTCATCAATAAAATAGATTTACCAAGTGCAGATCCAGAGCGTGTCAAACAAGAGTTGGAAGATGTAATTGGGATTGATAAAGATGATGTGATTCTTGCTTCAGCAAAAGCAAATATTGGCATAGATGAAATTTTGGAACGAATCATTGAGGTAATACCTGCCCCATCCGGCGATCCGGAGGCATCTCTCAAGGCGTTGATTTTTGACTCCCTTTATGATCCGTACCGCGGTGTTGTTGCCTACGTTTGTATAAAGGAAGGGTCTGTTAAGGTTGGCGACAAAATAAAAATGATGGCAACTGGAAAGGAATATGAAGTTAACGAGGTAGGTGTATTTCATCCAAAACCAGAAAGTAAAGATGAATTAATTGTTGGTGATGTCGGTTATTTGACAGCATCGATTAAAAATGTAGGAGATACTCGGGTTGGTGACACGATCACACTGGCAAGCCGTCCGGCAAAAGAACCTTTACCGGGATATAAGAAATTAAACCCAATGGTATTTTGCGGTCTATATCCGGTAGACTCTAAAAATTATAATGACTTACGAGAAGCATTGGAACGATTAGAATTAAATGATTCATCACTCCAATATGAAGCGGAAACATCTCAAGCATTGGGCTTTGGCTTTCGCTGCGGTTTTTTAGGATTATTGCATATGGAGATTATTCAAGAACGCATTGAAAGAGAGTTTAATATTGATTTAATTACAACTGCCCCAAGTGTTATTTATGAGGTGGAGCAAACGGATGGAGAAACCATTTCTATTGATAACCCATCATTTATGCCCGACCCTCAACAAATTAAGGAAATACGAGAACCCTATGTGAAAGCATCGATTATGGTGCCAAATGAATTTGTTGGTGCGGTAATGGAAATATCACAAAAAAAACGAGGCCAATTTATTGACATGGAATACTTAGATGATATTCGTGTAAATGTAATTTATCATATTCCATTATCTGAGATTGTTTATGATTTCTTTGATCAGCTTAAATCACACACGAAAGGTTATGCTTCGTTTGATTATGATTTAATTGGTTACCGTCCTTCAAAATTAGTGAAAATGGATATTTTACTAAATGGGGAAACAATCGATGCATTATCGTTCATTGTTCACCGTGACTTTGCTTACGAGCGTGGAAAGCAGATTGTCGAGAAGTTAAAAGATCTTATTCCAAGACAGCAGTTTGAAGTCCCGGTACAAGCTGCGATTGGCAATAAGATTATCGCTCGTTCAACGATCAAAGCGATGCGAAAAAACGTACTCTCTAAATGTTACGGAGGAGACATTTCACGGAAGCGTAAATTACTGGAAAAGCAAAAAGAAGGTAAAAAACGAATGAAAATGATTGGCTCCGTGGAAGTTCCCCAAGAAGCCTTTATGGCAGTTTTGAAGATGGATGATGATTAAATCAAGGGGTGCAAGCTATATCGATAATGAAATTTAACGTCTAGCCACCATATAGCTACCGAACTTTTTATTTTGGTGGCTAGGCTATATATTCTCGCTCATCATTCTTTCAAAAATGTCTACCGTTTGATTACCCATTTTCTCCGTTAAGTGGGAATAGGTGTCTAGCGTAATACTAACCCTACTATGACCCTAATGTTTGCTGTATATCTTTAATGGGTGCTCCTTGTTCTAACAAGAGCCAGCATGGGTGTGCCCTAACCCTGATGAGTGAAAATTAAAATCAATACCCAGCTTTTTTCTAAAATTACTGCCACTCCATTTACAACTTCCCGGAATTACGGACAATCCATTACTTTAGTGATAATGCTCGCCATACTTCCATTTATTTTGTTTTTGTTTACTTTTATGTTTCTTTAAAAGGTTAACAAGTGTACTACCAATTTTTATTTTTCTATAAGAAGCTGATGTTTTAGGTGATCTAAATACCTATTTACCATCTTTGTTAATGAATATTTTGTTAACTTCTAGTGTTTTATTGTTAAGATCAACCATATTCCCATGTAAGCGCGCAAACTTCACTAACCATCATCCCTGTATTTAAACCAATATGAATTGGAATATAAAATGTATTATCTTCATCAAGAAATCGTTAATCTTCTTGATGATTTCTAAAAAAATATTTTTAGATCGCTTTTAGTCGACTTTCTCTGCACTATTTTTGGTGTCTTGACATATTGCATTGGATTGTCTATTAAAAGCTTGTATGAATATACAGCTTGGTTTAAATCGCTTTTTAAAACCGTATGAAATATAGTTAATGTTTTTCTTGCGTAACCCTCTCTATATTTATCAAGAATACATTTTTGAAGTGATTCAGGAGGGATACTTTTTAATTTTTCCAAAAACTAGGTTTTTATGTTTTTCGAATACTCCTTTATAATTTTCAACAGCATTATATTTAAGGCTTACCTCCACATACTCTTTTAGCCAAAATTGAAAATAATCATAAACACTAATTTGAGATGGTTCAAAGAATACCCCTGTATTTTCATATTCGGATATCGCCTTTCTTAACATTCTCTCTGCTTCGTTTTTTGAATTAGCGCCAATTGCTTTTATTTCAAAATAATACCAATTCCCATATTTTTGCATACTCCGCCTTTTAGCAGTCTAGCTTAGAGTCGCCCTTTTATTTACTTTCCACTTGACATATTACCGCAGGTTTGTTGCGAGATATATGGAAGAGTCAATTCTGGTTTCTTTGCTTCGTATTCCAATTTTGAAATCATACCTTTATTAAACTGATGTTCCATATATTTTACTCAAATTAATCTCAAGTTCTTCTTGCGGAAAGTTTTTGGATTAGCGAATGCCTAAAAAGCCGTTAATCACTAATTGGAGAAAGTCCGACCCAAGTAAGGTCAAGACGTTTAGTAGCTAACAGGAGACTGATGGGGAAATCCTATGCACTTCATATTACAATGCGTCATAAAAAATTTCAAAAAATGGATTCAGTTATAAAGTAATTATATTTCTTTGATATACTTCAACTTAAGGAGGAGCTTTGATGAAAAATATTCTTCAAACTAAACATTTAACGAAGAAATTCAAAAAAGAAGTGGCCTTAAATGATATATCCATGAATGTACGAGAAAACTCTGTCTATGGACTTCTAGGCCCTAATGGCGCAGGTAAATCTACCTTGTTAAAAATTACTACAGGTGTTTTAAAACCAACTGAAGGAGAAGTACTCTTCCAACAAAGTTACAAAATGAATTAAAAAAGTAAACAATATTATCAAAAATATTAAGAATGAGAGAATCGATTTTGAAGTACCTAGCAGTTCCATTAAGGAAATGAATGAAGTAATTTCTAGTTTAGCCAAATTAAAAATGGAATTATCGACCTCTCTTGAAAGACAGTGGATGTCGATCAAAAATTATATCGGACTCTACAAGCTGTTTCCCATGATATACGAACATCTATTACTTTAATAAGTGGAAATTTAGATTTATTAAAAGAAACCGAACTATCAACCAAGAAGAAAATCTAATTGGAAACTCTTATAAAGGAGTTTCTCGACTAAATATATATGTTGATGAATTGAAATATCTGTCGGGTGTATCGAAACATACTACTGTTGTAAAGGTTCATGTTACCAAAGAGGTAGTATCAGAATGGATATCTCTCGCTAAAGAATTATCTAATATTAAAGGAAGGCATTTAGTTTTAGAAAAACGGAAACATCCAATGCATTCATAGATCTATCTAAGATAACAAAGGCTTTTCAGAATGTTGTACAAAAGGCGATTCAATTTTCTCCAGAGGACGGGACCGTTTCTTTATCATTTTTTAATTTCAACCGTTCATACAACATCGTTATTAAAGATAATGGAAAAGGATTTTCTGAGGAGGCATTAAATAGGGCAACAGAAAAATTTTACATTACTTCGTTAGATAGAGGTGACAAGCATTACGGGCTTGGATTATCCATTGTAGAATCAATAGTAAGAGAACATAAAGGAATAATTGAAATAAAAAATATAAAAAGGGAAGACAAGATAATTGGTGCAAGTGTTACATTGGCCATACCGGTCGTATAAATTCAAGTACTGAAGATAATTAAATCCCTAGAGATTGCCTTAAATTTAGAATCAAATACTTTACGTTTTTAGTTATCGTCTCTTACCATTTACAAACGAACTTTTGTATAAGAAAGAAATGTCTAAACAGACGGTCTTATGAAGAAGTATCAAAAGACCAAGTTCCTAAAAATGTATTAGATGAACTTCAATAAAGTTTGTTAAAATAAAGATGTAAAGAAAGAGCATAAGTAAGGAAAGGGAGCAAACAGGTGGTTTTAGAGGTCGGGGGTTAGTCACCCCTCCTTCTTGATAATTATGGTTCACTATTATAAAATACACAGATACACATGTTGGATGAAAAAGGCTTATAAAACCCCTAAAAGAAAATAGAAGGCTACGTTGCTAAATACATACAAGCTTGAAAAATGCTGCTCTATCTATTAATAAGTCTATTTTTCTAAGAGGAGTTAATCGGTAAACTAAATGAAAGGTTAAGAAGGAGTATAGTATGAATTTAATTCAATCTGTTTATGTGCACATACCATTTTGTCAGCAAATTTGTCATTACTGTGATTTCACCAAGTTTTTTTATAATGAACAATTGGCAAATGACTATATAAATGCGTTAAAACAGGAAATTTCCACTTATGTAAAGAAAAATAATACAAAGATCCGTACCATTTTTATTGGTGGAGGAACCCCGACTGCTTTAACTGTCGATCAATTAGAAGCAGTGTTAGAACAACTAAGTTTGAAATTTGATTTAACAGCATGTGAAGAGTTTACGATTGAAGCTAATCCGGGAGATTTTAGTGAGGAAAAAATAAAATTATTGACGTCGTATGGAGTTAATCGAGTGTCTTTAGGTGTTCAAGTATTTGATAATGCCATGCTAAAAGAATTAGGCAGAATTCATACCGTGCAAGATGTTTATCATACGATTGAACTTTTACAGAAACATGGCATAAATAATATTAGTACCGATTTAATCTATGCACTTCCAAATCAGTCGATTGCTCACTTTAGAGCATCTTTACATGCTGCAATGAGTTTAAATCTACCGCATCTTTCGACATATGCTTTGCAAATTGAGCCCAAAACCGTTTTCTATCAACGCTATAGGAAGGGTAAGTTACATCGTCCTGCACAGGAGGAAGAGGTGCAGATGTATGAAATTTTAAAAGCAACAGCTAAAGAAAATGGATTATTACAATATGAGATTAGTAATTTTGCTCGACCAGGATTTGAAAGCAAACACAACTTAACTTATTGGAATAATGAATATTATTACGGTTTTGGTGCAGGAGCTTACGGTTATTTACCCGGTAAACGTTATGGCAATATTCGGCCACTGCCCGCTTATATCAAACAAGCGAAACTAGATGGAAAACCAATCTTACACATCGATTCCATTGGTAAAAAAGAACAAATGGAAGAAGAGATGTTTCTTGGATTACGAAGGATGCAAGGAGTAAATAAACACCATTTTGCAGCTAAATTTGGAATTTCAATGGATCAAGTATACCGTTCGTCTATTGAAGAACTTATGCAAAAAGGCTGGTTAATAGAGGATGTCAATAAAATTGTATTAACGGAAGAAGGTAAGCTATTGGCTAATGAAGTATTTGAAAGGTTCTTACTTGAAGAGGAAATGCTAAAATAGTCAATGATTGTAAGAATAGCCTGTATGCTTTAATGCAGGTGTTTTTTCTGTCTGTCTAGAAATAATAACCGTTTTCTGTAATGTGTTTTTTTGAAAGTAGCTTTATCTAGATGATGTGCCTAAAGTGACTAACAAACATCGCGGTTTTTCAAGGGTAAGAAGAACTGCGATAGCGATACATCGGTCAAAGAAAAAGTGTTTTTGAAGGACAGAGTATGCTTCAATAGCAATACATGGCACGCAAAAAGCGATTTTTTCATGGACGCTTGCGATCTTAGTCTTTAATCCACTACAAGGAGAAAAAGTACTCCTTGAATGAAGTTTCACTTTATCCCGGATGTAAGGATCCGTATTTTTCTCCATTCGAAAATGAGCTAATGATGTTGCGAACAAGATGAGAAAAACGGTTCCTAAATCCCCGATTGGTTCAACTAACATTTCTTGGGAAAAGCATTCCAAGAAATGAAGTTTCACTTTACCTCGTTAGCTATCTCCAGTTTGTATATTGCTAACTGAGCACTTCTCGCTTTTGTTCTGAAAAAAGTCAATCGTTACTATGCCATTTTATTGACAAAAAAAAGCTGATTTGATACTTTATTATTAGAATTAGCACTCGAAAGGTATGA
Source organism: Cerasibacillus sp. JNUCC 74 (assembly GCF_053667775.1). The sequence continues at coordinate 2,365,557 of NZ_CM132207.1, read as the reverse complement.
GTGCTAACAGAGGTGATCATCATGTTATCAAAAAGGCAGTTAATGATTCTACAAGTCATTGTTGATGATTTCATCAAGTCAGCACACCCTGTTGGCTCGCGTGCTATTGCAAAAAAGGAAGTTATTCCATATAGTGCTGCAACTATTCGAAATGAAATGGCAGACTTAGAGGATATGGGGTTTCTTGAGAAAACTCATTCATCATCTGGTCGTATTCCTTCTGAGAAAGGATATCGCTACTATGTTGACCATTTGATTTCGCCAACTATTTTAAAACAAGAAGGTAATGTAATTAAACACATTATTAAAGATGGCTTTTTTGAGTTTGAACAACTTGTACAAATATCAGCGGAAGTTTTATCGGAGTTGACGAATTATACTTCTATTATACTGGGACCGGAAATTTTTGATACGAAGTTAAAGCAGATACAAATTATTACGATATCACCTAATACAGCTGTTGCTATTCTTGTGACAAACACGGGTCATGTAGAACATCGGACTTTTTCTATTCCAGAGAAAATTAACCCTTCTGATTTGGAAAAAATGGTCAATATTTTAAATGAACAGCTTCATAGTGTGCCAATTCTACAATTGGCGGAAAAATTCAATTCGGAAATTGATGCCATGATTGAAAAGTACGTATCCAGTTTAGATAAATCGTATCAATACTTGAAAAATATTTTTTTTCAAGACCATCCAGTAAAAGTATATATTGGTGGCAAGTCAAATATGTTAATGCAGCCAGAATTTAATGATGTTGATAAGATACGTGATTTTTATGCAATGATTGAGAATGAAGAAGAGATTGCCAACTTATTGAAGCAGGCAAAAGATGGCATAGAAGTATCGATAGGAAGAGAGAACGATATCGAAGCGATCAAGGATTTTAGTTTAATTACTGCATCCTATCATTTAGCTGAAGGACAGATGGGAACGATCGCATTGCTAGGTCCGACGAGGATGGAATACCGTAGAGTCATCTCATTATTAAACATCCTTTCTCATGAAATGACAGAGGCATTAGATATGTGGTATAAACACAATGAGTAACTTGGTTTTAGCGGTCCATTTGTTATGAATGAGTTAGCAAACAATGGGCAAGGTTCAGTAAAAGCCCATTGTTTCGTTCTGGAGCTTAACATGTTATAGTGTAAAGTGGTTAATTTAAATTGGAGGTGTCTGACGTGGAGGAACAGAAGAAACAGGAAAATACGGCTACTGATGAAGGAATGGATATAAAAGAACAGGTGACAGAAGATGCAGTTGAATCTGCTGAAATCATTGATACCGAAGAAACAGATGAAGCAAATGACGTTAACGATGAGACATCAGAGTTAGAACGTAAGTTGGAAGAGCTGGAAGTGGAAAAAGATAAACTTCATGATCGCTTATTACGGATTCAAGCAGAGTATGATAATTACAAAAAACGAACGTTGAAAGAACGGGAAGCCGATCGTAAATATAAGTCACAAGATCTGATTGAAGAATTATTACCAGCTTTAGATAATTTTGAACGTGCATTGCAAGTAGAAAAAACAGAAGCAACCGCTAGTATTATAGAAGGTATTACCATGGTCTATAATCAGATTAAAGAAGCACTTGCATCACAAGGTGCTGAAGAGATCGCTTCTGTCGGAGAAGAATTTGACCCTAATATACATTATGCGGTTATGCAAGTAGAAGATGAAAGCCAACCATCGAATATAGTCATAGAAGAATTACAAAAAGGGTACAAACTAAAAGATCGCGTTATTCGACCAGCAATGGTTAAAGTAAATAAATAATCGTTTTGCTAGTTAAGGAGGAAATAATGATGAGTAAAATAATCGGCATTGATTTAGGTACTACAAACTCTTGTGTTGCAGTAATGGAAGGCGGCGAAGCAGTAGTTATTCCTAACCCTGAAGGAAACCGTACGACACCTTCTGTTGTGGCATTTAAAAATGGTGAAAGACAAGTTGGTGAAATTGCCAAACGTCAGGCTATAACAAACCCAAATACAATTCAATCCATTAAACGTCATATGGGCACAGATTATAAAGTTAAAATTGAAGATAAAGAATATACACCACAAGAAATTTCAGCAATCATCTTACAGCATATCAAATCGTATGCAGAAGATTATATTGGCGAAAAAGTTGAAAAAGCAGTGATTACTGTTCCGGCATACTTTAATGATGCAGAACGGCAAGCAACGAAAGACGCTGGAAAAATAGCAGGATTAGAAGTTGAACGGATTATTAACGAGCCAACTGCTGCTGCTTTAGCTTACGGAATTGATAAAGAAAATGAAGACCAAACTATTTTAGTATATGACCTTGGCGGTGGAACATTTGACGTTTCCATCTTAGATATTGGTGACGGTACGTTTGAAGTTGTTGCAACCGCAGGGGATAACCGTTTAGGTGGAGACGACTTTGACGATGTGATTATCGATTACATGGTAGAAGAATTTAAAAAAGAAAATGGTATTGACCTGTCTAAAGATAAAATGGCTACGCAGCGTCTAAAAGATGCAGCTGAAAAAGCGAAAAAAGAATTGTCTGGTGTTACACAAACCCAAATTTCCTTACCATTTATTACGGCAGGAGAGGCTGGACCACTTCATTTAGAAATGACACTAACACGAGCAAAATTTGAAGAGCTTTCTTCAGATTTAGTAGAGCGTACAATGATTCCAACTCGTAAAGCTCTATCCGATGCTAATTTATCAGCAAGTGATATTGACAAAGTAATTCTTGTAGGTGGTTCTACACGAATTCCGGCAGTTCAAGAATCGATTAAGCGTATTATTGGTAAAGAACCTTCTAAAGGTGTGAACCCGGATGAGGTAGTTGCACTGGGAGCAGCAATTCAAGGTGGCGTGTTACGAGGTGATGTGAAAGATGTTGTATTATTAGACGTTACCCCGCTTTCTTTAGGTATTGAAACAATGGGTGGTGTAATGACAAAATTAATTGAACGTAATACAACAATCCCTACAAGCCATTCACAAATTTTCTCAACTGCTGCCGATAACCAAACGGCAGTCGACATTCATGTGTTACAAGGTGAGCGTGAAATGGCAGCTGATAACAAAACATTAGGTCGTTTCCAATTAACCGATATACCGCCAGCACCACGCGGTGTTCCACAAATTGAAGTTACGTTCGATATTGATGCTAATGGTATTGTTAATGTGCGCGCTAAAGATTTAGGTACAAATAAAGAACAGTCCATTACCATTAAATCTTCTTCAGGTCTTTCTGATGAAGAAATTGAACGCATGGTGAAAGAAGCCGAAGAAAATGCAGAGGATGATAAAAAACGTCGTGAAGAAGTTGAATTGCGAAATGAAGCAGATCAGTTAGTCTTTACTACAGATAAAACAATTAAAGACCTTGGTGATAAAGTTTCTGAAGACGAAAAACAAAAAGCTGAGGCTGCTAAAGAAGAATTGAAATCCGCATTAGAATCAAATGATATAGAAAAAATCAAGGAAAAGAAAGATGCTTTACAAGAACAAGTCCAACAGCTTTCTGTGAAATTATATGAACAAATGGCAAAAGAGCAACAACAACAAGGTAATAATAACAATCACGATAACAATAACAATGACGATAATGTTGTTGATGCGGAATATAAAGAAGTGGACGATGAAGAAGATAAAAAATAAATGGTACAAACAGGAGCAGTTAGATCCGGGAAGTTTTGAATTAAACTCCCCTCCATTATCCTGTAGTTTAAAAGTCAAAGTCAGGGATCCTCTTGGCTTTGACTTTTTACACGTTACTCGTTTATGTGGATATTTGCCACGTAAGCATAGATGGTGGTAAGATAAAAGTTATGCAAAAGTGTGTATCGGGGAGAGTGATCAAGTGAGTAAGCGAGACTATTACGAAGTCCTGGGCGTTGGAAAAGATGCGACAAAGGATGAAATAAAAAAAGCATATCGTAAATTAGCAAGAAAATACCACCCAGATGTAAATAAAGAGTCAGATGCAGCGGATAAATTCAAGGAAGTAAAAGAAGCTTATGAAGTTTTAAGTAATGATCAAAAACGAGCACAGTATGATCAATTTGGTCATGCAGGTCCACAAAATCAAGGTTTTGGTGGTTTTGGCGGAGCGCAAGATTTCGGCGGTTTTGGCGATATCTTTGACATGTTTTTTGGCGGTGGCGGAAGCAGAAGAGATCCTAATGCTCCACAGCAAGGTGCAGATCTTCAATATACGATGGAATTAACCTTTGAAGAAGCGATTTTTGGTAAAGAAGCAGATATTAAAATTCCGAAAGAGGAAACTTGTGATACTTGCTCGGGATCAGGTGCAAAACCTGGAACGAAAATAAAAACATGTTCCCATTGTAATGGAACCGGTCAATTAAATATGGAACAAAATACTCCATTTGGTAAGGTGATCAATCGCCGAGTATGTAATTTCTGTAACGGAACAGGAAAAATTATACCTGAAAAATGTAGAACATGTGGTGGTACTGGAAGAGTAAAAAAACGCCGAACCATTCATATTTCTATACCAGCAGGAATTGATGAGGGACAACAAATACGAGTTTCAGGAAAAGGTGAAGCAGGTATAAATGGAGGACCTCCTGGAGACTTATTTGTCGTTGTCAAAATCCGACCACATGAATTTTTTCGTAGAGAAGGAGATCATATATTCTGTGAATTGCCCCTAACCTTTACGCAAGCAGCGCTTGGTGATGAAGTAGAAGTGCCAACCGTTCACGGAAAAGTAAAACTGAAAATACCAGCAGGAACACAGTCTGGTAAAACTTTTCGTTTAAAAGGAAAAGGTGCACCAAATGTACGTGGTTATGGTCATGGCGACCAGCATGTTAAAGTGAAGGTTATAACACCGACTAAACTTACAGAAAGACAAAAAGAATTATTACGTGAATTTAACGAAATTAGTGGAAACCAAGCAACTGACGAACAAGATAATTCGTTATTTGGGCGATTTAAGAAAGCTTTTAAAAGTGAGTAACTTTAAGTTTAATTCCTTTTGCGTGTAAAATGACAATATATAGAGCGTGTTTTAAAAAGAAGGCAAAAGGGACTATGGTTGGGACGGCTAAGGTCGCAACGATCTATTGCAATGCTGACACTAGTTCGTCCTGCCGATTCAAATTTTCAAGATGGTGTAGTTTCGCGGAATGCATAAGTTTAAGCACAAGTCTACAAGAAACAAGCCAGTGATGAATTTTCAGCTTTCATTTTCACCCGACTTTTTGAACATCCTCCTGATACTTTGGCTAACTCACTTTCTTCAGTAAAGCGAATTAAACAATTTTTTTGAATAGAAAAGGGTGATTCCAATGAAGTGGTCAGAGCTCTGTATTCATACGACAAATGAAGCTATTGAGCCAATCTCAAATATTTTACACGAAAACAGCGCAAGTGGACTAGTGATTGAAGAAGCACTAGATCTAGTGAAAGAGCACTCGTCTAAGTATGGAGAGGTATACGAGTTAAATCCTGAAGACTATCCGGAGGAAGGGGTTTATATTAAAGCATACCTTCCTGTAAATAGCTTTTTAGGAGAAACGGTTGAAGAGATAAAGCAAGCTATTAACAACTTAATGCTATACGATATTGATTTGGGAAGAAATCAAATTACGTTGAGTGAAGTACATGAAGAAGAATGGGCTACTGCTTGGAAAAAGTACTATAAACCTGTAAAAATATCTAAGCGTATTACGATTACACCAACTTGGGAAGATTATAGACCTGTAGATACAGATGAATTGATTATTGAGCTAGATCCCGGTATGGCATTTGGTACCGGGACGCATCCGACGACAGTACTTAGTATTCAGGCATTAGAACAATTCGTTAAAAGTGGAGATAAAGTAATTGATGTTGGTTCTGGCTCTGGTGTCTTAAGCATTGCGGCTGCTTTATTAGGAGCAAGCCATGTTTATGCGTATGATTTGGATGATGTGGCAGTGAAAAGTACAATTTTAAATGCAAAATTAAATCGTTTAAATAGTCGCATCACTGCCAAACAAAATAACTTATTAGATCATATCACAGTAGAGGCAGACTTAATCGTTTCTAATATTTTAGCTGAAGTAATTGTACGTTTTGTAGACAGTGCATGGAATCGTTTGAAATCCGGTGGCTATTTTATTACTTCAGGAATTACCCAAACAAAAAAGCAATTGGTTAAAGATCGCATCGAACAACAAGGCTTTAACATTATCCAAGTCAATGAAATGGAAGATTGGATTGCTATTGTAGCACAAAAGATCTAGTAATTATTTTTCTGAAGAAGGTGATAGCCATTGCAACGATATTTTATTCCTGAACAAACATGGTCGGATAAAACAATAAAAATAGTAGGCGACGATGTTCATCATATAAAACGGGTCATGCGTTTCCAAATTGGTGATCAAATTATTTGTAATCACCCAAATGGTAAAGCTGCTGTGTGCAAAATAACTTTTTTAGATAATGATGTTGTTTATGCAGATATTACGGAATGGCTTGACCAAAATGTTGAAATGCCTATTGAGGTTGCTGTTGCACAAGCCCTGCCAAAAAGTGATAAGCTGGAGTGGATATTGCAAAAAGGAACTGAACTCGGGGCTTCCAGCTTTTTTGCTTTTCAAGCGGCTCGATCAGTTGTAAAATGGGATGATAAGCGTCGTGAGAAAAAGCTGAAGCGCTGGAATAAAATTGTTAAAGAGGCTAGTGAGCAAAGCCACCGAAATAAACTACCAAATGTTAATGTTTGTAAATCGTTAGAAGCAGTGGTGGAAGCAGCTAATAACTATGATCTGAAGTTGTTTGCTTATGAAGAGGAAGCAAAAACAAGTGATTACCGATCATTAGCTACTGCTCTATCATCATTAAAGCACAATCAGCGCTTAGTTATTTGTATCGGTCCTGAAGGCGGTTTTACGGAAAATGAGGCTTTATCATTAAAAGCAGCTGGTTTTCAAGCTGTTCGTCTTGGTCCGAGGATTTTACGAACAGAAACTGCTGTATTATATGCTTTAGCAAGCATATCGTATCATTTTGAAGAAATGGGGTGTCAGACATGCCAACAGTAGCCTTTCATACATTAGGTTGTAAAGTAAATCATTATGAAACAGAAGGTATTTGGCGCATGTTTATGGAGCGTGGATATGAGCGCGTTGATTTCGAAAAAAATTCAGATGTTTATGTTATTAATACATGCACGGTAACGAATACCGGCGATAAAAAGAGTAGACAGGTAATTCGTAGGGCAATCAGAAAAAATCCTGACGCTGTTGTATGTGTAACTGGATGCTATGCTCAAACGTCACCTGGAGAAATTTTAGAAATACCAGGAGTGGATGTTGTTGTTGGAACACAGGATCGTAAACATATGATTGATTATATTGAGAAACATAAGAAAACGAAAGAACCAGTTAATGGTGTATCCAATATCATGAAAAACCGGGTATTTGAGGAAATGGATGTTCCTGAGTTTTCAGATCGTACCAGAGCTTCCTTAAAAATTCAAGAAGGATGTAATAATTTTTGTACGTTTTGTATCATCCCGTGGTCTCGTGGTCTGCTTCGTTCCAGAGATCCAAAGAACGTAATTGAACAAGCGCAAAAACTTGTGGATGCAGGCTACAAAGAAATCGTATTAACAGGTATTCATACAGCAGGCTACGGTGAAGATATGAAAGATTATAACTTTGCTATGCTTCTAAAAGATTTAGAAACAAAAGTAAATGGTCTGAAGCGGATTCGTATTTCTTCGATCGAAGCAAGTCAAATTACAGATGAAGTGATTGACGTTTTAGATCAATCGGAAAAGATTGTAAGACATCTCCATGTTCCTTTACAATCAGGTTCTGATTCTGTACTAGCTAGAATGCGCCGAAAGTACGCTACCGCTTATTACAAGGAAAAAGTGATGAAGCTTAAACAAGCATTACCCGGCCTAGCTATTACTTCGGATGTCATTGTAGGATTTCCTGGTGAGACCGATGAGGAATTCCAAGAAACATATGATTTTATTAAAGAAATTGGATTTTCAGAGTTACATGTATTTCCATACTCGCGCAGGACAGGTACTCCTGCTGCTCGAATGGATGGACAAGTTGATGATGAAGTAAAAAATAACCGTGTCCACAAACTGATTGAACTTTCTAACCAATTAGCAAAGGAATATGCTGCTAATTATGAAAATGAAGTTCTAGAAGTGATTCCTGAAGAGCACTCTACAGATAAAGATAATCCAAATCAACTTATTGGATATACAGATAATTATTTAAAGGTAGCCTTTGATGGCACTCCAGATATGATTGGAAAGCTTGTTCGTGTTAAAATCGCTAAAGCAGATTATCCATTGAATCAAGGAACGTTTGTACGCGTATTAGATGATTTTCCATATGAAAATGTCAAGGTAAATTAATAGAAGCAACCTGGTCAAAAGTGATCGGGTTGCTTTTCTTAATTAAGTAGGAATGTATAAGATTTGTTCATGGTCATACATTTTTGAAAGTAGCTTAAGCACTCAAGCATTAGTAAACTTTAATCTTCTATCTACGGTAAGCTAACGTCAGTTCGAATCTAAAGGACGATTGACCTAAAATGGGCTTGCCGCTTAGGCGTCGGCATACCCCTGTTTTAGTGACATGTTTCTTTATCATTCATGTAAGGTGCCGTAAGACTCCCCATTCAAGAGTTATAGAAAATAAGTAGAGAAACGGCACCTAAATGCCCGATTCGTTCCGTTCGACAGGACAAGGAAAACTGCGTCAGCAAATACATCGCACGCAGAAGTGCTTTCTTTTCCAAGGATAAGGAAAGCCTCTTGAATAGGCATCGTGGTTTCTCAAGGACAGAGTTGCTATGACAGGGATACATCACGGTTTTCTAAGGAGAAAAGAGTTGAATGAAGGTTCACTTTATCTTGTCAGAAGCTTTTCAGTTCCCTACGTCGCTAACCGCTTGCTTACTAAATCTATGTAAGGCTAGCAGTTCGTGACGTCAAGTTTTTTGCTTTTATTAGTTTTGTGGCATTCTAATTTAGAGCTAGTTTCAATTGCGTTTAAGAAAATTCGCCAATCATATTTAGTCTCGTGAATAGATTTCTATACTAATTAATGCTATGATACTTAAGAGGTACGTACAACTTAATTTAGGAAGGAAGGAAAAAATGATTAAAAATTTAGCAAAGTACATTGATCACACGCAACTGAAACCAGATACAACAAAAGAGAAAATTGATCAGATTGTAAATGAGGCAAAAGAATACGAATTTGCTTCTGTTTGTGTTAATCCATATTGGGTTTCTTATTGCTACGATAAATTAAAAACTACATCCGTTAAAGTTTGTACAGTCATTGGTTTTCCACTTGGAGCAACAACCACTGCTATTAAAGTGAATGAGACAAAACAAGCAATTAAAGATGGTGCAACAGAAGTAGATATGGTTATTAATGTTGGCGCTTTAAAATCTGGTGACGACGAAACTGTAAAAGCAGACATAGAAGCGGTAGTTAGAGCTGCAGAGGAAAAAGCACTAACAAAAGTAATTATTGAGACTTCTTTATTAACGAAAGACGAAAAAATTCGTGCTTGCAAGTTGGCAAAACAAGCAGGAGCAGATTATGTAAAAACCTCGACAGGGTTTTCTGGCGGAGGGGCCACCGTTGAAGATATTCGTTTAATGCGTGAAGTTGTTGGTCCTGATATGGGAGTAAAAGCCTCTGGTGGCGTCCGTGATCTACCAACAACAAAAGATATGATTGAAGCAGGTGCAACTCGAATTGGAGCAAGTGCTGGTGTTTCGATTATAAAAGGAGAAAAAGGAGAAACTTCTTATTAAAACAAGCATAAAATACCTATAGTTTGGTTAGAAGCAGTTGACCAAAATAAAGGATTATATTATACTTTAAAAAGCATGTGAATTGAAAGTCATATGCTAGTACAATCTGTTTTGTGCTTCGGAGGGAGGGAAATTAGCATGTCAAATACAACTCGCGTTCGTAAAAACGAGTCTCTTGAAGATGCTCTTCGTCGCTTTAAGCGTAGTGTGTCCAAAAGCGGTACATTGCAGGAATATCGTAAGCGTGAACACTACGAAAAACCAAGTGTACGCCGCAAAAAGAAATCTGAAGCTGCTAGAAAGCGTAAATTCTAAAGAGGGTGCAATAGATGACATTACTTGAAAAATTAAATCAAGATATGAAGCAAGCGATGAAGAATAAAGACAAAGAGACCCTTAGTGTTATTCGTATGGTGAAAGCTTCTTTACAAAATGAATCAATTAAACTTGGAAAAGATGTATTATCAGAAGACGAAGAATTAACTATCTTGTCTAGAGAAGTAAAACAAAGAAAAGATTCCCTCCAAGAATTCAAATCAGCTGAACGCGAAGATCTTGTTCAAAAAACTGAAACAGAATTGCATATTTTGGAAAAATATATGCCAAAACAGCTTACAAATGAAGAGCTCGAGGCAATTGTTCAGTCAACCATCGAAGAAGTAAATGCAACTTCAAAAAAAGATATTGGTAAAGTAATGAGTGCGATTATGCCTAAGGTAAAAGGTAAAGCAGATGGTTCACAAATTAATAAACTTGTACAAAAACAGTTGAGTAACTAACAAAAGGCCCTAGTCAGTTAATTGATTAGGGTCTTTTCGTATACCTTAAGCCCAATGAAATTTAGCGTGGATTGTAATTCGACGTAGTAAAATCGGTTTGTTTAGGTAGACTAATCAGTAAGAATAAAACAGAGTGTGCTTGCAAGTTATTTTATGGTATATTTTTATACTATAGGAAGTATAAAACTTTATGGTTAATAGTATAAGAAAAACGATAGCTTTCGCCATAAAGACTTGGCACAAGCCAAGATTTTCTGAAATAGTTCCATTTAAATTGAAACCATTTTTAAAATTATTCGTATAAGTTAATACATATTAAAGGGGGTGAATGTATTTGCCTGCTAACAGATTTATTACATATTTTATTTTGTTTTGTGCGTTTTTTTACATCGCTTTTAACAGTGAAACCATAATCTATGCAAATAAAGGAAGTGGGAAATCTGTTCATGTTATTCCAATTGAGAAAGAAGTAGAAAGAGGGTTACAAGCATTTCTAACCAGAGCAATAAAAGAGGCTGTGGAAGAAGGAACCGATCACATCATTTTTGAAATAAATACACCTGGTGGTAGAGTTGATTCAGCAGGAGAAATTGCCCGCCTTTTACAAGATATTAAAGTTCCTACAACATCATTTATTGTTAATAAGGCTTTGTCAGCGGGTTCTTATATTGCCTTAAATACGGACTATATTTATATGAAACCGCAAGCAACAATGGGGGCAAGTGGTGTGATTACTTCAGATGGAAATGCTGCTGATGAAAAGGCCCAATCAGCTTGGATAGCTGCTATGAAGAGTGCAGCTGAATCAAAAGGAAGAGACCCGTTATACGCAATGGCAATGGCAGATAAAAGCATTGATTTACCTGAATTAGATGCAGGCAAAGGAAAATTTTTAACGCTTGGTCCTTCCCAAGCGATAAAAGTTGGTTATTCGGAAGGAACGGTTGCAGATCGACAAGAGCTTCTTCAGGATTTAGGTTTAGAAAATGCAACAGTTGTGGAGAAAGAACCAACTTTAGCTGAGGAGATTGCCAGATTTTTAACTCATCCGGTCGTTATCCCAATATTACTTTCTCTAGCAAGTTTAGGATTAGTAGTAGAATTATATTCACCAGGATTTGGGGTAGCAGGTATAATGGGACTTGTCTCCCTCGTGTTGTTCTTTTATGGTCATATTGTAGCAGGATTAGCCGGAATGGAAGCAGTTATTTTGCTTATTTTAGGTATCGTGCTAATTATTGCAGAATTTTTTGTTCCTGGAGGAATATTGGGACTCCTTGGGACGGCTTCGGTAATTGGTTCATTGTTTATGTCAGGCTATGATATTGGGCATATGGCTATGAGTATTGCGATTGCTTTTTTATTGTCCATTATTGTTTCTGTGATTTTATTTCGCCGAATCGGCATGGATAAAGGGATTTTTCATCATATTATTCTTAAGGATCAAACGAGTACCGAGCTGGGTTATGTTTCCTCTGTGAACCGCTTGGAATTAATTGGTTTGGAAGGTGTTACAGTGACACCATTACGTCCGGCCGGAACTGCTGTTTTTGATGATGAACGACTTGATGTAGTATCGGAAGGTCGATTCATTGATCAAAATGAAAAGGTGAAAATTGTTAAAGTCGAAGGTGTACGCATTGTAGTAAGACAAATGAATTAGTTGTTTAACTTCATTTATATTGGTAGGCCGATAGTGTGAAGTTTTTACAAATATAAATTAGGAGGTTATAAAATGGACTTGCAAAGTTTAATGCCGATAATTATTATTGCGGTTATTTTAATTGCTGTAGCTATTTTATTTACATTTATCCCAATTATGTTGTGGATCAGTGCTTTAGCTGCCGGGGTCAAGGTAGGGATTTTTCAACTAGTAGGAATGCGTCTGCGTCGAGTTGTACCTAGTCGAGTTATTAATCCGTTAATTAAAGCCCATAAAGCCGGTTTAAATGTAAAAACAAATCAACTGGAAAGTCACTACTTGGCAGGGGGAAATGTTGATCGAGTTGTAAATGCCTTGATTGCTGCGCATCGTGCTAATATTGAACTTCCGTTTCAACGCGGTGCAGCAATTGACCTAGCTGGACGAGATGTTTTAGAAGCAGTACAAATGAGTGTTAATCCAAAAGTAATTGAAACTCCTTTTATATCCGGAATTGCGATGGATGGAATTGAGGTAAAAGCGAAAGCAAGGATTACTGTCCGTGCTAATATTGACCGACTCGTCGGGGGTGCTGGAGAGGAAACAGTCATTGCCCGTGTCGGAGAAGGTGTTGTAAGTACAATCGGTAGCTCTCATTCTCATACAGAGGTATTAGAGAATCCTGATTCCATTTCTCATAATGTACTAAATCGCGGTTTAGATGCAGGTACTGCTTTTGAAATATTGTCCATTGATATTGCTGATGTAGATATTGGCAAGAATATTGGGGCAATACTGCAAACGGATCAGGCTGAAGCTGATAAAAATATTGCACAGGCAAAAGCGGAAGAGCGTCGTGCGATGGCGGTTGCTCAAGAACAGGAGATGCTTGCACGAGTTCAGGAAATGCGTGCAAAAGTAGTGGAAGCAGAAGCAGATGTACCACTTGCACTTGCCGAAGCATTAAGATCTGGACATCTTGGCGTAATGGATTATATGAATTACAAAAATATTGATGCAGATACGGATATGCGAGGCTCTATAGGAAAGCTTACCAAAAATAACAACGATGACCATGAACAAAATTAAACGTTCAGCAATCGAAAAGGAGGGGGTTTGATGGAAAAGATTGTTGACCTGATTTTTAGTAATATTTTTGTAGTTTTAGCTATCGTTGCAGGGGTTATTGGATTTTTTAAAAACAGTATTTCAAAAGAACAAGAAGCGGAAAAGAAAGATACAAGACCAAAACGTCAAAATCGACCAACCTCTCCTTTTGGCGGGGAAATGAAAAGGCAATGGCATGATCCGACAAAACGGCGGCAGCTTCCCAAAAAGGAAGCTCCAACTATGACAAACACTACCTCTACGCAAGAGCTAAAACCACAAATGGATCAGTTAGTGCAACAAGTTGAAACAAGCTTTATGGAAAACGTCGACGAGTTTTCCAGTAGTGCGCATTCTACTACTTTAAACCGATCTCTAAAAAGCAAACCTAAGAGCGATCAATTAAGAACGAAAATGAAACGTCAAGTTTCAAGTAATTTGACGCAAAAAGGGCTGGTTAATGGAATTATTATGGCAGAAGTGTTTGGTCCGCCAAGAGCGAAAAAGCCTTATCGTAGTGTTTTGGCTGAACGAAGAAAATAATATAGTAATGAAAGCCATTTGGTGTATGCGCCAAATGGCTTTCATTGTTTCGAAATTATTTTCGTTTCTACATAGTAAGCATGGTCTAGCTGAAGCGCTCGTGCTGATAGCAAGCTTTGTTCTTCTTCATCCGATAAGTCAACATCGGCTTGAATCTAAAAGAAGGCCAACTAAAAGCGGCTTGCCGCCTATCGTCGGCATATCCCTGTTAGAGGTATGTTTCCATTGGCTCTACAAAAGTTCTGTTGTTTGTACGTCGCTTACCCGAACGCTTTCACTTTTTTCTTCTTGAAAAGAAAAGCACTTTTCTGCGTGTGAATTATCGCTGACGTAGCTTTCCTTGCCCTTGAAAAACTGCGATGCTTATTCGAGAAGCTTTCCTTGTCCTGGCGACCTAAACAATGGGTATGCAGCTACCGTTACCTCCTACTTAATCGTCTCGTATTCTTTGCAATTCTTGAACTTCCAAAGGAATTCATGAAAGTAGTATTCGCTTTATCCATATATTTTTTTGCTTCACTGCTAGTTTTTCTCCTTAACTGTTCTTATCTCTTCTGTTATTTCATAAATATAAATGTGAGAGGGGGCTGCATTTGTGAAAAAATGGCATCAAGGAATCCGACCATGGTTAACGAAATATTTTGCACTTCCTTCAGATGTAGTACTTGAACTTCCTAGAATTACTGTAATTGGTCATATACATGTTTATATTGAAAATCATAAGGGTGTAGCTACGTATTCTGATAGCGAATTAAAACTAAGAGCGAACAAAGGTTTTATTAGGATTACCGGCTCATCATTTGTATTAAAATTAATGCTTCCAGAAGAGATATTGCTAGAGGGTACTATCAAAAATATTACTTTTATACCAGACGATTAAGGAGGAGGACATGAAGCAAAAAGAAGAATCCATTATAACAGGTTCTGTCACAATTTCCGTTAGTGGAAACAAACCAGAGCTTTTTTTCCAGCATTGTACAAGTTATGGAATCCGCATCTGGAATGTCACAAAACCCAAAAGTGATACCTGTAACGGTACAATCCGGTTAAAAGATGTAAAACATATTAAACGCTTAAGGCGAGGAACAAATTATAAAATCAAGTTTATCGATCGAAAGGGTTACCCATTTGTTATCCGTCGTTATTTACGAAAAAAAGAATTAATTATTGCTTTTATTTTAAGTATGTTACTTATATTTGGGTTATCTAATATCGTGTGGGAAGTAAAAATTACAGGAGTCCCAAAAGATATTGAAGAAAAAATAAACAAACAGCTAAATCAATACGGTATTCATCCTGGATCATGGATTTTTTCACTTGATTCACCAAAGGAAATTCAGCAACAGTTATTAGATGATGTTCCTGAGTTACTGTGGGTGGGGATTGACCAAAAAGGCACTACTTTTTATTTAGAAGGTGTGGAGAAGGTTGTTGTGAAGGAAGAAGAGAAGAAGAATCCAAGAAACTTGATTGCAGCAAAAAAGGGGATTATCAAAAAGATGTATGTTTCCCAAGGAGTAGCACAAGTAGAAGTGCATGATTTTGTTGAAAAGGGTGACTTACTTGTTTCAGGAAAGATGGGTATGGAAGCAGATAATAATGAGGAAAAAAAAGATAAGAAAAGGAAAATCAGGTATGTTGCTGCCGATGGTGAAATAACTGCTACTACATGGTATGAAGTTAAAGTGACAGTACCACTAGAAACAAGTACGGAACGACTAACTGGTAATCAGGAAGAAAAATATCATATTGCGTTTGGCGATGTTAAATTACCGGTATGGGGGTTTGGCTCTCCTGAATTTACTGAAATTCATCGAGAAGAGATGGAAAAACCGCTTCGTTTTTTAAAATGGGACTTGCCTATAAAATTTATTGAAACAAAACTTTATGAAAAAACGTATATTAACTATAAGCGAACAGAAAAAGAAGCAATAGAAGTTGGGATGAAACAAGCAAAAGAACAATTAAAACTACAATTAGGTCCTGAAGCTAAAATCTTATCAGAAAAAGTTTTGCATGAATCTATACAGAATGGTAAAGTTAAACTACACTTATATATAAGTGTAGAGGAAAATATTGTTGAAGCACAACCTTTAGGTCAAGGAGATTGAGTATGCCAGAAAATCTTACAGTAATTGATTTACAATTAACAAGTCCAAATGAAGCATTAGCACTGTTTGGAAATAATGACAAGTATCTTCATCAACTTGAAGAGCTGCTTGATGTTTCCATCACTACAAGAGGAGAACTTGTGCATGTTTCTGGAGAGGAACAGACGGTTACTTTAGTTCAAGATATATTATCAGCATTGCTATCTGTTATTCGTAAAGGATTAACGATTACAGAGAGAGATGTAGTGTATGCAGTGGATTTAGCAAAAAAAGATAAAATCAACCAATTTGAAACATTGTTTGAAGATGAGATAACAAAAAATGTAAAAGGAAAATCAATTCGTGTAAAAACGTTGGGACAAAAGAAATATGTTTCTGCTATAAAAGCAAATGACCTTGTATTCGGAATAGGCCCTGCTGGTACAGGAAAAACATATTTAGCCGTTGTTATGGCTGTTCACGCTTTAAAAAATGGTTTTGTCAAGCGGATCATTTTAACAAGACCTGCAGTTGAGGCTGGTGAAAGTTTAGGATTTTTACCGGGTGATTTGAAAGAAAAGGTAGACCCGTACCTACGACCACTTTATGACGCTTTACATGATGTATTAGGTGCTGAGCATACGATGCGGCTTATCGAACGGGATACGATTGAAATAGCACCACTTGCATATATGCGAGGTAGAACACTGGATGATGCGTTTGTCATTTTGGATGAGGCACAAAATACCACACCGGAACAAATGAAAATGTTTTTAACTCGACTGGGTTTTGGTTCGAAAATGGTCATTACTGGAGATATTACACAAATTGATTTGCCTAAAGGGGTACAATCAGGGTTAATAGTTGCAAGTTCATTATTGTCTGAGGTAAAAGGAATCGGCTTTGTATATTTAGAGCAAACGGATGTAGTAAGGCATCCACTTGTGCAGCGAATTATTGAAGCTTATGATAAGCATAAGTAACTGATGTCAGGTAAGGCCCGAACACTGGGTCTTATTTGCATCATTTACTTAGGAGAGGAGGATCGCAGTGGATAAAAAGAAATTTAATCCACGTAGTTGGTTTGTATTTAAACAGCGATACAGTAAGTGGAGCATTATAACAGTTGCAACTCTCCTGCTAGGCTTGTTTTTCTTTTTTTTGACTATTAATAATGTACATACAGAAATTTATGAAATTGAACGTTTCAGTAGAGCAAAAGAAACGATTCGTTCTCCTGTAACGATAGAAAATGAACAGGAAACGGAACGAAAGACTAGAGAGACCGTTCAGTCTGTTGAAGATAGATATAATATTGATCAAGAGGTTACTGATGAACGAATTGCATATACAAAGGAAATTTTTGCGGCCATTACTAAACTTGAAGAAGAGTTGAAAACATCTGGTAAAGAAGATAAAGGTAAATTAGAACCGCTTACAAATAAAGAAAAGATTCAACAACTAAAGCAAATCTTATCACCGGAAATCAAAGAGAGTGTAAGTGATGATTTACTATTACAGCTTATGCAAGTGCCAAAGGATGAACGAGATAAAGGGGAAAAACTGTTTCTTCATTCTTTATCTGATACGTTAAATAATGGCGTGCGCACAGAAAATACTCAAAGTGCTATCTCTAATTTGAAACAAGATATTAAGTATGCTGAGTTAGATGCAAATTTAAAAGAAGCGCTAACTCGATTAAGTGAATTTGCAGTTGTTGAGAATTCATTTTTTGATGTCGATGAAACGGCAAATGCAAGGAAGGAAGCAGCTAGTAATGTTGAACCAGTAGTTATTCGGGCTGGAGAAATCATTGTTCGGGAAGGACAGGTAATCACAAACGAAGTATATGAAAAGCTAAAGCTTGTTGGTGTACTGGATAAAGAACGAAATTTATTTCCAGTAATTGGATTATCTTTATTAATTTTACTTATTTGTAGTGTAATTGCTCATGAGATGAATTGGTTAGCAAAACAGGAGCAATTAAATAATCGAACCGTTGTCACAATCACTATTATTAGTGTGATCATGGTTGCCTTAATGAAAATCGCAAGCATTTATACAACACAGGTAAATCAGCTGTTTTACGTGATGCCAATTGCTACTGGAGCCTTGTTAATCAAACAGCTCATTCATGAACGAACAGCCATTATTTTTAGTTGTCTATTTGCAATTTTAGGCAGTATGATTTTTAATAATCAAATACCAGGTTCCTTAAATGTTGAGACGGGTATCTATTTTTTACTTTCGCAGCTGGCAGCTATTTTCTTTTTGCGTAACGTCAAGGATCGACTTGCTGTTGTAAAAGCTGGATTAGGTATTGGGGTCGTTAATATTGTTATCGTACTATTATTTATATTTCTGTCGTTTGAGAAATATGCCCTCGGTGATATTTTTATACAATCATCGCTTGCTACCGCATCAGCACTTTTATCAGCAGTTTTAACGATTGGTTTACTACCATATTTTGAAACAGCTTTAGGAATTTTATCAGATATAAAATTACTTCAATTGTCTAATCCGAACCATCCGTTATTAAAAAAACTGTTAACAGAAGCACCGGGAACCTATCATCATTCTATTATGGTTGCCAATTTAAGTGAAACTGCTTGTGAAGCAGTTGGAGCAAATGGTTTATTAGCACGTGTGGGCTCTTATTATCATGATTTAGGAAAAACAGTTGCACCTCATTATTTTATTGAAAATCAATTAGCAATTCGAAATCCACATGATTTTATTGAACCAGAGGAAAGTGCTAAAATTATTATTAGTCATCCATATGATGGAGCAGAGATGTTGAAAAAACATCGACTTCCGAAAGAGATTATTGATATTGCAAAACAGCATCATGGCACATCGTTATTAAAGTATTTTTATATGAAGGCTAAAAAGGAAAATGAAGAGGTGCAAGAATTAGCTTATCGTTACCCAGGTCCAAAGCCGCAAACAAAAGAAACGGCGATTATTAATATTTGTGATTCTGTTGAGGCGGCAGTAAGGTCGTTAAAAGAACCTACAGAAGAAAAAATTGAGCAAATTGTTGCTTCTATTATTCAAGACCGATTAACAGATGGACAATTTGATGAGTGTCCGTTAACATTAAAAGAATTGCATACAATTCAAGAAACAATCTGTGGAACATTGAAAGGGATTTTTCATTCCCGCATTCAGTATCCTGAGAAGGAGGTAAAGTAAGTGTACATTGATTTCCATGACCATACGAACTCTGTTGAGAGTGATTATATTGATATGATTCAACGGCTTATTACATTCGCTGCTGATAAAGAAGGAGTTTCGCAGGAGGCAGAGCTTTCCATAAATTTTGTCGATAATAAAAAAATTCAAGCGTTGAATCGTAATTATAGACAAATAAATAAACCGACTGATGTACTATCTTTTGCTATGCAGGAAAACGGGGAAGGAGAAATTGATATTCTAGATGAAGACCTTCCTCTCTTACTTGGAGATATAGTCATATCTGTTGACAAAGCAAAAGAGCAAGCGAAAAGCTACGACCATTCTTTAGAAAGGGAGTTATGTTTTTTAGCACTGCATGGTTTCCTTCATTTAATTGGTTACGACCATATGACAAAAGAAGATGAACAACAGATGTTCTCAAGACAAAAAGTTATTTTAGGTGAATTTGGCATTGAAAGGTAAACAGAAGTTTATTGGTTTCGCTTATGCTTGGCAGGGGATTTTATTTGTCATTCGAAATGAACGAAATTTTCAGCTTCATTTATTAGCTGCTGTTATTGTTATACTCGCTGGGACACTGTTACATCTTAGTATGCTGGAATGGGTTGTTATCATTGTTGCTATTACTAATGTATTAATCACTGAAATGATCAATAGTGCCCTAGAAGCGATAATGGATTATTTGAGTTTGCAATTTCATCCAGCTATTAAAAAAATTAAAGATATGGCAGCAGGGGCGGTACTTATTGCGGCTATTGCTGCTGCTGCCATTGGCTGTATTATCTTTATTCCAAAGATTATATCAATCGTATAAAAGCCGGTTACGAACCGCAATCTAACGATAGAGGAACAGTTCGTAGCCGGCTTTTGCTGTGTTGATTAACATCATAGAAGCTTCATCCGCTGGGTGAACATTTAGGGTGCTACATATAAGTGTAACTAGACAGTGAGTTTATATTAAAGGCTTGATATGCTAAATGTTTTAACAATATAAAAAAGGGAATAAAATGTTGATAAAAGTGGTTTTGGTCCACAGTTAAACGTGAAATTTGTCAATAAAAATGCTATTGTTGAGAGAAGAACCAAAAGTTTTTAAAGCTTTTGTCGATTATATGAAATGAGTGCTTTTTTGTAGTATTATATGATTAAGCATATCTAAAATTCGCGGAGGAAACAACATGAACAAACCATTTAAATCTGGGTTTATAGCAATCATTGGTAGACCAAATGTTGGAAAATCAACGTTTATGAATCAGGCAATCGGACAAAAAATTGCTATTATGAGTGATAAACCGCAAACTACAAGGAATAAGATTCAAGGCGTATTAACACAGCCAGATGCGCAAATGATTTTTATTGATACACCTGGTATTCATAAACCAAAGCATCGGCTTGGAGAATTTATGGTAAGAACGGCTGAAAATACGCTGAATGAAGTAGATGTTATTTTATTTATGATAAATGCTAAGGAAGGGTATGGAAAAGGAGATCAGTACATTATCGATTTATTACAAAAAGTAAATCGACCTGTGTATTTAATTATAAATAAAATAGACCTTATTCATCCTGATGAATTATTACCCTTGATTGAACAATACAAGGATAAATATGATTTCGCTGAAATTATTCCGATTTCTGCTTTACATGGAAATAATGTGGCTCATATGCTTGAAGTTATCAAGCAACAGCTGGATGAAGGTCCAAAATACTACCCTGATGATCAAATCACAGATCATCCGGAACGTTTTATTATTAGCGAGCTTATAAGAGAAAAGGTGTTACATTTTACCAGAGAAGAGGTTCCGCATTCTATAGCTGTTGTCATTGAAAATGTGGACCAAAACGGAAATAATAAGTTGCTTATTCAGGCTACCATTGTTACTGAAAGAAAAACACAAAAGGGTATATTGATTGGTAAACAAGGAAGTATGTTAAAAAAAATTGGCAAAGCCGCACGCAAAGACATAGAAGCTTTATTGGGCACAAAGATTTATTTAGAACTTTGGGTTAAAGTAAAGAAAGATTGGCGTAATAAACAAAGTCAGCTCCATGAATTTGGTTTCCGTAGTGACGAATATTAAAGACTTGACGATATCAATAGAACGGCAATATAAGAAACGATTAAAAGAGTGGAGAAGTTTGGAGTATACCGTAGCCGGTGAATGAAAAGTTAGCATGACTAGTCAGAATTTACTTGGAAAAAAATAAAAAACCCATGTTATCTCGAAATTTTTAAACATCCTTTTTAACAAAATACATGGTAAATTTTTATACTAATTCTTTTATCTGTTGTGGTCATTCTAATAATAGGTTCCATTCAAATATTGAAGAAAGGTGGGGTTTATGGTGATCGATTTAACCTGGAAACTATTTAGTCAAACAGGAAATATTGAAACCTATTTGCTAATGAAAGAGTTAGAAAATGAACAAAACCCTCTTAGACCTAGACAACGTGAAGATCAAAACAGAACTCCAATCGATACGAAGTTGTAAATAACTGTAGCTAATGAAAGTAGCTTCCTTAGTAAGAAAGGTGAAGTTAATTGCTTGAAAAGATACAAGGTATTGTATTAAAAACACGAGATTACGGGGAAACGCATAAAATTGTAACGATTTATAGTAAAAAAATTGGGAAGCTCTCAGCAATAGCAAAAGGGGCAAAAAAGCCAAAGAGCAGAATGGCTGCTGTAACGCAGCCATTCATATACGCTGAATTTTTAATGTATATAAACAAAGGGTTAAGCACGATACAACAAGGCGATATTCTTTATTCCTTTCGATCCATTCGTGAAGATATTATTAAGACTGCATACGCAGCTTATGCAGTCGAACTTACGGATAAATTATTAGATGATAAACAGCCAGATCCTTTTATGTTCGATCAGCTTTATCAAACTATGTCATGGATTGAAAAAGAGGAGGATTCTCGTATTCCTCTTATGATGTATGAAATAAAGCTATATAAGAAAGGTGGCTTTGCTCCAACATTGGCCCACTGCTCAAATTGCAAACAACGACATCTTCCTTTTGCCTTCTCTATTAAAGAGGCGGGGCTACTATGTTCATCTTGTCGAAGCATGGACCCCCAAGCTGTTTTATTACCAGATGCTGTTGCAAAATTATTACATATTTTTTCTACTGTTGAGCTTAAGCAAGTAACCAGTATATCAGTAAAAGAGGAAAACAAACAACTGCTCAGGCAATTGTTAGATAACTATTATGATTATTATGGAGGATACTTCCTGAAATCGAGAAGATTTTTACGTCAACTGAATTCATTGAAATAAGTTGACAGGTCTTACAGTTTCCCTTATTATTTGACATAGAATATTATAAGTTTATGCGAAGATGAAGAGGAGTACTGTTGAAATCTCTATAGCGAGTTCAGAATGGTGGGAGCTGAGCGAGAAGACAATTAGGAAGGGCGCTTCGGAGCATGTTGAATAAAGCGGCTTATAAGTTATAAGCAAGTAGGGTGGAACCGCGGATTAACCCCGTCCCTATGTCTATTCGCTAGACATGAGGGCCGGGGATTTTATATTGTATTAACTGTATTGGAGGATGTGCAAGGATGAATATTCAAGAAATGATCTTAACACTACAAAAATATTGGTCTGAACACAATTGTATTTTAATGCAAGCATATGATGTCGAAAAGGGAGCAGGTACGATGTCGCCTATGACATTATTACGAAGCCTAGGTCCGGAGCCTTGGAATGTAGCTTATGTTGAGCCTTCAAGAAGACCGGCGGATGGTAGATATGGCGAAAATCCAAATCGGCTATATCAGCATCACCAGTTTCAAGTTATTATGAAGCCTTCTCCAGATAATATTCAAGAACTCTATTTAGCATCTTTAGAAAAATTAGGCATTGATCCGCTTGCTCATGATATAAGGTTCGTAGAGGATAATTGGGAGAATCCGACATTGGGTGCAGCTGGATTGGGTTGGGAAGTTTGGTTAGATGGGATGGAAATTACACAATTTACCTATTTTCAGCAAATCGGTGGCTTAGAAGCGAATCCAGTTTCAGTAGAATTAACGTATGGAATTGAGCGGTTGGCCTCGTATATTCAAGACCAAGAGAATGTATTTGATTTAGAATGGACAAATGGAGTGACTGTAAGAGATATCTTTTTCCAACCGGAATATGAACATTCTACGTATACATTTGAAACATCTAATACAGAAATGCTTTTTGAGCTGTTTACCAATTATGAACGAGAAGCAAAGACGACAATGGAAAAGGGCCTCGTATTCCCTGCATATGATTATGTGCTCAAATGCTCGCATACATTTAATCTTTTGGATGCTAAGGGCGTCATATCTGTTACTGAACGAACAGGATACATTACAAGAATCCGAAATTTAGCAAGAGGAATTGCCAAAGCTTATGTTGCTGAAAGAGAACGATTAGGGTTCCCTATGCTGAAAAAGGAGGAGCAATAACATGACAAAGGACGCTTTATTTGAAATCGGATTAGAAGAGTTACCAGCTCGATTTATTGATGATGCTGAACATCAATTAAAGGAAAAAACCGCAGCTTGGCTGGAGGGATTACGTATACCTTTTGAAAGCTTAACAACGTATTCTACCCCTAGACGGTTAGCTGTACTTATAACAGGTCTATCTGAAGAGCAAACAACGATAGAGGAAGAAGTAAAAGGGCCAGCTGAAAAAATAGCTAAAGATGAATCTGGTAATTGGACAAAGGCAGCGATTGGATTTTCGAAAGGACAGGGGAGGTCAGTAGAAGACATTTATATCAAGGATTACAAGGATACAGCTTATATATATGTGAAAAAGCATATTGAAGGGAAACCAACCAAAGAATTATTACCTGGTTTTCGAGATATTATTACCTCCATAACTTTTGGTAAAAATATGCGCTGGGGAACACATTCCTTACGCTACGCACGTCCGATCCGCTGGTTAGTCGGTTTGTTTGGATCCGAAATTATTCCATTTGAAATAGTAAACGTATTAAGCAGTAATGTTACTTATGGTCATCGCTTTTTAGGAGAAAAAGTAATCATTGATGTTCCGGCAAGCTATGAAGAAATAATGAATCAACAATATGTTATGGTAGATGCCCAAAAACGGGAAGCTTTTATTTTACAAGGTATTCATAAATTAGAGCAAGAAAAATCCATACAAATCCCGGTAGATGAGGATCTACTAAACGAGGTTCGGAACTTAGTAGAATATCCTCACGTATTTCTTGGTGAATTTGAAGATGAATTTTTAGCGATTCCTGAAGAAGTATTAATTACATCCATGAAGGAACATCAACGATATTTTCCTGTGCGATCGCAAACAGGAGAATTACTGCCCTACTTTGTTGGTGTACGCAATGGTAATGGGGACCATTTGGAGACAGTTATTAAAGGGAATGAAAAGGTATTACGTGCCCGTTTATCGGATGCTGCCTTTTTCTATGATGAAGATCGGAAGCAATCGATTGATTATTACTTGTCTAAATTGGAACGTGTAGTCTTTCAAGAACAACTTGGAACGATACACGATAAGGTAAACCGATTAATTTCCTTGACAAAGTATATTAGTCAATGTTTAGCACTATCTGCGGATGATATGGAAAAAGCATTACGTGCTGCAGAAATTTGTAAATTTGATTTAACGACAAGTATGGTTAATGAATTTACTGAATTACAAGGAGTTATTGGTGAAAAATATGCACGCTTCTACGGTGAAGATCACATCGTAGCAAAAGCTGTTCGTGAGCATTATTTACCAAAACAAGCAAATGATGATCTTCCAGAGACAGGAATAGGGACGATTATTAGCATTGCGGATAAGCTAGACACAATTACAGGATGTATAGCTGTTGGCTTACTACCAACTGGCTCACATGATCCTTATGGGTTACGTCGTCAAGCTATTGGCATTTTAAGAATGATTCATCAGAACAAGTGGCATATTTCGATAGAAGAGCTGATTCAATTAGCATTGACTGTACTTACTGAATCAACCGTACAAATCACTCAAAAGGAATCAGTTGCTGTAAATATTCAGGACTTTTTCTTACAACGTGCCGCTTATCTTTTTAAGGAAGCAGGAATCGAACAAGATATTACTCAAGCTGTACTGCATGAACAGATTGGTGATTATGAATATAGTTTAGCAAAAGCTAATCTGTTGTCATTAAAGAGAAATGATGATAATTTTAAGCCAATTCAGGAAGCGTTTGTTCGAGTTTTAAACTTGGTGCAAAAGTCAGAAGCGAGTCAGATCAATCCAAATTTATTTGAAACGGAATCCGAAAAAGTATTATACCAAAAATTTTGTACGGTTGAAGAAGCGTATCATACAACATCTAGAAACGCTGAAAAAGATTTACAATTACTTGGGCAACTGGCAACTCCAATTCATGCGTTTTTTGATCATAATATGGTAATGGTGGACAACATTGAAATTCGCAATAATCGTTTAGCATTACTTTACCAGATTGCTACGTTAATCAAGCGTTATGCAGACTTAACTAAGATTGAATGGAAGCAAAGTTTTTAATTAAATCTTGCTTAAATAGCCGGTATGATTCTCATTCCTGCTTAATTCGTCTATAATAGTATATGGGTTACATCGTTTGTAGGTGGTGAGGGAATGGAATTATCAAAAAGGCAAGAAGAAATCATTGAAATTGTTAAAGCAAATGGACCAATAACTGGAGAAAACATTGCAGAGCATCTTCATTTAACAAGAGCAACGTTACGACCAGATCTAGCTATCCTAACGATGGCGGGCTTTCTTGACGCACGTCCTCGGGTCGGCTATTTTTACACAGGTAAAACCGGAAATGAGTTGCTCACCGAACAGGTGAAAAAACTAAAGGCTCATGAATACCAACATGTACCAATTGTTGTAAAAGAGAGTGCTTCTGTTTATGATGCAATTTCAACGATGTTTTTGGAGGATGTAGGAACACTGTTTGTCATAGATGACAAAGCCTGCTTAGCAGGGGTGTTATCACGAAAAGATTTATTGCGAGCCAGTATAGGAAAACAGGATTTAAATGCAATCCCTGTTCATATTATTATGACTAGAATGCCGAATATAACGGTATGTCGAAAAGAAGATCCATTAGTAGACGTAGCTCAGAATTTAATTAATAAACAAATTGATGGTATACCGGTTGTTAAGGATACAGATTCAGGCTTAGAAGTTGTTGGTCGAATAACAAAAACAACCATTACAAAAGCATTTGTTGAACTGGTGCTGGGCGATCATATCTAAGTTGAGAGGAGTAGATTCATGTATACACATACCGTCTATATATTATCCGATTCTGTCGGGGAAACAGCAGAATTGGTAATTAAGGCAGGCTTAAGCCAGTTTAATCATGGTTCTTACAAGATTCAACGAATTCCATACGTAGAAGATAAAGCAACCATTGATGAAGCATTACAGCTTGCTAAGGAAGGTAAAGAACTTATTGGTTTCACACTTGTTGATCCAATGCTTAGAAACTATTTAAATGAACGTGCGAAGCAATTGAATATAGAAGCGATTGATATCATGGGGCCTGTGTTAAAATCGATGGAGCGCATATTTGATCATTCGCCGAGATTAGAACCAGGCTTAGTCCATAAATTGGATGAAGATTACTTTAAACGAATAGAAGCGATTGAATTTGCAGTAAAATATGATGACGGACGTGATTCAAGAGGCATTGCAAGAGCAGATATTGTGCTTATAGGTGTTTCTCGCACCTCGAAAACTCCTCTTTCTCAATACTTGGCCCATAAAAGGTTAAAGGTTGCTAACGTTCCAATTGTGCCAGAAGTCGATCCTCCTGAAGAGCTATTTGAGGTTGATCCGGCAAAGTGCATTGGACTTCGAATAAATGCAGATAAACTATATGAAATTCGTAAAGAACGATTACGAGCTTTAGGTTTAGGAGAACAAGCAACTTATGCAAATCTTGACCGGATTCAAAAAGAACTTGATTATTTTGATGAGATCGTAAAAAAAATTGGCTGTAAGGTAATTGATGTTTCGAATAAAGCTGTGGAAGAAACAGCCAATAGTATTAGACAAATCGTCCATAAATAAACATACATTATAGTTTCAAAAACATTCTATCTTCATAGAATGTTTTTTGACCTTATAGATTATCGATGTTTAAACACGAATCATCAGTTGCTAAAGATGATGTATGTTTTAACTTTAATAGCTAAAAGAGAAGATCATTAAAATTATGATTAGGAAACTAAACTATTGGTAATAATGAAATCTTAAGAGCATTTGAATAGCATTTTTTCTCGAAGTATACTATAATGTTTTTTTGGACTGTACAAATGTAGAGTTTTTTAAGAAGTCAGTCAAATAGGTATTAACCTTACCCTATATATTTTAAAAATAATATCTTTTTATACTATAGGAAAGTATAAAATTTTAGGGTTTATCCCGCATGTAAGGTGCCGTACTTTCCCCAATTCTAAAATCTATTATGCATTGCGAACAAAAACGGCACCTAAATGCCCGATTGGTTCAAGGGTCTTTAGGTCATACCCTTGTGGTACTAACATTCAGTAGGAGAAGGAAGAAAACTCCTACTAAATGAAGTTTCACTTTATCGTATAAGAAAAACGATAGCTTTCGCTAAAGACTGGCGATAAGCCAAGTTTTTCTTATGTGGAGTGATGAGATAAAGCAGGAATTTTAAATAATTCTTTTACATTTTTCAATTATTACAAGCACATTCAGCTGCTTTTAATCAATCAGATAACATCAATTTGAGCAGCAGATTTTACTACTCATTAAACTAACTCGCATGGGCTATAGGTATTTCCTTTTATTCTCAGGACTTTAGAAACGGGACTTATGAAATAAACTTATCTGTAAAAGCAGGACTTTTTAGAAAAGATGTAGAAGTATGTAATATAGCGTGACTCTAAAAAAGTTCGCTGCTTCAGGAACGGATTCATGTAACTAAATATCTATTACATGTAATAAATATAGTGTGTGTTCAAAAAGAGAGCAAATAGACGGAGAGCGGTTAAGATTACTTTTGAAAAAACGCATCTGTCGCTATCAACGTTTTTATTGTCGTGTCGGCCGACTCCAATTGGGCATTTAAATGCTGATAACTCAATACTAGTCTTTTTAGTTTAAAAACCATTAAGGGTGATAGAGTTTATGGCATCCCACATGCCAGATTAATCTTCATTCGAGTCGTCTTAACTTCAGCCCTAAAATTTTATTCATTCAAACGTACGATGAATTTTTTAGCGAACTTTTTGAATAACCTCTAAAATATGCATGTGAAAAAGCCGATCCTTCAGCTAAGTTATTTAACATATAGAGAAGGTATTTTTTTCGAGACAAGAAAAAATATTGTCGAAAAATAAAGGGTTTTTTTTATGAAAGGCGAATATTAAATACCATGGTGATATTTTATGTCTAACCAAATTCCTGAAGAAGTAATCGAAGCAATTCGTAAAGCAAATGATATTGTAGATGTTGTAGGAGATTATGTTCAATTAAAAAAGCAGGGAAGAAACTATTTTGGATTATGCCCCTTTCATGGTGAAAAAACACCATCATTTTCCGTAACCAAAGACAAGCAAATTTTTCATTGTTTTGGTTGTGGTAAAGGCGGTAATGTAATTACGTTTTTAATGGAGATAGAGAATTTTTCGTTTTATGAAGCATTACAATTTCTGGCAGATCGTAGTGGGATTCCATTACCAGATAATCTCCAGCTAAAAAAGGAAAGCTCTCTTTCTCAGGAAAGTCAAGATATGCTATCTGCACATGAGTGGTTAACAAAACTTTACCATCACTTATTACGTTATACAAAAGATGGTAAAGAAGGGTATACCTATTTAAAAGAAAGAGGGATTAATGATACGACTATTGATGCTTTCCAACTTGGATTTAGTCCAAATGTGGCACAATTTACTGCTGAATTCCTCGAAAAAAAAGGATACCATCAACAATTATTAGTAAAAGCTGGGTTACTTCGTGTTACTGACTCTGGAAAAGCAACAGATCGTTTTCTGGGCAGAGTTATTTTCCCTATTCGTAATCATTTAGGAAAGACAGTCGCTTTCGGTGGACGAGCTATTGGTGATCATAAGCCGAAATATATCAACAGTCCCGAAAGTGAACTTTTCCACAAAGGCAAGCTGCTATACAATTTTGATTTAGCCAAAAGACATATTCGCAAACAAAATGAAGCTATTTTACTTGAGGGGCAAATGGATGTTATCGCAGCATACCAGGCCGGGATTCGTAATATAGTTGCTACTTTAGGAACTGCATTGACTGATTTTCAAGCAAAATTACTAAAGCGGTATGTTAATATGGTGGTTATTTGTTATGATGGTGATCGAGCTGGTCTTGATGCTGCTTATAAAGCTGCTGTGTTATTACAGCAATCAGGGTGTGAAGTAAAAATTGCCCACCTTGATCCTGATATGGATCCAGATAGTTATATTCATACGTATGGAGGAGAAGCTTTTGAAAAAGATGTAATCAAAGCTAGTGATACGTTTATGAGTTTTTATATGCGATTTTTGAAGAAAGATTATAATTTAAATTATGAAGGAGATCGCATAGACTATATGGAAGCAGTATTAAAACAGATGGCGAAGATTGACAGCCCGTTAGAACGGGAATACTATATAAAGGAATTAAGTAATGAATTCAATATTTCTATAGCTGCATTACAAGACGAAATTTTCGGTTATCGGGAAAAGTTTGGATTAAATAAGGATAATCAACAAAAGAACAGATATACTAGTAGTAAACTATGGAATGCTAGAAATTCCCAATTATTACCAGCTTCTCATAATGCAGAACGTTATTTACTTGCTTATATGTTACAAGATGTACGAATAGCTGAAAGGGTGCAAGATAAAATTGGAGCAGGCTTTCAGTTAGACGCTCATAAAATTATTGTTACTCATTTATATGCATTTTATGAAGAAGGAAATGATCCAGATGTTAGTTTATTCCTAGGACGAATCACTGAACCCGGTTTGCAAAAGATAATTACAGAAATTGCAATGTTGCCGTTACAGGAGGATATAAGTGATAAACAATTGGATGATTATATTCATATGATCATAGCAAATCAAACAGATAAGGTGACAATTAAATCATTAAAGGAACAGCAGAAATTAGCAGAGCAACAAAACGATCCAATAAAAGCAGCACAAATTGCCATGCAAATTATTGAGATAAAAAAGCAATTAAAAAATATGAATTAATATTTGGTGTAGTCTGGAAGGAGGGGGACTCATGGCCGATAACAAGCCTTCACAAACGAAAGAAAACGAACATGAATTAACCCTAGATCAAGCGAAAGATCGCTTGGTGGAAATGGGAAAAAAGCGTGGCACTTTAGCGTATGAAGAAATTGCTGATCGCTTATCTAATTTTACCATTGAATCAGATCATATGGATGAATTTTATGAGTACCTAGGAGATCAAGGAATTGAAGTTATAGGTGAATCGGAAGAAGATCCCAGCATGAAAGAAATTGAAAAAGAAGAAGAGTTTAATTTAAATGATCTCAGTGTACCACTAGGTATTAAAATAAACGATCCTGTTCGTATGTATTTGAAGGAAATTGGTCGTGTCGACTTATTGTCCGCTGAAGAGGAAATAGAATTAGCTACAAGAATAGAGCAAGGTGATGAAGAAGCAAAACGTCGTCTTGCAGAAGCGAACTTGCGCTTAGTAGTCAGTATTGCAAAACGTTATGTTGGTCGAGGAATGCTGTTTTTAGATTTAATCCAAGAAGGTAACATGGGGTTGATCAAAGCAGTTGAAAAATTTGACCACCGTAAGGGTTTTAAATTTAGTACCTATGCAACTTGGTGGATCAGACAAGCAATTACGAGGGCAATTGCCGACCAAGCAAGAACCATTCGGATACCTGTGCATATGGTAGAAACCATTAATAAATTAATTCGTGTGCAAAGACAGTTATTGCAGGATCTGGGGAGAGAGCCGACACCTGAAGAAATTGGAGAGGAAATGGATCTTTCTCCAGAGAAAGTACGAGACATCTTAAAAATTGCTCAAGAACCTGTCTCACTTGAAACTCCAATTGGTGAAGAAGATGATTCACATTTAGGTGACTTTATTGAAGATCAGGAAGCAGTTTCTCCATCTGATCATGCTGCATATGAGTTACTAAAAGAACAACTTGAAGATGTATTAGATACACTTACAGACAGAGAAGAAAATGTATTGAGACTTCGCTTTGGTCTAGACGACGGGCGCACAAGAACGCTAGAAGAAGTTGGTAAAGTGTTTGGTGTTACGAGAGAAAGAATTCGTCAAATTGAAGCAAAGGCATTGCGTAAACTAAGACATCCAAGCAGAAGTAAACGACTAAAAGACTTCTTAGATCAGTAATTAACCTGTCATTGGACAACTTTATGTTTGTCCAATGACCTTTCCCATTTTATGTTTGAAATGGAGGTAACGATAATTGACCAACGTAAGCAACTAGTCATAGAAGAAATCTTATTTTGGAAAGAACATAAACTTTTACCACCTGAATATTGCGATTTTTTACTTGCTTTATATTCAAAAGGTGACGGTTTTCAGCAAAAATTGACATATAAACAAAAAGTCGTTATGTTTATCCAACTATTTCTTTTATCAGTATTGATACCGTTTTCATTCCTTATTATTTATTGTACGCAATTTCAGATAATTTTGCAACTAACTATTTTAATTCTTTTTCTCGGGTACTCCGTGTGGATGTATTATACGCTAAAACATCGAAGAAGACAGTACAAAAGTTATTACCATTGGCCACTAATGACAAGTTTCTTGTTAGCATTATTCATCTCGGTACACCTATCTAAATACTATTTGCATGAAAGTTTTAGCTTTTGGATCATTTCGATTCATTTTGTATGTTGGGTTTTATACGGTCTTTATAAGCACGTGCACTATTTAGTCATAATCGGGATAACATCTCTATTATTCTTGCTTATATACACCGTTTTATAAAAATTCATAGCGAAACACTTTAAAGAAAAGTATTTTTCAAGTAAAATGAATATAGTCTTTTAGAGCATGTTTGTTCAAAAAGAGGGTTAAATGACATCATAGAGGGTTTGCTGTATAAGAATGTGAACTTTTATAGTGAAACGTTTATTAAGTACGTGTTCAAAAAAGAGGGAAAATGGTTCTGCTAAGTTTGATGCGGGGGGTACGGTTTCGAGTAACGGATTGTACACGGTTAAGAGCATGAGCTTATAGTAGCAAACCAGCTTTGAAATTCGTAGCATCATTTTTATCCCGCATGCAAGGTGCCGTAAGACTCCCGCTTCAATATCTTGAGTTGATACAAAAGGATCTAAGTGGGAGAGAACGGCACCTAAATGCCCGATTCGTTCAGCTACATTTCTTGGGAAAGGCATTCCAAGAAATGAAGTTTCACTTTATCGGATCTTTTGAGCATTTTCTTATAAACATTACCTCGATTATATGAATGAGCTTTTTGAACAACATCTAATATCAAATGGGGATACATAAGGAGGAAAGGCAATGAAAAGGAACCCTGTTGTCCCTTATGCATTAATTGCTATTTTAGGGATACTTGCTGTTATTGTAATATCATTCGTAGGCTTAAATCAACGAGAGGATATTAAAAAAGCCGAGGAAGGCGGCGGGGAACAAACAGAGAAGAGTCAAGAAGGGGAAACTTCTGACGATCCTGAAGCCATTTATGAATCAAACTGTTCCAGTTGTCATGGTGCTGACTTATCAGGGGGAGCGGGGCCAGACTTAACCCAGGTAGGCAGTAAATTATCAAAAGATGAAGTTCAAAATATTATTATTAATGGTAAGGGGCAAATGCCTCCTGGATTAGCCACAGAAGCTGAAGCTGAAGTTTTAGCAGAGTGGTTGGCGGAGAAAAAGTAAGATTAGAAAATAAGACAACGTAAAAGCTTTCTGCTTTATAACAGAAAGCTTTTCTTTTTCAATAGTTAAGGATTTTATGTTTGACTACACATAAGGGAGAATATACCTGATATCATAGTAGCCAAGGCTAATTTCTTAGGTCTTAGAATAATGAGCGGCGTTCGTTTACTGCAATTAAAGTACTGTAGTAATAACTATAAATGGTAAGAAAAAGATAGTGGCACCTAAATACCGATTCATTTGAGTCAACAGGACAAGGAGTTACGGCAGCGGCGCATCGCGATTTTTCAAGGGACAAGAGAAGCTGCGGAAGCGATGTATCGCACCAGAAAAAAAGCGGTTTTCTTTTTTAAAGGACAGAGGATCTATAACAGCAATACACCGCGTTTTTTACAAGTATATCTCCGTGTTCCATATCAAGGAAAAATGCTCTCCTTGAATGAAATTTCACGTTATTATGGTAACTAGAAAGAAGTGGGAGTTTTATGGTGAAAATGAAAATATCAAAACGATTGCAACGGGTTGCTTCATTCCTGCCGAAAGGAGCCAAATTTGCTGACATCGGCTCTGATCATGCTTATTTACCTTGTTATGTTTGCCAAAACGATTTAACAGCCTCGGCAATTGCCGGAGAAGTAAACGAGGGACCGTATCAAAAGGCGCTAGAGACAGTACAAGATTTCTCACTGACTGATCGAATTGATGTGCGGTTAGGCGATGGACTTGAAGTCGTTCAGGCAAACGAAGTAAAACAAATTGTTATTGCTGGAATGGGAGGATCATTGATACGAAAGATTTTGGATGATGGGAAGGAAAAATTAAAAGAAACGAAGCAAATTATTGTACAACCTAATGTTGAAGCAAAAGCTGTGCGTATCTGGTTGTATCAGCATGGATTTATGATTGCGGATGAGGATATAATGGAGGAGAATGGTCATTTTTATGAAATCATCCATGCAGTGCGTTTTACCCAACAAATAGAACAGCAATTAGATGAACGAGTATTGCTATTTGGTCCAATATTATTACAAACAAAGCCGACTGCTTTTTATAAAAAGTGGAGGCAAGAGGCTGCAAAGCTGGAGTATGTGATTCAACAAATCAAACGTGCAAAAGAAATAGATACGAAAAAACTGAACCAACTAACTCAGGAATGGGAATGGATAAAGGAGGTTATTAAATTATGAATCGTGAACGAACAACCGGACAGATTTTTGGTCTCATGGAACAATTAGCACCAAAAGAGCTTGCCTATGATTGGGATCCAGTCGGCTTACAAGTGGGAAGTTATAACAAGCCAGTACGTACCATAATGGTTACATTGGATGTATTGGAAGCTGTTGTTGATGAGGCAATTGAAAAACAAGTTGATATGATTATAGCTCATCATCCATTATTATTTAAATCATTGCGTCAAATTAACATAGACACATCGAAGGGGAGAATAATTCAAAAATTATTACATCATGATATTACTGTTTATGCTTCTCATACGAACTTAGATATAGCCGAAAATGGGGTCAACGATGCAATATGTAATCATATTGGAGTTCGCCAAGCAAGGCCACTTGTTGATATTCGAAAGGAACAGTTGTTAAAGCTAGTTGCTTATATACCGCTCACTCATGTAGAGCAGGTTAGAGATGCAATCAGTGAAGCAGGTGCTGGATATATTGGAAATTACAGTCATTGTACGTTTCAAACACAGGGTCAAGGGACTTTTAAGCCTTTAGAAGGCACAAACCCATTTATCGGAAGTATTAACCAGCTTGAAAAAGTAGAAGAGGTAAAGCTGGAATCCATTATTCAGGAGAGCAAGTTGAGAACAGCTTTACATGCATTGTTACAAGCACATCCTTATGAAGAGCCAGCGTATGATATCTTTCCTCTAAAAAACAAAGGAAAAGCTTTCGGATTGGGGAGAATTGGTAAGTTGGATCAAAGCTTAAGTTTAGAGGATTTTTGCGAGCATATAAAATCAGCTTTACAAATACCCGATTTAAGGGTTACAGGTAATCTGGAGAAGCAAGTCCGTACAGTAGCAGTTATTGGCGGGAGTGGGGAAAAATACATCCATCAAGCAAAGCAAAACGGTGCTGATGTTTATATAACAGGTGATATGTCCTTTCATTATGCTCAAGATGCACAGGAGGCTGGTTTAGCGGTAATCGATGTTGGACATTATGCTGAAAAAGTCATGAAAACATTGGTTAAAAAGTATTTAGACGTAGAACTTAAAAATACAGACATAAAAATTATCACTTCAACTACGAATACAGATCCATTTCAATTTATTTAGTTTGTATGAAATGGAAAAGGAGGACATGTATGAACAAAAAATTTCAGGTCTTTTCATTTACACCCATTATCAATCAAGTCATCGACCGTTTAGGTTTTAGCATACCTACGGAAATACAACAACAAGTAATCCCGGCTATTTTAGCGGGGAAAAGTGTTATTGGCCAATCTAGAACTGGTTCTGGAAAAACCCATGCCTTTTTATTGCCACTTTTTGATGGGATTCAAGAAGACAAACGAGAAGTACAGATAGTAATTACTGCACCAACTAGGGAATTGGCTACACAGCTTTATGATGAAGTAAGAAAAATAATTCAGTTTGCCGATAAACAACAAAAATGGATTGCCAAGTTATTAGTGGGTGGAACAGATAAACAGAAAATGATGGAGAAGCTAAAAGAGCCGCCGCATATTATTGTAGGCACTCCTGGGCGAATTCTTGATATCGTTAAAGAGAACGCCTTATCCATTTATACTGCTAATAGTTTTGTCATGGATGAAGCAGATCTTATGCTTGACTTAGGATTTATTGATCAAATTGATCAATTACTAGTACGTTGCCATCCATCTATACAATTTTTGGTGTTTTCAGCGACCATTCCACAACGCTTACAGCATTTTTTAAGAAAATATTTAGAAAATCCATTGTATGTTAAAGTAGCAGATGATTTATCACCGGAAACAATGGAACATCGTCTTATCTACTTAAAACATAGAGATGAAGCGTCGATTATTGCAGATATTGCAAAAACAATCCATCCATATTTAGCAATCATTTTTACAAACGGGAAAGACAAAGCGAATGAATTAGCTGCCTCTTTACAGCAAAAAGGTGTAGATGTCGGCCTTATCCATGGCGGCTTACCACCTCGTGAACGGAAGCGTATGTTAAAAGAAATTCAAAATTTACGCTATCAGTATATTGTTGCGACGGACTTGGCAGCCAGAGGTATTGATATTAAAGGTGTTAGCCATGTCATAAATGCCCAACTGCCAAAAGAAGAATATTTTTATATTCATCGTGTCGGCAGGACAGCAAGGGCTGGCATGGAGGGTACCGCCATCAGCATTTATCAAACAGAAGATGTACCGCTTATTAAAAAGTTGGAGGAAAAGGGTTTAACTTTTGCGTATATGGATATTCAAAATGGGGAATGGCGTGAAGCTAAGCCATGGAATCATCGTTCATTACGTACGAGCCAAAAATCAGAGGTAGATCGAGAAGCTTGGAAACGAGTAAAAAAAGTTAAAAAAGTAAAACCTGGCTATAAGAAAAAAATGAAGCAAGAAAAAGAAGCAATTAAGAAAAGGTTGAAGAAAAATAAATATAGAAAGAAATAGGTTTTTAATTAGGGGAGATGAAGGTATGTTAAAAATTGGTTCCCACGTATCGATGAGTGGTAAAAAAATGCTAAAAGGTTCATCAGAAGAAGCGGTATCCTACGGTGCAAATACATTTATGATTTATACAGGTGCACCGCAAAACACAAGGAGAAAGCCAATTGAGGAATTGAATATTGAGGCTGGAAGGGAACATATGGAGGAAAACGGCATAGAAGATATCGTAGTACATGCTCCATACATTATTAATATTGGTAACACAAATAAGCCTGAAACCTTTAACTTAGGTGTCAATTTTTTAAGGAGTGAAATGGATCGTACCTTTGCCATTGGAGCGAAGCAAATTGTTTTACACCCAGGAGCTCATGTTGGAGCGGGTGCAGAAGCAGGTATTAAGCAGATTATTAAGGGTTTAAATGAAGTTTTGGAAAAGGATAATGAGGTTCAGATAGCACTGGAAACAATGGCTGGCAAGGGCTCAGAAATAGGTAGAAGCTTTGATGAGTTAGCCAAAATTATTGATGGGGTAACACATAATGAAAAGCTGTCTGTTTGTTTGGATACTTGCCATATTCACGATGCGGGTTATAATGTGATCGAAGATTTTGATGGGGTGCTTAATGAATTTGATAAAATCATTGGGGTGGATCGAATAAAAGTTGTCCATGTTAATGATAGTAAAAATGAAATAGGAGCTCAGAAAGATCGTCACGAAAATATTGGATTTGGTCATATCGGCTTTGAAGCTTTATTATATGTTATCAATCATCCGCAATTAAAGGAATTGCCAAAAATATTAGAAACTCCTTATGTTGGGGAAGATAAAAAAAATAAAAAAGCTCCATATAAGTATGAAATTGATATGATCAGATCTGGTGAATTTGATCCTGCTTTAAAAGAAAAAATTATGAATCAATAATTTTCCCGTTATTATTAGCGATAAGGAGCTTTGTAACGTGTTAAGAGTGCTTAAATGTAGAACTTAATGCTCCTTTATCCCGCATCTAAGTGCCGTTATCTCCAATTTCAATACCAAGAATCAAAGTGGAAGTTAACGACACTAGACGCCTGATTCGTCGATCGACGGAACGTAGAAGATTCGGTAGCACAACCGTAGAAAAACCAGTTTTCTTTTTCAAGGATAAGAAAAGCTACGATAGAGACACATCGCGGTTTCAAGGATACCCGAGATTTTAGCCTTTATTCCGCTTCAAGGGGAAAAGCCCACTTTAACGGAATAAATGATCTAAACCATAAGATGTAACCATATCACTAAATAATTGTTGCGCTTTTTGCGCAGTTGTTTGGTCTGTTATCCTCGCTAGTTGTTGAATCATCTTTTTTCTTCCTTCAACGCTAAATGGATCAACTTCATACTGCCTTAAGTACAAAATTATTTGTTTTGCCTCTTGCTGTGTCAATGAAAAGCCATATTGGTCAGCATAATTCATAAGCTCTCCTGTTGATAATTGGGTTAACTTTTTTCTAATTAGTTCTTTTATGATTTTTGACATTCTACATTGCTCCCTTAATAAAGCTCTACGTTACTATATGTAATTAAAAATAAAAATCAACTTGTCCTATTTAATTATTTTTCTAGGGTAGGCTTCCATTAAATAACATCTGTAAAATAATCAAAAATCCATAACCTAAGCGTGTACCTCAAAACAAAAGGAGGTCTTAGCTAATGGATCAAAATCCGAACAAAGGTATGAAGGATGTTGAAGAAGCGCCAAATTACGAAGAACAAAGAAAAAATCAAGACTTTATTGGCGTCGAACCAGATAGCTCAAGAGATGAAGAATTTGCTGCAGAAATGACAGCCGATGATTATGAACCTGAAGTCACAGATGATGAAGTAGATGCAAATTCAACATTTGGTTGGATTGGCATCGCCTTATCCATTATTTCCTTTTTTGTTTGGCCTGTGATCTTTGGTGTAGCAGGAATCGTACTCGGCTTCATGTCTAGAAGTAGAGGAGCAGATGCACTAGGGAATATTGCTATTGCTGCAGGAGCAATATCAATTCTCATTGCTTTATTTATATTGCCATTTGTTTAGGGAAGGTACATTTGCCTTCCTTTTTTTTGTTTATATCTGTTTCTCTATCATGGATAACTTATTTGAAAAGTAGCATCATTTAACTTAAGCTGTTACTCAACTTCGCTTTTCTTCCTACGATAAGTTAACATCGTCTCGAATCTGAGGGAAGAAACTAAAAGTGGGTTTACCGCTTCAGGCAACGGCGTACTCCTATGTTTTTTTGATCTGCCGTTTGTACTAAATGTGCGCTTCTAACTTTTATGTTTAAAAATTTGAGTGTTAAAATTAACAATATTAGACAAATGTTTGATAGTAGAAAAATGGAATGTTTTAGTAGTATACTTCTATAGCTAGGAAAAAAAACGGTAGCTTTCGTCATAAAGACTTAGTGACAAACCAAGTTTTTCGAAAAACATGAATATTATAAGTAAAAACAGATATGAATTTTTAATATATACAAACAATAATATTTTAAAACCCATTAAAAGGAATACCCTTAATTTATACTATTTTTCATACTTAGGAAAATAATAAATATCTCCTGGAGTGAGTGAAGATGGATCACTTTCTGGGTTAATCAGTTGAAAATCAGCAAATATGTTTATATTATGAATGTCATTTAAATGAGGGTTTAGTCGTTCTACAATAGAAAGAACAGTATCTCCTGCTTGGACTTTAATTGGAATGACATGATAAGCTAAAGGTGCTGGGTCAGCTTTTTGTTCACCCTCATATTTATCTTTTTTGGAATGTATTGCTACCTGAGAAAGGTCTTGATAAATAACGAAAATAGCAATTATACTGAATAATAAAGCAGTAAGTTTTTTAATAAAATACATAGAATTACTCCTTATAATGAAACAAAATATAACTTATATACGTATAAATGAATGAACGATGAGAGGAGGAGCATATTTGGCTGTTTTTGGGATGGAATGGATTGGGCTTATTATAACTGGCTTTGCTACATTATTTTTAATTGGCGAAGTATTAGTAAATATGCGTGGAGTTTTTGCATTATTAGGAATAGGATTCATTACAGTATATTTTGGAGCATATGTTGAGGCGGACT
Organism: Cerasibacillus sp. JNUCC 74; assembly: GCF_053667775.1. The sequence goes on along the minus strand of NZ_CM132207.1, from coordinate 2,325,712 downwards.
CTATTATTATTATGCTTATTATTTACTTTATTGGATTATTACTTATTATTATTGATGGAAAACTCCTTAATGACGGTACGTTAGCTACCATTGGATTAGCAAGTATGTTGACAGCAGTAGCACTTCCAGCTCCCAGCTTTACCTCGGGATTGTATGCAGTTTTAGGGGTGCTATTAGGCGGTGGTGCCTCGTTTTTTTTCTTAAAAGTATTTAAGCGAAGAGAGATGTGGAATAAAATAACATTAAAAGATCAGTTAACAAAAGAAGCTGGTTACAATTCATTGAATATTAGCTATGAACAATTGGTAAATAAAGAGGGACTGACTTTAACCGATTTGCGACCGGTTGGGACGATTAGCGTTGATCATAAGAATTATAGTGCCATTTCTAATGGACAATGGATCTCTAAAAACACAAAGGTGAGGATTATAAAAGTTGATGGAACCAAAATATTAGTTGAAACTGTTGATTGAAAATAAGAAGATAACCAAAAAAGGTTATCTCTTGTTTATATGTTTAAGTAAATTTAATTTAATGCCAACTGCTGTTTAGTCTATACATATGTTTATAAGAAAAGTTTAGTAAAGTAGTTATAATTATACTTCATTACGTACACCTTTTATGGCTGTTATCTCTTCATATAATCTATCTATGGAATTATGAAGAAGGTTATAATTGTTCATTTATGGGTAATCTATTAGGAAATATTATTAACAACTAACCTGTGGTTAGTTATCTATTCCACATCTGTAGTGTAGTGCTGTAGGGTAACACTTTAAATTGTAGAGAATACGTAGGCGGCGTCTAAATGCCCGATTCATTGACAGGACAAGAAAATAACCAAGACACCGATATTTTTAAAGGACACCTGAGCGACGCATCGCACGCAAAAAGTTACTTCTTTTTCAAGGGCGTCTGAAATGTTATCCTTATTCTACTTCTAATCAGTGAAGAAGAAAGCCCTATTGAATGAAGTTTTTCTGTGTATGGCAAATTAAGTTTGAGAAAAAAGCGTTTGTTCGTATAAAAAACAACGCTTTTTTTTCAATTGTAAATTTAATGTTAAATATAATTATAACTCCTTTACAAAAACTTTATATATACTTAATATTGTTATGGTGCGACAAGATTCAACATAAAGAAGGGTAGGTATACATTTTGGAAATTGATGTTCAAAAACTGATTTTTGAATTTATTGGTGGTCTCGGTATTTTCCTTCTAGGTATTAAATACATGGGTGATGGATTACAAAAGTCAGCAGGTGACCGCTTACGAGATATATTGGATCGTTTTACAAGTAACCCATTTTTGGGTGTGCTCGCAGGTATTATTGTTACTGTTTTAATTCAAAGTAGTTCTGGAACAACCGTATTAACTGTAGGTCTTGTTAATGCAGGCTTTATGTCATTAAAGCAAGCTATTGGGGTTATAATGGGAGCAAATATTGGTACAACTATTACTGCATTTATTATAGGAATTGATATTAGTGCATATTCGTTGCCAATTCTTGCTGTAGGTTGTTTCTTGCTGTTTTTCTTTAAAAGTCAGAAAGTTAACGCTATAGGACAAGCCGTTTTCGGTTTTGGAGCGCTATTCTTTGGCCTAGAATTAATGAGTAATGGTATGAAGCCGTTGCGAAGCTTAGAAACGTTTCAAGAGCTAACAATTAATATGAGTGATAGTCCTGTCTTAGGTGTAGTGATTGGTACTGTATTTACTTTAATTGTACAAAGCTCAAGTGCAACTATTGGTATTTTGCAGGGCTTATTTTCTGAAGGAGCAATGGAATTAAAGGCAGCAATCCCTGTTTTATTTGGAGATAATATTGGTACGACCATTACTGCAGTGCTTGCTTCCATAGGTGCAACTATAGGCGCTAAGCGAGCTGCACTTACCCATGTTATTTTCAACTTGGTAGGAGCAACAATCTTTCTTATTTTTTTGGGTATATTTACAAGTTTTATTTCCTTTTTACAAGGACAGTTTCATTTGAACCCTGAAATGACTATTGCGTTTGCACATGGGACATTTAACATAACCAATACGATTATACAATTTCCATTTATTGGCGCTTTAGCCTGGCTGGTAACCAAAATTATACCAGGTAAAGATTCCATTATAGAATATAAGCCAAAACATCTGGATCCTATATTCATTCAACAATCACCTTCTGTAGCATTAGATCAAGCTAAGTCTGAGTTAGTGAGAATGGGCGAGTATGCATATAAGGGTTTAGAAGAGACCAATAAATATTTAAATACTCATTTGATTAAGCACTCAGAGTTGGCGATGCAAATCGAAAGTGCGTTAAATAATCTTGACCGAAAAATTACTAATTATTTGATTGAATTATCTACAGAATCACTGTCTGAATTAGAAAGTGAAAAGCACTCTTCAATTCTTGATGCAGTTCGTGACGTTGAGCGAATTGGAGATCATTTTGAAAATATTGTTGAACTTATTGAATATAAAATTTCTAATAAAGTACACTTAACAGATCATGCGAAAGAAGATCTTAATGAAATGTTTGAGTTAACGATTTCTACTGTTAAGCAGGCTGTTTATGCTATTCAAGAAATGAACCGCGAAGAAGCACTTTCAGTTATTCAAAAAGAGGACCAAATCGATAAAATGGAGCGAAAATTTCGAAAAAAACATATTATTCGTATGAATGAAGGAATTTGTAGTGGCTCCGCTGGAATGGTGTTTGTGGATATTATTAGTAATTTAGAGCGAATCGGTGATCACGCAGTAAATCTTGCTGAAGAAGTTCTTGGCGAGTAGTGTTTAATTACGGTGTGATTTCACTTTTTTCTCGCCGCATCTAAGGTGTGACATACGACTCTTGCTTAAGGAGTGATAGAAAATCTAAGCATCTAAGCGGGAAATAACGGCATTTAAATAACCTATTCATTGACTGGAAAAGAAATAACCAAGACAGCGATACTTCCTTCGCGGTTTTTCAGGGACAAGAAAAGCTTTGCACCAAACATCGTAACGAATGAAGAAAAAGCGTTTTTTAAGCATAATTGTGATTTTTGTTTTTGTTCCACCTCTAATAAGAAATCCACTGAATGAACTTTCACTTTATTATAATTTTGCATCGTTCTAATTAATTAGAACGATGCAAATATTTCATTTTAGTGGGTGATTAATTCTAATTTTCTAATTTTAAATTAAGCCTTGAAATCCATATAGAAAGATGCTATAGTAAATATTGTCGTTTTAAAGCGATATATTAATGAAATACATACATAATAGTTTGTTAAGATTTTGTAAAAAAGATATTGACAGAAGTTGTTGAACGTGGTAAATTATATCTTGTCGCTATAATTTAAACAAATTATAGCATACCCGTTCCACAGTAGCTCAGTGGTAGAGCAATCGGCTGTTAACCGATCGGTCGTAGGTTCGAATCCTACCTGTGGAGCCAATTTGGCGGTGTAGCTCAGCTGGCGAGAGCGTACGGTTCATACCCGTGAGGTCGTGGGTTCGATCCCCTCCACCGCCACTTATATATAAACTTGTATGGCGGTCGTGGCGAAGTGGTTAACGCACCGGATTGTGGCTCCGGCATCCGTGGGTTCGATCCCCACCGGTCGCCCCATTATATTAAAATTATATCAACCGGACCCTTAGCTCAGTTGGTTAGAGCTATCGGCTCATAACCGATCGGTCGCAGGTTCGAGTCCTGCAGGGTCCACCAGTCTAGTTGGAGGTATACCCAAGTCTGGCTGAAGGGATCGGTCTTGAAAACCGACAGGGGTGTAACAGCCCGCGGGGGTTCGAATCCCTCTACCTCCTCCATACATATAGTGCGGTTAAGAAGTACAGAAAATTAATTTTATATTCTGATGGCTCGGTAGCTCAGTCGGTAGAGCAAGGGACTGAAAATCCCTGTGTCGGCGGTTCGATTCCGTCCCGAGCCACCATTTTTTAAACAAGCAGATGCTTGTTTTTTTATTTGTCTAGCCAATTATATCCCGTATATAAGGTGTGCCGTAAAACTACAACTTAGACAAGTCTAAATTGGATAAACCGGCACCTAAATGCCCGATTGGTTCAGAGACCTTTAGGTCCTACCTTTAAGGTACTAACATTTCTTGGGAAAAACATTCCGCGAAATGAAGTTCATTTTATCCCGTCGGATATTTTCCAGTTTGTATATGACCAGTGTTCTTTATAACCCCTTAGCCATATAGTATTTGTTAATGCATATAATTTGCAACACTAAAAAACCTTTGGTAGGCTTGATTAAAAGGGTGATATTAGATCCTTTTTAATTAAAATGGATTTATTAGAGGAGGAAGGAATAATGTCAAAGTTTGAATTACCCGAACTACCATATGCATACGATGCACTTGAGCCTACAATCGACAAGGAGACCATGAACATACACCATACAAAGCATCATAATACGTATGTTACAAAATTAAATGATGCTTTAGAGGGGCATGCAAACCTTCAGAATAAATCATTAACGGATTTAATTAGCAACCTAGATGCTGTGCCAGAAAGCGCTCGTACTGCTGTAAGAAATAATGGCGGTGGACACGCTAACCATAGCCTTTTCTGGAAGATTCTTTCACCAAATGGTGGTGGAGAACCAACTGGTGAGCTTGCTGCTAAAATTAACGAGACTTTTGGTAGTTTCGAAAAATTTAAAGAACAGTTTGATAGTGCAGCAACTGGACGTTTCGGTTCAGGATGGGCATGGCTTGTTGTAAATAATGGAAAATTAGAAATAACTAGTACACCAAATCAAGACTCACCATTAATGGAAGGAAAAACACCTATTTTGGGCTTAGATGTTTGGGAGCATGCTTACTATCTAAACTATCAAAATAGACGTCCAGAATATGTTTCTGCATTTTGGAACATCGTTAACTGGGATGAAGTTGCAAAAAACTATAACGAAGCAAAATAAAAGACGTTATAAAAGAAATAAAAAGTCACCGATAAGGTGGCTTTTTGTGTTTCGTTAAAATCAGATTCAATAGGATTAATAAAACCCTATTTAAGCTCCGTAAAACTCCTGTTAGGTATGATAGAAATTACGAAAAAGTTTAAGTGGAGGATACCTAAAATTTCCGCGTTCAGGTCGACGGACAAGGAACGCATCAAGAGCGATACATCCCACGAAGAAAAAGGGATTATCTTTGTCAAGGATAAGGACACCCCGAAAGCTTATACATCGCGATTTTTCAAGGTCTGCAATTTAACCCTTTGTTCGGTGTCTAGGAAACGGTATCCGCTTTTATCTAGTGGCTATTTATTTTGAAAGTAGCTTTGTCTAGTTTAGGCGATAGAACCCCATTCTTCTTTCTATAATAAGTCAACATTGGCTCGAATCTAAAGGAAGGACAACTAAAAGCGGATGCCGCTCAGCGTCGGCATCCCTATTTTAAAGGCATGTCTTCTTATCTCATCAAAAGTTTTCCAGTTTGTCGTTGAAAACTGATCGCCTGTTTTTTGTTCTACCTCTTATCAGAAGGAAGAAAAAGCACAGATAAAACTTTAATTTATACCTGGATACTTTTAAGCAAGATAGATTGATGTAATTTTTTATTATTCATATAATAGAATAATGACAGTAATTAATTAGAAATGAGTTGATATGATGGCGACAAGTGGCGGTATAGTAATTCTTACAGAGATGCTTTCTTCGCTTCCACCTTCTGAAAGAAAAATTGCTTCCTATATTATAAATAATCCAGAGGAAGCGTTGACCTTGACAGCTGTTGAGTTAGGGAATAGAAGTTCAACCAGCGGAGCTGCTGTTATTAGACTTTGTAAATCATTAAACTTAAAGGGATTTCAAGATTTAAAGTTAAGAATAGCTGGAGATCTCCATAAAACAGAAGAGGTTGGATTGAGAGATATAGAGCCTAATGAACCTTTACTTTCTGTTATTAAGAAGATGACAAATAATAGCATTCAAACAATTCGGGAAACTGCTGAATTATTAAGTGTTGAACAGTTGCAAAAAGTAGTAGAAAAAGTGAAAAATGCAAAAAGTCTTCACTTTATTGGGGTCGGCGCTTCAAGTATAATTGCACAGGATGCACAGCAAAAATTTTTGCGGATTAATAAAAATGCATATGCGTTTACGGATTTACATATGGCAGCAACACAAGTTGCCAATACAACAATGGAAGATGTAGTTTTAGGAATTTCTTTTTCCGGAGAAACTGTAGAAGTCGCTAAGATTCTTCAATTAGCGAAAAAAAATAATGCTACCACGATTAGTCTGACTAAATATGGGAAATCTTTAGTGACAGAAGAAGCAGATTTAAAATTATACACTTCTGCAACTAGAGAGCCTACCTTTCGAAGTGGCGCAACTTCATCTCGTATCGCCCAACTTCACGTAATCGATATTCTGTTTATGTCAGTAGCATCATTACAATATGATGATACAGTTGAGCATTTGAATGCAACTAGAGAAGCGGTCGAGTTTTTATCTAAAAAAGGTAAACGCTCTAATCGTAACTGATTAAAAGAAATAAATGATACGTAAAGGTGTATATATAGTTAATTTTGGAAGAGGAAAGGATTATACGTATGAAAACTTGACAGTAGAATTACGAGGAGAAAAACCGTGATACTTCTTTCCTCTAGTGGTCTGAAATGGACAATTCTTATATTGTAGTTCACATACATAATTATGCATTCCTAATGAAACGGTAATATGTTGCTAACTAGTACAAATCTAATAATCTAAATGGAAAAAGAATTGAAGTATCACTAATTTAACTTGCTACCTATATAAAAATTAATCAATTCTATTGTATGGTTGTATATCTGGTTCGTACTTTGTTCAAACTAATATTGACTTGAAAAAGGGGTATCCGATATGCAGAAAATCCATGCTATTAACCGTCATATGAATATAAATAAAGATCTTATTTTATTACTTCTTATTGGAGGTCTATACTCACTAGGACTATTTCTATCTAACACGTTTGTCAACATTTATCTTTGGAAGCAATCAGGAGATTTCGTTACAATTGCAGTCTATAACTTAGCAATCTACACCTTTTTACCAATTACTTTTATAATAGCTGGAATATTAGCGAAAAAAGTTGATCGAATCATTGTGTTGCGATTGGGAGTATTTTTTTTATCGCTCTTTTTTTTAAGTGTGCTTTTAATAGGTGAAAAAGCTGCTTATTTTAATTTCATGCTTGGTGGTCTTTTAGGGGTTGGTTATGGATTTTATTGGCTTGCATTTAACGTGTTGACCTTTGAAATTACAGAACCAGACACACGTGATTTTTTTAATGGTTTTTTAGGAATATTGCAATCATTTAGTGGTATGGTCGGTCCTTTACTCGCTGGGATGATTATTTCAAAAATGAAGGCTAATATTGGTTATTCTGTTATTTTTACTGTTTCATTCCTGATGTTTATTTGTGCAGTAATTATTAGCTTCTTTTTAAATCAGCGCAAGGCAGAGGGAAGCTTTCATTTTCGCAGAGTGTTTGCAGAACGGTTTCATAATAAGAACTGGAAACGGATTCAGAACGCTCATATTTTTCAAGGATTACGAGAAGGAATATTTGCATTTATAATCTCTATTTGGGTGTTTTTAATTACCCAAAGTGAATTTGCACTAGGAATGTTTAATTTGGTATTTTCCGGACTGTCGCTTATTTCTTATTTTGTTGGCACGAGAATAATTAAGCCTTCTTTAAGAAAAAAGGCAATTTTACTTGGCGGTTTAGTTCTCTATTTTTCGATTGCAATCATTATTTTTAACATTAGCTATATGCAGTTACTTATTTATGCCATTTGCATTGGTATCGCTTATCCTATTTTGACAATCCCATATGTTTCATTAACATATGATGTAATTGGAAAAGCATGGAGAGCTAAAGAATATCGAGTAGAATATATTGTAGTAAGAGAGCTATTTGTAAATATTGGCAGGATCATTTCCATTTCAATATTCTTAATTACACTTTCGTTTACTTCAGCAGAAGTAATCATTCCTTATTTGTTAGCAATTTTTGGTGCAGGGCATGTCATTATTTATTTCTTTGTGAAAAATATATATTTGGAAAGTGAAACAGATAAACAGGTTTTAATTAAGGAACAGTTAACAGATGATAAAAACAGATAGAAGTAATTGTATAAAAAAAGATAATAGAACGCTTCAAACTTTGAATTCGGCGATATAAAGTTTAAACTTCATTCAGTAGGAGTTTTCTTCCATCTCCTACTGAATGTTAGTACCACAAGGGTATGACCTAAAGGCCCTTGAACGAATCGGGCATTTAGGTGCCGTCTTCTCCCACTTAGACCCTTTTGTATCAACTCCGAGATTTTGAAGTGGGGTCTTACGGCACCTTACATGCGGGATAAAAAAATAGATGAATTGCGTTGCTAGAAATGATATAATAAGGTAAACTTTATTCTGTAGCCCTTCTTTCTACGGAATGGGAGTACCACAAGGGTATGACCTAAAGGCCTTTAAACGAATTGGGTATTTAGGTTACCGTTACTTCGGTAAAGATGGACTGTATGTAAGCGAATCATACGGTTCTTAGGTGTGGGGTAAATAAAGCATGGTAAAACTGTAACATTATTTGGGGGAGAGAATATGAAGAAAAAAAAGAAAAAGGAACAGCTTCCCTTCCGTGTTAACATATTGTTTTTTTTCATTTTTCTAATGTTTGCTGTACTAATTTTGCAACTAGGTATCGTGCAAATATTAAATGGTGAAGAATATCAAGAAGAAATTAATCGGACAGTGAAAGATACGACAAAGGTTCCTGTGCCTAGAGGTAAAATTTACGACAGCAATCATCAAGTTGTTGTCGATAATAAGCCATTATATTCCATTACGTATACACCGCCAAAAGGAACACAAGCGGAAGATCGTTTAGAATTGGCGGAGAAGCTTGCTAAATTTATCTCAATGGAGAGTGAAGAATATTTAGACACGATTACTGAACGTGATAAAAAGGAATACTGGTATTTGAAAAATAAAAAAGAAGCAGATAGTCGGTTATCAAAGAAAGAAGCAGCTGAGCTAGATAATGCGAAACAATATAAAACAATTTTAAATCGGATTACGAAAGAAGAAGTAGCTCATTTTTCCAAACAACAGTTAGAAGTTATTGCGATAAAAAAAGAGTTGGACAAAGCATACTCTTTAACACCGCAAATTGTTAAAAATAAAGATGTAACTGCGGAGGAATATGCTAAAGTTTCTGAGCATTTAGCTGAGCTTCCGGGAATAAACGCTACAACTGATTGGAATAGAGATTATCCTTTTAAAGATTCAATTAGAAGTTTATTTGGATCGATCACTTCTCAAGAACAAGGTATTCCGGCTGATAAAGAGGAATATTTTCTAACAAGAGGCTATAGCCGTAATGATCGAGTAGGGAAAAGTGGACTGGAGGAATATTATGAAGATATCCTCCGTGGTCGTAAAGAGCAAATACAATATACGACAACAAAATCCGGAGAAATTGTCGGTACTAAAACAGTAGTTGAAGGTAGCCGAGGAAAAGATCTTGTTTTAACGATCGATATGGAGTTTCAGAAGGAAGTAGATAAAATTGTCCGCGAAGAGTTAAAAGCGGCGGTACCAATGAATCCATATTTAAAAGACGCAATTGCAGTTGTCATGAATCCTAAAACTGGGGAACTTTTGGCTGTTAGTGGTCAAACAAGAGACGGTAATAAGTATAAAGATGCTGCGATTAAGGCTATTTCTGATGGGAATCGTCCTGGATCGATAGTAAAGGGAGCAACCGTGTTAGCAGGTCTTCAGTCGGGAGTAATCTCACCAGGAACAGTCTTTGTTGACCAGCCAATCAAGATAAAAGGTACGCCGTTAAAAAAATCATACAGTGGCAGTATTGGTGCAGTGAATGATGTGGCTGCATTGAAACGGTCCTCTAATGTGTATATGTTTTACATTGCACTGAAAATGGGGGGAGAAAATCGTTATCCATTTCCAAGTGGTGGAAAAGCAAGCTTTAATCCAGCTGCTTGGCAGGAAATGCGAAATTATTTCCAACAACTCGGTTTAGGAGTAAAAACCGGTATCGATTTCCCTTATGAAAGTGTTGGTTATCAAGGTCCTTCCCTTCCTAGAGCAGGTCTTTTAATGGACCAAGCTATCGGTCAATATGACACGTATACAACGATGCAATTAGCGCAATATGTTTCCACCATTGCGAATGATGGTTATCGCGTGCGTCCACGCTTCTTAAAGGAAGTTCGTGAACCTGGGCGTTCTGATAAGCAATTAGGAAAAATATATAGAAGTGAAAATACCGACGTATTAAATCAAATTGAAATGAAGCCAGCTTATATCAAGCGTGTACAGGAAGGTTTTAAGCAAGTATTTCAGGCTCCAGGAGGTACTGCATATCCGCACTGGAAAGGTAAGAATTATAAGCCCGCAGGAAAAACAGGTACAGCGCAAAATGAAATTTATAAAGATGGTAAACAAATTGCTGACACGGAGAACTTGTCCTTAATCGGCTATGCACCTTATGATGACCCTGAAGTAGCGTTTGCGATCATGGTTCCTAACACATCACCTAGTAGAGGAAGCGGTATTAACCATAAGATTGGATCCAGAATTATGGATACGTATTTTGATTTGAAAAAAGAGCGTAGTGAAAAAAAGAAAAAAGATTAACGAGTAGAAGCGCAGGCAATTATTTGCTTGTGCTTTTATTCTTTTACACTATAGGAAAGTTAAAACTTTAGGCTTTATCCCGCATGTAAGGTACCGTAAGTTTCCCACTTCAAGTGCTTCATTGATACAAAAGAGTCTAAGTTGGAGAAAACGGCACTAAATGCCCGATTCGTTCTATTAACATTCAGTAGGAGAGGGAAGAAAACTCCTACTGAATGAAGTTTCACTTTATCGTATAAGAAAAACGATAGCTCCGTCATAAAGACTTGGCGACAATCCAAGTTTTTCTAAAATAATTTACAAAGATTTTACATAATCTCAATAATTCATACATAGTGTTCTGCTAGAATAATGGTATGTTGGCAGATTAGGAGGGTGCAATATGCAGACAAGAGGGCAATTTGATCAAGAACTGAAAGCAATTGACAATGCAATTGTTGAAGTAGCTAACTTGGCAGAAAAAGCTTTAAAAAATGCTGTGGAATCACTATTTAATCAAGATATTCAATTAGCTGAACAAGTGATTGAAGCCGATAAAGATATTGATAAAAAAGAATTAGAAATAAACGATAAAATCGTATTGCTAATTGCAAAACAAAATCCAGTGGCTACTGATTTACGACGGCTAATTACTGCTTTACAGATCGTTGCGGATTTAGAAAGAATGGCTGACAATGCTAGAAATATTGCACGTTCAACGATTCGTTTAGGAGAAAGCGAGGAGGCGCTAATTCCTAAACGACTGCATACAATGAAGGATGCATTAATCCATATGCTTCATACAGCTATCACAGCTTTTATGGAAGAGGATAGCAAATTAGCCAGTCAGCTAGCTGAGATGGATGATTTCGTTGATAAAGAAAATAAGCTAATTCTTAGTGAATTATTAGGAGAGACAGCAACAAATCCTGATAAGATCCAATATATTATGCAGATTTCTTTATGCTCTAGATATCTAGAGCGTTTTGGGGATCATATTACGAATATTGGTGAGAGCATTTTATATTTGATTAAAGGCGAAAACTATAATTTAAATTAAAAATAAGCTAAAAAGCAGACAAAGTGCTGCTTTTTAGCTTATTTTGTAATTGCTTCTGCTATTTCATATAAACTCATATCACTTGATACTTTAAATTTACCTAATTGTACTTTTTCACTATAATTATGTTTCTCTAAATACTTATTAAACTCACTAGCATCATCAATAATGTTATTTTCTTCTAATAGATCGCTTATATCCGAAGAAGGCATTCCTGATTTAATTTTTAATGTGTATGTTTTATTTTTATCTTCTTGTTCCTTATCTTTTTCTTTATCCTCTTGATCTTTGTTGTTGTCAGCTTCTTTTTGTTTGTCTCTATTTTGCTCATCGTTCGTTTTTTCTGCTGCTTTCGCTTTTGACGTTGGCTGTTCTTCTTTCTGAGGATCCTGGGAATCTGTGGCCCCTTGTTCATCAACAGATAGAGCAACATACTCAGAGTCTGATAAAACGTGATAACCCTTTTCTTCAATTAGTGTCACTAGTTCTTCGTCGGATAGGTTATCTGCAGTTTGAATATTTCCATTGGAAAAAAAATAAACGCCTAGCATGATAACACCGGCAGTTAATAAGCCCATAGCAAAAACACGTACGGGTTGTTTCATGTTTTCCTCCTCCCTTCATTATCTATTATCAATGCGATTTTCGGTAAAATCTTCTGTTAGCAACTCTTCTTCTAAGATTTTAATCTTCTTTTTTATTTGGTATGTATCTTGCATCGTTGTAATGGAAAATTGTTCTAATTGACTCTCGACTTGCTCAATTCGATCACTCATAAAAAATGATACTGCAAGTAAAACAATTCCCACAACAATAATGGAAATAATTGCATATAACATCTGGTTCCCTCCTTTTACTCAATACTAGTTATATCATAAAATACTATCGAAAAGCCATTATAATTTTGTTATTTTTGCCGAAACAACATTATTTTTTATATCGAATTGATTGCATGAAGTCATGATTTGGCAAGGGGGATCCAGAAAATGTGGATGTAAATGTAACTTTTACAAACTATTAAAAAGTTAAGTAGGAGTAGCCACATATGTTGAATTATATAAAAAAATGTACTAAAAATCAAAAATAGAGTTTACTTGTCCAGCTAAAGTTATGATATACCATGAGTATATGATTTCATATATTTGTATTTGTAAAATGCTCAGGTAATTTTGAGAGAAGCTGAAGGTTAATTCCTTTAGAACAAGGTTTTATTAGTAAATAATAATGATTTCAGACTGAAAATTGAAGCGTAGCATTCGTTCATTAACCATTCTAATGATTAAGTTTTTGCTGAAAAATAATCCCAGGTTAAGCCTTGATACTTTCGGTAATATTTGATATTATGATTAAGTCTGAAATGAAAATTTCGCTATTACGTGATAAAGGAATTTGATATAGTTTGGAGGGAAGAAAATGCGCGTTAATATTACTTTAGCTTGCACTGAAACAGGAGATCGTAATTATATTACAACTAAAAATAAACGTACAAATCCTGAGCGTCTTGAGCTTATGAAATATAGTCCACGACTAAAAAAACATACTCTACATCGAGAAACAAAATAAGATCTTCTTAATAAAACCTTTATCGAAAAGATAAAGGTTTTATTATTATCATAGTCTTCATGGTGGATAACGTTTTGAAAATAGCATCGTCTAGCTTAAACGCTCAGTTTGTAGCAAACTCCCTTCTTTTTCCTCGACAAGTCAGCATCGGCTTGAGTCTAAAAGAAGGCCGACTATAAGCGGGCTTGCCGCTGGCGTCGGCATACTCCTGTTGCAGAGGCATATCTTTTTGATCTCGTTAGAAACTAACCAAATTGTATGCACTAAACAAGCGCCTGAGCTTTTGTTCTTGCCTAAAATTATGGTAAAGTTATATATAGAAAAGTGATAAGTGTAAGACTGTTAAAAAATGGATAACAATAAGGGTCATATATTTGGTTTGTTTTTGCATTCTATAAGCATCTAATTATCATAGATTCTACTGCTTGAAATAACATTATACGCCAATTATAGATCACTTCAACCATATGGAAGGGAGGAAGCTAGCTTAGTGACGAAGGAGAAATTGCGCTCGACTGGAATTGCTAAGTTAAAACAATTCAGTGAGGAAGAGAAAAAGGGAACGGAGAAACAGTTACATGCTCATCTCCTTACTTCTTACTTGTGGAAACAAGCAGAAACTGTTGGTATAACCATATCACAAGGGTTTGAATGGGATACAATGAAAATTATTGAAACGGGCTGGGAGCAAGGGAAAACAATTTGTGTGCCAAAATGTTTTCCAGCTACAAAAGGTATGGAATTTTATCAAATCAATACATATGAGCAATTAGAAGTTGTTTACTACAGCTTGCTTGAACCAAAACCGAGTATGACAAAGCATATCCCACCAGAGCGAATGGATCTGTTATTAGTTCCCGGTATTATCTTTGATCGACAAGGATACAGGATTGGCTTTGGCGGTGGATATTATGACCGATTTTTAGTAAAGTATAAAAATAAAACGGCATCGATTCTACATAGTTCTCAACTCATTGATACCATCCCAAAGGATCCTTTTGACTTACCTGTTGACCATTTAATTACGGAGCAAGGATGGATATAAAAGGAAGGTAGTTAAGTTTTACAATGATTTTATCCCGCATGTAACTGACTGTAAGACCTCCACCAATGCTACGAGGTGAAACTTTGAAGGATAAGTGGAGGGTCCAACTGCAAGTCAAATGCGGGATAAATGTATAAAACTTCATGCTTCTGCCATAACTAAGAACACAACTTAGAAAAAAGAGGTGTTCCTATTGCGTATTATAGTTTTAATTGCTGGTATACTAACTACTGCAACTTTATTATTTAAATGGCGCTATCGAGTAATGAATACTCTTTTGGCGATCAGTTTTTTGCGTAAATTAGCTGTCCAACTATCAATGAATATGCCGACAGTACGCAGTAAATTAATCCCTTGGATGTTTAAATCATGATAAATGGTGAAGAATTTTCATGCCAAACAGATACATGAATACCATCCACTGGAAAAAGAAGTTGTGGGAAACAACTTCTTTTATCATATATAGCACTTAAACTATTATATAAAGAGAAAAAGCTTAACAAGAATCAGTTTAATGAAGGTAGAACTTAAGGGGAGATGTGGTAATGTATTTGGATGAACAATATAAGTTGTACAAACTGGCAGTTCAATTTGTTTCCGCTGATAATTATGATGTATTATATGTAAATGATCAAGGCAATGAAATATGGTTGGAAAAGAAGCAAGGAAAAACTTCAAATGTTGTACGATTGATTAACCAGGGATTTGATTGGACAAATCATTTAAAAAAAGATATCGCCGTTGTTTTTCAGAAAGTGAAAGCAATGAAGCGTATGTTACGTGGAAGAATTATTGAAATACATAATATTTATATTTCTGAACATGCCCCAGTTGATAATTGGGAACTTTTAAAAAAACCAATGAAGTTAAATACCAAGCAATCTATTTCAATGCATCTTTATTACTTATCTAATTCTCTTTATGAAGAAGAAAAACAAAGACTTGCAAATGAAGTCGGTGTTTCCATCACAGATACAGATCTTTCATTGGATATAGAGGAAAAAGAAAGGAAGTTAGTGTCCTATAAACAGTATTTAACTCAACATGTGTTTGATCATCAACAACAAACGAAGGCTGTTTTTTCCTTTGGTAAGCCAAGACTTACATATATTATCTTGCTTTTATGTATCGGTATGTTTTTACTCCTTGAATTGAATGGAGGCAGTAAAAATACGGAAACATTAATCAAATTTGGTGCTAAGTTTAATCCTGCAATTATTGAAGATGGTGAATGGTGGAGGATAATTAGCTCCATGTTTTTACACATTGGATTACTCCATTTGGCAATGAATATGATTGCCGTTTATTATTTGGGATCTTTAGTTGAAAGAATCTATGGATCCATCCGGTTTCTGATCATTTATTTTCTAGCAGGGATTGGCGGAGGATTGGCTAGTTTTGCTTTTTCTGTAAACATAGCTGCCGGAGCATCCGGCGCTTTATTTGGACTGTTTGGCGCATTACTATTTTTCGGGCTTTATCATCGTACAATATTTTTCCAAACCATTGGCACCAACGTGCTCCTGTTAATAGGTATTAACATCGTTTTTGGGTTCTCTGTTCCGCAAATTGATAATGGTGCACATTTAGGTGGTCTTATCGCTGGTTTTATCGCATCGTCAATAGTCCATTTGCCGAAACATAGAGAGTTACTAAAACAATTAAGTGCACTTGTCATATTCATTGCGCTTCTATTTGGTGTTGTTCAATATGGGCTAGTTAATAATCAGAGTAGTCAACTCTATCATGCTATGCAATTAGAAAGACTGGTAAAGGAAGGAAATTATGATAAGGCGATTGAGCATGCTAATCAAGCATTACGCAGTGAAGGGGACTTAAAAGCGGCTATCTTATTTCAGCGGTCTTATGCGTATATTAAATTAAACCAGCCTGATAAAGCAATCAAAGATCTAGAGAAAAGCATTGAACTGGATAATAGCGTTCCAGAGGCGCATTATAATCTTGCTTCCTTATATTTTCGTAAAGGGGAGATGAATAAGGCGGATGCTGCTATCGAAAAAGCATATCAATTAGATCCGAATAACCCAAAATTTATCGAGTTATATGAGGAAATTACCGGAAAAGTAGCAAAATAATCCAGAAAGTTTACATCTGGTTTTTATTAATCGGATAGTGGAACGATCAGAGGATCAGTTATAAGAGAGGGACTGGGGAAAATGTGTTTTAGTCAAAGAAAAATCCGAAGCGTGATTCAAGATTCTTTAATTAGAATTCGAATTAGTTCGGATTTCTCTTTTTATAAGCATGCCTATTCCAGTAAACATCGCATTTAAATTTGATGCTTTTTAATTATGTCCCATACTCTCATTGATAAGTTTACATAATAATTATATGGTGAACAATATTTTGAAAATCTATTGTTGTTACAGGGAATATTCTTGAATCAGTTGTTTCTTTTTTTTATTTAATTCAAAAAGAACAAGCAGGTGCTTATTTTCCTTATCAAATAAAATTAAAGGGATATAACTATCTACTACTTCTTTTTCTGTTTTGACAATTGGGATCACATAATTTTTGTATAAACCTTCCCATAGCTGACCAATTATTTTATTGGTTTGTGCTTGTGAAAGAGAAGGAAGTGGTTCGTTTTGATATTTATCCAAACTAGTTAAAGGAACCGCTAAGTATTTTTCTTTATCGATTTGAAAATGATTTAATAACGTATTCCAATGGTATAATAACTGTTGCTTGGAGGTTCGATCAAGCAAATCTTTCCATTCTCTTTCATAATTACTCTTCGCTGTTTTAAATGACACAAGCGGAGTTGTTGGTGAATCAATCACGTAAAGATAATCACTAGACATTTTTTGGATGCTTTTAATCTCGTCTCTTGATTTATGAATTTCACCGTGATGAAAAGAAATAGATTGATATAAGCTGCTGTCTTCAAGTTGTAGCATCTCTTTTAATTGGATTGTATCTGTATTTTGAACCCATTTGGTTAAAGCGCCACGAAGTCTGCCATTGTCAAAAAGCAAGGAAACATCTTGTCTTAAGTATACGGGGATGTCGGTTGTGGAATTAGTCTGCCACAATAGTTTGTAATTGTCATTTTCTTTTTCCGTAATTAGAGAAAGAGAAGTTTTTGCAGTGGAAAAGGTGGTATCTTGATCGATTGGAAAGTAAGTAATTGCAGGTTTTGTTTGTACATTTATAATACATATGCTCGCTAAAATTATTCCTGCACAGAGTATGATGATTACTTTTTTCATACTATCCCCCGCCTTTGTACAAGCTTTCTTCTTTTCACTATATGCAGCCACTTACGCCGATATGCTATTTATATAGCAAATGCATAGAACAATCACAAAATCCACACAATACGTATAGTAATGAAAATGGATAGGTGAGTATATGCAAAAGGATAAGCAGCCCTTATTTCGTTCGTTTGAAAAAAATCGTGACTATATACGCGATCGATTAGCTGTAGACAAAAGTTTTGATATTGTACAACGTGACCTGGAATATGCTGGAGTTAAAATGGTATTTTTTTTAATTGATGGATTTATCAAAGATGATATATTACTGTATATTATGGATTTATTTGCTGATTTGAAGCCAGAAGATATCCAAACGAATACACTTAAAAAGTTGGTTGAAACATATATTCCATATGTTGAGGTAGATGAGGTCGATGATTTAAATAAAGTAACGGATCTTGTTCTTGGTGGGCCTGCAGCATTGGTAGTCGAAGGAATCGATAAAGTAATTATGATAGATGGAAGAACCTATCCAGCTCGCTCACCGGAAGAGCCAGATTTAGAAAGGGTTGTTAGGGGATCACGGGATGGTTATGTAGAGACCATTATTTTTAATACAGCACTCACAAGACGTAGAGTTCGTGATCGCTCTTTACGCATGGAGTATATGCAAATAGGAAGAAGATCAAAAACAGATATTTGTATTTGCTATTTAGAAGATATTGCAGATCAGCGTAGAGTAGAAGCTTTAAAAGACAAGCTGGCGCAAATCGATACCGATGGATTGCCAATGGCTGAAAAAACAATCGAAGAGTATATTAGTGGTAGGCATTGGAATCCATATCCTACAGTGAGATACACGGAGCGCCCTGATACGGCTGCAGCCCATTTGTATGAAGGACATGTCGTTATCATTATTGATGGTTCTCCAAGTGTAACGATAACCCCGGCTACATATGCTCATCATCTTCAGCATGCGGAGGAGTACCGACAAAAGCCGCTAGTAGGTGCATATTTGCGCTTTGTTCGCTTTTTTGCCGTGTGGGCATCCATTTTTATCTTGCCATTGTATTACTTATTTACGAAAAATCCTGAGTATTTACCAGCGAACCTTCAATATATCGGGCCTACTGACCAAGGGGTCGTACCTTTATTCATGCAGTTCTTATTAGCAGAGGTAGGAATAGATATTTTGCGAATGGCAGCCATTCATACACCTTCATCATTAGCAACTGCACTTGGACTTGTAGCTGCCATTATGATTGGAGAAGTATCTGTTCAAGTTGGTTGGTTTTCTCATGAGGTAGTACTTTATTTGGCTGTTGCAGCGATTGGAACTTACGCTACACCAAGTTATGAGTTAGGTTTGGCCAACCGATTAGTTCGCATTTTTTTATTGATTTGTGTAGCTTTATTTGGTGGTATAGGCTATATCGTTGGAATAACCATTTGGATTCTCTACTTAGCACGTATGGAATCTTTTCATGTACCATATTTTTGGCCATTTCTTCCCTTTTCCTACCGTCCGTTTCGAGATGTCTTCTTGCGTTCCCCAATACCACTGAAAAACCGACGTCCAGCATTTCTGCATCCAAAAGACCCAGATCGTTAAGAAGATTTGGGTCTTTTCAATGTCTGAGAACGCAATGTGGACTTCTTTTTGGAAGTAGCTTCGTCTAGCATATGCGTTCGAACACGTAGCAAACTCCGACCGTCTTACGATATATCGACATCGGCTTGCCTAGTTTCTTTAAACTCATTAGAAGATCTCCAATTTAAACGTCGCTAAACGAGCGCCTTCTAGCTTTTTGTTCATGTAAAATAGATGCAAATTCTAAAAAGTGGTTTTATGGCTTTAGGTATTTATCCTCTAAATCATGCTCATTTTTTTACAATCTATTCTTTTTCTTACACAGTTTTAGTATAATGAAATTTGGTGATCATTAATGAAATCAGTCTATGATATCCAGCAATTGTTAAAAAGGTATGGTACATTCATTTATACCGGAAGTCGTCTTGGTGATCTCCAAATGTTTGAAATGGAGTTAGATGAACTACACGGGCTAGGGTTTATAGAAAAAGAGTTATACGTGAAAGCAAAACTAATTTTAAAAAAAGAAATAACATCATTAAAAAAATAGAAAAAAGGGAGTCTTGAAGTTGGAACAGATAATTATTGGTATCGACATAGGAGGAACTACAGCTAAATTAGGACTGATTAGTAATGAAGGAGACATACTTGACAAATGGCAAATCCCAACAAATACAAATGATGGTGGTATTCATATCATTCATGATATATGGGATTCGATAACTAAAAAAATAGAAGTAAAAGGAATGAAGCAAGGACAAATTCTTGGTATAGGGATTGGCGCCCCGGGATTTATAGAAGACGAAACAGGTTTTATATACGAGGCAGTAAATATTGGTTGGAAAGACTATCCGTTAGGTGATTTATTAAAAAAACTAGCACAATTACCAGTGTTTGTTGAAAATGACGCTAATGTGGCTGCTTTAGGTGAAAATTGGCGAGGATCTGGTCACCAAGTTGCAAACTTAATCGCGATTACACTTGGTACAGGTGTAGGCGGAGGTATTATTGCTAACGGAAGAATCATTAATGGTGAAGCAGGATTAGGTGGCGAAATCGGCCATATAATTATTGAAAAGGATGGCGCTAGTTGTAACTGTGGTAAGAAAGGTTGTTTAGAAACCATTGCTTCAGCGACCGGTATCGTGCGCCAAGCAAAACAGAAGGCAGAGGAGTTTCCTAAAAGTAAACTAGCTTCTATAATAGCAACAAATGGAACAATTACTGCAAAGGATGTTTTTCAACTAGCAGCAGAAGGTGACCAAGATGCTGAACAGATCGTTGCTCGCACTGCTGATGTATTAGGTATGGCAATTGCAACTATGGGTGTTATTCTTAATCCTGCTAAAGTTTTAATTGGTGGAGGAGTGTCAAAAGCGGGTGAGCCGCTACTTTCCGCTATTCGCGAAGCATTTGATCGATATGCACTTCCAAAAGTGAACCAAACTTGTGAATTAGCGTTTGCCCAATTAGGTAATGATGCTGGTATCATAGGCGCGGCTTATCTAGTAAAACAAAAACTACAAAAATAGTATAATGAAGATAAATAACGAGATTATTGAAACTTTTTGGCTGGACAAACCGTCATAATTAATAGCTACTTTTTTTATCGTTAAGAAGTACCTAATGTAATGGGAATATTTATTGAAGTAAAAGAGTCAACTTACGCAAAAACGAGTGTTAGAAAAATATCCTTTTCACATATTTTTAACATATATTATACGTCATGTTTATAATGAAGCTAAATAGGGTAAAAGAAAACGCATGGTAAACCCAAACGCACCTTGGGATTATTTTACTGTTGTAAAATGGAAATGAATTTAGTATGATTATTATTTAATAAACCATAATTTAAGATTTGATTTTGTACCACAAGAAAACTTAACTATGTCTCTTAATATTAGTATGTGTTCAAAGAGAAGTAAGTTCCTTATAAGTAGAAGATATACCAATAGATATTAGATTCGCAGAAAACGAAGTATATCACATGTTTTTGACGGATTTTTTGAACTTTTTCTTTTAGGAGCAGCTATAACTTTTACGTAGCTATCATTTTTCCCTAGAAGGGGAGTATGGTAATTTATATCTATAAGGTAAGAAGCAGGAGGAAGTTGTATGGAGTTAAAACGAAAGAATATACCATTATTTGTTTTAGCTACACTATTATTTGGCATTAAAACATATATTGTTTATCGTTTTATGTTTTCCATTGAATTGGAAAATATAATGCAAGAGGTTATTTTATTTATCAACCCATTTGTATCTGCATTTCTTGTTTTTGCTTTGAGTGTTTGGTTTAAAAAACAAACGAGGCAAATGAAATTTTTGCGGTATACAGCATTGGTTGGAACCTTGATTATTTACGCAAATCTAGTATTCTATCGTTCATTTACTGATTTTATTACGTTACCGCAGTTGTTCCAGGCTAGTAATGCAGCTGATTTGGGGTCTAGTATTTTAACTTTAATTAAGCCATTTGATATTCTATTGTTTGTCGATGTCATATTCATCTGGTATCTAAGTAAAAGGCGATCAGAGCAAGAGATTGTCCAATATTCAAAAAGCGGAAAAGTTTTTGCTTTAGCTATGTCTTTCGTGTTATTGGCAGGTAATTTCTTTTTGGCTGAAATGGAACGACCACAGTTATTTACTCGAGCTTTTGATAGAGAATATTTAGTGAAGAATATTGGGTTGTTTAATTATCATATTTATGATCTTGCTACACAGGCAAAAGCAAAAACGCAGCGGGTGTTTGCTGATGGAAATGAATTACCAGAAATTCAAGAATATGTCGATGAAAATATGAAACGTAATGAAAAATCAGAGCTTTTTGGTGTTGCTAAAGGTAAAAATGTAATTTTCATTAATGCAGAGTCACTGCAAAGCTTTGTTATTAACAATAAAGTTAACGGTGAGCCAATTACTCCATTTTTAAATCGTTTAACAAAAGATAAAGACACATTTTATTTTGAAAACTTCTATCATCAAACGGAGCAAGGGAAAACATCGGATTCAGAATTTATTGTAGAGAATTCCTTATATCCACTCTCTCGTGGAGCAGTATTCTTTACCCATGGCCAAAATGAGTTTAATGCCATGCCGGAAATATTAGGAAAAAATGGTTATTACACTAGTGTTCTACATGCCAATAATAAAAGCTTTTGGAATCGTGATCAGATGTATCAACGTTTAGGAATTGATCACTATTATGGTGAGGAATCGTATGAGGTAACAGAGGAAAACTCGATTGGTTGGGGTCTTAAAGATAAACCATTCTTTGAGCAATCCACTAAAATTTTACAAAAATTGCAGCAACCATTTTATGCAAAATTGATCACATTAACAAACCATTTCCCATTTGAATTGGGTGAAGAAGATAAATCAATCGAACCGTATAATTCTAATTCCAGTACCCTAAATAATTACTTTCCAACTGTAAGGTATATGGATGAGTCAATTGAGCAGTTCTTTAATCAATTAAAAAAATCAGGCCTCTATGAGAATTCTATTATCGTTATTATGGGAGACCATAACGGAATTAGCGCAAACCATAATCGGGCAATGAGCCAGTATTTGGGTAAAGAAGAGATCACACCATATGATCAAGTTCAATTACAACGAGTGCCATTATTTATTCACATTCCTGGTTATGGAAAAGGCGGGGTTAAATCAGAGGTTTCTGGTCAAATTGACGTAAAACCGACGTTATTAAATGTATTAGGTATAAAAAATAGCGATGATATTCAATTTGGTAATGATCTATTTAGCAATAATCGAAAAGGATTCATTGCCCTACGTGATGGAAGCTTTATTAGTGAAGACCATATGTATACAAATAACACATGCTATGATCGAAAAACGGGTGAACCAATAGCTGAAGAAGATAATAAGAATGATAGTACAGGAAAAGAAGAAAATGAGGAAGAGAAGCAAGTTTGTGATCCAATTCGGGAACAAGTGGAAAAAGAACTGGGTTACTCCGATGATCTCATTTATGGTGACTTATTCCGTTTTCTTGATTTTGATAAAAATAATTAAATATATGGGTGTTTTAAAATTAGCTCTTCAATCCGTAGAAAAGATGTTCTACGGATTGAAGCTTTTTAGTGTTTAAGAACTTATGTCCTTTCTAATTGGTGGAAATCTAGGTAGCTTTGTCTAACACATGCGCTCAAGCTGTAGCATACTCCTATTTTCTTCCTAGGATAAGTTGGTAAAGCTTCTTGAATAAGCATCGTGGTTTTTCAATGACAAGAAGGACTACGACAGCAATACGTCGCGATTTTTACGTAGGGGGAAAGCTACGTCAGCGACGCATTGCAGTTTTCAAGGTAGATCTACTGTTTAAAGGAAAAAGCCCTCCCTTGAATGAAGTTTCATTTTTACCTCCTCAGCCAGTTTGTATGTCGGTTGCACTTTGTACGTGTATAAGCGTATGTTTAAAATCGTGGATTGATTGTACAGTACGGAATCTTTTGTGATAGCAGTTTAAAACTGAAAAGCATTTCATAGGTAATTAGTGGATAATAGAATAAGTATAGCAAAAAAGATTATTTTCAAAGTTTTAGGCAAACAGCCGGAAGTTTAGGCAAAAAAGAAACAAGCTAACTAGAAAAGTTAGCTTGTTTTACTTACGTTATCTATCCTTTTAATTCTGAAATGATTGTTGCAATTGCAAAAAAACCAAATGCTAAAGCTGTAATTGCCGAAAATGCAATTGCTAAGAAATTTTTGAATTTAAGTTGACGTACGATAGATACAACTGCTAGTATAGCTACTAATAAAAATAATACCCCTAAGACGATATGCATAAAACTGATCCTCCCTTATACTTCCTAGATTGCTAATCTTGCTATAGGAAATCCATTTGTATTATTATGTAACTAGTCCGATTATATAACTTATTCTATAGTATTATATGCAGTTTGTCGAGACAAATCAAGGATTTACATTTGAATGAGAGGAGAAAAGTAATTGAATATTGAAACTATGTCTTTAGGTCCGTTAGGTACAAATTGTTATGTTGTACATGGAACAAAAGAAGCCTTAATTTTTGATCCAGGTGGTGAAGCTGATAAAGTAAAGGAGTTTCTTACTGAGCACGAACTAACGCCAATAGCTATTTTATTAACACATGCACATTTTGATCATATTGGTGCGGTAGATGAGTTGAGAAAGACCTATCAAATTGATGTTTATCTTCATGAAGCAGAAGCAAGCTGGTTAGAGGATCCGCAAAAAAATGGCTCCTTATTATTCATGCAACAACAAGTACAGACAGCGCAACCGGACAGATTATTAGTACCTGAAAAAATGATGATCGGTGAATTTTCGATTGAGGTGATCCACACACCCGGTCATTCTCCTGGCAGTGTTAGTTTTATCTTCCATGATGATGAGTTTGTTATTAGTGGCGACGTTTTATTTTATCAAGGAATCGGACGTACAGATCTTCCAGGTGGTAACTATGCTCAATTAGAAAAATCAGTCACAACCTCTTTATATACATTAGATGATATTTATACTGTTTTTCCTGGGCATGGACCAAAAACGAATATCGGATTTGAAAAGATAAACAACCCTTTCTTTACACTGTGATGGAAGCTCGTAAAATTAACAAAACAAAAACCCTGCTATTCAACATATGTAAGCAGGGTTTTAGGATGTTAATTTCCGAATCCAGGTACAAGTATAAATTCTGAATACCATGTAAACCCAATAAAGAAAATGGTACAATAAGCTCCGAATAAATACATATACATTCGTTCAGACAGTTTCAAATAACTTAATGTTAAGAAAAAAGCCGTTTGAACAAGAAATAAAACTGCAGTTTTTTGCATATCGCCCACATAGAACATCACTGTAAATATCCCTGTCCAAAAGGCTAACCCACGAAACATTCGATCCATGTTATCCCCCTCCTTTTGGTAACCTTATCATAGACATTATAAACGAGGAAAATAAACTTGTAAATGAAAGTAATAAATCGGAAACATTGTATGGAGCATTAGAATGAGTTTTTGCTAAATGTAATATTAGTCATAAATATATGGGGAATGATTTATAAAAGCTATTTGATGATGGAATTCGTTATCATTTTACACCATCCAGGGTTCCGTAAGACTCTCGCTTTAATGGTAATTGAGAATACAAAGAACTCAAGCGGAGATAACGGCATCTAATGCCAGGTTCATTCGGGGAGACAGGCCAGGGAAAGCTTCTTGAATAAGCATCGCGAGTTTTCAAGGCCAGGGAGGGCTACAACAGTGACACATCGCGATTTTTCAAGGACGTCCGAGATTTTAATCTTCGTTATACTTCTATCAGTAGCGAATAAAGGAAATTTTCAATGAATGAAGTTTCACTTTATATCGTTTTTGAACAACCACTATACCTTGTTGTTGTTAATGACTAATTATCTTAGCTTCTTTAGTTATATTCATAAAACCTATCTGTTGGAATTTTGATTGTTCATCAAGCGTGACAGTAAACAATAGCTGATAACTATGTTCATCTATTCGGGTTATACGAACGTTCACCTCTCCTTGTGGCAGAGTGAAGGTTTCCTTATCCAATTGTTCATTTTCTAATAGTTTACGTTTCAATTTTTCTCTAGCTATTTGAATTAATGTTTCTATTGTAACTTGATCGATTTGGTTCTTTGTTATAGCTAAATTATTGTGATAATGGTGAATATTAGATGACATCAATACAATGACTAAAGAAATGATGATTAAAACTAATGGTAACATAAAACCATGTTGTTTATTGATAAAAAATAATTTCTTTTTCAAATTGTTCACCTTCTATCGTTGTAACCATTAATCGAACTCCATAAGGAAGTGAAATAAATTGTAAACGTTGTATATCTCGTAAATATATTTCATGCCCTTTGCCATCCACTTGTCTACGTATAAGCTGTTGATACAGCTCGAATGAGGCAGTTGCTCCATCTTTGGCAGTTAGTTTTAATTTATTGGGATAAACTTGTAGTTGTTTCGCTTGCATGACTTCATTTCGCATGAATAAGAAAAACTGACCGACAGATAATTCTGATTGATCGCTTCTTTCTGTTACTACTTGAATTAAATAGCTAAGAAAAGGTAAGCTGATTACTAATATTCCCATCATAAGCAAGGTTGTAATAAAGGTGAATCCTTCTTTATTGTGGAAGGCCATATAAACAAATTTTTTCTTGTCGCTGCTTTGCATTTTTCCAATATGCACATCCTTTCAAGTATTCTTTTTCAGTAGAGATGGTAATTTCAACAGGTAATGTGTTCACTTCTATTGAGTATCTATCACGTTTAAGCCTTGTTGTCTGCCAAAAAAATTGCTGTAATTGATCATGTAGTTCAAAAGTAACCATACGTCGATCGCTTAATATTTGCTTTTCTGTTTTCAAAAGAGATACAGCAGGGATAAGGAGGCTGATAAAGGTTAGTAAAATACTCGCGGCAACCATCACTTCTATTAGGGTGAAGCCATTATTTTTCTTCAACGCGAAACCTGCCTTTACCGAATGCGAAAATAATTTTGTATCGCTTTGAGGGGGAAGAGATAAAAAAGGAACGTGGATTTTTAAAATTGCCATTAGCATCAAATTCAATGAACCTTGATGTCGTACTATTAATGCTGAAACCTTCAGGTAAATTAACTTCCTTAATAATACGTGCAGATTGTAAAATGTAATAACGCGTTTCTAACAAAAGAATGGAAACGCCACTTGGTGTTGTAGCTGCCAAGTGTTGAACCATCATAACATCAGATTCTAATTTACGAATAACAGCTGCACTCTCCACATTGTATAAAGCTGATAGAATAGGCGGAGTGCTTAAACCTATTAAGATCATGAAAATACTTAGTACAATTAACATTTCGACTAAAGTAAAACCCTGCTTAGCTTTAGTTGGGTGCACGAACTTTTCCTGATTCTCTATCATATACTAACTCCTTATTTCCATTACATGTTTTTTGTTCTTCGTTTAGATACTCAGGTATCATTGCATTTAAACTGCTAGGATAGCGATTCTTTTCAGCATGATACGTATCTACTTGTGCCTGTACTACTGATATAAGAGCATCACAGCCTTTATGATTTACTTCTTTACTTCGCTTTCCTAGGTTTGGAATAATAAGAATAACTAACACGGATATAATCATAAGCACAATTAACATCTCAATCAGCGTAAAAGCGTCATTTTTTTTCAACATTGCAATGTCTCCTTTATATCGTTTTAATCAGTTGAAACATCGGCCACATCAGTGTCAAGTAAATAAATAAAACAAAGCAGCCAATAATAATAAAAAAAACGGGTTGAATATATGTCATCATGCGGACTATTTTTCGTTCTGTTTCTTCCATTAGTACTTCAGCATAAACCATTAAATCCATTTCTAGTGTTTCTGTATTATTGTTTTTTTGGAATATATTTGTAAGCGGCTTTTCTAAAAAACGGAATTGCGAAAGTAATGTAGAGAGATGTCGCCCTTCTGATAGTTGATTGATCATTAATGATGAATAATAGGAAATGATTGGCTGTTTTTTTTGCTTCGTCATCTGTTCCAGGATATCTTTAAAGGAAAGACCCGTTTTAATCAATGTGCTAAATTGGCTGGCAAACATAAAGGAAGTTTGCAATCTCAAATAACTGCGATAAAAAGGTATACGTTCATATAACTGTATTTGTTTATCCATTTCCAGTCGATGTCGATAAATTTTCCAAAAAACGGCAACGACGAATATAAGCAGCAGAAGAACAATTAATAAAACCCCTAACAAGTCAATGAGCCATAAAGAAATGACAAGTATTGGAGAAGATCCGGGTGTCCCTTTATAAAGCTCAATAAATGAAGGGATAACGGCTTGCTTTAACACAAATAGGATAGGTACAAAAATAATGAACAGAATGATTGGATAGCGAATAACATGTTTAAATTTGCGTGTATATGTTTGTCGCCGTTCAAACATGTCACAGCAGCGCTTTATATTTTCCTGCAGATTTTGATTGGATTTTGCAAAAGAGAGGTAACTGGTAATCGAAGGATGAAACGAGGTTAATTGCAGGGCTTGATCTAATGATTTTCCATAAGTTAGTATGTTCATGATTTCTTTAGCCGAATAATGGAGCTGCTTATCCCAGCTAATTACTTCAAGTGCTTCTATCAGTGGGTATCCAGTTTCTAATAGTCGATGCAGTCGCTTAAGCAAACGTAACTGCTCATCATCAGTTAATTCATTCTTGGAGGTTAAAAAATGCCTCTTTAGTAATGAAGCCATAAGCAAACGCCTTCTTTCGTAAATGAGTAAAGGAATGATATTTTTTGATTTGCCAATTTATACCCTTTTGGAAATAAGCAGCAAGTAATGGCTCATCTAATAACTCCAGTATAGCGGCTCGTTTAAGTCCATGCTTTACTGTTTCAAACGGAATTAATTGAATAGAAGCAATGGCAATTAATGCTTGTTGCAGATCAGTCATCATTAATCCGAGACTTTTCAATCGATATAATGTCCCTAATGCATGAGAAGCATGGATTGTGCTTAAGACAAGATGTCCAGATAAGGAGGCTTCAAGTGCAAATTTAGCTGTCGGGGAGTCGCGAATCTCACCAACCATAATAATATCGGGATCGTGTCTAAGTGCTGCTTTAAAACCGGATTGATAAGTGATTCCTGCTTTTTTGTTGATTTGGACCTGTAAAACCTGTTCAAGATCTTTTTCAATGGGATCTTCTAATGTAATGGTTTGAAAAGATTTCTGTCGCTGTAAAGCTTGAAGAATTGCATATAACATGGTTGTCTTTCCACTTCCAGTTGGTCCATTAATCAAAATTAAGCCAGATCGTCTTGTGATCCATGATAATAAATGATGAAGTTGATTTGGAAATAAAAAAAGTTGGTGAAGAGAAAGCCCTTCTTGTTGAGGAAGAATTCGAATTGCCAAGCTTTCCATTTGCTTGACAGGTAAGGTAGACAAGCGAAGATCGAAGAATTGATCAGCAAATTGAAACGTAATCGTGCCATTTTGTGGTTTTCTTGTTTCTCCAATATCCATTGCAGATGTAAACTTGTAAAATGCTAACAAAAGTTGATAAGTAGAGATGGGGATAGATTTATAAAAAATTCGGTTCCCTTGGATTCGTAAATAAATATTTGTTTGCTTGGACAAAGGGGAGAAATGAATGTCGGAAGCGTCTTGATCAATCGCATACTGAAGAATTTTTTTCGACATGGTTTCTGCAAGATTCAAAAACGAATTCACCTCCTTGATTTGCTTAAATCTGTATATTCGACAAGAAAATATAAAACCCTTCTTTTTTTAAAAACTTTTTTGTCATAGTGCTTTTTTGTTTGGTAAAGCTAATAGTAAACTGTTTGATAAAGGAGGGGTAGGATGTCAACAAAGGATTATATTGAATTTATTACGATGCAAATAGTGACTTATTTAGATTTGCCTGCTGAAGAAAAAAAGCAGCGGCGGCAGAAAAAACGAACCCCTAATACAGCCTATATTCATCATTGGTTTGGTATTTTACCATTTGCGTTTCGCATCATGCTTCATAAATACAAAAAGCAGGCAAGGTAATCTTGCCTGCTTAAGCGATGTCCGTCGTTAAATAAAATAGTCCACCATTTACAACTTGATACGTAATTTGTGGTTGGTATCTTTTGGTAATCTCCTCTAGTTCCCGTTCCATCTGCTCATCTTCTGTATCCGTTTTATAAAAATGCTCAAGTAGCTTGGCTTCTTCCTCCAATGCTTGTAATGAGTCAACCGCCCAACCATGATCTTGATTTTCTACATATTGGTCGAGAACAGTCTCAATCCGCTTATACCCACTTTTTAGCTTAATCATCGGAGAAAGCGTATAACAAAAGTCAGAAATGGTTGTATTCAAAGGAAGCTGCGCTAATGTTTGCATCATGTCTGATTTCATGGTGCCATTAATTAAATTTAAGCCGATAGAAAATAGTTCATCTCGTTTATATTTTCCTTTATAGCTTATTTTTATATTGGTAACGAGCCAGGGATAAAGTGGGGTATGGACGATAGGTGCTATTTGTTGAAAAAGCTTTGTATATTTTTCGTTTTCTTGTAAATATCGAATAATTTGTTGTAAACGCGGGCTTCCAAAATGAATCCATTCCCCTTTTTCATCTCGTTTGTGCGGATTTGTTATCAACGTTAGCTGCATAGGCTCACCAGGATATCCCATTTTTTTTATATAATGCCAGTAAAATGGGCGATTCATAAGAACTTTATCCATTTTCTCTGTTAACTGAATCGTTATGATTCCATCATTATTATGAAGAATTTTACAGTTATTAGCTTGAAAAAATGAGATCAGAAATTTATTTAAATGATTACGCATCGCCATATTGTTGTTCCTCCTGATTAGCTGTGTTATGTGCCGTTTGAATAACTGCAGATAA
Organism: Cerasibacillus sp. JNUCC 74; assembly: GCF_053667775.1. The sequence goes on along the minus strand of NZ_CM132207.1, from coordinate 2,295,150 downwards.
ATTATGGAGCTTTATTTTTGCTTCTCCAGTAGTAGCCGATTCAGCATAAATTTGTTCAATTTCTTGTTCAAGGTCATGGATGGACAGTTCTGATAATATTGCATCTAAATCGCCAATAACTTGCTCAAACAGGTGAATTTTTTCATACAACAGTTTCATAATATGTTCCTCGACTGTATCTTTGATAGCAAAATTATATATATGAACATCTTTATCCTGGCCATAACGATGAATTCGCCCAATTCGCTGTTCTAAGCGCATCGGGTTCCATGGCAGGTCATAGTTAATCATATAGTTGCAAAATTGCAGGTTAATTCCTTCACCACCAGCTTCTGTAGCAATTAATACTTGAGCATGATGTTGAAAAAGCTGGCGCATCCAATCCTTTTTACTGCGTTTAAAGCCTCCGCGGAAAGGAACAGAAGAGATGCCGTGTTGCTGTAAATACCATTGCAAATAAAATTGAGTGGCTCTATATTCCGTAAAAATAATCACTTTTTCTTCGCCGATTTGTTGAATCAGTTCAACTGCTTTTTCCGCTTTTTTATGGTGAGGTAATTGCTCAATTTTTTCCGTGATTTGCTGAAATACATCTAACTCCGGTTTTTCTGTTAGCATTTTTTTGAGCGATAAATAGCAGGCCTCTCTTGAAGAACAAAATTCACGGAGTAATGTAATCTTAGAAAAGGATGGAAGTAATGCACTGCTATTTTCTAACCATTGATAAACCTCAGCTTCCTCTTTTGAGAATTCTGTCCATATGGTTTCAATATTTCGTTTTACTTGATTTAAGCCAGTATCTTTTCTTGTATTTCTTACCATTACCTTTTTTACAAGCTGTTTTAAGTATAGATCGTGCTTCATATTTTTACGGTCGTTACCGTAACTCTTAACAAAAGAATCATAATTACCTAGATGCCCAGGCTTTAAAATGGAAACGAGGTTAAAGATTTCTATTAATTCATTTTGCACAGGAGTTGCTGTTAAGAGCAGGCAATACTTTTTCTTTAATGAACGAACAAAAGCATAATTTTTCGTTTTATGATTCTTTAATTTATGAGCTTCGTCTACTAAAACAAAATCATAGTCCATACCGAGAATTGTACTTCGATGTGGCTCACGTTTTGCTGTATCTATAGATGAAATAATTATATTACCTTGCTCCCAGCTCATGTTTTTCCGATAAGCAACAGCAGGGATATAAAATTTTTCATTTAATTCTTTTTCCCATTGATTGACTAATGAGGCTGGAACAAGAATTAGTGCTTTGTTCACTAAGCCACGAATCATATATTCTTTTAATACTAATCCTGCTTCAATTGTTTTTCCAAGCCCAACTTCATCAGCCAAAATAGCTCTACCATTCATTTGTTCAATAACTTGCTCGGCTGTGTGGATCTGATGTTTTAAAAACTCCATATGTGGTAAGAATTCCAATGCCCGTAACCCTCTAAAATAAGGAGACATAGTAGTTTGCTCGGCTTCATAGGCCATTTTAAATAGCTCCCAGGACGAAAGAGAGGTGTTTTTTTCGAGTCTATCTTCAAGTTCTTTAATAAACACTGTATCTTTATCTAAATAAATGGATTTCATCGTATACTTCCTTTTTCTATAGATTATTGGGTTATCTATTTTATCTTTCTAAATATGTGATATAATAATACACAGTAAAAAAAAGACGCTACATTGCCGATAAAGGTATTACATAGTATAACCAAAACGTTAATTTTTCATAAAAGCGAATGAATACAAGGGGAGAGCTTACGAATGCGGAGATGGTTCTTACCGCTATGTAACGCCGAAGGAGCAAGTGAAAGCGAATCTCTCAGGCAAACAGACTCTTGTAGGACGCGACTCTGGAGAGAGTTTACAAAGATGTAAACCACCCACGAAGCAAATACCAATATGCTATTGGTATGCAACTTTCTGGTAGCAGGACAGAGATTTCATTTCATGCAATGGATCTCTGTTTTTTACTGACTAAAAAATATCCATTTTACTTAATGGGTATTTTTGAAATGGTAGCTTTGTCTAGCTGATGCACTTAAAAAGTAATAAACTTCGATCTCTGCTTACAATCAGTTAACATTGGCTAACATTCAAGAACAAAAGCACTCTTTGAATGAAATTTCACTGTATCTAGAAGAAGTTTTGCCGTTTGTACATGGCTAAGCTAACCAAGCTACACTTTTGTTTCACTATAGGAAAGTATAAAATTTTTAGGATTTATCCCGCATGTAAGGTGCCATAAGACTCCCACTTCAAAATCTTGAGTTGTTACAAAAGGTCTAAGTGGGAGAAAACGGCACCTAAATGCCCGATTCGTTTAACTAACATTCAGTAGGAGATGGAAGAAAACTCCTACTGAATGAAGTTTCACTTTATCGTATAAGAAAAACGACAGCTTTCGCTAAAGACTTGGCGACAAGCCAAGTTTTTCTAACGTGCGCCCTGCATGGGCGAAAACTTGGTGGTGAAAGTCCACTACAGGCTTGGCAGTAGGAACTGTTAGCGGAAGGCAAGGTGGCTATCGTGAGGTAGTGGCTGAAGGAAGCTGGACGCAAACTCCTGAACTGACGAACAGAAATTAGATAGAAGGCTGAATTAGGTCGGATAAATCTGCGTGACAAGATAAAGTCCAATACTGCCCGAAACCTATACAGTAAATCTAACAGTTACATGGGAGGAAAGTTTTCGTTCTTACCGGGGGAGGTCTTGTGAGGGTGCAGTGGGAGTTGATTGATAACGAACCAGCACAACCAAAGTGGTGACGTTTTGGTGAATCACAAGAAGTCAGCAGAGGTCATAGTAATGTTAGCTGACGAAACATGAAGGATCGAACAATAGAAATTTTGAAAGCACTAGGAGGTGTGGAAGGTGCGACAACTGCAGAAAACAGGAGAATCTGGCTATCGGCAGAGAGATAGTGTGGAACATGAAGGGTATGTTGAAGCGCATAGTACCTTTCATGGTGAACAGAACAATCAAAATGGTGTATCCAATCTGTTTGAAAGAATCCTATCAAGGAACAACTTAAATCAAGCTTACCTTCAAGTAGTCAGAAATAAGGGAGCAGCAGGGGTCGACGGTATGACGTACGACCAGCTACTCCCATACTTGAAGGAACACAAGGAGGAATTATTAACCCAGTTACGTCAAGGAAAGTATAAACCGCAACCCGTTCTGCGGGTTGAAATTCCGAAACCAGATGGTGGAAAGAGGAAACTGGGGATTCCCACAGTCATCGACCGGATGCTTCAACAAGCTATCAACCAAGTGTTACAACCAATATTTGAACCAACGTTCTCCGATAATAGTTTTGGGTTTCGTCCAAAACGTAGTGCGCATCATGCCATCATACGGGCAAAATCGTACTACGAACAAGGGTACAAATATGTAGTGGACCTGGATATGAAATCCTACTTCGATACGGTAAATCATGACAAACTCATGTACTTCGTGGAAAAACGGATATCTGATAAGCGAGTGCTTCACTTGATAAGACGATACTTGTTAAGTGGAATTATGATTAACGGTATCTTCGAAAAATCAGAACAAGGAACGCCGCAAGGCGGAAACCTATCTCCGTTACTCAGTAATATCTATTTAAATGAACTAGACCAACTATTAGAAAAGCGTGGTCATCGATTCGTTCGTTACGCAGATGATTGTAATATCTATGTGAAAAGTAAAAGAGCAGGATATCGAGTAATGGATAATATTACTACCTTTCTTGAGAGAGATTTGAGTCTAACCGTTAACCGAGAAAAGAGTGCGGTTGGAAGCCCTTTGAAACAGAAGTTTCTTGGCTTCTGTCTATTAGCCACGAAGAATGGGGTTAAAATTCGTCCTCATAACAAAGCGAAAGTGACCGTCCAAGAGAAACTCAAGCGAATCACCAAACGCAATCGTGGACGGAATCTTGAAGTGATTCTAAAAGAAATCCAGCAACTTATGACAGGGTGGATAAACTACTATGGCATAGGGGAAATGAAAGGATTTATGAAGAATCTCAATGGCTGGTTGAAGCGAAGGATTAGACAATATATCTGGAAGCAATGGAAAAACCAACGCACGAAAAGAGAAAATCTAATTCGCTTAGGTATCGATAAACATAAAGCTTATGAATGGTCGAATACAAGAAAAGGCTACTGGGCTATATCTGGTAGCTATGTACTTCATCGTTCATTAACAGACAAAGAACTGGTATCAAGAGGATATAAAGACATCGCTCTACAATACCAGTTCGTACACTCAAACTATTGAACCGCCGTATACGGAACCGTACGTACGGTGGTGTGAGAGGGGCGAAAAAGTTACTTAACTTTTCCCTCTACTCGATTGTCCAAACATCGGAAAATGGCATTGTTGAATTATTTTTTCAAATTTTCAGTCTGGAAAAGGAGTGGTGGGATGAGTAAATTAAAGCGGACACCTTTATTTCCCATTTATGCAGAACATGGAGCGAAAACGATTGATTTTGGTGGATGGGATCTTCCTGTACAATTCGCCGGTATTAAGCATGAACATGAAATAACAAGAACAAAGGCTGGGTTATTTGACGTTTCTCATATGGGAGAAATCGCTGTTAAAGGCCCGAAAAGTCTAGAATTTCTACAACAAATGGTAACGAATGATGTGGGAAAGTTAACGCCAAACCGTGCCCAATATACGTTTATGTGTTATGAGAATGGTGGAACTGTCGATGATTTTCTAATCTATATGCTTGATGATAATGATTATCTCCTTGTCGTCAATGCGGCTAACACAAAAAAAGATTATCAATGGCTAGTTCGTCATAATCAGTTTAGTGAGACTCAGTTAACTATTGAGGATATTTCCAGTAAATATGCGCAGCTTGCTTTACAAGGCCCTTTCGCTGAAGAAGTATTGCAAGCGTTAACAGATAAGGAATTATCAACTATTCGGTTCTTTCGCTTTGAAAATAATGTCAATTTCACTGGTATAGAGGAGACCGCACTTGTTTCGCGAACGGGTTATACGGGTGAGGATGGATTTGAGATTTATATTCCAGCTGCTAGCGGAATAGCTTTATGGAAAACTATTTTACAAGCTGGTAAAGATAAGGGAGTAGAGCCAGTTGGGTTAGGGGCAAGAGATACATTGCGGTTTGAAGCAGGTCTGCCTTTATACGGTCAAGAGTTATCTCATACAATTAGCCCAGTAGAATCCGGTTTAGCCTTTGCAGTAAAAACGAATAAAGCAGTAGATTTCATTGGAAAAAAAGCATTGCAAAAACAGCTAGAAGAAGGTACAACCAGAAAACTTATCGGCTTAGAAATGATCGATAAAGGTATCCCGCGGACAGGATATGATGTCTATTATCAGGAAGCGCATGTTGGCTTTATTACTTCAGGAACGCAGGCGCCATCGCTTAACAAAAATCTTGGTCTTGCTTTAGTGAATACAGACTATGCCGATATAGGTACTGAATTGACCGTGCAAGTTAGAAAACGGCAACTTCAAGCAAAAGTAGTCGAAACACCTTTTTATAAAAGAAAAAAATAGGGGGAGAATAGAATGGAATTTCGCTATTTGCCAATGACAGAAGATGATAAACAAACCATGCTTAGAAGCGTTGGAGTAAATGATACAGATGAGCTCTTCTCCGATATACCTAGAAAGGTGCGCCTAAAGCAGCCAATGAACTTAAAATCACCTGCAAATGAAGGAGATTTAAAGAAAGAATTAGCAAACATGGCAGCTAAAAATGCGAACTTAAAGCAGTATCATTGTTTCTTAGGTGCTGGCGTATATGATCACTATATTCCATCGGTTGTCAATCATGTCATTTCTAGATCTGAGTTCTATACTGCTTACACGCCTTATCAACCAGAGATTTCTCAAGGAGAATTGCAGGCGATTTTTGAATTTCAAACAATGATCTGTGAGTTGACAGGGTTGGATGTGGCCAATTCCTCTATGTATGATGGTGGTACTGCGTTAGCTGAAGCGGTAAACTTAAGCGCTGCTCAAACGAGAAGAAAAAAGATTTTAGTATCTCGTGCCGTTCATCCACAAAGTCGTGCAGTAATTGAAACCTATGCTAAGGGATCGGGTTTGACAATTGTATATATTGACACGAATAAAGGTGTGACTGATTTAGCTAAGCTAGAAAAAGAATTAGATGATGAAACAGCGAGCGTAGTTATACAATATCCGAATTTCTTCGGTCTATTAGAACCGATGAAAGAAATCCAGACACTTTTATCAGATAAGAAGAAAACCATGTTTATTACTTCAAGCAATCCGTTAGCACTGGGATACCTGACACCACCTGCTGAATTTGGTGCTGATATAGTTGTTGGCGATACACAAGTATTTGGTATTCCTGCTCAATTTGGTGGGCCGCATTGTGGCTATTTTGCCACCACAAAAAAATTCATGCGCAAAGTTCCTGGACGCTTAGTGGGACAGACAACGGATGAAGATGGAGTTAGAGGCTTTGTGCTAACTTTACAAGCACGAGAGCAACATATTCGGAGAGATAAGGCCACTTCTAATATTTGCTCGAATCAAGCATTGAATGCATTAGCTAGTGCAGTAGCAATGAGTGCTCTTGGCAAGCGCGGTTTGAAAAAAATGGCTGCTTTAAATATGAAAAAGGCACGTTATGCAAAGCAAAAGCTTGAAGAAGCAGGTTTTACCATTATTTATGATGGTGCATTTTTCAATGAATTTGTTATTCAATTAGATAAGCCTGTTGCTGAAGTAAATGAACAATTACTTGAGAGAGGGATTATCGGTGGCTATGATCTGGAAAGAGATTATCCTAATATGTCTGGACAGATGCTCGTTGCGGTTACAGAAAACCGAAGTGCTGAAGAAATTGATAAGTTTGTCAAAGAATTGGGGGATATAAATGAATAGACAAGATTTTCCACTTATCTTTGAACGAAGCAAACCTGGAAGAACAAGCTACAGCTTACCAGAATTAGATGTACCTGATGTAGACTTGGAACAGGAGCTTGGAGAAACGTATATTCGTAAAGAAGCTGCTAATCTTCCGGAAATTAGTGAACTGGATTTGATAAGACATTATACTGCGCTTTCCACACGAAATTACGGAGTAGACTCGGGTTTTTATCCCCTGGGTTCATGTACAATGAAATACAACCCAAAGATTAATGAAGATGTCGCTCGAATGGAAGGCTTTAGCCATATTCATCCTGATCAGCCTGAAAGTAGTGTCCAAGGTGCGATGGCAATGATGTATGATCTACAACAATCCTTATGTGAAATTACAGGTATGGATGAAGTTTCTTTGCAATCTGCTGCTGGAGCGCAAGGCGAATGGACAGCATTAATGATGATTCGTGCTTTTCATGAAGCAAATGGTGATTATCAGCGTACAAAAGTAATCGTGCCGGATTCAGCACATGGAACCAACCCAGCCTCTGCTACTGTTGCCGGATTTGAAGCAGTAACTGTCCAATCCAATGATCAAGGATTAGTTGATTTAGAAGATTTAAAACGAGTAGTTGGTCCAGATACAGCAGCACTTATGTTAACGAATCCAAATACGCTAGGCTTATTTGAAACAGAAATTGAAGAAATGGCAAAGATTGTCCATGATGCTGGAGGTAAAATGTATTATGACGGGGCTAATTTAAATGCAATTATGGGCTATGCCCGTCCCGGCGATATGGGGTTTGATGCCGTACATTTGAACTTGCATAAAACCTTTACTGGTCCCCATGGCGGTGGTGGCCCCGGTTCTGGTCCTGTTGGCGTAACAGAAGAATTAAAGCCTTTCCTCCCTAAACCATTGTTAGAAAAGAGTGGAGATCGTTATTTATTTAAGGATGATCTGCCGCAATCCATTGGTAGAGTAAAACCGTATTATGGTAATTTCGGAATTTATTTAAGAGCCTATACGTATATCCGAACAATGGGAGCTGAAGGTTTGAAAAAGGTTAGTGAATACGCTGTGCTAAATGCTAACTATTTAATGCGTAATCTGGAAAAAGAATACGATCTTCCATTTAAGCAGCATTGCAAACATGAATTTGTTCTTTCCGGAAAACGACAGAAAAAACTGGGTGTACGTACTTTAGATATAGCAAAACGTTTATTAGACTATGGTTATCATCCACCGACAATTTACTTTCCTCTCAATGTCGAGGAAGCATTAATGATTGAGCCCACTGAAACAGAATCAAAAGAGACCTTGGATGGTTTTATTGAAACAATGTTGCAGATAGCAAAAGAGGTTAGAGAGGAACCAGAATTAGTACAGGAAGCGCCACATCATACGATTGTTAAACGAATGGATGAAACGACAGCTGCCAGAAAGCCAGTTTTGCGGTATAAGCCTAAGTCAGAAGTTTGAATATGATTTTTACTTAAGTGTAAAGTCTTACCTTTGTTAAAAAACACCATGGTTATATAACCATGGTGTTTTTTATATGCTAAAGATATCAGGTTTAGCAAAAACCGTTATAGTTGAAACATTCAGCTTGTATATATAACAATACTAGCAGTCTGATTTAGTATACGATTTGCTGGTTTTTTATACTGTCTCTGAGATGCTACTTTTTAATACAAGTCCCAATTAGCTAACAGATTGGTAAAAGCTACTTGAATACATCGCACCCGAGGATATCTCGGGTGTCTGTCCTTTTGATTTACTTCTATTCGTATTAGAAAACAATGTTTACGAAAGAAGTGTAGCTTTATTTTTTAATTTTGCCTGTCCACTTTTTAAATCCGCCTTTTAAGACACTAATATCCTTATAACCTTTTTTATGCAAAAGTTGAGCGGCACGAGCTGCTCGCGCACCACTTTGGCAATAAAGATACACAGGCTTGTCTTTGCGCAATTCCACTAATCGTTGTTTCATTTGTGTAACGGGAATATTTCTCGCACCTAAGATATGTCCGCGTTTAAACTCTTGTGGTTCACGTACATCTATCAGTTGTGCTTTACGATATCCTTCACGAAATTGATCTTCTGTCAATGTTTTCAAATACATTCTCTGTCTAAAATAACGAAATACTAGAACTGCTATGAAAACAACGATGAGTAAAACTAAAATTTCCATTGCTTTTCCCCCGTCTATCAACATTTGTACATCCTCTATTATAGGTGTAAAACCTTGATTTTTCAAAACTTATTTATAAGGATGTTCAAAAATGTGGATGAAAAAGCACTTTTTCTATACTAGCTAGTCCTTTTGCATACACACGAATATCTAAACTCTTTAAAAATAAATGCTATGTTTCACAGATTATGATAAAGAAGTTATAGTCCTTGAGCATAACTATGTTAAATTCATCACTTATTTGCTATTACGAATCTAACGTAACCGTAAATTAGGCAAAATCATTTGAATATATAAAATATGGGTGTTATAGCTTGTTTCTTGGTTAACATTCCTGTATCCTTTAAGGTGAAACAATTTTGCGTTCGACAAAAAATATTTTTGAAATGGAGGAGCATAAATGCCTACACCTAGTATGGAAGATTATATAGAGCAGATTTATAATTTAATGGAATCTAAAGGGTATGCCCGTGTCTCTGATATTGCAGAGGAACTAGAAGTTCATCCGTCTTCGGTTACAAAAATGATTCAAAAGTTAGATCGTGATGATTATTTAGACTATGAAAAATACCGAGGTTTTGTGTTAACAAAAAAGGGCAAAAAAATTGGCGAGCGACTCGTATTTCGTCATGAATTATTAGAAGAATTTTTAAATATAATCGGTGTGGATCATGAGAATATTTATAATGATGTAGAAGGAATTGAACATCATTTAAGTTGGAATTCAATTGATCGTATTGGTGATGTGGTCAATTATTTCAAAGCAGATGAGAAGCGTCTAGCAGAATTGAAGAAAATTCATCAAGCGTCTGAAGTTGAAAGCAGTAAATAACGACTTAAATTTAAAATATTTTAAATTTAAGTTCTAATTGCCTTTTTCATTGCTTACACATAAGGTAAATATCACATTTAGCAATGAAGAGGAGAAGGCTTATGCGAATTGACGGAGTTTTTTCAGGCGGCGGAGTAAAGGCTTATGCCTTTATCGGAGTTATGAAGCGCATTGAGGAAGAAGGGCTGGCATTTGAGCGAGTAGCAGGAACATCAGCAGGTGCTATTATTGCTTCTTTACTTGCTGCACGCTACAGTTATCATGATATTCGCACATTAATGGAAGAGTTGAACCTAAAGAACCTTTTAGATCCTCCCGTAATTACAAAATGGCTACCATTTACAAAATGGTTGTTCTTATATTTTCAGCTTGGCATAAATAAAGGGAACAAATTGGAAGGATGGATTGGTGAAAAGCTAGCTGTTAAACATATATATACATTTAAAGATATTCATCCTGACTATTTAAAAGTAATAGTTAGTGATATTTCTTTAGGAAAGCTAGTAGTTATCCCAGACGATTTAGAACGAATTTATGGTATTCCACCTGAACATTTTCCTGTCGCAACAGCAATTCGGATGAGTGCAGGCTTCCCCTATTTTTTTATGCCTAAAAAGCTATTAGGCAAAAATAAAACAAAAAGTCTTATGGTCGATGGCGGCTTGTTAAGTAATTTTCCATTATGGGTTTTTGGAGAAGACCATAATAAACGCAAGCGCCCGGTTTTAGGTGTAAAATTAAGCGCAGCTTCTGTGCATTTAAAACCCCGAAAAATAAAAACGGCCTTGGCTATGTTTCATGCCTTATTTTTAACGATGATAGAAGCTCATGATAGTAGATATGTATCTATGTCACAAGCAAACAATATTATTTTTATTCCAGTAGAAAATTTGGAAAGCACGGACTTTAATATTGATAATGATATAAAGAAAAAGTTAATTCAAGCAGGTTATGAACAGACAAGTAGGTTTTTAAGGAGTTGGCCAAGATAAAAAAGGATCGTGCTTTAGAACGAAGCACGATCCTTTTTCTTTGTTGATTTATTCCCATCAATAACACGTAAATGAGGGGCTCGTTTAAGTCGCTTTTTTCGTTGTTGAGAAATCGTTGATTGACCCTTTGCAACAGCAGGTTTATTGGCTTGGTAACGTTGATACTTTGCCTTCGATTGTTTTACGGCTTGACGATACTTTTTCATTTCATTGGAACTATTTCGTTTTCGAATAAACAGGAAATAAAAGATGGAAAATAAAGCAACTCCAATTCCAATTGAAATAAAAATGCTATTGATAAAGCTGACAGTATTGGTAAACAACTGTGATAAAAGACCGACTAGAGCTAAACCAAGAATAATATACACTGGAATAGAAATAGATCTTCGTTTCATTATCGATGTTCCTCCTTATCAGGTTATGCACTATTATAATCATTTCTATTCATAATCTTACAATTTAAATATTGATGTATAGACCTTTATACGAATGTCCAAAAAGTACGGTGAAAATAATGCATGGACCGTTTGAATAAATAAAATTTTAGCGTTAGGATGACGTAAGTGAAAACTTTAATATTTAACGTATGCTTTCTTGTGACTGGGTAATGACCTTGAGTCAAAGGACTGGGAGCTAGGCAAGTTTTCATGATCGAGAAAATTATAAAATTGGCTCATAGCGGATAATTTTTGTATGACATTACTCCATATCCAGCGAGATAAGCCCCTCAAGATCCCTTCACTCTTGCTGGGACCAGGCAGATTCTGACTAACCAAGGTGCTTGCACCGTATCAAATTGTATACACTCGCTACAGCGAAACTTCGCTATTTCAAACTTTGCATATCTATTTATTCTTTTTGAACATGTTCTTTATGTTAGTATTAACTTAATTAAGAAATTTATTCCTTTTTTGTACTATAGGAAAGTATAAAATTTTTTTAGGCTTTATAGTATAAGAAAAACTATGGCTTTCACTAAAGACTTGGCGACAAGCCAAGTCTTTCTAATCTTTATTTTATTCGAAAACCATCAAAACGAACCGGTTATGCAATTGAGAACCTTTCATTACCTTTATTTTACTGCAATGCTGCATAAATAACTAGAGATAATCAACGAAATTTAATGGATTGGTTCGTAAACAACTGGTCATACTAAACCTGGAGGTGTATAGTATGGCAGAGCAAAAGAAACAATTAGAGCAGAATCAACACGAAACCCCAATGACAATTCTAGCAAGATCTTTATTGACTGGTTTTATTGGCGGTGTCTTTTGGAGCTTCTTTGGGACGGTTCTGTATTATTTTAATTTTTCTGAGGTTGCACCTAAATCTTTTATACTAAGTTCTTGGATTCAAGCAGAATGGGTTGATACATGGTTAGGAAATGTGATAACTATTTTTATTATTGGGTTGCTCTCAATTGGAACAGCGCTTATTTATTATGGGCTATTTAAAAAAATTAACTCGATGTGGGTAGGTGCGGTTTTTGGGATTCTTTTATGGAGTGTAATTTTTTACATTATGAATCCCATTTTTTCAACGGTACCACCACTAACTAAACTTCATATGGATACAATAGCATCTACAAGCTGTTTATTTATCCTGTACGGAACCTTTATCGGTTATTCCATTTCATATGATTATCATGATTTACAAGGAGCAAATAATCAATCAAATAATCAGAAGACAGAAAAGGTATAGACATACATGCATGTGAAGTTATATTATTCAAATGGAACGCTTTATGATAAACTGGATACAGTCTTGTGTTCCTGTATCCATAACAAAGAAAACATAAGGAAAGGGATGAAATAATGAGCAAGCTAACAAAATTACGGCAAACGCTTGAGGAGAAGAAGCTAGATGGTATCTTAGTATCTAGTTCTATTAATCGACGTTACATTACTGGGTTTACTGGTACTGCCGGAACCGCCATCATTAGCCAGACGGATGCTCGTTTTATAACAGATTTTCGCTATACGAAACAAGCAAACGAACAGATTAAGGATTTTAAAGTAATTGAGTACCAGGATGGTCTAATCGAAGAAATTAAGAACCAACTAAAGGAAATGAATATTACTCATCTTGGGTTTGAGAAAGAGCATGTTACATATCATCAATATGAACAGTTTCGAGATTCATTTGATGTTACACTTGTTCCTGTCAGTGGTATGTTAGAAGCATTACGGTTAATTAAAACAGACGATGAATTAGCAATTATGAAACAAGCTGCTAAAATAGCAGATGATGCTTTTGAACATATCCAATCCTTTATTAAACCAGGTGTAAGAGAAATTGATATTTCAAATGAATTGGAATTTTTTATGCGTAAGCAAGGTGCCACTGCATCTAGTTTTGATACTATTGTAGCTTCTGGAGAACGATCTGCTTTACCACACGGTGTTGCCTCAAATAAAAAAATCCAAATGGGTGAACTGGTTACGCTAGATTACGGAGCATTATATAAAGGCTATTGTTCGGATATTACTCGAACGATAGCGGTTGGCGAAATAAATGAGCGATTACATTCGATTTACCATATTGTACTTGAGGCTCAATTACGTGGTGTAACTGCTATTAAGCCTGGTATTACCGGAAAAGAAGCAGATGCGGTAACAAGAGATTATATTACAGAACAAGGGTATGGTAAATATTTTGGCCATTCTACCGGCCATGGGCTTGGAATGGAAGTGCATGAGGCTCCTTCTCTATCGTTTCGTTCTGATAAAACATTAGAACCAGGTATGGTAGTCACGGTAGAGCCGGGGATTTACATTCCTGGAGTTGGTGGTTGTAGGATTGAAGATGATGTTGTAATTACTAAAACAGGTAATGAACGACTTACACAAGCGCCAAAAGAATTAATTCATTTGTAATGGAGGCATAATATGATTTCAGTTAATGATTTTAAGACAGGATTAACCATAGAAGTAGATAATGATATCTGGCAAGTAATGGAATTTCAACATGTAAAACCAGGAAAAGGTGCAGCATTTGTCAGATCAAAGCTTAGAAACTTGCGTAGTGGAAATATCCAAGAGAAAACGTTTCGTGCTGGGGAAAAAGTTGCGAAAGCACATATTGAAACGAAAAAAATGCAATATTTATATGCTACTGGTGATATGCATGCATTTATGGATACAAATACGTATGAACAAATTGAGCTTTCCAGCAGTCAAATAGAACATGAATTGAAATTTATGAAAGAAAATATGGAAGTATCGATTGTTATGTATGGAGGGGAAATTCTCGGTGTACAACTTCCAAATAACGTAGAATTAGAAGTTGTAGAAACAGAACCAGGTATTAAAGGGGATACTGCAAGTGGTGGATCAAAGCCCGCTACATTAGAAACAGGGCACACCTTACAAGTTCCTTTCTTCATTAACCAAGGAGATATTATCGTAGTAAGTACTTCAGATGGAAAATATGTATCACGAGCTAATAAATAAAAACCAGTCCTAGGTGCTACGGGGCTCGGACGTAAGCAAATACTAATTAGCACAAACCGAACAATTCATCTATAATTGTTCGGTTTGTTTGTGCTTAGAAAAACTTGGCTTGTCGCCAAGTCTTTAGCGAAAGCTATCGTTTTTCTTATATGATAAAGTGAAACTTTATTCAGTAGGAGTTTTCTTCCATCTCCTACCGAATGTTAGTACCACAAGGGTATGACCTAAAGGCCCTTGAACGAATCGGGCATTTAGTGCCGTCTTCTCCCACTTAGACCCTTTTAAATCAACTCCAAGATTTTGAAGTGGGAGTCTTACGGCACCTTACATCGGGATAAAGCCTAAAAATTTTATGCTTTCTTATAGTGTAAAAAAATTACCTATCCCCGCTACGTCAACATATTTCGCTTTCCACAGATCTCCTGCCTAGACAAGCGCTTGCTAGATGCTAGCTTTATAACTTTTTTTGAAAAGTAGGATCATCTAGCATAAGCGCTCGCACAGCTAGCAAACTTCAATCTCATTCCTACGATAAGTTAACATCGGCTCAGAATCTAAAGAAAGGCCGACTAAAAGCGGGGTCTCCGCTTAGGCGTCGGCATCCCTCTGTTTTAGAGGCATGTTTCCTTTTTCTTGTTAGAAGAACTTCTGTTGATAAGACACTAACTCGCTTCTAGCTTTTGTTCTTGTCCGTTAAAAAGCAAAGCATAAAAATTTGCTCTAGAGGGCAGATTTCCAGTCAAAAAAGTTTTAATTATAAGTTCTACGCTTCAGATCATCTTCACACATATCGCTAGAATCCTTACCGGTAGTGACTCTACATGTAACACATCCTACATATTGAATGATTTTTAGAAGAAAATAAAATCCACTTTATGCTTAGGTGTAATAATACATTTAGTTCAAAAGATTAACTAGCTATATTGTAAACTTTCATATCATGATAATTATTGCATAAGTATATGAGTAATAGAAAATTGCTAGTTTGATGTGAAGTCATATTTTGTCCTTCCCTGCATACATTTACTATTAGATAATGCAAGAAAAAAAGCGAGGGAAGAAAAGCGATGAATGAGATCAGCCGGCTATTTCCAAATCAACTACAAACAGAATTAGATAGAGTTCTTACTAATAGATGGGAACATTTACAAGAAATTCGCTTACGTTTACAACAGCCAATCGAGCTTATTTTCAATCAGTCGCATCAACAATTAGTTTATTTAAAGCCGGACAAGCATGATTTTGTCCACATTATTCAGCAATTAAGTGATTATTCTTTATACCGCATGGAAGAAGAGCTACGAGAAGGCTATATGACAATTGAAGGTGGGCATAGAGTCGGCTTAGCTGGAAAGGTAAACACGTTAAATGGATCTGTGAAAGCTATCCAATATATCACGTTTTTAAATATTCGTATTGCTAAACAAAAAATCGGAGCTGCTAGTAAGTTAATGCCTTATTTATATAATAGCGGTTATAAGAATACATTAATTATAGGGGCACCACAAACCGGAAAGACAACGTTAATTCGTGATATAGCAAGGATAATTTCATCTGGTTCGAATCAAGTGTCGCCACTTAAAGTCGGAGTGATTGATGAACGTTCGGAAATTGCGGCTTCCATCAATGGTGTTCCTCAACATGATTTAGGGACAAGAACAGATGTGATGGACGCCTGCCCTAAAGCCGAAGGAATGATGATGATGATCCGTTCCATGTCACCGGAAGTACTGATTGTTGATGAAATTGGCGGCAATAAAGATGTGGAAGCATTATTAGAAGCACTACATGCTGGAGTCGTTGTCATCTGCACGGTACATGGTTATACACTAGATGAATTAAAGCGCAGACCAGCTATAAAGCGGTTGCTTACACAAGGAATCTTTCAGCGCTTTGTTTTATTACACCGTACATCTATACCTGGGAGTTCATATACGATTTATGATGAAAACGAGAGAAATATGCTGCAACAAAAATCGGGGGTCTAATTCATGGTTTGGTTAGGAGCGCTTATGTTAATTGCAACGACAACATGGATTGGATTTGAGTGGAGCAGTCGCTTGGCCAATAGGCCGAAGCATATTAGACAAGTGAAAAATGCATTACAAATCTTAGAGGCAGAAATGATGTATAGTCAACTGCCATTACAGGAAGCTTTTCATGCCATTAAAAAACAGACACCTTTTCCCATCCATGCATTTTTTGATCGTCTTTATAAAAATATGCATCAAGAAAGTAAAGACTTTAAAATCGTTTGGGCCAACAGTTTAGATGAATTGATGGATATTTCCTGTCTAGGAAAAAATGAAAAAGAAATTTTAATGCAGTTTGGACAAACACTAGGTCAGCATGATTTTAATCAACAGCAAAAACATATTCATTTAGCTAGAAGTCATCTCGAACGCGAATTGGAAAATGCCAATGATCAGTATGAAAAATATGGAAGAATGGCAAAAAGCTTAGGTGTGTTATGCGGTTTATTTATCGTATTACTGCTTCTATAGATGAAAGGAGTTAACCCCAATGTTAACAGACGCTACTATTTTATTTCAGATTGCTGGAATAGGTATTATTGTTGCATTAATCCATACGATCTTAAAACAAATGGGTAAGGAAGAAATAGCACAATTTGCAACTCTGATCGGATTTATCATTGTCCTTGTACTAGTTATTGATGGTTTATCTGAACTATTTCAGCAGATAAAATCTGTATTTCTATTTCAAGGGTAATTACGATGGAGATTTTACAAATTGTAACATTGGGGATAGTTGCTACGTTGCTATTTCTTATTTTGAAAAATGTAAATCAAACCTTTGCTTTCTTCGTTATCTTGATTACCGGAATAATAATTTTCATATCCGTTATACAACAGATTAACAGTATTTTTCAATTGATTAAAACATTAGGTACAAAAGCGCAAGTAGATGGGATGTATTTGGAAACTATCTTAAAAATTATTGGTATTGCCTATATAGCTGAGTTAGGTGCAAGTATTACAAAGGATGCGGGTCTTACATCCGTAGCTAGCAAGATTGAATTAGCAGGTAAAATATTCATTTTGCTTCTAGCTATTCCGATTATTACGGCTGTGATTGAAGCTATTTTAAGATTTATACCTGCAGCATAGAGTGACAGATACAAGGGAAACAATGGAGCTTATTATTATCATGCCTATTTCAACGTAGAACGAAGCTTTCACTAAAGATTTGGCGACAAGCCAAGTTTTTTAATCAGAAATCCTGCTCTTTGATCAATAAACAATACTTGATTTTTATTCTTATCCCAGAAAGGAGCTTTTATCGTGGATGAAATATAAATTTACAATCACGTTTATAATTTGTACATTAACCTTTTTCTTTCTGGGGCAAGAGCCGCTTGCAGCAAGTACTTCGGAGGACGACGTACAATCCAGTATATTAGATGAAATATCTTTAGAAGAAGTGGAAAATCACTGGAATAAGATTAGTAAAGAGTATGGTGGCTACATGCCTGAATTAGAAAAAACAAGTGTTTATGAGTTTATTAAAGAACAAGAATCATTTTCATTAAAACATACCCTTATTGGTTTTGTGCAATTTTTGTTCCATGAATTAATTTTAAACGGCAAACTACTAGGATTGCTTCTAATGTTAACCTTATTCTCAGTTATCCTACAGACAATGCAGCATGCATTTGAGGCAAGTACAGTAAGTAAAATTGCCTATTTTGTTGTCTACATCGTACTTATATTTTTAGCATTAAATAGTTTTTATTCTGCTGTAACCTATGCGAAGGATGCAATAGATAGTATGAGCAGCTTTATGATTGCATTGTTACCACTCGTTCTTGGCTTAATGGCTTCATTTGGTAATGTTGTAACTGTATCTTTTTTCCATCCGATCATCATTTTTCTGGTTAATTCTGGAGGCTTAATTGTTTCAGCTATCGTTTTACCTTTATTGTTTCTAGCTGCGTTATTGCTAATAGTAAGTAGTCTAAATGAAAATTATCAAGTGACACACTTAGCAAATTTGTTTAAAAATGTAGGATTAGGCATACTTGGTGTTTTTTTCACTATTTTTCTTAGTGTAATGTCCGTACAGGGAGCTGCCAGTGCTATTCAAGATGGTGTAGCGATGAAAACCGCTAAATTTATCACTGGCAATTTCATTCCAGTAGTCGGGCGAACAATGACGGATGCAGCGGATACTGTATTAAGCGCTTCTTTATTATTAAAAAACGCAGTAGGTATTGTCGGAGTAATTATCATATTATTTATTGCACTTTTCCCTGCTTTAAAAATTTTTGCTATCGCGATCATTTATAAACTGGCAGCGGCAATATTACAACCAATTGGTGACGGGCCAGTCATTACAACATTAAATACGATTAGTAAATATATCGTCTTTATCTTGGCTTCTCTACTTGCCGTTTCCTTCATGTTTTTTTTAGCAATTGTCATCATTATAGTAGCAAGTAATCTGACACTGCTTTTACGATAGGGTGATTAACTTGGAAATAGTTATTCAATGGGTGACACAAATTATCATATTTATTTTGCTTGCTACAGTCATTGACTTACTAATACCTGCTACTTCATTTAAAAAATATATTAAGCTAGTCGTTGGCTTTATCCTTATTTTAATTTTATTAAAACCGATTTTTTTCTTATTTCAAATCGATGTCCAACATGCATTAGAAGCTTCTATATCAAAGCTTGATCGAAATTCACAGCAGGTAGAATCAATGGAAAATTTAATTGAATCACAAAAAAATGAAATAGAAGGGACACAAGATGCATATATTTTAGAACAAATGGCTGTCCAATTAAAACAAATTGCAAAAGAACCGCTCAAAGAGGGATTTCAAACAGAAATAAAAGATATAGAATTCCGATTTACGCATCAAGGAGAAAACACGTTTGAGAACTTGGATGAAGTCATTGTTTATTTAACTGAATCAAATAATGATGGGGAGGGAGCAGTGAGAGTAGTTGATGATGTTGTAATTTATTCAGACAGCCCAAATACGTCAAAAGAAGATAAGAAGCTTCAAGAAATAGAGGCAGTGCTTAATGAGGTGTGGGAGATGGATAAGAAAAAATTGATACTACAGTGGGAGGGAGGTCCATCTTGAAAGATAAATTTTCAAAGTTATTTCAAAAAGACAATGGAAGCAAGTTTATAAAAAAAAAGGGATATATCATTATTTTAGCTTTAGTAAGTATTTTGCTTTTGATTATTGGTAATATTTTTTCTTCAACGTTTGAAAAAGACAAAGAAGATCAAGCCGGACCAGCCATTGAACAGCCAAATGAACAAGCTGATGAGCGAGCAGAAGAAACAGCTTCCCCAAAAATAAGTACAACATCCGATCTAGAAGAACTGGAGTCCATTTATACAAAAGATTTAGAAGCATTGTTAAATAAAATTAAAGGCGTATCAGAAGCTGAAGTAATGGTGAATTTGGAATCAACGAGTATAAAAGTATATGAAAAAAATTTGATAAAGGGACAACAAACAACAGAAGAAACAGATAAAAGTGGTGGTACAAGAGAAATAGAGGAGGAGACCCAAGAGACACAAACCGTATTAGTTAGACAAGGGGAAAAGGAGGTACCCTTACTCGTTCAAACGAAAAAACCAGAAGTACGTGGAGTGTTTGTTGTTGCAAAAGGAACAGACCATGCCACTGTCAAGAAATGGGTAGTTGAAGCCGTTTCCCGAGTGTTGGACGTACCAACACACCGAGTATCCGTAATGCCAAAGAATTAAAAGGAGGAATCAAAATGTTAAAAAAGCAAACAGTTTGGTTATTGACTATGTTGAGTCTCATGATTGTGTTAAGTGTGTATTATATGACTTCTCCAGATAGTGAAGATTTAGCTTATTTGAATGATGGACAAGACAAAGCAAGTGAAAAGGCAGTACCGACTGATTCAAATGAAGCAGCAGAAGATGCGGAAGTGGAAGAAATTTCTAACTTAGGTCAGGATGAATTATTTACGACGATTCGCATGGAATTACAGGATAAAAGAAATATGGAAAAAGAGCGACTAACGGATATTGTTGCCTCCAGTTCAGCAAGTGCAGCTGAGAAAGATGAGGCATTAAAAGAAATCGATGCAATGGAAGAAATAGCCTCCAAAGAAAAAATTCTGGAAGAAACGATTGTTGCTTCAGCTAATTATGAAGACGTACTTGTTCGATCAGAAGATGCAGGTATAACAGTCCAAGTAAAAGTCAAAGAGAATTTACCAAAATCCGAAGCAGTTTCCATCATACAAATGGTAAAAGATGAACTGGGTGATAAAAAGGTAAATGTATCCTACGTACCTTCCGAAGCAAATAAAAAGGAATAGCGTAAAAAATCCGGGAAAAGCCCGGATTTTTTTATATCTAGGAAACCTATATCCGATTTTACATGATGATGTCTTTTCTTGAAAAGTTTTCGTCAGGCTTATGCGCTTAAGCTACAGCAGATTTCGCCCTTCCTTCTACCATAAGTCAACATCGGTTCGATCTAAAGGAAAGACGACTAAATGCGGGTTTGCGACGTAGGCGTCGCATTCCCCTGCTGCAGGTGGCATGTTTTCTTTATCCCGAAGTAAGGTTTCGCATTTTTCTCATTTAAAATGTGCTTCTGTGTTGCGAACATGATGAGAAAAACAGCTTTCGTTCGGGCGACAGGACAAGAAAAAACCAAGACAGTGATACTTCGCGGTTTTTTAAGGATGTTGATCATGAAGACGTTACAACAGGATTTAGAAGATCTGACGTTTGTACGCAAGCTAACTGAGCGCTTAAGCTTTTGTTCCTACTAATTTGGTTAATGCTAGTAATCAATAGTCGGTATTTGTATTTTTGTCTAATATGTAAATGCCTATTTTATTCATAAATAAAATAAAGAAAAATTTTTAAAATCTTAATTAAATTGCCTTTTTAAATTACAAAGAAAACAGTTAAGTAATTAACAAGTTAAAAATGAATATTTACTCAAAACGGAGTTAATATGAATTGTCACGCAATAATGTTTATAATTTTTTTGATATTTTCATCTATTATAAACTACTGCAAATGTTCGCTTTCTAAGGTTAAGCTTGGTATAATTAGAACAAACTGATATTACGTCGTTACTCCTTCACTTCAGAAAATACCTTGAAGTTTCTTTACTATTTATCGTAAAATATTAAAAGGAGTTATTAGTACCTAATAATAAGTTTGAAGATGAAGGGGTGCCTATATACATGTTAAATGTGCATGAAATACAAGAGATTATAAAGCTGATTGACCAATCGTCAATAGAAGAGTTTACTTATGAAGCAAACGGAACATCGATTTCATTAAAAAAATCAGTAAATACCCAACTAAAAGGTCATGATATGAAGTCACAAACGCAGCCAAATATAGAGCAGCAATCAGAACCGGACAGGCTTTCTGAAGAAAAAGTAGAAAAACCTATACCACAAGAAGAAGCGAAAGCTGCATATGATCATGAAATTGTCTCTCCTATGGTCGGTACATTTTATACGGCTCCATCCCCGGAAAAGGAAAGTTTTGTTACAGTAGGTAGCAAAGTTGAAGAATCAACCGTAGTATGTATTGTTGAGGCGATGAAATTATTCAATGAAATCGAAGCAGAAGTTTCTGGTGAAATTGTAGAAATACTAGTAGAAAATGGTCAGCTTGTCGAGTATGGGCAGCCATTATTCCGGGTTAGTACAAAGTAAGGGGATGGAGAGTGTGATAAAAAAACTGTTGATTGCAAACAGAGGGGAGATTGCAGTTCGAATCATTCGTGCATGTAAAGAGATGGGGATAGAAACGGTTGCTGTGTATTCACAAGCAGATAGAGATGCATTACATGTGCAAATGGCTGATGAAGCTTATTGCATCGGGCCGACGCAAAGTAAAGACAGCTATCTTAATTTGACGAACATTATGAGTGTAGCCACACTTACAGAAGTGGATGCTGTTCATCCAGGATATGGATTTTTAGCCGAAAATGCTGACTTTGCAGAAATTTGCCGTGCATGTAATATTATTTTTATTGGTCCAACTCCTGAAGCCATTCAAAAGATGGGAATCAAGGATGTAGCACGTCAGACAATGGAAGAGGCCAATGTGCCAATTGTTCCAGGATCTAAGGGTATTATTGAAAATGAAAAGGAAGCGAAAGCAATTGCCAACGAAATTGGCTATCCCGTAATTATTAAGGCGACAGCTGGTGGAGGCGGAAAAGGGATTCGTGTAGCGAGAACGGAAGAAGAATTGCTTAAGGGTATTGAAGTAACGCAGAAAGAAGCCGAAACATCTTTCGGTAATGCAGGGGTTTATATCGAAAAATATATTGAAGATTTTCGTCATGTAGAAATCCAAGTGTTGGCTGATAAGCATGGTAATGTTGTTCATCTTGGAGAACGAGATTGTTCCATTCAACGTCGATTACAAAAGTTAGTGGAAGAAGCTCCGTCACCTGCATTAACTCCAGAAATCAGAAGAAAAATGGGGGAAGCATCTGTAAAGGCTGCGAAAGCAGTGGGCTATGAAGGTGCAGGAACGATTGAATATATATTTGATCGAACAACACATGAATTTTACTTTATGGAAATGAACACGCGAATTCAAGTTGAACATCCTGTAACTGAATTAATTACGGGAATTGATCTAATCAAAGAGCAAATTAAAATCGCCGATAATCAGGAAATATCATTTGAGCAATCGGATATTACGTTAGATGGTTGGGCCATTGAGTGTAGAATTAATGCAGAAAATCCGTTTAAAAATTTCATGCCATCTCCAGGTACTATTACGATGTATTTGCCACCAGGGGGGCTTGGTGTTCGTGTTGACTCGGCAGTATATTCAGACTATCGAATACCTCCTTATTATGATTCCATGGTAGCAAAACTAATTACGTACGGTAAAACCCGTGACGAGGCTGTTCATCGTATGAGACGGGCATTAGATGAATTTATCATTGAAGGGGTACATACTACAATTCCCTTTCATCGCTTAATCATGGAGCATCCTGTATTTTTAAATGGGGATTTCAATACGAAATTTCTTGAAGAAAATCCGATAGTACAAGTTGAAAAGAAATAGAATGTAATACGGACCATTTGTGATTTTGTCCGTTACACATAAAGGAGTGAGTGAGCATATGAGTGAACAACCACTATTAAATGTGAGTGATGATAATTTAGGTAAAGTAGAAATTGCACCAGAAGTCATTGAGGTGATTGCTGGAATAGCAGCTTCTGAAGTAGAAGGACTTTATGCTATGCGAGGTAATTTTGCTTCCGGTGTTGCAGAAAAATTTGGAAAAAAAACCCATAGTAAAGGGGTGAAGGTTGAACTTTCTGATAATGGGATTGTGATCGATTTGTATGTAATTTTACAATTCGGAGTTTCCATTCCGCAAGTAGCTCAATTGCTTCAATCAAATATTAGACAAACACTAAAAAATATGACCGCATTAGATATTAAAGAAATTAATGTTCATGTGGTTGGAATTCAGATGGATGCTGCGGAAGATGAGGCAGAAACACATAGATAATTGTACACTTAACCTTTTTCATACAATGTTTAAAAATGATCCTTTCATGAGGAATATAACTTCCTTGTGAAAGGGTATTTATTTTACTATAGGAAAGGATAAAATTTTATGGTTTATTCCGCATGTAAGGTGCCGTAAGTTTACCACTTCAAGACCTGGGTTCGTGCAAAGGGTCAAAGTGGGGGAAAACGGCACCTAAATGCCCGATTGGTTCAACTAACATTCCGTGTAAAAAGCATTCCACGAAATAAAGTTTCACTTTATCATATAAGAAAAACGATAGCTTTCGCTAAAAACTTGGCGACAAGCCAAGTTTTTCTAATGGTAATGTCTCTCGCTAAAGACTCGTAATTAGACGAGATGAGAATTTTTATAACATGCTTGTCCAAACAGGAGAATTAAAACTAGAGATTGACTAATTGTTCGACGTCCTTAAAAAAGAAAACCAAGACTAGCGGAACATAAGCAATGAAGAAATTTATTTATCATCACTCAAAGAGGAATAGCTCTATTACAAATCCTTATACTAATTTATAAAAAGCTAGCACCGTTGCAGCTAGAGCGTGTCTCAAGAGTTTGGAGCTAAAAGCTTAAGTAGGATAAGGGCTTCTAAACCCCGTTAGTTAATGAAGTAAAATAAGGAGAATTTCGGTAAGATACGGGTACTAACAAGAATCTCTAAAAATAAAGCTTTGTTTTTTATCTTTGGACAATTGAAAGTTGGTAATAGCGTTGCAATTAGAATCATGTTATGATTTTGGAAGAGATAAATTAAAGGAGCTACAAAGGAATGAATAGACATCAAGCAAGAGAAAAGGCATTACAATTATTATTCTCCCTTGACATACATGAAGTCAAGTCAATAGAAGATATGGAATATGTAAGTCAAACAGCAACCAAAAATGCCTTTTTAACTATGCTCGTTAATGGAGTTATACAACATAAAGAAGAAATTGATTCATTGCTTACAGCTAAGCTAAAAAATTGGTCCATTGATCGAATCGCTTCGGTTGAAAAGACAATTCTTCGTATGGCGATATTTGAAATAAACTATGTAGATGATATTCCAACGAGTGTTTCCATCAATGAAGCAATTGAGTTGGCAAATAAGTATGGTGATGATCGATCAGGAAAGTTCATAAATGGTGTACTATCTAATTTTGTTTAAGTATGTGTTCAAAAGAAGTTGAGAAGGGTCGATGTCGTTATAGTTCTCGACATCGTAAATGCTAAGCCACACTATCGTACGCCCTGCCGAGTAGGACTTCGAGGCCCGCAGCTTCGAGGCAATGTAGCAACTTAGTTAAGTGCCGTCAGAAACAAATTAATTAGGAAAACTGCAAGTGGAACAAAGAAAATAGCCTAGTTTATACTTAGACCTTAAAAGGTTTTCACTATATTAAGTTAACTTGAGCGCTAAAATCTGATGCATTCTAACGTATGAGGAAATTCAAGACATTATTTTCCGGAATTTTTGACATCGTTTTTAAAATAATTGAGGGGGTTCTATACATTGACAGCAGAAATTATAGATGGTAAAACTTTATCACTAAAGCTTAGAGAAGCAATGAAAGAAGAAGTTACCAAGCTAAAAGCGGCAGGAATCCATCCTAAGCTTACAGTAGTATTGGTCGGTAATCATCCTGCCTCAAAGTCGTATGTTAATGGCAAGAAAAAAGCTTGTCATGAAACTGGAATTGATTCGGAGATTTTGGAGTTGTCAACAACAGTTACGGAAACAGAACTATTGCAACAGATACATAAATTAAATAATGATCACACAGTACATGGCATACTTGTTCAATTACCATTGCCGGGTCATATTGAAGAGCAAAAAGTAATTGAAGCGATTATACCGGAAAAAGATGTAGATGGATTTCACCCTATTAATATAGGAAGAATGATGACAGGAATGGATACATTTTTACCTTGTACTCCATATGGAATCATCACCATGTTACAATCGAAATCAATTCCAATCAAGGGACAACATGCAGTGGTTATCGGAAGAAGTAATATTGTTGGTAAACCAGTAGCCCAATTATTATTAAATCATCATGCAACGGTGACTACTTGTCATTCGAAAACAAAAGATCTTAAAAGCCTTACAAAGCAAGCCGATATTTTAATTGTTGCAATTGGAAAAGCACATGTTATTGACGAGAGCTATATTAAGGAAGGAGCAACTGTGATTGACGTTGGAATTAATCGTTTAGATAGTGGAACGTTAACAGGTGATGTAGACTTTCAAAGCGTTAAAGAAAAAGCGGCATACCTTACTCCGGTACCACGAGGGGTAGGGCCAATGACAATAACAATGTTATTAAAGAATACAATCAAAGCGGCAAAAGGGCTCGAGAACCGTGAAGGATAAATATTTAACAGTGACGGCATTAACCAAGTACATTAAGCGGAAAATGGATACAGACCCTCATCTAAGGGAAGTTTGGTTACGTGGGGAAATATCGAATTTTAAACATCATTCGCGAGGCCATATGTATTTAACAATTAAGGATGATCGTTCACGGATTCAAGCAGTGATGTTTGCGGGGAATAACCGATCTTTAAAATTTACTCCAGAAAACGGAATGAATGTACTGATTAAAGGAGAAGTTAGTGTATTTGAAGTGTATGGCCAATATCAGCTATACATTCAGCATATGGAACCAGACGGGATAGGGGCATTGTATGTTGCGTATGAGCAGTTGAAAGAAAAATTGCAGAAGAAAGGCTTCTTTGATCAAGCCTATAAAAAGTCGATCCCTCTATTGCCGCAGAAAATAGGCATAATTACTTCGCCAACTGGAGCGGCGATTCGTGATATTATCACGACCATTAAACGCAGGTATCCAATTGTTGAAATGATTGTACTGCCTGTATTAGTTCAAGGAGAAGCAGCAGCTAATTCCATAAAACAGGCAATAGAAACAGCAAATAAGGTGGGTAATTTTGATCTGTTAATTGTTGCAAGAGGCGGTGGCTCGATTGAAGAACTATGGAGCTTTAACGAAGAAATAGTAGCAGAAGCCATTTTTCATTCTAACATTCCAATTATTTCGGCTGTGGGGCATGAAACAGACACAACGATCAGTGATTATGTTGCTGATTTACGCGCACCAACACCAACAGGAGCGGCAGAGCTTGCAGTTCCTTCTAGTAGCGAGTTAAAGAACCGAATACTCACACTAAAACGAATACTTATAAAAGATATGCGACAAAAAATAAAACAGCAGCGACAGCTGTTAATCAAATTACAACAATCCTACGCCTTCCGTTATCCAGGTCAGCTTTTAAAACAAAAGGAACAAGAGCTAGATAGAAGGGTAGAGCAATTACAAAAAGCAATGGTCCATAAAGTAACAAAAAAACGTCAATACTATCAGCACGTGCACGTACGACTAGCAACTCAACATCCTGGTAAACAATTAGAAAGGGCAAAACTTCAGCTACAGCAGTTAGCAAAAAGACACAGTTTCGCAATGAAACAAGTGCAAACAAGTAAGCGAGAGGTTTTATATAAGCAAGTGGATAAATTAAGTTTGCTTAATCCGTTAGAGATTATGAAACGGGGTTTTTCTATAGCTTATTCACCATCAGATAAAATTATTAAATCGATCGAACATGTTCATCCAGAGGACATTATTTCTTTAAGAGTTATGGATGGACTGATTACTTGTCATGTTAAGGAAGTGGAGGAGAAAAATTAATTATGGCAGAGAAGGATAAGGAATTGTCATTTGAAGAAGCAATGCAAGAGCTCGAAGAAATTGTGGAAAAGTTGGAGACAGGGGATGTACCCTTGGAAAAAGCCATTATTTATTATCAAGATGGCATGAAGTTGTCTAAGCTTTGTAATGATAAACTAAATCAAGTAGAAGATAAAATGACAAAGATAATGAATGAACAGGGAGATCTTGATCCATTTCAGATCCAGGAGGAAGAATAGACGTGCAGCTGACGATGAAAGAGTATTTAACAAGCCGAAAGCAACTAATCGATGAAATTTTAGAGCAGTATATTGGTTCATTAACTATTCCACAAAATCTGAAGGAATCAATGATGTATTCCGTTGAAGCAGGAGGAAAACGATTAAGACCAATTTTATTAATGGCCAGTTTTGAATCATATAGCGAGGATGTAGCGATAACCTTAAGTTCAGCAGCTGCTCTGGAGATGATTCATACATACTCATTAATCCATGATGATTTACCTGCAATGGATGATGATGATTTTCGTCGCGGTCAGCCTACTAATCATAAAGCTTTTGATGAAGCCACCGCAATCTTAGCCGGGGATGCATTATTAACGTATAGTTTTGAATTAATTGCTAAAGACTCTAAGTTGTCGCCAATTCAAAAAGCAAAACTGATTATGCTGTTAGCAGAAGCGAGCGGGCCAAAAGGTATGGTTGCTGGACAAATATTAGATATGCAAGCAGAAGATAAGTCTATTTCCTTAACAGAAATGGAGCAGGTTCACACATTAAAAACCGGTGAACTATTGCGTTTTGCTGTGATTGCGGGTGCGTATCTCGGTGGGGCCACGGAAGAACAAATGACTCATTTAAAAACATTTGCTTACTATTTAGGATTGATCTTTCAAGTACAGGACGATATTTTAGATATAACAGGTGATGAAGAAAAATTAGGTAAGCGGGTTGGCAGTGATGAGGTTAATTTAAAGAGTACATATCCTAAGTTGCTTGGCTTAGATGGTGCTGTAGGGAAAAAAGAATGGTATGTAACGAAGGCAAAAGAAGCATTAGAACGAGCAGATATAGTGGGTTCTTTATTAATGGACTTAACGCTGTTTTTTAGTCAACGTGATCATTGAAGAAGATGCATAAAGCGTTCAGCAAAAATGTTATCATCGAGTTTTTTAGTTGATTTATTTAATGACAATAAACCCAACTTTATTTCGCTTGCCGATGCTAACCTTAGACTTTGAACAAGCACTATAGATAATTTTTATTGTGGCTGCTTTAGCATCGTTTATATTCGCTTTAGCTTTTTGATAAGTTGTTTAAATATAGTTATAAATCGTGTAAAAACAGACTGTTAATTGTAAGAGTTCAAATAGAATTTCAACCACAAATATGTTATAATAGATGTAACTGAGAAATGGTGCAGTATTCTAGTCAGTCCTCCGTACCTGAAGGCGAGCCTAAAAATTCGCCAAAGGGCACATCGATGAAGTTCCTTGTGCAGGCTTGGAGCGCCCAGCTTTGGGTCTGTGCTGGGAGTTAAGGTTTTCGGGCGATCCACAAAGGCATGTGGGCGTTGACCCGATTACCGCGGAGGCCCATCTCTGTAGTAAAAGCTAAGCCTAGGTTTTACTATGGAATGGGGTATGAACCTGCAGTAGACGGTAAGGGACACCTGATATGCAGCGTAGCCTGCCTTGAGTGGTGACTGAGGGGATTAGAGTCTAAGTAATAAATTAGATGGCCACTGATTTGTTACTTTCATCTCTATGAAATCAGCACTGCAAAAGAGGCTAGGGGACGGTTAAGGACTGTTGAGGAAATCTCCTAGACTGTTCGTACGACATTTAAAAGGGATTATAGTGTGGACTAAGTGGTAATCCAGTCTAGCTCTTGGTGACAAAGCTAAGATCGCTTTAAAGGGAAACCACCTGCGTGGCAACATGGGGTAGCGGTCTGGGAAAACCTACTGGACCTAAGCCACAGTTTTTACCTTTTAAATGACCATTTCTCCCTACATAGGATAACGATAATTTACATGTAATGAGGTATGAAATGAAACCACAAGTCAAACGATCGATCAAATTTAGTTTAACTATTGCCGTTATCACATTTGTGTTAGCGGCTATTTTTTCAGTTGTTTCTTCTTCCATTATGAGCGAAGTCGTTTGGTCAATCGGACTTATTAT
Organism: Cerasibacillus sp. JNUCC 74; assembly: GCF_053667775.1. Next base: position 2,265,379 of record NZ_CM132207.1, on the reverse strand, counting down.
TGTATTTGTTATTGTATTAATAGGTGTCGCCTTTGATATGCTTGGTATTGCTTCGACAGCAGCAGATGAAGCACCATTCCATGCAATGGCTGCAGAAAAAGTAACTGGAGCAAAAGAGGCGGTCATCATTATTCGAAATGCCGATAGGTTTGCCAGCTTTTGTAATGATGTAATTGGTGATATATCGGGAATTGTTAGTGGAACAGCTTCTGCTATCGTTGTATTACAAATAGCCAATCTTTTAGGTCATGGAGAAGGATCCACGTTACAAATTACAATTTCAGTTTTATTGACAAGTATTGTTGCAGCAATTACAGTTGGTGGTAAAGCACTAGGTAAATATTTTGCCATCAATTCTTCAACAAAAATAATCTTCTTTGCTGGAAAAGTAATATCCCTTATTGAAAATAGATTAAAAATAAAAGTATTGCCAAAAAATAAGTAATAAAGGAATTCGTTATGAGTAAAAAAAGATTAGATGTATTATTAGTGGAAAAAAAACTTGCTGAGACGAGAGAAAAGGCTAAGCGTTTAATTATGGCTGGCCTTGTTTTTTCTGATCAGGAAAGATTAGATAAACCCGGTATGCAAATCGAAGAAGCCACATCTATAACGGTTAAAGGAAAACCATTTCCTTATGTTGGTCGTGGTGGGTTGAAATTAGAAAAAGCACTAAAAGAATTTGCAATAACCGTAAAGGATAAAATTATCATTGATGTCGGTTCATCAACCGGCGGATTTACGGATTGTGCTTTACAAAATGGAGCTAAGCTCTGTTATGCAATTGATGTAGGATATAACCAATTGGACTGGAAATTACGAAATGATGATCGTGTTATTGTCATGGAACGAACTAATTTTCGCTATGTTACACCCGATATGCTCGAATACGGTAAGCCAAATGTCGCTTCCATCGATGTTTCTTTTATTTCATTACGATTGCTTTTACCTGTATTAAAGCAATTATTAATGGAGGACAGTGATGTGATAGCGCTCATTAAACCGCAATTTGAAGCGGGAAAGGAACAGGTTGGTAAAAAAGGAATTGTTCGTGATCCTGCTATCCATCAATCAGTGATTAAGCGTCTTCTAGCTTTTAGTGAATCAGAGGGATACCAAGTTTTAGGATTAACCTTTTCACCGATTACCGGGGGAGATGGAAATATTGAATTTTTAACTCATTTAGGATGGAAAAAGCAAGTAGTAGTTAATCCGTTTAGCGATAATGTAATAGCATCCATCGTTCATAAAGCGCATAACGAGCTAATACGTAAGCAAAAAAAGAATAAAGATTAAAGAAACGGAGGAACCTTATGAGTAAAATACAACGACATATTAAAATTCGTGAGTTAATCACAGAAAATGAAATTGAAACGCAAGATGAGCTTGTCGATCGCTTGAAAAATTTAGGTTATAATGTGACACAAGCGACCATTTCCAGAGATATTAAAGAACTGCATCTAATAAAAGTAGCTACTCCAAAAGGGTCCTATAAATACAGCTTACCAGCAGATCAACGATTTAATCCGTTGGACAAGCTAAAACGCTTGGTGATGGACGCATTTGTAAAAATTGATCATGCTAGCCATTTTATCGTACTAAAAACCCTCCCTGGTAATGCGCAGGCGGTCGGTGCTTTAATTGATCAATTAGACTGGCAAGAGATCATGGGCACGATCTGTGGAGACGATACATGTTTAATCATTTGTAAAACAGAGGCAGATACATTGACTATTAAAGACCGGTTTATTGAAATGCTGTGATCTAAGAATGGGAGGAATAATGGATGTTAACCGAATTATCCATTCAAGATTTTGCCATTATAGATAAGATTTCAATCACATTTCATGAAGGGCTAACGGTATTAACCGGTGAAACAGGCGCCGGGAAATCTATTATTATTGATGCCGTTCAGTTACTTGCTGGAGGTCGTGGTTCTGTTGAGTTTGTAAGGCATGGTGCGAAGAAAGCAGATATTGAAGGACTATTTATCGTTGATGATGAGACACATCCTATATTTGCGCTTTCCAGACAATACGGAATTGAATATCAGGATCACCAATTTATATTGAGACGAACGATTACTGCAAATGGAAAAAGTATTTGTCGAGTGAACAGTAAATTAGTTACTTTGGGAATTCTTCGTGAATTTGGTAAAACGCTTATTGATATCCATAGTCAGCATGAAACACAATCGTTGATGGATGAAGACCAACATATTGAACTGTTGGATTTATATTGGCCTGATAAAATAGAAAAAGCAAAAAAAGAGTACCGAAAGCTTTATGATGAGTTATCTCACTTAAAAAGCCGCTATCAAAGGCTAAGTAAAAATGAACAGGAAACGGCACAACGATTAGATTTATTACAGTTTCAATTACACGAGTTAGAGCAAGCCCAATTGCAGTTGAATGAGGATGAACAGTTAGAAGAAGAACGAGGAACGCTTATCAATTTTGAACGAATTTATTCTGCTTTACAAGAAGCTTACAATTCGCTTTATGGCGAACAAAAGGGTCTTGACTGGGTAAATCAAGCCCAAATCGTTCTCCAAGAAAACAGTAAATTTGATTCGAAAATTGCCGACAGAGCTAATGAAATTGCTAATTATTATTTTGGGTTAGAGGAATTAACGTATGACTTGGGTAATATGATTGAAACTATGCAGTATAATCCAGATCGTCTAAATGAAATAGAAGCTCGTCTGAATGAAATAAATCGTTTAAAGAAGAAGTATGGTTCGACCGTCACTGAAATGTTAACATATATGGCAAAAATTGAAGAAGAAATCGAAGAAATTAATAATAAGGATTCACATTTATTAAAATTACAAGAACAAATTGAAGGAAAAACAAAAGATGCTTATTTAGAAGCAAAGGAATTACATGATATTCGTCAAGCCGCAGCGAAATCATTGGTCGAAGATATACATGATGAATTAAAAGATCTTTATTTGGAAAAAGCAACCTTTTCCGTACAATTTCAGTCATCAACGCTTCAAGAGGGTGACGAGGTAGAACTTCATAAAAATGGAATTGACCAAGTTAGCTTTTTAATTTCCACCAATCCAGGAGAGCCTTTAAAGCAGTTGGTTAAAGTTGCTTCTGGGGGAGAACTTTCGAGAATCATGCTGGCTTTAAAAAAAATATTTGCAAAACATCAAGGTGTAACCAGTGTAATTTTCGATGAAGTTGACACAGGTGTTAGCGGCAGAGTTGCCCAAGCAATTGCTGAAAAGATATACTTAATCTCTCAAGAATCACAGGTTTTATGCATAACTCATCTTCCTCAAGTGGCTGCCATGGCTGATACCCATAAACTAATTGAAAAACAAACAAGTGATGAGCGTACAACAACACATGTAATTGAATTAAAGCCAGAGTCGCAAATTAATGAACTAGCTCGCATGGTTACAGGAACTAAGCTTACGGAAACTGCTTTGGATCATGCTCGGGAAATGTTAGAGATGGCTGCTAATTTAAAACAAAAGAAGAATAATATAACGCAAAAAGCCAGAAAATAAGTTATCTGGCTTTTTTTACGCTATAGGAAAGTATAAAACTTTATATGGTTTAACGTATAAGAAAAACGATAACTTTCGCCATAAAGACTTGGCAACAAGCCAAGTTTTTCTAACATGTTAAAAACATTTTAGTGGAATTATTAAAAATCTTGAAGCTATTAGTATAACTTATGAATAAACAGTTTCCCTTAGTATAATTAGCATACATATAAGACACCTCTTTCATACCGCGGACTATACGTTCATGCTTCTCCATTAAGGAAGGTAATGTTATGCAGGACTGCTTAAGTTTCACCAGTTTAAAACGATATCGATTAGCTCAAATTAAAAGTACAGAAAAACAAAAGTGGATGGGTTTAGAAAAGAGGAGAGTGAATGAATTGAACGGCAACAAAAATAAAAAAATACAATTTGGCATAGCCTTTTTGGTAATAATTGCCTTATTCGCATTTCCTTTTTTTGCTCCACAAAGTTTCCAAACAAAAAATTCCTTATCTCCATTGACCAATGAAATAACGGCTGTCAGTGCTGGTTCTTTAAATAAATCCTTATCCAGTACAGATTCATCGGACAATCTACCGTTGTTTTATGAATTGGCTGGCTTGCCTATAAAGCAAGCTACTGCAGAAGTGAGAGATGATCTTAAAGTAATTCCTGGTGGACAATCAATTGGGGTTCAGTTACAAACAAAAGGGGTATTAGTCGTTGGCCATCATTTAGTCAACGGAAAAGCTGGTGAAGCTTCTCCTGGTGAAAAAGCAGATATAAAAGTAGGAGATGTTATTTTAGAAATCAATGGCAATAAAATTAAAACGATGAATGATGTAAGGCCATTTATTGAACAAGCTGGAGAAACAAATCATGTTTTAGATGTGAAAATAAAGCGTGGTAAAAAGACCATCTCCACTGAATTAAAGCCCACTTTAGATCAAGATGAAAAAGATTATAAAATTGGCTTATATATTCGTGATTCTGCTGCTGGGATCGGAACAATGACTTTTTACGAACCAAATTCAGGGAAATATGGGGCCCTAGGCCATGTGATTTCTGATATGGATACGAAAAAACCCATTGAAATTAACAATGGTGCGATTGTTCGTTCCTCTGTAACTTCCATTGAAAAAGGCAATAATGGTATCCCAGGTGAGAAGCAAGCGAAATTTTCCCCTGCTCATGATAAAATTGGTTCAATTAATAAAAATACTCCCTTTGGAATATTTGGTAAATTAAATCAAAATTTGGATAATTCTCGAAAGCCAATGCCAATTGCTTTATCACATGAGGTAAAAGAAGGACCGGCAAAGATACTAACGGTTCTCGAAGGGGAAAAAGTGGAAGAATACGATATAGAAATTGTCAGTACTGTTCCTCAAAAGATGCCTGCAACAAAAGGTATGGTTATTCAAATTAAAGACAAGGAATTATTAAACAAAACAGGGGGTATTGTGCAAGGTATGAGTGGGAGCCCTATTATTCAAAATGGCAAAATCATTGGAGCTGTAACTCATGTATTTGTTAATGATCCAATTTCAGGATATGGGGTCCATATTGAATGGATGCTAGAGGATGCAGGGATTAATATTTATAAAGAGCAAGATCAAGCAAATAAAGTAAGTTAAAAACGCGACTTGTATTGGATTTCTTCCAATTCAAGTCCTTTTTTCGATTATTGTGACTTATGGTCATTTTTTTGATAATAGTAAATATGATATAATGATAAGCAATAAATAATTTTCGACAAATTTGTCTACATTTATCGAAATGTATCGTAATTTATAGGAAAACAGAGAAAACAGAAGTAAACTTCAAAAAAACCAAAGTTTTTTAAATAAAAAAAGGATATTTGTGATTTGTGTAGAATATGTAAAATAGTGAAAAGTTATGTATTACATAAAAGGAGGAACTTTTGTGGAAAAGATTTCAGTTTGTCTTGTTGATGATAACCGTGAATTAATTCACCTGATGGAAGATTATTTTGGAGAGCAGGAAGATATTGAAGTAGTTGGTACGGCGTTTAACGGAAGAGATTGTTTGACCATGCTCGAGGATGTAGAACCTGATGTTTTAGTTTTGGATATTATTATGCCACATGTCGATGGTTTAGCTGTATTAAACACGATTCGTTCTTCAGGAGGAAAAATTCCCCATGTAATTATGCTCACAGCGTTCGGACAAGAAGAAGTCATGAAAAAGGCGGTTGACCTTGGCGCTGCTTATTTTATTTTAAAACCATTTGATTTAGATAATTTAGCAGATCAAATTAGACAGGCGCAAGGTACTGTACATTCTGGTGTCGTATCAAAAGTACAACGGAAAGAGAAAAAGAAGCAAGATCTTGAGGCAAGTATTACAAATATTATTCATGAGATCGGTGTTCCAGCACATATTAAAGGATATATGTACTTACGTGAAGCAATTACAATGGTTTATAACGATATCGAATTGTTAGGTTCCATTACGAAAGTATTATACCCAGATATAGCGAAAAAATATAACACGACTGCTTCTCGTGTAGAACGTGCTATTCGTCATGCTATTGAAGTAGCATGGAGCAGAGGAAATATTGATTCTATTTCTGCTTTATTTGGGTACACGATTAGTATAACAAAAGCAAAACCGACAAATTCAGAATTTATTGCAATGGTTGCAGATCATCTTCGCTTAGAACATAAAGCGAGTTAACCGTTACAAAACGCAGTAATGACACGGGGTTTGGCGGTTGAAATAATTTCCCTCCTACACGAATAGACCAACAAACTCCGATTTCACACCGATAAACTCCTTTTCCGTTAGTATAAGTTTTGGGATTCATTTATTGCAATTACAGATCATCTTCGTTTAAAACATAAAGCGAGTTAAGATTTTTAGAATGGAAAAAATTACAAGCATTTGGCTAATATTGTATAAATCTATATTCGTTAGTATGAGTTTCATCTTTTTTATAAATATACTGGCGTTTTTTGAAAAACGCTCTTCTTTATCGGATTTAGCGAAGTTTCCGATAAGGAAGGGCAAATCATGTTAAAAATGTACTTATACAATCAATCTTATTTATAAATAAAACATATCCTCCTGCATAGGGAGGATATGTTAATACTAATCAAAGAAGGTATGATATAATGACTTGACCGCTCTATCTAAATCTTCTGCTTTAATTCCAAACATCATAGAAACTTCGGATGAACCCTGGTTGATCATTTCAATATTTACATTCGCGTTAGAGATTGCAGCTGTTGCTTTCTGTGCTACTCCAATTGTTCTTACTAGACCTTCACCAACCACCATAATCATAGCTAGGTTACGATGAATGGAGATTAAGTCAGGATTTAATTCATGTTGGATTCGCTCCATCACTAGCTTTTCTTTTTCCAATGGTAGATTACTTTCTCTAATGATTACGGACATATCATCAATACCAGAAGGAGCATGTTCAAATGAAATACCTTCATCCTCCAAAATTGCAAACAACTTTCGTCCAAAACCAATTTCCCTGTTCATTAAATACTTACTAATATAAATACTACAAAATCCTGTATCACTTGCAATCCCAACAACGCATTTTTCACTCGGTTTTTTTTCAGAGACGATCAATGTACCAGGTGCTTTTGGGTTATTTGTATTTTTTATACATACGGGGATTTCCTCTTTAAATGCTGGTATTAACGCCTCATCGTGAAAAACTGAAAAACCCGCATATGATAATTCACGCATTTCTTTATAAGTTAAGGTTGTAATTCTTTTAGGTTTTTCGATATAAGCTGGATTAACAGAATACACGCAATCGACATCTGTATAGTTTTCATACAGGTCTGCCTTAATTCCAGCAGCAATAATAGAACCTGTTATATCTGATCCGCCTCTAGAAAAGGTATTTAATTGTCCTTTTTTGGTATAGCCAAAAAAACCAGGAATAACTAAAATATCTTCGGTGGTTCGCAAGTTGTAAATTTTCGGAAAACTTTCAGGTAAAATTCTTGCATTTCCCGGATTATTGCTTACAATTATTCCAACTTCCTGCGGGTTCATATAGCGTGCTGGTATTCCAATTGAAGTAAGATAAGCGCTAAGGATTTTAGCGGAACTATCCTCACCGATTGCTTTTAAAGCTTCTAATTTCTCCGATGGAGTTGCATCCATATGTAATACATTTTCGATCGTTTGGTTTATTTCTTTCAAAATCGTTCCACCTAGCTTTAATTCTTCAACAATTTCAGTAAATCGCTTCATAATAGGCTCAATATATTCTGCTTTTGGACGGTGTTTTCTTGCTATTTCACCAAGTTCGATAAGCATGTCCGTAATCTTTTTATCTTTTTTGAACCTTTTTCCTGGTGCGGAGACGACAATGAATTTTCTTTGAGGGTCAGCTTTTACAATGTTGGCTACTTTTTTTATTTGCTCTGCAGTGGCAACAGAACTTCCCCCAAACTTTGTTACTTTCACGAGAATTCCTCCTGCTTTTATTTTTATTTTACATCATATCATAAATTCAGTTTTTTTTGTACGTTACGATAAATATAAAATTTTAGCGAGGAAGCTTATTCGGCGCATTAAAAATTTTTAGGTTAGAAGTATAAGTGCAACTAGGCATTCCCATGAGATGCAAGGTAAACGCCAGTTTTCTAATACGTTACGATAATAAAAAGATGAGGATTTTATTCCCCATCTGCGTAACAGTTTCGTCTACCTTGTTTTGTTTTTTGTTGCTTGCGATCTCGATGGACAATAAAGCCACCAATAAAAGCCAGTCCGGCAAGAAACAAAATTAAACCAATCGTAAATTGTATACTGCTATGTAAAAACATTGGATAAAACGAAGTAAATAATGAATCTCTCATTAACTTAATCCCGATAGCAGCAATTACACCAGGTATAAATAATATAATAATAGCGATAATTCTAATCAATTATTTATTCTCCTTCCATTCATGGGAATTTAGTTCTCATGGATGGGTAGTATTGAGCATGAAAACTGTTAGAATACAACTGATCTTCATTCATTAAGTATAGCAAAAATATCAGTAAAAACAAATAAACGGTTATTGCATTAACTTGCAGACTAACGTATGATAAAACTATGCAAAAAAATGCAAGGTGGGATGAAATGAAGCGTGTACTCATTGTTGGTGCCGGAAAAGGGGGAAGTGCTTTATTAAATATTTTAAATGCGACGAACATACTGGAAATCGTGGCAATGATAGATATAAATCGTAATGCGCCCGGGTTAAAGCTTGCGAAAAAGCAAAATATCCCTATAGATAATCAATGGGAATCGTGGATTGATAAAAATATTGATATTGTAATTGAAGCTACTGGTGACGAACAAGTATTTCAAGCTATATTGGAGCATAGAAGCCGTAAGACTGTTGTCATACCAGGAACTGTGGCTTACATTATTTCAGAGCTGTTTGATGAAAAACAAGAGCTATTGGAGAAAGTTGAGCTACAGATGCGTAATCAAGCACTGATTTTAAATAATATTCGCGATGGAATGATTGTCGTAAATAATCAAGGAATCATTACGTTTATTAATAAAAGTGCGGAAGAAATTATGGAATTAAAAAAACATGAGTGTGAAGGAAAATCAATTGAGACAATTATTACTAATACTCATTTACCCGAAATATTACGAAATCGTAGACGAGAGGTAAATCAAAAGCTTACCTTAGAAAATGGCAAGCAGATTATTACTACAAGGATTCCGATTATAAATGGTGATAACCTTTTATTAGGTGCCTTTGCAGTATTTAAAGATATTACCGAAGTTGTTAAATTGGCGGAAGAAAACACGGATTTAAAAGAAATTAAAACGATGTTAGAAGCAATTATTTATTCCTCAGATGAAGCAATCAGTGTTGTAGATGAGCAAGGACTTGGAATGATGATTAATCCAGCATATACTCGAATTACCGGTTTAACAGAGGAAGATGTCATTGATAAGCCCGCGACAACCGACATCTCAGAAGGCGAAAGTATACATATGCGAGTTCTACAAACGAGAAGAGCAGTAAGAGGAGCAACACTAAAGGTTGGACCTGCTAAGAAAGAAGTCTATGTCAATGTCGCCCCAATGATCGTTGATGGAAAATTAAAGGGCAGTGTTGGGGTAATTCATGACATATCAGAAGTTCAAGCATTAACAAGTGAATTAAAACGCGCCAGACAAATTATTCGCAATTTAGAAGCTAAATATACATTTGATGATATTATAGGAAGATCCCCTGAAATGAAAATAGCATTGGAACAGGCGAAAGTAGGAGCAAGAACACCTGCAACAGTTTTACTTCGTGGTCACTCTGGAACTGGAAAAGAGTTATTTGCCCATGCCATTCATCATGAAAGTGATCGTAAGCATCATAAGTTTATTCGAGTTAATTGTGCTGCTATAGCTGAATCTATTTTGGAAAGCGAACTGTTTGGCTATGAAGACGGGGCTTTTTCAGGAGCAAGGCGGGGAGGAAAGAAAGGCTTGTTTGAAGAAGCGAATAATGGAAGTATCTTTTTAGATGAGATTGGAGAATTATCTTTAAATATGCAAGCGAAACTACTTCGTGTTCTGCAGGAAAATGAAATTGTACGAGTTGGTGGAACCAATCCAGTTGCTATAAATGTTCGTATTATTGCTGCAACCAATGTAAACTTAGAAAAAGCAATTATGAAAAAGACATTTCGTGAAGATTTATATTATCGATTAAGTCGTTTGCCGATTTATGTACCATCACTTAAAGAACGACTATCCGATTTGCCTTTATTGGCAAACCACATTATTTTGAAGATTAATCAAGATTATGGAAGAGACGTACAATTTATTTCGGAAGAAGCCTTAACTGCATTAAAAGAATATCATTGGCCGGGAAATATTCGAGAATTGGAAAATGTAATCGGTCGGGCAATGATTTATATGGGGGTACATGAAAAAACAATTGAACGAAAACATCTTCCTGATCTCACATTAAATCATTCTCATCAAGATGGTGAAACAGTTGTTTTAACTACTACAGAACCTTTGCAATCAGCAGTAGAGAAATATGAGAAGAACTATATAAAAAAGGTGTATGAGCAAAACAATTATAATAAGACGAAAACGGCAAAGCAATTGCAAATTTCCATACGAAATTTATATTATAAATTAGAAAAATATCAGCTCGCAAAAGGTAGCAGGCAATGATTTGCAAGGTAATGCAAGATGTTGCAAATTATCATGGCCGAAATGAAGCGCTTTCAATAATGGTGTTTTGGCATACTATTTGCTTGAGTAAGTAGTGGAGGTATCAAGGAGGGCAAAATGAAGCGTTTAGCAGAATTAAAAGAAAAAGCAAAAGAAAGACAAAAGCAAATTGTTTCTGTTGCAAATGCAGCAGATAAACACGTGCTGCAAGCCGTTAAAATGGGATTAGAAGAAGATCTGTGCGACTTTTTACTAATTGGCAATGAAGCGAAGATAAAAAAACTCGCAAAAGAAGTAGCTCTTACTTTCCATCAATGGGGAGGTCGAGTTATTATTCAACATGCCGAAACGAAAGCGGATATTGCTAGAGCAGCTGTCTTAGCTGTGCATGAGAATAAAGCAACTATTTTAATGAAAGGGTATATACCTACAAAGGATATTTTACAAGCAGTACTCGATAAAGACTATGGTTTGCGCTCAGGAAAAATTTTATCTCATGTAGCTTTATTTGAAGTGCCAAATCAAAATAAACTTGTGTTTTTAACCGATGCAGCCATGAATATTAACCCTGATATAAAGCAAAAGGTTGCAATTATAAACAATGCCGTTAACGTAGCTCATAGTATAGGTTTGGAACTACCTAGAGTTGCTGCCGTTACTCCTGTAGAAATGGTTAACCCGGATATTCCGTCTACAGTTGATGCCGCTTTATTAACACAAATGCAGCGGAGAGGGCAAATCCAAGGTTGTTTGGTAGACGGCCCGTTAGCATTTGATAATGCTGTATCTGTAAAAGCTGCCAAACAAAAGCAGATATCTTCAGCTGTGGCTGGACAGGCAGACATACTCCTTGCTTCTTCCATCGAAGCAGGAAATGTATTGTATAAATCATTTGTTTATTACGCAAAGGCAAAGGTAGCTGCCATTATTTGCGGTGCAAAAGCGCCGATTATTTTAACATCACGGGCTGATTCTGCTGAAAGTAAACTTTATTCACTCTCTTTGGCCATCATGACAACAAAAAATGGGGGATAATAATGGAGTTATTTAGTTATATGGAAGAATATGATTATGAGCAAGTTGTTTTTTGTCAGGATAAGAACTCTGGATTAAAAGCAATTATTGTCATTCATGACACAACTTTAGGCCCTGCATTAGGCGGAACGAGGATGTGGACATATGATTCTGAGGAAGCGGCGCTTGAAGACGCATTGCGGCTTGCTAGAGGAATGACTTATAAAAATGCAGCTGCTGGATTAAATTTAGGCGGGGGAAAAGCGGTTATTATTGGTGATCCAAAAATGGATAAAAATCCAGAAATGTTCCGAGCTTTTGGTAGGTATATTCAAGGGTTAAACGGACGCTATATTACAGCTGAAGATGTTGGGACAACGGTACATGATATGGATCTAATACATATGGAGACGGATTTTGTTACTGGTATTTCTCCAGAGTCAGGTTCTTCAGGTAACCCATCACCTGTGACAGGCTATGGGGTTTATAAAGGAATGAAAGCGGCAGTGAAAGAAGCGTTTGGGGATGATTCACTAGAGGGTAGAGTAATTGCTATTCAAGGAATCGGCAATGTTGCTTATGCATTGTGTGAACATCTTCATAGAGAAGGAGCGCAATTAATTGTAACAGATATTAATCAGGAAGCTGTAGAACGTGCAGTAGAGGCATTTGGCGCAAAAGCCGTTGATCCTGATGAAATTTATGATGTTGCATGTGATATTTATGCTCCGTGTGCTTTAGGGGCTACCATAAATGATGAAACAATATCTAAATTAAAAGCAAAAGTTATTGCTGGATCAGCTAATAATCAATTGAAAGAAACCAAACATGGGGATATGCTTCACGAACAGGGAATTGTTTATGCACCTGATTATGTTATTAATTCCGGTGGAGTGATTAATGTTGCTGATGAATTAAATGGATATAACCATAAGCGGGCTTTGAAAAAAGTAGAAACGATCTATGATAGCTTACAAAGGATCTTTGCTATTTCTAAACGTGATGATATTCCTACATATCTTGCAGCGGATCGGATGGTAGAAGAAAGAATTAAATCAGAATATCGTTCAAAAAGTCAGTTTTTATTAAATGGTCATCATATTTTAAGTAGACGTCCTTGAAAAATGGGCGATGAAGTTCTATCTTGTCCTTGAAAAGGAAAGCACTTTTCTTCGTGCGATATATCGCTGCCGAAGTTTTCCTTGTCCTTGAAAAATCGCGATGTTTATTCAAGAAGCTTCTCAGCCTTCTGTTTCCCCAAATGAATTCGGGAATTTTTAGGAGACGTTTCTCTTATAAAATTCACAAAATAATAAACAGATTTTTCATGTCTGAGAGAAATTTGGCGACAGGGAAGAACCAATGTTGAGGAAATCGAAGTTTGCTATAGCTTGTGCGCTTAAGCCGAATGAAGCTACTTTTTAAAAAATTATCCACTATGTAGAAATGGATAAATTGCCAGACAAATCTTCTTAACTTTATTACCAGAGCAGGAGAAAGGGAGTAACGTCTAATTAACCAACCCTTTTTTCTGCTGCGAAACGGGGGGGATGTTTATTGCGGGTGAACTTTAGGAACTTGATTATAAATCCTGGGTCAACATCTACAAAAATTGGGGTTTTTGATAATGAAATATGTATTTTTGAAAAAATTATTCGCCATAAAGCGGAGGAATTAAAACAGTTTTCAACCGTCAATGATCAGAAGGCGTTTAGAAAGCAAGTCATCCTTGATCAATTACATCATGAAGGAATTAATATTTCAAAACTAGACGCTGTTTGTGCTCGCGGTGGATTAATACGGCCGATACAAGGTGGAACTTATGAAGTAAACGAACGTATGCTAATAGATTTGAAAGCAGGTTATAATGGCAATCACGCCTCTAATTTAGGGGGGATTCTTGCTCATGAAATCGCAAAAGGGCTAAATATTTCTGCCTATATTGTGGACCCAGTCGTTGTCGATGAGCTGGCTGCCGTTGCCCGTTTCTCCGGCATACCAGAAATACCTAGAAAAAGTATATTTCATGCACTTAATCAGAAGGCAGTAGCCAGGAAGGTAGCTGGCAGATTAAATGGAAGCTATGAAGAGATGAATTTTATAGTCACTCATATGGGTGGGGGGATTACAATCGGTGCCCATTGTCGGGGCAAAGTGATTGATGTGAATAATGGGTTGCATGGAGAAGGGCCGTTTTCTCCTGAACGAGCAGGTACTGTTCCAGTTGGTGATCTCGTTTCACTCTGCTTTTCGGGACAGTATTATGCAGAAGAAGTGATGAACAAAATTGTAGGTAATGGCGGGCTAATGGGCTATCTACAAACAAATGATTTAATGGAAGTAGAAAGACGTATAGCAAGTGGGGATACATTCGCAAAGCAAGTTTATGAAGCAATGGCGTATCAAGTTGCCAAAGACATCGGAGCAATGAGTGCCGTACTTAAAGGTGAAATAGATGCTATTGTGTTAACCGGAGGACTTGCTTATGGAAAATCATTTACCGATTTAATTATTAGTCGTGTTGATTGGATAGCTGATACTATTGTTTATCCTGGTGAAGATGAATTACAAGCATTAAACGAGGGCGTACTTCGTGTTTTGCGTGGGGAAGAAACACCAAAAGTTTATCATAGTAAAAATGAGGTAAAGGAGTGAAGAAATTGGCAGAGGATTATGATTTAGTCATACTTGGTGGTGGAACCGGCGGCTATGTTGCTGCAATCCGAGCATCGCAGTTAGGAATGAAAGTAGCTGTTGTAGAAAAAGAAAAGTTAGGTGGTACTTGTTTACATCGCGGTTGCATTCCATCTAAAGCATTATTGCGTAGTGCTGAAGTATATAGACAGGCAAAATCTGCGCATACATACGGTATCGATATGGAAGCTGTATCATTAAACTTTTCGCAAGCACAAGCTAGAAAACAACAAGTGGTTGATAAGCTTTATCAAGGTGTCCATTCTTTAATGAATAAAGGGAAAATTGACGTTTTTAAAGGATTTGGGCGAATATTAGGGCCAAGTATCTTTTCTCCTATACCAGGTACGATTTCTGTAGAATATGCAAATGGCGAAGAAAATACGATGCTTATTCCTAAAAATGTGTTGATTGCGACTGGTTCTACGCCTAATACATTACCAGGTTTAAAAATGGATCATAATAGAATCATTACGTCAGATGACGCGCTGCAATTAACAGAACTGCCAAAATCAATCATTATTGTTGGGGGAGGTGTCATCGGGATTGAATGGGCCTCCATGCTAGCTGATTTTGAAGTCGATGTAACTGTTATCGAATATGCAGAACAGATTTTACCTACTGAGGATCATGCAGTTGCAAAAGAGGTCGAGAGGTTACTCAAAAAGAAGGGAATTAATTTTGTGAAACAGGCACAGGTGCTTTCAGATACGGTACAGGTAGATGGCGAAAGTGTAACTGTACAAGCAGAGGTAAATGGTGATAAGCAGGAGTTTCAAGCAGAGAAAATGCTGCTTTCGGTCGGACGAAAAGCAAACACAACTAATATTGGGCTGGAAAATACGGACATCATCGTGGAAAACGGGGTAATTCAGACTAACCAATATTATCAAACGAAGGAATCACATATATACGCCATTGGTGATGTAATCGGCGGTATGCAATTAGCACATGTGGCTTCACATGAAGGAATTGTTGCTGTAGAACATATGGTCGATCAAGACCCGATGACAATTAATTATGACCATGTTCCAGCTTGTATCTATTCCAATCCAGAGGTAGCACGAGTTGGATTAACCGAGAAGCAGGCAAAACAGCAAGGATATTCGTTAAAAGTTGGTAAATTTCCGTTTCAAGCTGTTGGAAAAGCGCTTGTCTATGGAGAAGCAGATGGATTTGTAAAGATTATTGCTGATAAAGCAACCGATGACTTATTAGGGGTTCATATGGTAGGTCCACATGTAACGGATATGATTTCAGAAGCGGTTTTAGCCAAAGTATTAGATGCTACGCCTTGGGAGATTGCCCATACGATTCATCCGCATCCGACGCTTGCTGAGATAGTTGGAGAAGCAGCGCTTGCTGTTGATGGAAAGCAAATCCACGGTTAATTATATCCCGAATGTAAGGGCCGTAACCACTTCACGAATTATTAGAAAAACTTGGTTTATCACCAAGTCTTTATGGCGAAAGCTATCGTTTTTCTTATACAATAAAGCCGAAAGTTTTATACTATCCTATAGTGTAAAAAATACGAAGAAGTCTGACATGGAGATCTAAATTAATTCCCATTCGTTCGGGTCGACAGGGCAGAGAAACTACGGCTGCACTCCACCTGGTTTTTTGGTGACTCCTACAAAGCTTCAAGTAGAAAACCATTACTGAATGAAGTTTCACTTTATTTAATTAAGGAGGGAACATGAATGACAACAAAACGCCATCATGATTTAGGACTTACAGATGAGCAAGTATTAGAAATATATCGAATCATGCTATTGGCAAGAAAAATCGACGAAAGAATGTGGTTACTAAATCGAGCGGGGAAAATACCGTTTGTTATTTCTTGTCAAGGACAAGAAGCAGCACAAGTGGGAGCTGCTTTTGCTCTTGATCGAAAAAAGGATTATGTAGCTCCTTACTATCGAGATATGGGCGTTGTGTTAGCATTTGGCATGACGTCAACAGAGTTAATGCTATCAGGGTTTGCCAAAGCTGAAGACCCTAATTCCGGCGGAAGACAGATGCCTGGTCATTTTGGGCAAAAGAAAAACCGAATTTTAACAGGGTCATCCCCGGTTACTACACAATTACCCCATGCAGTAGGTGTAGCACTAGCTGCTAAAATGAAAAATGATCCTATTGTTTCCTTTGTTACCTTAGGTGAAGGATCCTCCAATCAAGGAGACTTTCATGAAGGGTTGAATTTTGCAGGTGTGCATAAATTGCCGGTAATTACAATGGTTGAGAATAATAAATATGCTATTTCTGTTCCCATTGAAAAACAAATTGCCAGTAAAACCGTCGCTGACCGTGCTCAGTCTTATGGTATGCCCGGTATAACGGTGGACGGAAATGACCCATTAGCTGTATATAAAGCTGTAAAGGAAGCGCGAGAGCGAGCATTAAATGGAGATGGCCCAACATTGATAGAAGCAATAACGTATCGATTAACGGCTCACTCCAGTGATGATGATGATCGACTTTATCGGAAAAGCGATGAGGTCGATGAAGCACGTAAAAATGATTCTGTTATTACCTTTAATAAATACTTAAAAGATGCAGGCATACTGACAGAAACCATCGAAAAGCAACTCAATGATGAAATTAGTCAAGAAGTTAATGAAGCGACAGATTACGCTGAAAATGCTCCTTATGCACAACCAGAGGATGCGTTAAAGCATGTATATGAAGAGTAGGGAGGGAAAAGAATCATGCCAGTTATGTCCTATATACAAGCGATCACAACTGCTTTAAAAGAAGAAATGCAACGAGATGAAAATGTGTTTATTTTAGGAGAAGATGTTGGGAAAAAAGGCGGTGTATTTCGAGCTACCGATGGTTTATATGAAACGTTTGGCGAGGCTCGTGTGTTGGACACCCCATTAGCTGAATCAGCCATTGTTGGGGTTGGTATTGGTGCAGCAATGTATGGATTGCGGCCCGTAGCGGAAATACAATTTGCCGATTTTATTATGCCAGCAGTAAACCAGATCATTTCTGAAGCTGCTAAAATACGATATCGCTCAAATAACGATTGGAACGTGCCGATGACGATTCGTGCCCCGTATGGTGGTGGTGTACATGGAGCGCTTTATCATTCGCAATCGGTAGAAGCAGTTTTTGCCAATCAACCTGGCTTAAAAATCGTGATGCCATCTACGCCGTATGATGTGAAAGGTTTATTAAAAGCAGCGATTCGTGATAATGATCCTGTCTTATTCTTTGAACATAAACGTGCGTACCGTTTACTAAAAGGGGAAGTTCCAGAAGAAGATTATGTGCTACCAATTGGTAAAGCAGATGTAAAACGGGAAGGTACGGATATTACGGTCATAACGTATGGATTGTGTGTACATTTTGCCTTACAAGCCGCTGAAAAACTTGCTGAAGAAGGTATTGAAGCTCATATTTTAGACTTAAGAACGGTTTATCCATTAGATAAAGAAGCAATTATTGAAGCAGCTAAAAAGACTGGAAAGATTTTATTAATAACAGAAGATAATAAAGAAGGAAGCATCATTGGAGAAGTAGCAGCGATTATAGCCGAGCATTGTTTATTTGATTTAGATGCCCCTATTCGACGTCTGGCAGGTCCTGATATTCCTTCCATGCCATATGCACCGACAATGGAAAAATTCTTTATGATTAATCCAGATAAAGTTGAAAAAGCAATGCGAGAACTTGCTGAATTTTAACTTATGAGGAGGGAAAAACATGGTAGTAGAAAAAATCAATATGCCACAATTAGGGGAAAGTGTAACAGAAGGGACGATTACTTCTTGGCTTGTAAAAGCGGGGGATAAAATTAATAAATATGATCCGATTGCCGAAGTGATGACCGATAAAGTGAATGCCGAAGTCCCCTCTTCGTATACTGGAACTATTAAAGAAATAGTCGCTCAAGAAGGGGAAACCATTGCTGTTGGCGAGCTGATGTGTTATATCGAAACGGAAACAAGGAAGCAACAAACACCTCTTGAAAATTCACAAGCTGAAGTAGGAGAAATAAAAGACCAAAACAATTTTTCAATGCTAGAAAAAGACAAATCAATGAAAAAACGGTATTCACCAGCTGTTTTGAAAATGGCACAAGAGCATCATATTGACTTAGAACATGTTACTGGAACTGGTAAAGCAGGAAGAATTACGAGAAAAGATCTTGAAAAACTTATCGCTAAAGGGAAAAATCAGTCAACTAGTGAAAGTGTGTCGGTATCAGCGACGTCGAAAGCAAATTCGGCTATAAGTGAACCAACTACAAGACAGCAGCCAACTGCTTATTCTGGCGATGTGGAAATCCCTGTAACAGGAGTCCGTAAAGCAATAGCACAAAATATGGTTCGTTCAAAACAGGAAATACCACATGCTTGGATGACAGTTGAAGTAGATGTTACAGATTTAGTCAGGTTACGAAATAATATAAAGAATTCCTTTAAGCAAAAAGAAGGTTATGGAATAACATTTTTCGCCTTTTTTGTCAAAGCAGTAGCACAAGCGCTAAAAGAATTCCCACAATTGAATAGCACATGGAGAGAGGACAAAATTATTCAACGAAAAGACATCAATGTATCGATCGCAATAGCAAAAGAACAGGAGTTATTTGTTCCCGTTATTCATCATGCAGATGATAAAAGCATTAAAGGTATTGCTAAAGCGATTCACGAGCTTGCTGTCAAAACACGTACTGGAAAATTAACAGCTGACGATATGAAAGGAGGAACATTTACGGTAAATAATACAGGTTCATTTGGTTCCATTCATTCAATGGGAGTAATTAATCATCCCCAGGCTGCCATTTTGCAAGTTGAGTCAATTGTTAAGCGCCCCGTAATTATAAATGATATGTTTGCTGCAAGAGATATGGTTAATTTGTGTTTGTCTTTAGATCATCGAGTTTTAGACGGTTTAATATGTGGGCAATTTATGAAACGAGTTAAGGAACTATTAGAAAATATGAACGAAGAGACAGTTCATATTTATTAAGGGAATTGTTAGAGATTTATTTAATTGAAATATTGACCTGTTCCTGTTATTCTATCAACAAGCAGAAGAACTATATATTTATATAAGGGGTTTGATTTTTAATGGATTTTAACATATTTATGAATGATGTTGTTAATGCAGCACGTGAAGACATACGTGAAGCTGGCTATGAGGAACTTACAACACCAGAAGCTGTTGATGAGGCGCTTTCTCGTAAGGGAACGACATTAGTAATGGTAAACTCTGTTTGCGGTTGTGCTGGTGGAATTGCGAGACCTGCTGCAGCCAACTCCATTCACTACGATAAGCGTCCCGATCATTTAGTTACAGTATTTGCTGGCCAGGATAAAGAGGCAACCGAAAGGGCAAGAGAATATTTTGAAGGGTATCCACCTTCTTCTCCTTCTTTCGCCTTTTTAAAAGATGGTAAGATCGTAACGATGATAGAGCGCCATGATATTGAGGGGCATAGCCCTGTCGATGTAATCGGAAAGCTACAGAAAATTTTCGATGATCATTGTGAAGAAATGTAATAAAAAATGAGAAATGGAAAAAAGGGCTGGCTCTATGGTTTAACGTAGGTCAGCCTAATTTTTATCCCGCATGTAAGGTGCCGTAAGACTTCCACTTCAAGATCCCTGAGTTCATACAAAAGGGGCTAAGTGGGGGAAAACGGCACCTAAATGCCCGATTCGTTCAAGGGCCTTTAGGTCATACCCTTGTGGTACTAACATTCAGTAGGAGATGGAAGAAAACTCCTACTGAATGAAGTTTCACTATACATGTTAAGAAAGCGTCAAACTTTTGTACGGAAGTTAAGACATGCAGTTAAAATTATAATGATTAACGTTCAGTTAGACTGAGCAGTCTTGACTTCTTATAGTTAGGTTTTCTAATTTCCATGGATGCAGTGATATCTTCGAAGCATGGTAAAAAATATATGATATGAATCACTATGTATAGCAATCTTATCACTCTTTTTAAGAAGCTCTAGAAGGAGAATGATATGTGAAAATAGGTTATCGAACAATTAAAACCGCTATAGGAACGCCGATTGCGATTTGGCTTGCGCAGTTATTAGGTGTTACAAACTTTGTGTCTGCTGGTATTTTAACGATTTTATGTATTCAGCCTTCACGAAAAAAATCCTTTTTAAGTGCTTGGAATCGGTTTTTGGCTTGTATTATTGCATCGATCTTTTCGATTGTTTTCTTTCATTTTATCGGCTATAATCCGATCATTCTAGGTTTATTGCTGGTTGTTTTTATACCAGTAACCGTATTATTAAAAATCACCCAAGGTATCGCTACGAGTTCTGTTATTATTTTGAACTTATACGGGGCTGGGTACTTAGATTTTAAGTTTTTAATGGATCAATTTCTACTTATCATTATTGGTATTGGAACAGGTCTCTTATTAAATTTATATATGCCCAGTTTAGACAGAAAGTTAAAAGAAAAACAAGAAGAGCTTGAGAAGAATTTTCAAACAGTATTGTATGAAATTGCATTATATGTGAGAAATAAAAATATCGATTGGGACGGTAAGGAAATTACAAGGATTCAAAAAATACTTGACGAAGCAAATGATTTAGTAGAACGTGATAAGGAAAACCATCTATTACGAGATAAGCATATATATCGTGATTATTTCAAGATGCGAGAACGACAATTTGAATTATTACAACGAATGCTGCCTCTTGTTACAAAACTTCCGGAAAAATACACTATTTCAGAAAAAATAGCTTCTTTTTTTGAAGAATTATCAAATGCTGTACATCCAGAGAATACAGCCATTATTCGTTTGGAAAAATTAGAAAAATTAAGAGAAGCGTTTGATCAAGAGGATTTACCATGTACAAAAGCAGAATTTGAAACAAGAGCAAATTTATTTAGACTGCTACATGATATAGAGGAATATTTAATTTTAAAATTAAAATATAAAGAAAGTGATGTTAGAAGAAAAGCAAAACAAGTTGAAAATTAAGTTATATGAGGATTTAGGATGTGTGCCATGAATCCCCATCTTCTGTCGGGTAATAACAAAAGATGGGGATTTTATCGTTTCAAAATAAAGTGAAACTTCATTCCGTGGAGCACGGAATGTTAGTACCACAAGGGTATGACCTAAAGGCCCTTGAACGAATCGGGCATTTAGGTGCCGTTTTCGCGCACTTACACTCTTTTGTATCAACTCTGGTTTTGAAGTGGGAGTCTTACGGCACCTTATATGCGGGATAAATGTAATGACATTATTTGTTTTTACGAAGCTTCTTCCTGATGGACTTTTGTTGTTATATAAACATTGCTAAAGCTGCTGTGAAAGTTGATAAAAGCATAGCAATAATCATAATAAAGACAATTATTTTATTTCTGCGTTGGCGTTTAGATTTTTTTGCCATTTTAATCCTCCTTTGTTACTCAATTATAGATTATTATTAAACGGCAATTTACATATTTATTTAGTCCGAAGACCCTAGAAAAGTTAGATTATAGGTAAAACGATTTGATCATTAAATTTACATTAGACCAATTGGATGTTTAGGTTCTTAGCTAGCTTCTGTATTCTTTTTGCTCAGAGTCACTGACGGAAGTTTCATCTTATTTTACCGTGAATCTACAAATTGGACAAGGCTTTCCATGTATTTTCAAAAAATAACAGAGTGTTTGGTCTGTTTCAATGATTAACTAAATACCTTTATTATAAGAGGATGTTCATAAAAGTTCATTAAAAATGACATAATGAATTCCTTATCATAAGAATACACTAATCATGTAAGATACCGTATTTCTCCGTTGTTTAGGAAACGATATGTATCTGTATTTGGTTATATTTTTTATAAGTAGCTTTCTCGGCAGCTTAAGCCTTTGTATTTCTAGCTTTTGTTCTTTCAAATACCCTTGACAACATTATAAGAGAAAGGACTCCTAATTGCCAAATAGAGTCGGAACGACAGGAAAAGAAAAACAATTGACAATGCTAAACCACATGTATAAAAAAGCGTTTTCCTTTCTAAAGGATATTACGATCTAGGTTGACCTTGGTGTCTTTTACAACTCTTTTTTGCACCATATAAGGAGTATTTTTTACTCTTTCAAAGGAGGAATAAATTTGGAAGTAAAGCACGAGCCTTTCATAAAACATGTAGCACATATTGGTATTGCTGTTCGTAACATGGAGGAAACATTGCCCTTTTATATACAAACTCTAGGATTACAGGTTGAACATTTGGAGATACTGGAGAAAGAGCAAGTATTAATTGCTTTTTTATCTGTTGGCAACAGTTATTTAGAATTACTACAGCCTACAACTACTACTTCAACTATTTATCAATTTATCGAAAAGCATGGAGAAGGAATCCATCATATTGCCTTAGAAGTGGAAGGTCTTTCGGAGCGAATTATTCAATTGAACCAAGCTGGAATACCTTTTATTGACGAAGAGCCTCGACATGGTGCCAAAGAAAAAATGGTAGCATTTATTCACCCAAAAGCAACAAATGGTGTGCTAGTTGAACTTTGTGAAAGCAGGAAAATATAGATGGATATTTATGATAAAATAAGTGAGCTTTATGAAAAACGACGAAAGGTAAAACACGGAGGCGGGGAAGAAAAATTAAATAATCAACGAGACAAAGGAAAATTAACTGCACGAGAACGTCTGGCATATCTCTTAGATAAAGAGACGTTTATCGAACTAAATCCATTCATGAAGAAACGTACGGCTCCAACAAATGGTGATGGAGTAGTAACTGGATACGGGAAAATTAATGGCAAACCGGTTTATATTATGGCACATGATTTTACGGTTCACGGCGGTACACTAGGAGAAATCCATGGCAAAAAAATAGCATCCGTATTAGATTTAGCAGCAAAGGCAAAAGTTCCATTTATAAGTTTAATCGATTCAGGCGGGGCTAGAATTCAAGAAGGAGTTGCCGCTTTAGATGCATATGGACAAATATTTCGGAAGAATGTCCATCTTTCTGGAGTGATTCCACAAATTTCTGTAATTTTAGGTCCTAGTGCTGGTGGAGCAGTATATTCACCAGCGTTGACGGATTTTGTTATTATGGTGAAAAAAACGGCGCAAATGTTTATTACAGGACCCAAAATAATAGAAAAGGTTACCGGGGAGATAATAGATAAAGAAGCTCTTGGAGGAGCAGAGATTCATAATAGTAAAAGTGGAAATGCTCACTTTTTGGCAAATACAGAAACAGAGGCATTAGATCTAGTCCGGCGTTTGCTTATATATCTTCCCGCCAATCACCAAGAAAAATCAGAACCTATACCGTTTCATTATGATTTTACAAAAGAAAGTGATTTAATAGAGGTAGTTCCTTTTGATTGTAGGTTGCCATACGATGTAAAGCAAATCATCTATTTGATTACGGATCAGGCTAGTTTTTTAGAAGTTCATGCACATTTTGCTAAAAATATTGTAGTTGGGTTTGCCAGCATTTGTGGAAGGATTGTAGGCATTATAGCCAACCAGCCGAAATATTTAGCGGGCAGTCTTGATATTGACGCCAGTGATAAAGCTGCTCGATTTATACGCTTTTGTGATGCATTTCAAATTCCGCTTGTGACATTGGAGGATGTTACAGGCTTTTTGCCTGGGGTAAATCAAGAGCATCAAGGTATTATTCGGCATGGAGCTAAGCTGTTATACGCTTATGCGGAAGCAACAGTTGCAAAAATTACCGTCATTCTTCGTAAAGCTTATGGCGGAGCTTATGTGGCTTTAAATAGTAAATCGATTGGGGCTGATCTTGTATTTTCATGGCCGAATGCAGAAATCGCAGTAATGGGTCCAGAAGGAGCGGTCTCGATTTTATACGCTAAGGAAGCAGAAAAAAGCAAGAATTCAGCCCAGTTCCTAAAAGAAAAAATAACTACATATAAAGAGCGCTTTGCCAATCCTTATGAAGCGGCCCAGCTTGGACTAGTAGATGACGTTATTGATCCAAGGGAAACGAGAAAAACGATAGCTTATGCTTTAGAAATGTTAGCCCATAAGCAGGAGGAACAACCAGTAAAAAAACATGGCAACATTCCGCTGTGACTAGAAATATTTAAAAAGGAGGATACTCATGGTTAATGAGAAAAGACTTGTGAAAGAGTTTTTAGAATTAGTTCAAATCGATTCGGAAACAGGATATGAAGCTAAAATTGCAGAGACCTTAAAACAAAAATTTCAAGAATTAGGGCTAGAAGTAATAGAAGACAATAGTAAAGAAACTACGGGTCATGAAGCTGGCAACTTGATTTGTAATTGGGTTGGAAATAAATCTGATGTGGAATCCATTTACTTTACTTCACATATGGATACGGTTGTTCCAGGGAAAAATATTAAGCCAACTATAAAAGATGGATATATTACCTCAGATGGAACTACGATATTAGGTGCTGACGATAAAGCGGGGCTGGCAGCAATTTTAGAATCAATTCGTACAGTAAATGAAAATAATTTACCTCATGGTGATATTCAGTTTGTTATAACTGCTGGTGAAGAATCTGGGTTAGTCGGGGCAAAAGCATTAGACCCGTCGTTACTTCATGCGAGCTATGGTTATGCGATAGATAGTAATGGGGAAGTAGGGGATATTATTGTAGCTGCTCCTACACAAGCAAAGCTCCATGTAGTAATCAAAGGAAAAACAGCCCATGCAGGGGTAGCACCTGAAAAAGGGGTTTCAGCCATAACATTAGCTGCTAAAGCAATTGCCAAAATGCCATTAGGCAGAATTGATGAAGATACAACAGCTAATATTGGTCGCTTTGAAGGTGGAAAGCAGACAAATATTGTTGCAGACCATGTTGAAATTCTAGCAGAGGCAAGATCTCTTGTTCCGGAAAAAATGGAGACGCAAGTAGCCAAAATGAAAGAAGCCTTTGAAACAACGGCAAAAGAGTTTGGTGGCTCTGCTGAGGTTACGGTTAAAGTAATGTATCCTGGTTTTAAGCATGAAGCAGGAGAGAAGGTTGTTGAAGTAGCTAGAAAGGCTGCTAAAGCGATTGGCAGGGAAAGTAAATTACTTCATAGTGGTGGTGGAAGTGATGCCAATGTCATTTCTGGATATGGTATCCCAACAGTTAATTTAGCTGTAGGCTATGAAGAAATTCACACAACGAATGAACGAATTAAAGTAGAGGATTTGGTAAAGGTTACAGAGCTTGTTACGGCGATCATTCAAGAAGCAGCAAAATAAACGTAAATGAATCCTTCTAAGGAGTAATCTTTAGAAGGATTCATTTAATTATATCGATAGGCGAGTGAGGCGTGACTATTTACTGTCAACTTCTTTTTAGTGACTGGTTGTAACAGTTGACCTTTTAATGATTAACAGTATAAAGTAGACAATAGATAGGATAAAGGGAGATATACCAATGACACATCCTAAACGAGGACGGATTATTTTTCATGTCGATATGAATTGCTTTTATGCTTCGGTTGAAATGGCATATAATCCAGATCTAAAAGGAAAGCCACTAGCAATAGCCGGTAACCCTGAAGAGAGAAAAGGGATTGTCGTTACAAGCAGCTATGAAGCGCGGGAAAAAGGAGTTAAAACGACGATGAATGTATGGCAGGCTAAAAAGCTATGTCCAGAATTAATCGTGATGCGTCCAAACTTTGACCGTTACCGTGCTGCCTCTAAAGCTTTATTCCAAATGCTTGCCGAAGTTACACCACTTGTTCAACCAGTCTCCATTGATGAAGGGTATATGGATGTAACTGATGTTGCAACAAAGTTAAATCCAATTGACCTAGCAAACAATCTGCAAAAACGCATTTTACATGACTTGAATTTGCCATGCAGTATCGGGATTGCGCCAAATAAATTTTTAGCTAAAATGGCCTCTGATATGAAAAAACCTCAAGGATTAACCATTTTAAGAAAGCGTGAGGTGCCAACTGTATTATGGCCTCTGCCGATTCATAAAATGTATGGAGTAGGGGAGAAAACGGCGGCGAAATTAGAGACTGCAGGTGTTTATACAATTGGTGATTTAGCAAAAAAGGATACGTATATATTAAGGCAAATTCTAGGGATAAATGGCGAGCGTTTAAAACAGAGAGCGAACGGTATCGATATGAGACCGGTTGACCCAGATGCCGTCAATGATTTTAAAAGTATTGGCAACTCTAAAACATTACCATATGACACGAAGGACAATAAAGAAATTGATACACTGCTAGTGCATTTAGCGACAAAAGTAGATCAACGGTTGAAACGAAAAAAAGTGGTTGGCAGAAGCGTTCAATTAATGATTCGCTATCATGATCGAAAAACAATTACTCGTAGTAAAAAACTAAGCTCTTATATCGAAACGAAAGAAGATATTTTACGAGTAGCTAGCGAATTATTAGAAAACCATTGGAACTTAGAGCCGATCCGATTACTAGGAATCACGTTAGCGGATCTCCAACAAAAACATCAGGCAGCACAACAACTTGATTTATTTACGTATGAGAAAGAAGTGGAAAAAGAAAAATTGTATGAAGTAATGGATCAGTTAGCTGAAAAATATGGTAAGAACCCATTTATTGACATAGAAACCACCGTTTCGGACAAAGATAATCACCGCCCAACTACGAGCTTCCAAAAGGATTTTTTAGATGATTATAAATTATAAAAGCTAAGCCGAATATAAAATGACAGATGCGACTTAGCTTTTTTAAAAATATGAATAAATTGTAAAATGATAGGGAGACAAGAGTTATAGATCTACAATGTTTTACGTGCAATAGCAGATCACGTGAAGAAAGATTTGCTTTTTTACAAGATACACGCAGAACCATCTTGCGACCTTTCAATGAGCTAATCGAGCCCTGCCTCGCTTTACTTATCAATGTGGATAGAAAATGATTTATTTCATTATCTTTTTTAAAATTGCCTCAGACAGTTTACTACCAGGGTAACGAAACGGGATATCAAATTTCGTTGACTGCTTCATAATACTTTTCTTATGAGAAAATGTATCAAAGCTAAATTTCCCATGATAATTTCCCATTCCACTAGCTCCGACACCACCAAAAGGTAGGTGAGGATTCGCTAGATGAAGAAGAGTATCATTAATACTTCCTCCACCAAAAGATAAATATTGCATTATTTGTTGCTGAGTATTCCCATTCTCTCCGAAATAGTATAATGCTAATGGTTTTTCCTTCGTTCGAATAACACTGACAGCTTCATCAATTTCACGGAATGTCAAAATCGGGAGAATCGGACCAAATATTTCCTCCTGCATAATAGGATCTTCCCATGTTATTTTATCTAAAATGGTTGGTTCTATTTTTAGTGTTAAAGGATTTGTTTCTCCTCCGTGTAATGCCGATCCATTATCTAGAAATTTTGTCAAACGCTGAAAATGTTTTTCATTAATGATACGCGTATAATTCTTATTCGTTATTGGGTTTCTTCCATAAAAATTACGAATATACTTTTTCATTGCTTTAATTAATTTAAATTTTACTTTTTCATGTACATATAAATAATCAGGCGCTACACAAGTTTGACCAGCATTAGTATATTTCCCCCAAACGATGCGTTTAGCAGCTAAGGGAATATTTGCATCCTTATCTACAATTACCGGGCTCTTTCCACCTAATTCAAGGGTTACTGGTGTTAAATGCTTACTTGCCGCATTCATAATGATTTTACCGGTATTTGTGCTTCCGGTAAAAAAGATATAATCAAAACGTTGCTCTAACAACTTTTGTACGGTCTCTTTTTCACCCTCTACAACAGTTAAGAAGGAAGGATCAAAATTTTCTACAATTAATTTCGTGATCAAAGCAGATGTTTCCCTTGCATATTCAGAAGGTTTTATAATTGCACAGTTACCGGCAGCTAATGCACCAATAGCAGGAGCAAGTGCTAATTGCAATGGATAATTCCACGGTGCAATAATTAAACAAACTCCATATGGCTCTTTCATAATATAATTTTTTGATCCTTTATGCGTTATTGGAGCCGATACTTTAATCGGCTCCATCCAACCTCGTAAATGCTTTAATGTATAATCAATTTCCGTTAATAGAAAGCCTAATTCAGTTGTAAACGTCTCATGTTTTGATTTGTTTAGATCTGCTTTCAAAGCTTGATAAATAGCTGTTTCATTATCTTTTAACAAGTTTTTTAATTT
Organism: Cerasibacillus sp. JNUCC 74; assembly: GCF_053667775.1. The sequence continues at coordinate 2,236,842 of NZ_CM132207.1, read as the reverse complement.
TTGCAGTTGTTGTTTCCGAAAGGTATAGTCCATTGTATTTCCATTTAGAAAAAAAGTCCTTTGATTCGAAACAATTGTTGGAATATCTGTCAATGAAAGCCCTCCTCCTGTTAATGTATCGTAAACTTGGAAAAATCATAGGCCAGCTTTGTATTAGGAAATATCGCTGTGGCTTCCTGTAAAAGCTGATCATTTTCTTCTTGTTGGTAGCGAGAAGAAATATGCGTCAAAATAAGTTGTTTACAATTACTTTCTAACGCTAACCTAGCCGCTTGCGAAGTCGTTGAATGAAAATATTGGTGTGCAAGCATTTCTTTGTCATGACGAAAGGTTGCTTCATGAACCAGAACATCAGCATTTCTCGCTAGCGAAACAAAACGTGGTGAATACCTCGTGTCTCCAATAATAGTAATGATCTTTCCCTGTTTAGGCGGCCCAACAACGTCTTTACGGTAAATGATACCTTTATTTGGAATGGTAACTGTTTCATTTTCTTTAATTTGTTGATAGATGGGACCTGGCTTAATACCAAGTGATTTTAGTTTATCAACGAGTAATTCCCCTGGTTTCTCTTTTTCGATAATCCGATAACCAAAGCTTGGTATGCCATGATCCAATAATTCGACATAAACGGTAAAATGATCTAATTTTAGTTCCATATTATCAGCTACCTCCACAATGGATAGGGGGTAAGTCAGATGTGTTTCACTAAGTTGTAAACTAATTTCCACAAACTGTTTCAATTCTTTTGGTCCGTAGATGGTTAAAGGTGTTGTTCCTCCTTGAAAGGAACGGCTGCTAAGAAAGCCGGGTAATCCATATATATGATCGCCATGCATATGTGTAATAAAAATCTTATTAACTTTTCTTGGCTTAATCGAACTGTGAAGGATTTGGTGCTGTGTTCCTTCCCCGCAATCAAATAACCAAATGCTGTTTTGTTCTTGTAATAAGGAAAGTGCCAAAGCCGAAACATTTCTTTCTTTGGAAGGAACACCGGCTCCTGTTCCAAGGAAAATTAATTCCAAAATAATTCCTCCAATGCTATTTCCATCCCCGTTCATATTGCTTTGGGGATTGTAAATTATAGTCTAGTTCGTCAGCAGCAGTTTTGGGCCAGTAAGGATTTCTAAGTAGTGCACGACCAATAAATACAAGATCAGCACGATCATTTTGTAAAATTTCTTCGGCTTGTTTCCCGGTTGTAATTAACCCAACTGCACCAGTATGGATCTCTACTTCTTGTTTGATCTTTTCACAGCGCTTGACTTGATAACCGGGGAAGACGTTTATTTTAGCTGGTACAACTCCACCAGAACTACAATCGATGAGGTCAATTCCATCTGCTTTTAACCGTTTAGAAAAATAAAAAATATCTTTTAATGTATTACCGTTACTTACATATTCATCTGTGGATAAGCGAACAAATAAAGGACCTTTCCACACAGTATGTATCGCGGTAATAATTTCATGTAAGAAGCGATATCGATTTTCCAGCGTACCACCATACTGATCTGTTCGGAAATTCGTTAATGGTGATAAAAATTGATTAATGAGATAGCCGTGAGCAGCGTGTATTTCAATTATATCAAAATTTGCCTCTCTAGCTCGACTAGCAGCCTGTTTGAATGCTGTAACGGTTGCTTTTATCTCGTTTTCTGTCAACTCTTTTGGCTGCTTGGATTGTTCATCATATTTCACAGCAGATGGAGCATAGATGGTGGAAGGAAGTTTTGCTTTTCTACCAGCATGGGCAAGCTGAATGGCGGTTTTAGCACCGTAGTTTTGAATTTCTTTATTGAGTTGTTTTAATCCCTCGATATGTTTATCATCCCAAATTCCTAAGTCCTCTTGTGATATTCTTCCTGCTCGTTCTACAGCAGTCGCTTCAAGCATAATTAAGCCCACTTGTCCAACAGCACGTGAAATATAATGAGTTTTGTGAAAAGGCGTTACCATTCCATCTTGATCAGGACAAGAATACATGCACATTGGTGACATGGCGATGCGATTTTTTAAGGTTATTCCTTTCAAGGTAATGGGCGAAAATAATTTAACCATTGTTCTTCCTCCTTCTATTGCTGTTTACCTAACAGGAGATGCTTATAGTATAATGCTACGTCTGGAACATCCGTAAAAATACCATCAACCCCATATTTGATGGAACGAATAATACGAGCTGGCCGATTGACAGTAAAAATCCGCAACTTTACATGTTGTTGCTGTGCTAAAGTAACCATCGTTGGATTTACCAGTTTATATTTTACATGTATGGCATTAGCTCCAAGTTCTTTCACAAATTGAATTGGGTTTCGGATTCTTTTTGAAGTTAATAACGCAAGCTCTCTAAAATTGGTATGAGCAGCCAGACGTTTAACACTGATTGGATTAAATGTCGAAATTGTCGTACGATTAATTAACTGATAAGCTTTGATTTGTTCATAAACAATAGCTTCTATATGCTTATAGTCTATTTTATTATTTTTCAGTTCAATATTTAAATATATTGACTTACCCTTTATCCATGTCAATAATTCTTCCAACGTTGGAATCGTTGTTCCTTTGAACTTTGGTGAAAACCAACTGCCAGCGTCAAGTTGCTTTAGTTCATGATACGTAAAATCTTTGATATAGCCGATACTATTTGTTGTTCGGTTAACATGTTCGTCATGGATAAGGACTGGAACATTGTCTTTCGTCAATTGCACGTCCGTTTCAATGCCGTCTGTTTTCATATCATATGCCAATTGAAATGCTGGCATCGTATTTTCAGGTGCGTAGTTGCTCGCTCCACGATGGGCGTAAATTTTTGGTTTCATTTTTTCACCTCTTCGTAAAAAATAAGAAGAGAGATGCTTCTTTCTTCTGTTTACCATTATATTAGGATAATAAAACTGAGAAAATAAGTGGAAAATGACAGTTTCTGTATAAAAAATAATATAGAAACTGTTTCATTTATTGTGTTGGAAAATGATTGAAAAGTCAATGGTCTCTCTATTGACAGCAGTTTATTCGTAAGCGGACGATTTGGTGAATCAATGACAACCGAATGCTAAATAGGTATGTAATAATGAGGATATTATACGGCATTGATTGGAAGGATGAACGATGATAAAGGATAAATTTATCGACAATTGTTCACAAACGGAGTAAAATATATAAAAAATGAATGAACATTCAGTTGGGGGAATTATAGTAATGGATAAAATTAGCCGAATAACAGTGCCAACTCCTTTTGAAGTAGGGGATGTTCATATATATGTGTTAGCTGGTGAGGCATTATCGCTTATCGATGCCGGTGCAAAAACAAAGGCTTCCTGGGAAGCTTTAACCTCACAATTAAAAGAAATTGGCTATCACCCAAATGACATCGAGCAGATCATTTTAACACATCACCACCCAGATCATATTGGTTTAATCGAACAGTTTTCTAATGCAGAACAGATTGTGGCACATCCAAACGTTAATAATTGGTTGACATTGGATGAGCAATATGTTGAACACTATTTGCATTTTTTTCAGGAGTATTTTAAAGCTTGTAGTATTCCTGAAGTATTTTATCCCGCACTGGAACAGCTTAAAGCAACCTTACAATATGTTGGGAAAGGGGAATTAACCGACATGTTAACGGAAGGAGATGCCTTACCAGGGCATCCCGATTGGAAGGTTATTGATACAAAAGGACATGCCCAGAGTCATTTGTCATTTTTCCGCGAGCAGGATCAGGTGTTAATCGGAGGAGACCATGTTTTAAAGCATATTTCCTCCAATCCAATTGTAGAGCCGCCGGAATTAGGAAGACCAATGAAAGATCGGCCAAAACCACTGCTCCAATATCGGGAGAATTTAAAAAAATGTGCAGATCTAGGGATAAAAAAGATTTTGTCATCTCATGGAGAAGCTGTAAATAATCCTCGACAGTTGATTTTTAATCGATTAAAAAAACAAGAGGAACGAGCGGATTTTGTTTATCAATTACTTATTAAACATGGGGGAAAACGAACGCCATTTGAAATATGCACCGAGCTTTTTCCCAAACAATATAAACAGCAAATTAGTTTAACCATGTCAGAAACGATTGGACAGCTGGATTATTTGGAATCAAAACAACTTGTAATTAAATCCACAGTAGATGGGAAACTTTTTTATGAAGCAGCAGATATTGACAGGTAAAAAGATAATTATTACTGGAGCATCTAGCGGTCTAGGGGAAAGTTTGGCTTGGCAGATTGCAAAAAAAGGCGGAATCCCTATATTGTTGGCACGATCTACAGAAAAATTACAGCAGATCAGTACTTCGTTATATGAAAAATTTGCTGTTTTGACCCCGTTTTATCCAGTAGATTTAAGCAATAAAGCAATGACTAAAAAAGTAATGAATACGATTATTTCTGAACACAATCCAATTCACGGTCTAATAAATAATGCTGGAGTCGGTGTGTTTTCGGAAGTTAATCATATTAGCGAAGAAGCGATATCCAAAATGTTCCAATTAAATGTGGAAGCATTAATCTATGTAACCAAACAGTTGTTACCTTATCTGCTTCAGCAGGAGCATGCACATATTATTAACATCGCTTCGCAGGCAGGAAAAGTTGCTACTCCTAAAGCTGCTATTTATGGTGCAACAAAACACGCAGTATTGGGGTTTACAAACGGATTGCGAATGGAATTAGCTTCAAGTAATATTATCGTAACCGCTGTTAACTTAGGTCCTGTTAAAACAAATTTTTTCCGTACAGCAGATCCAGAAGGAAAGTATGAGCAAAATGTAGCACGCTATATACTGAATCCTGATGACGTAGCCAAAAAAGTAGCTGCTTGTTTATTTGTACGAAAACGGGAAATTAACTTACCATTATGGATGGATATTGGCAGTAGAATTTATCAATTATTACCTGGATTATGTGAACATCTGTTACGAAACCAATTTTCCAAAAAATAATAGAGGAGGGTTACAAGTAGTGGAGCTTATTATTTCTGAAAAAGCAAGTGAGGAACTGATAAAAATAAAGCCTGAAACATCTCCTTATTTATTATTATGGTACGATACAGAAGGATGTGGGTGTGGGGTAAATGGATTGCCAACAATTCGATTTACAAGCCGAATTCATCCCACATATAAACAAGTATCCAATTATCCTATAGACAGCTATGTTGAGGAACAGCAGGAGATATTTTTTGCTGCTAGTACGACGCTAGACTTTGTAAATGGAATGTTCCGTCTATCAAGTCCAGAAGGCATTTTAAATCCATTTATCCCACATCTAACTGGCAGTAAGGCCCCCAGCTCGGAGAGTAAGAGGGATCGAAGAAGCCTAGGTGGGGGATAACTGCAAGTCAAATGTCCGGTTAGTTCGGGCCGACAGGACAAGGAAGCTTCCTTGAAGCAGTATCACACGAAGAAAAAGCGGTTTCCTTTTTTGAGGACGCCCGCGCTTTTAGCTTGAGATCCTTTGTATGAGGATGAGAGAAAACTCCCACTCATGGAAGTTTCACTTTATTTCTTCTACTCAATTGTTAGTAGAAAATGATTTGCATAAAATTTACCAACATCTAAAACGACTCCCTCAACGTTTCCGTTTCATAACGTCAGGAGTCGTTTTAATTAGTTTATCCCGCATGTAAGGTGCCGTAGATCCGCTTCAAGAATTATAGAGAATACGAAGAAGTCAAAGAGGGAAAAACGGCACCTAAATCCCCGATTGGTTCAACTAACATTCAAGGAGAAAACATCACTCCTTGAATGAAGTTTCACTTTATCCCGCATGTAAGGTGCCGTAGATCCGCTTCAAGAATTATGGAGAATACGAAGAAGTCAAAGAGGGAAAAACGGCACCTAAATGCCCGATTGGTTCAACTAACATTCAAGGAGAAAATCACTCCTTGAATGAAGTTTCACTTTATCCCGCATGTAAGGTGCCGTAGATCCGCTTCAAGAATTATAGAGAATACGAAGAAGTCAAAGAGGGATAAATGGCACCTAAATGCCCGATTCGTTCAGGAGGCCTTTAGGTCATACCTCCTGCGGTACTGTGAAGCTTACCTATATCAATAGTGGTTAACTTATCGATGAGTCTGATAACTATTTGCTTTCGTTAACTGTTTTAATTGTTCAAGAACGTCATCAGATAGTTTATGTTCAAGCTTCCCTGAGATTGTTTCTTTTATTTGTGTTAACGAGCTTGCACCAAACACAGCGCTAGTGACAGCAGGGTGGGTAAGCACATATCGCAGTGCCAGCTCGCTTACATTAGCTGGTGCAATTGTAGCAAGTTTTTTTAGTAAAGTGTTTAGTTCATCATGGGAGTAATCCAGATAGCCGCCTTTTGCTTTTGCCTCGATTTGATTAAATCCGTCACTAGTTAAAATTCCTTTCACTAAAGGACCCCGGGCTAAAACGCTAATTTCATTTTTATATAATAAGTCAAGCAGTTCCTCTTCTGGTCGGCGATCCAATAAGCTATACTGCATCATGACTCCATCAATCGAAGAACGTTTTATATATTCCCGAATGACATTTGGCCGGATGGAAGAGATACCATAAGCACGTATTAATCCTTCCTGCTTTAATTGTTCGAACGCTTCAATCGTCTCATCAATAGGATCTTCTATCGTTCCTCCATGTAGCATATAAAAATCAAGATAGTCTGTCTGTAACCGCTGTAAACTATTCTTTACACTTTGGTGAATATGTTGTTTGGATGGATCCCAAAACCACGTTTTTGTCTGTCGATTAAAATGATTGCCTACTTTTGAGGTTAAAACAATCTGATCACGTTTTTCTTTAATTGCTTCACCGACAATTTCTTCGTTTTTACCAAAGTCGTATAAATCAGCTGTGTCTAAATGATTAATTCCTTGATCAAGGGCGTAGTCAATGATATATGTTGCTTTTTTTAAGTCTGTTCCTAGTGACATGCATCCCAAAGTCAGTTGCGAAATATAAATGTCAGATTTACCTAATTTATTCCGTTTCATAAATCTAATCCCTCCTATAGCTGTATGACATCTATTTTAAATAGATGTCATAGTTAAAACAATGATTTCAACTGGAACTGTGGTAGAATAAAGGAGAAAAATGATTAAAACAAGGATGATAGGCATGAAAAAATTTGCAGAAAAAACGATTAACTCACAAGAAATTTATTCGGGAAAAGTAGTTCATTTACAAGTAGATGATGTTATTTTACCTAATGGAAAACAAGCGAAGCGAGAGATTATTAATCATCCAGGAGCAGTGGCAATCATTCCAATTACCAAAGATAAAAAAATAGTGATGGTTGAACAATATCGTAAGCCGCTAGAGAAATCATTATTAGAGATTCCTGCTGGCAAGCTGGAACCGGGAGAAGACCCGGAAACAACCGCAATTCGTGAATTAGAAGAGGAAACTGGCTATACAACGAATGAGCTTTCCTTAGTTACTTCATTTTACACCTCTCCAGGGTTTGCAAACGAGTTGATGTACATTTATATAACCGATCAATTGGAACGTGTCGATGAACCGGCTGAGGGTGATGATGATGAGTTTATTGAGATTGTTGAAGTAACATTGGATGAAGCGAAGCAATATGTAGAAGAAGAACGAATTCATGATTCAAAAACAAACTATGCGATTCTTTATTTACATGCATTGGGGATGAGCTAAACGTGTTACATTCTTATGTTGCAGATTTACATATTCATATAGGCCGTGATATGTATGACCGCCCAGTAAAGATTACGGCATCGAATAAGCTTACATTAACTTCCATTCTAAAAGAAGCTAGTAGAAATAAAGGTGTCGATGTCGTCGGAGTTATTGATTGTCAGTCACCTGGGGTATTAGAAGAAATTCAAGGACTGATTGATCTTGGTCTTGCACATGAATTAACGGAAGGCGGTATCCAATTTGAGAAGGTAACCCTCTTGCTCGGATCCGAAATTGAAGTTTATGACGAAGCTTGTCACGGCCCTATTCATGTGTTATGTTATTTTCCAACATTACAGACAATAAGTCTTTTTTCTCGTTGGTTATGTACGAAAATGAAAAATAGTACATTAAGCTCTCAACGATTTTATGGTACCGGTATAGAACTGCAACAAAAAGTAAAAGAACTGGCAGGGATTTTTATCCCTGCTCATGTATTCACTCCGTTTAAAAGCTTATATGGAAAAGGAGTTCAACAATCTTTAACCGAAGTATTTTCCCCTTTGTTAATCGACGGAATAGAGTTAGGATTAAGCTCAGATACACATATGGCTGATCAAATTAAAGAATTACATCATTATACGTATCTTACAAATTCGGATGCCCATTCCTTAGGAAAAATTGCTCGTGAGTATCAGCTTATTAACATGAAAACTCCGTCCTTTACCGAACTATTTTGGGCGTTAAGGAAACAGAATGGCCGACGAATTATCAAGAATTATGGACTGAATCCGAAGTTAGGTAAATACTATACGACGGTTTGCGGTAACTGCTATAACCGTGTTTCAACAGATGTGGAGAGTTGTCCTCTCTGTCATTCCAAGAAAATTATCAAAGGTGTTAGTGACCGGATTAGGGAATTATGTGATGTAAATGGACAGAAAGTTTCTAGACCTCCATACACGTATCAAGTCCCTTTAGATTATTTGCCTGGTTTAGGCAAAAAAACATATGCGAAACTCTTGCAAGAGTTTGGTACGGAAATGAATGTTATTCATAAAGCAAGCCGTGAGGAACTAATGAACGTTATCCCGGAAAAGTTAGCACAATCTATTATTGATATGCGTCAAGGATTATTAACGATTCGTGAGGGTGGGGGAGGGAGGTACGGATCAGTAAGATAGTTTGTTCAATAGTATTTGATAGACCTCCATAGAAATTTGGTATTTTTATTTGGAATCCTTCATAGTTTTTAATATAGCAGTATAATGAATGGAGGATTCCAATGCATAAGAATAAAGTACTTTTCATCAATCATATAAAAGAACATGCTACCATTTATCTATTTATGGTAATTCTATTTTTAACCGGTATTGTCTTTGGAGCAATCCTCGTTAATAGTATGAATTTTATCCAGAAACAAGATTTGTTTTTTTATTTAGAGCGTTTTTTTAAGCAACTGGAAGATAATCATGAAGCAGATTATCTTGAAATATTTAAAAATAGTTTCTTATATCACACCAAATATTTATTGCTCTTATTTATTTTAGGTTTATCCGTAATTGGTTTGCCGCTTGTTTGGATACTTATTTTTATTAAAGGTTTAGTAGTAGGATTTTCCGTAGGCTTTATTGTAAATCAGCTTGGTATGGATGGGCTTCTATTAGCAGCATTATCGATTGCACCACAAAACTTCCTAATTATACCGATTTATTTAATAGCCGGTAGTCTATCTATGATCTTCTCCCTCACTTTATTAAGCAAATTATTTACAAAACGAATGGCACAGCCGGTACTTCAGCCCCTTGGTAAGTATGTTACGTTATTTTCTCTTTTGATAGCAATTGCGTGTATTGCGGCTTTCTTGGAAACATTTGTTGCTAATGAGGCAATGCAATGGGTTGTTCGTACATTTTACTAATAATAAAGATTAGATTATAATCATTATAAATACAAAATAATACTATTATGTTTTGACACAGTTTTAATCGATGCATATAATTAAGATGGGATATGAGGAGGGAACTGCCCATGGAACATCGAATTGATCGTATAAAAAAACAGCTCCATGCCCAAAGTTACAAGTTAACCCCACAGCGTGAAGCAACAGTACGTGTGTTACTTGAAAGAGAAACAGACCATTTAAGTGCTGAGGATGTTTATTTACTTGTAAAAGAAAAAGCGCCGGAAATCGGCTTAGCAACCGTTTATCGTACATTAGAATTATTATCAGAGTTGAAAATTATTGACAAAATAAATTTTGGTGATGGTGTTTCCCGTTACGACTTGCGGAAAGAAGGAGCAAAGCATTCCCACCACCATTTAGTTTGTTCTGAATGTGGCGCTGTTCAAGAAATTGAAGATGATTTGTTAGAGGAAGTTGAAAGAATTGTCCAAGATGAATGGGGATTTAAAGTAAAGGATCACCGACTCACATTTCATGGTATATGTAAGGAATGTCAAGCGGCGATGGTAAATGCTTCTAGTTAATGGGATACATAGACTAGAAGCATTTTTATTTTAATGAAGAATATAGTCTTTTATACTATAGGAAAGTATAAAATTTTAGGGTTTATCCCGCATGTAAGGTGCCGTAAGATTCCTGCTTCAAAACCTTGAGTTAAGTGCAAGGGGTTAAAACGGGAGAAAACGGCACCTAAATGCCCGATTGGTTCAAGGGCCTTTAGGTCATACCCTTGTGGTGCTAACATTCCGTGTAAAAAGCATTCCCGGAATGAAGTTTCACTTTATCGTATAAGAAAAACGATAGCTTTCGCCGTAAAGACTTGGCGATAAGCCAAGTTTTTCTAATGGTAGGCCCATTGCTAGCATTTTTTAGATTTTTGGTGGATTTAGATAGAAAACGTTTTACAAATTTGCCGAAAAACGTTACATTAAAGATAGAACTTCATTTACTAGAATTGATGATAGTTTAATCCGTTTTTAAGAGTTATCATTGGCAGGTAAGTAAAAAGTCTATGATGAGGCTTATAGACAAAGTTATGACCCTCTTTTCAAATTAAGCTTGTTTTCTATGTATATTGTCTGTCTATTCTTGCATATCTTGTACAAAGGAATTTTTGGAATAGAGGGGCAAAGATATGAAATCATTACTATTAGACATGATAAAAGTGTTTTTCATTTTTGTAGCTTGTACATGGCTGTTTTATTGTGGTTTTCGCCTGATGCATGCTGAGTATGAACAATATCATCGTTATGATACCCCTGAAGGTCCAGCGATGAAGGTTTTTACAGAAGAGTTAAGTTTTTTTGACCGCATTCAATTATTTTTCCGTTTAGGGGAGTAGAAGTAGGATGTTAAACGACAGTGTAGAAGATTTCTTTAATTATCTACAGGTTGAACGGGGACTAGCAGAAAATACGCTTGTATCATACCGTAGAGATTTGACACAGTATATGGATTATTTAAAAACAATGGTGAAAAAGGACGACTGGGAGCAAGTAACGCGGAGTGATATTATTGGTTTTCTTTATGGTTTAAAAGATGCTAATAAATCATCAGCGACCATCGCACGCCATATTTCAGCGATACGAGCTTTTCATCAATTTTTAATCCGTGACCAATCGGTGACCCATGATCCCAGCTTGCATATTGAAACACCGAAAAAAGAAAGAAAACTGCCAGATGTTTTATCGGTGAAAGAAATGGATGCGCTTTTAAATATTTCAGGAAATAGCCCTTTACATATTCGAAATAAAGCAATGTTTGAATTGCTTTATGCAACGGGATTACGAGTAACCGAGATGATTACCTTAAAAATCACGGATCTCCACTTAACGATGGGTTTTGTTCAATGTTTCGGTAAAGGTGCTAAAGAACGGATTGTCCCAATTGGTAATATAGCGGCTAAAGCAATCGAAACTTATTTACAGCAAGCTAGAGGAAAATTAATTAAACAACAGACCGATAATCAAATTTTATTTGTCAATCAGCATGGTAAACCGCTCACACGACAAGGGTTTTGGAAAATATTGAAGAAAAGAGCGCAAGAGGCAGGGATAACAAAAAAGATTACACCACATACATTGCGGCATTCCTTTGCTACACATCTGTTAGAAAATGGTGCAGACTTGCGGCTTGTTCAGGAAATGCTGGGACATGTTGATATTTCAACAACACAAATTTATACCCATGTAACAAAGTCGCGATTAAAGGATGTTTATAAACATTTTCACCCAAGAGCATAATTTTTTTGATTGGTGTTGTCTGACATCCTACAACTAGTAAATGAAGACATACTTCTGGTCAAATTTGGGAACATAGTAATAGTATAACAAGGAGGTAATAACATGAAAAAATTTAAGCGTGTTTTTCTTATCGTCATGGATTCAGTTGGGATAGGGGAAGCTCCTGATGCGGAGCAATTTAATGATAAGGGGGCAGATACGCTTGGGTCTATTGCAAAACATCGAAATGGACTTCATATGCCAACTATGGGCAGCTTAGGATTAAGTAACATTCGGGAAATCCCTGGAATTGAAAAAGCAGCTTCTCCTAAGGCATTCTATACAAAAATGCAAGAGGCATCAAATGGTAAAGATACGATGACAGGGCACTGGGAAATTATGGGGTTACACATTGAACAACCGTTTCGAACTTTTCCAGATGGGTTTCCTGAAGAGTTAATTCAACAGTTGGAAGAACGAACCGGTCGGAAGGTGATTGGTAATAAGCCTGCGTCAGGTACAGAAATTATTGAAGAATTAGGCGAGGAGCATATGGAAACCGGCGCATTAATCGTTTATACTTCTGCTGATTCCGTATTACAAATTGCTGCACATGAAGAAATTATCCCAGTTGAAGAATTGTATCGTATATGCGAAATTGCTAGAGAATTGACTTTAGATGAAAAATATATGGTTGGCCGTGTAATCGCTCGCCCATTTATCGGTAAACCAGGTGCATTTGAGCGAACAGCAAACCGTCATGACTATGCATTAAAGCCATTTGGAAAAACAGTGATGAATGAGTTAAAAGACAATAAATTTGATGTGATTGCTCTAGGGAAAATTTCTGATATTTATGATGGAGAAGGGGTTACTGAAGCAATTCGCACAAAAGATAATGATGATGGAATGACAAAATTAGTGGAATCAATGAAAAAAGATTTTACAGGTATTAGCTTCGTAAATTTGGTTGATTTTGATGCTAAATATGGACATCGACGTGATCCGGATGGTTATGCAGAAGCTTTAGAGGCATATGATGCTCGCCTTCCAGAGGTGTTAAATGAGTTACAGGATGACGATTTACTTATTATTACTGCCGATCACGGTAATGATCCAACCCATCATGGGACAGATCATACACGAGAATATGTTCCACTACTTGTATACTACAACGGCATTGAAGAAGGAAAAGAACTGCCAATCCGTAAAACATTTGCTGATATAGGAGCAACCATTGCAGATAACTTTGATATTCCGATGCCAAAACATGGTACAAGTTTTCTAAACGATATCCAATCTTAGGGAGGAGAATCAATATGGATCAACAGTCAATTAAACAAGCGAGTTCTTTTATAGAGAAGAAATTAAAGAACAGACCACAAATTGGCTTAATTCTTGGTTCGGGATTAGGCGTATTAGCTGAGGAAATTGAAGACGCCATTACTATCCCTTATAGTGAAGTACCTAATTTCCCGGTTTCTACTGTAGCTGGTCATAAGGGGCAATTAGTAGCCGGCTTATTAAAAGGAAAGCATGTTATTGCTATGCAAGGGCGCTTTCATTATTATGAAGGCTATTCCATGCAACAAGTTACATTTCCTGTCCGCGTTTTAAAAGAGCTTGGTATAGAAACATTAGTCGTTACAAATGCTGCCGGAGGGATAAATGAAAATTTCAAACCAGGGGATCTAATGATTATTACCGATCACATTAATAATATGGGAGACAATCCATTGATCGGTAAAAATGATGATCGCTTAGGTGTCCGCTTTCCAGACATGTCTAACGTCTATGCGAAAAATCTTATTCAACACGCAGAAGCATGTGCTGAGCAAATTAACTTGTCGATTCAAAAGGGGGTCTATGTTGGAAATACAGGACCTGTATATGAGACACCAGCTGAAGTTCGCATGTTGCGTATGTTAGGCGGTGATGCAGTTGGTATGTCAACAGTTCCAGAAGTTATAGTAGCTGCACATGCTGGAATGGATGTATTAGGAGTTTCTTGTATTTCAAATATGGCTGCGGGGATCCTTGATCAGCCACTTACCCATGAGGAAGTAATCGAAACTACGGAACAAGTAAAAGAATCATTTTTGCAATTTGTTAAAAAAGTAATTGAGACTATTCCTGAAAGGTAGAGTGATATTATGCGTATGTACGACATTATTGAAAAAAAACGCGATGGACATGCATTAACGAAGGATGAAATTAAATTTTTTATTGATGGCTATACCAAAAATGAAATTCCTGATTATCAAGTAAGTGCACTATTAATGGCTATTTATTTTCAAGATATGAATCATGAAGAACGCGCTCAGCTAACGCAAGCAATGGTTGAATCTGGAGATCAGATTGACCTGTCAAAGATTAACGGAATTAAAGTCGATAAGCATTCAACCGGCGGTGTTGGTGATACAACAACATTAATTTTAGCACCATTAGTAGCTTCTGTCGGTGTTCCCGTAGCTAAAATGAGTGGTAGAGGATTAGGGCATACAGGTGGTACGATTGACAAGCTTGAATCTGTACCAGGGTTTCATGTTGAAATTTCTAATGATGAATTTATTGATTTGGTAAACAAAAATAAAGTAGCAGTTGTTGGGCAATCGGGTAATTTAACTCCAGCAGATAAAAAAATATATGGATTACGTGATGTTACGGCGACCGTTAATTCCATTCCGTTAATTGCTAGTTCGATTATGAGTAAAAAAATTGCTTCTGGTGCAGACGCCATTGTACTTGATGTAAAAACAGGTGCCGGAGCATTTATGAAAAAATTAGATGAAGCAAAAGAATTAGCTACAGCAATGGTTGCGATTGGAAATAAAGTTGGCAGAAATACAATGGCAGTTATTTCTGATATGAGTCAGCCACTTGGTAATGCAATTGGAAATGCGTTAGAAGTTAGTGAAGCTATTGAAACATTACGTGGAAGTGGTCCTAAAGATTTAACCGAACTTTGTCTCACTTTAGGAAGTCAAATGGTTGTATTAGCTAAACAAGCTGAATCTATTGATGAAGCGAGAGCTAAATTAGAAGCAAATCTTCATAATGGCAAAGCATTACAGCAGTTTAAAGTCTTTCTTGAATCACAAGGTGGGGACGCCTCCGTGGTAGATAACCCGGAAAAGCTTCCACAAGCTTCCTACCAAATTGAATTACCGGCTAAATCATCAGGTATCATAGCTGAAATCGTAGCTGATGATATTGGCACAGCAGCGATGATGTTAGGTGCTGGTAGAGCAACTAAGGATGCTGAGATTGATTTAGCAGTAGGAATGGTGTTGCATAAGAAAATAGGTGATAAAGTTAATGAAGGAGAGTCTTTACTTACGATCTATGCTAATTCTGAAAACCTAGATGAAGTGAAGGAAAAGTTATATAATAGTATTTCTATCTCTAGAGACGATGTTACTGCACCAACATTAATCCATGATATTATAACAACTGCTTAACTTAAATGAACGGACTCCTTTAAAGAACCGTTATTTTATAACGGATTCTTTCAAAGGAGTTTTTTTAAGTACTATAGGAAAGTATAAAACTTTAGGCTTTATCCCGCATGTAAGGTGCCGTAAGATTCCTGCTTCAAGACCTGAGTTACAAAGGGTCAAAGTGGGAGAAAACGGCACCTAAATGCCCGATTCGTTCAAGGGCCTTTAGGTCATACCCTTGTGGTACTAACATTCCGTGTAAAAAGCATTCCACGGAATGAAGTTTCACTTTATCGTATAAGAAAAACGATAGCTTTCGCCATAAAGATTTGCCGATAAGCCAAGTTTTTCTAATGAAATATAAATTCTTTTTCGTCCTTTTTCACGCAAGCATCACTTTGTTCACTTAAAAACCTCTAGATCTATCTCACTTATTTGGATACTTCCAATCTTCCTTCATATTAGTAAATTCTCCAACTCCTATAAATCTATAGTATAAGAAAAACATGAAATGGATAAGCTAGATGTATGTCGTCTGGAAAGAAAGTTTAACGTGCAGGAAAACCAAACTTATTTGTGTATTCTGCTTTCTTTACCGAAGGAATGTAATTTTCAACCATCCAGTTGAAGTTCTTTCATTCCTGTTCATAAGAAGTGGTAAAAACTCGTTCTAAAAACTGTTTATAAGTAGTGTGGATCCAAAAAGCTTTCCTTATGCATTTAACGAATTAGGTTCTTACAAATGCGATACACTAGCGTTTCACTTCTTTGTGTAAACCATCAAAAACAAAATGTACTGCATTTTTAAGATAAGTGTTTTATCCCGCATGTAAGGTGCCGTAAGATCCGCTTCAAGAATTATGGAATACGAAGAAGTCGAAAAGGGATAAACGGCACCTAAATGCCCGATTGGTTCAACTAACATTCCGTGTAGAAAGCATTCCACGGAATGAAGTTTCACTATATCCCGCATGTAAGGTGCCGTAAGACTCCCACTTCAAGATCTTGAGTTGATACAAAAGGTCTAAGTGGAAGAAAATGCCCGATTCGTTCTACTAACATTCAGTAGGAGATGGAAGAAAACTCCTACTAATGAAGTTTCACTATATAGAATAACTTTTATAAAAAAACAGCGGACGACAATACATACAAGCCATTGGAGGGAAAAAGGATGAAGAAACGTCTATTCGCAACAGGTATGGTCTTCTTTTTACTTGTAAACATCATGTTACCAGTAAGTGCTAGAGCAGAAGAAAATACCGATGCTAAAAGCTTAACTGTCGATGCTAAATCTGCCATTTTAATTGAACGGGATACAGGAAAAATATTATTTAATAAAAATGAACATGAAAAGCTTTCACCAGCAAGTATGACTAAAATAATGACACTACTATTAATTATGGAAGCATTGGAAGAAGGAAAGTTAAAACTGGATGAAAAATTACGTATTAGCGAACGCGCTGCTTCAATGGGAGGATCACAAATATTTTTAGAGGCTGGGGAGGAGATGAGCGTTGAAGATTTACTAAAAGGAATTGCAGTTGCTTCAGGAAATGATGCAAGTGTTGCTTTGGCAGAACGAATTGCTGGAAGTGAGCAAGCTTTTGTTAAAAAAATGAATGAAAAGGCAAAGGAACTGCAACTAAAAAATACAAAGTTTCAAAATTCAACTGGACTTCCTGCAGATGATCATTACAGTACAGCTTATGATATGGCGATTATGTCTAAAGAACTGTTAAAACATGAATCCGTTACAACGTATACGTCTATTTATGAAGATTATTTACGCAAAGGGAAAGAAAATGAGTTTTGGCTAGTAAATACAAACCGTTTAGTGAAATTTTATCCAGGGGTAGATGGTTTAAAAACTGGCTATACAAGTGAAGCGAAATATTGTTTAACAGCAACTGCTGAAAAAGATGATATGCGTGTTATTGCGGTTGTAATGGGAGCAGATTCTACAAAAGAGAGAAATGCACAAGTATCACAAATGTTAGATTATGCTTTTAATCATTTCCAGACAAAAAAGCTATTTAAAAAAGGGGATAAGATCACGGAACTGAATCTTTTGAAAGCAGAAAATAAAATTACAGATGTTGTTGCCTCTGAGTCGATAAGTACATTGTATCGCCGTGGAGAATCAACCGATAAAATTACGACAGATATTCGCTTAGTCAAAGATTTAAATCTTCCTGTCAAACGTGGTGAAAAGGTTGGAGAATTGATCGTCAAAAATGGGGATACCATTTTGTCAAAAAGTGCTCTAACCGTAGAAGAACCTATTCAGCAAGCATCCTTTTTAACACTATGGAAACGCACATGGCAAACATTGGCGAAAAATGAATAATTAATTCTATTTTTAAGGGATTTCTTCTTCTTTTGTCAACTTGCAGGAATTAGCCTATTGTATGGAGAAACAGGTAATTACAGTAAGTAAAGCATAGGAGGAAAGGAAATGGGGCTGAATTCAACATTTGCTGTTAAAGAAGATGTACTCATTGTAAGGCTTTCTGGAGAGTTGGATCACCATGAAGCAGAATTTTTGCGTAAGAAATGGAAAAAAGTAATGGATAAGCATAAGGTAAAACACGTTGTTTTGAACTTAGAAGAAATGACATTTATGGATAGTTCAGGTCTTGGAGTAGTCCTTGGCAGATATAAAGAAGTATTGCAGCTTGGTGGAGAAATGGTTGTTTGTTCAATTTCTCCATCAGTTAAACGACTATTTGAAATGTCAGGTCTCTTCAAAATTGTTCGTTTGGAGGAGAATGAACGATTTGCTTTAGAAACATTGGGGGTGGCATCGTGAAAAATGAAATGACGGTTACATTTTCTAGTGTCAGTGAAAATGAAGCTTTTGCTAGGGTAACAGTTGCAGCTTTTGTCAGCCAATTAGATCCAACAATGGACGAGCTAACCGAGATTAAAACAGTTGTCTCAGAGGCTGTAACCAATTGTATTATTCATGCATACAATAATGAACCTCATCACGAAGTTACGATTACATGCTCTATTATAGATGCAGAAGTAGAGTTGACAATTAAAGATGATGGTGTCGGAATTGCTAATTTAGATGAAGCGCGTCAGCCGTTATATACTTCCAAGCCAGAGCTGGAACGCTCTGGAATGGGATTTACAATCATCGAAAACTTCATGGATACGGTAGAGGTTATATCCCATCCTGGTAAAGGTACAACCGTGCATATGACAAAACAATTAACAAAAGCCAAAACGGTGTGCTCATCATGAGGGAATATGTCAATGAATGTTAATGTAAAAGGGAACAATAAAGCCGAGACATTAACAGATGAAGAAGTAAAACAACTAATTGAAAAAAGTCAACAAGGTGACAAAGCCGCAAGAGATATATTAGTGGAAAAAAATATGCGTCTCGTCTGGTCTGTTGTTCAACGTTTTATTAACAGAGGATATGACCCGGATGATTTGTTTCAGATTGGAAGTATCGGGCTAATCAAATCGATAGATAAATTTGATTTATCTTATGATGTGCGCTTTTCTACCTACGCAGTTCCGATGATTATTGGAGAAATTCAACGATTTATTCGTGATGACGGCACCATTAAAGTTAGTCGTTCACTAAAAGAAACGGGGAATCGTATTCGTAAGAAGAAAGATGAATTAACTAAACAATTAGACAGATCGCCAACTGTACATGAAATAGCTGAAGCGTTAGATATTTCTGCAGAAGAAGTAGTCCATGCACAAGAGGCTGCAAAATCTCCCCAATCTATACATGAAACCGTTTTTGAAAACGATGGGGATCCAATTACATTATTAGATCAAATTTCAGATCAGGATACGAAGTGGTTTGAAAAATTGACTTTGCAGGAAGCGATTCGAGTGCTTAGTGAAAGAGAAAGATTAATTGTTTATTTGCGTTATTATAAAGATCAAACACAATCCGAAGTTGCTGAACGGTTAGGCATTTCCCAAGTTCAAGTATCCCGTTTGGAAAAGAAAATTCTAGAGGAAATGAAGCATTATATAGATTCCTGAAACACACCAGCTTGCCCTGGTTAGCTTGTAGAGAAACCCCTTGGTTTTCCTACAAGCTTTTTTGTTGTTTACAGCCAGACGAATACTGCTCGCTTTCCGCGGACGAACCCCGGGCTACTTTCACCGCCACTCGGGGGGCTTAGATTGCCTGTTTTTCCGAGAAGAGTCTCGCAGTATTCATCTTTCCTTTATGTGAAAAAGGCGTCTTCCACTTATCTAACCCCTGGATAGGTGAAGGAGAGTCTTCTTCATGTTCTCGGATAAGAAGTGATTAATAAATCTTGCCATAAATGTTTTTTTCTGCGCATACGATAATACCTCGTTCTTTAGAATCGGCTAAGCCACGTTCTACTTTTTCTTTTCTCATTGATAGAGGCATTACTCCCTTCATTGCTCATCCTTTCCTTAAATGACTTAGCGGTTTCCATTACAAAGTAAGGTCTAATTATAATGATCTATCAGCGTCATACTAGTTCTACAATTATCCAGTGTAATTATCAGTTCTTTAGTACATACTAATTTGTACATCATAGCAAGTAAAGGGGGATGATATACTTGGCAATGCAAGTTTATTTGCGGATGAAAAAAAATTTAGAGTTAACCGGTTACCAAGAATTAAAGCTAAAAGATATTGCTGTTATATCAACAAATAGCAGCAAGAAACAACAGTTGGAAAATTTACCGATTTATCGCGTAAGTAAAAAAGATCATAATATAGTTATTATTGACAGTTTTATGGTTATCGAGCATTTGAATAAGGAGTTTGCGGATTTGGAGTTTCAGTTAATCGGTCCAGCTCAAACAGTTATTCGAATTCAAAAACGGCGAAATTCACCATCGGTTTTTATAGCAATGGGAGTATGGCTGTTAATATTTGTTGGAACTGCTATGACGATTATGAACTTTCATTACGATGTTAGTATGCAAGAAGTTCAGCAAAAAATCCATTATTTGTTAACTGGAGAGAAGAAGGAATATCCTTTATGGTTGCAAATTCCTTATTCATTTGGCTTAGGGATAGGTATGCTGTTATTTTTTAACCATTGGTTCAATAAACGATTTAATGAAGAACCAAGCCCCTTGGAAGTTGAGATCTATAACTATCAACAAGATCTTGACAGCTATGTCATCCATCATGAAAATACACTGAATGATACCAATGCTCCTCATTCATCTTCTTGAAGCTCTTATTGGCTTTAGTGCAGGTCTTGCTGTAGGGGCTGGATATGTAGCATTTATTACGATATTAGGAATTATCCCTAGACTGATTCAATTGAGTAAAACCGAAATGTTTTTACCAATTTATACGGCATGCATTTTACTTGGTAGTATATTTGGAATTTACTTATCGTTTACAAGCCGGACGTGGGAATTCTCAGCAATTATAGTTGCTATTTGGGGATTAATGCAAGGTATTTTTAACGGCATGCTGGCGGCCGCTTTAACTGAAGTTCTTAACGTATTTCCTATCTTGTATAAACGGATGGGTGTTGAAAAGCACTTGCTTTGGTTATTTATGGCGATTGTCTTTGGGAAAATTGCTGGTTCGTTATTCCAATGGGTATTTTTTGTACGTTAAGTAAGTTTAAGTGGTACAACCAGTTCTCCTGTGTTCTAGGCTAACCGCATGCCAGGATTATTCAGTGTCGTGACTTTTTAGATTCTAAGTAAATAAACATAATCGTGTCAAAGGCTTTGGATTAGCCTTTAAGAAACAACAAAGGAGGGCTTACATATGCCGCAAACCGATCAGAAAATCCCCGTCTCCCCAAAACTAAAAAATACCGAGCAGTACATGAAAAAACGTGTTGGTATAGGTGTGTCATTTGATTTAGGTTTTCGTGAAATTGTGCTATTGAAACGTCCGATTCAAATTTACTATGCAACAGGGCTATGCGACTCATTGGTCATTCAGGAACTGTTAAAAGAGTTAATTCAAGTTAATGATCGTGAATCAAACGGAAGGAAGCTCCCGGAAATAATCGAAAACCGTTTATTGCATCAGCAAGTAGAACGATCAAACACAATGGATGAAGCCATTGATCAATTGCTTTCTGGTTTAATTGTTCTCTTTATGGATGGAGAAAAATTTGCTTTTGTTATTGATGTAAGAAATTATCCGGGAAGAACACCAGAAGAACCCGATATTGAACGCGTTGTACGTGGATCAAGAGATGGCTATACGGAAAATATCATTGAAAATACTGCATTAACGAGAAGACGAATTCGTGATCCAAGATTACGAAATGAAATGCTAAAAGTTGGTGAACGCTCCAAAACGGATGTTTGTCTTAGTTATATTGCAGACGTTGCTGATCATGGACTTGTACATTTAATTAAGGAAAGGATACAAGCAATTGAAGTAGACGGTATCTCCATGGCAGATAAATCAATTGATGAATTTATCATAGACCGTAGATGGTATCCCTTTCCTTTAGTTCGTTATACCGAAAGACCAGATGTAGCAGCTAATCACTTATTAGAGGGTCATGTATTAATTATTGTAGACACATCACCAAGTGTCATCATTTTACCTACTACCTTTTTTCATCATATGCAGCATGCAGAAGAATATCGTCAAACACCTGCAGTTGGTACTTTTGTTAGATGGATACGTTTTTTAGCTGTATTTGCATCAATGTACTTACTGCCTTTATGGTTGCTTTTTGTTACGGAACCAGAACTTTTGCCTAAAGAATTTGCTTTTATTGGTCCGAACGAAGAAGGGAATATCTCCATACCCATACAAATCATTATGGCCGTGATTGGGATTGAATTTCTTCGTATGGCTGCTATTCATACACCAACACCATTATCAACCTCTATGGGGTTAATTGCAGCGGTTCTAATCGGACAAATTGCGATTGATGTTGGTATGTTTAGTCCAGAGGTTATTTTGTATGTATCTGTTAGTGCAATTGGTTCCTATGTAACCCCGAGCTATGAATTAAGTGTATCGAATAAGATTGTGAATATTATATTTGTTATTTTAACGGGTATTTTTGGATTAATTGGTTTTATTTCAGTGTTTTTGGCACATATTTTGTTTTTGGTTCAATTGAAGTCACTGAGAACACCATATCTATGGCCATTTATCCCGTTTAATGCCAAAGCTATGCTGCACACGCTATTCCGTATACCAATTCCTTATACAAATAGTAGACCGAGCATTGTTCATCCGAAAAACGATTATCGTCAACCTGAAGGTCAATGAGTTTGACAAAAATTAAATATGTAACGAGATTTTTAATGAGCAGTAGAGCTAATGCAAGCATTGGCTCTTTTCTTTTATACGTCGGTATGGTAAAGTTTTTAATTATAATTATATTATGCGTTAGCGCACAAAACTTGGAGGCTTTACGACATGATTATTGATAACCATCCTTTTCCAGTAAACAAAGATGGGAACTTGGAAATTGGCGGAATAGACAGTACCCATCTTGCAGAAAAATATGGGACACCGCTTTATGTATACGATGTGCAAATGATACGTGATAATTGCCGAGCATTTGTAGGTACGTTTAAGAAATTGGGTGTCTATGCAAAGGTTGCCTATGCTAGTAAAGCTTTTTCATCGATTGCTATGATTCAAGTTATGAAACAAGAAGGTATGTGCCTTGATGTGGTGTCTGAAGGGGAATTATATACTGCATTACAAGCAGATTTCCCGACAAAAAGAATTCATTTACATGGTAATAATAAAAGTATCCAAGAAATACGAATGGCAATTGAAAACGATATTGGTTGTATCGTAGTTGATAACTTTTATGAAATTGAACAAATTCGTTGTTTGTTACAAGAATATAATAAACAAATGGATGTCCTTATGCGGATTACACCTGGAATTAAATCGAAAACGCATCAATACATTATGACCGGCAATGAAGATTCCAAATTTGGTTTTAATTTACAAAATGGACAGGCTGAATCTGCCTTTCAACAATTATATAAAGATGAATATATTCGCTTTAAAGGCCTACACTGTCATATCGGTTCACAAATTTTTGAAACAGACCGCTTTTTAGCTGCTACGGATGTTTTATTCAACGAATTACGGAAATGGAAAGAAAAATATGATTTTGTTCCAGAAGTTCTAAATCTTGGTGGCGGTTACGGTATTCGTTATACAAAAGCGGATTCATCTATTTCTTATGCTGCTTTTGTAGAGGAACTTGTCAAGGAAGTCCAAACACATACGGAAGCTCTTGCTATGCCAATGCCAGAGTTATGGATAGAACCTGGAAGAGCAATAGCAGGAAGTGCTGGTATCACATTATATACGGTTGGTGCGATGAAGGAAATTCCAGGAATTCGTAAATATGTAGCGGTCGATGGAGGAATGACTGATAATTTACGACCCGCATTATATCAAGCAAAATATGAAGCAGTATTGGCTAATCAAGCTTCTGTTCCACCAGTGGATAAAGTTTCAATTGCTGGTAAATGCTGTGAGTCTGGTGATATGTTAATTTGGGATTTACCATTACCAAAGGTTAAGCCCGGCGATATACTTGCTGTTTTTTCCACTGGTGCTTATGGTTATTCCATGGCGAATCACTATAATCGTTTCGCCAAGCCAGCTGTTGTTTTTGTGGAAAATGGTCAAGACAAATTAGTAATAAGACGGGAAAGCTATCAAGACGTTGTTCAGTATGATTTAACATATGAAGATAATTAATCAATATCCGGCAAATTATTTGCAGGATGTTGATTAAGTGTTAAAATATACGTTAGTTCATTAAAAAAGGGGACTTTGATATATGGATAAAAAAGGATATATTATTTTAGAAAATGACAATAAAATTGAATTTGATTTATTTGAAGATGCAGCGCCTAATACGGTTGCTAACTTTGAAAAATTAGCAAATGAGGGATTCTATAATGGATTGACCTTCCATCGGGTTATTCCGGGATTCGTAAGCCAAGGCGGCTGTCCGAATGGTAACGGGACAGGTTCAGCTGGCTATACAATTAAATGTGAAACAAAAGGAAATCCGCATCAGCATCAGGAAGGTGCACTTTCGATGGCACATGCTGGAAGAGATACAGGAAGCTGTCAGTTTTTTATTGTTCATGAAGCTCAACCACATTTAGATGGTGTTCATACAGTATTTGGACAAGTTACGTCAGGTATAGAGTACGCCAAGTCTATGAAAAACGGCGATGTAATGAAAGAAGTAAAAGTATATACGGTCTAATGCCTAAGGATGGCATATATGCAATTAGGGTTACTCATTTATTTAATAGCCTTTGTTGCTCCAATTAGTATATTGCTACACGAAGTTGGACATGCTATGGCTGCATGGTTCGTTAAAGCCGATCATATTTACATATTTATCGGTACTGGATC
Organism: Cerasibacillus sp. JNUCC 74; assembly: GCF_053667775.1. The sequence goes on along the minus strand of NZ_CM132207.1, from coordinate 2,212,214 downwards.
AAAAGAAAAAACGTTTAAAGCTGGAAAATTTCAAATTTCCATTGCATCGTTTTTTTTTGTGGGCGGATTGGCTGTAAGTGAACGCAAAAAAAGCTATAGCTGGATAGAAAAGTTATTTATTACGATTTCGGGTCCAATCTCAAGCGGCATTGTTGTTTTTTTGTTCTGGTTGATTAGCCAATTTTTTGCAACTCCTTTTATTCAATTATTTATACTATTTAATACTTGGATTGCGGTTGTTAACTTGATTCCTATTCAATTAAAAAGTAAACAAACGGATGGTTATGTAATGTTAAAACTTTTATACCGTGCTATTAAAAACTAATCCTTTTTTAACACTTATTATAAAAGGATTACAGGATCATTAAAAACATCCGATATTTGACAAAAGTAGGGAAACATGCATAAATATAATTACAAACTCCAATATATGAAGCTTATACTATGGACAAAATTACAGCTAAGTAGTATAACTCAAGTAGCCGGCAGCCACTAACCTTCATATTGTCTAAAAGTTACTTAAAACTGTTCAGTTAAGGCATACATGCTGCCTGCTTTAAAACCATTGCTTGATAAACAGAGTCACTTATAAGCTATTATGTTAATGAGGGGTATCTATGTTAATTCGTTTTAAGAAAAATTTAGAGAAAATTGCAATGGGTTTACTATCTTTTATGCCTGACGAAAAAGATGTAAAAAAATTGCAACAGACGATAAAAGAATATGAAACAAATCCTGATTGGCATCTATATCTGTGGAAAGAAGATGATGATGTATTAGGTGCTATCGGGGTAAGAGTTGAAGGAGAAGTAAATGCTGTTATTCAGCATATTTCAGTAAATCCATCACATCGAAACATTGGGATTGGCAAGAAAATGGTAAATGAAGTAGAGAGACTTTATCAAGATCAGTATTCCGTATCAACTACGGAAGAAATTCTGGATTTTTATCAGAAGTGTGATGGATCAGCTGAAGAAATGAAAAACGATGAATAAAAGCCAGCCCTTTTGTTAGGGCCGGCTTTTCTTTTCGCGTGCTGATTAACCATGTAAAGACTAATTTATTTTATAGCCAAGCAGCACCGACGATAATCAATAAAATGAACAATACTACGATTAGTGCGAAACCTCCGCCATAACCATATCCACCACTCATAGTGAAATACCTCCTTTTTCTTCTTAACCTAAATGTTTTGAATAACATTTATCTTACATTACTAACGTATGTAAATGGGAAAGGTCTTGTTTGGGCGTTTATAATTAATGGTATAATTTTTAAAGGAAGGGGAGTAAAATAGGTGCAAGGTTATTATGTGAAACTAGACTCATTTGAAGGTCCGCTTGATTTACTACTCCATTTGATTAATCAATATGAAATTGATATATATGATATACCTGTAGCTGTAATTACAGAACAATATATGCAGTATATCCATACGATGAAACAGCTTGAATTAAATATTGCCAGTGAATATTTAGTTATGGCTGCAACGCTCGTAGAAATTAAAAGTCAAATGCTCTTGCCAAAGCCTGAACTTCCTGAAGAAACGGAAGAATATATGGAAGACCCTCGCGAAGAGTTAATGCAACGATTAATCGAATATCGAAAATACAAAGAAGCAGCAGTACAATTAAAGCAAAAAGAGCAAGAGGCAAATCAAATCTATACAAGACCACCCATTCAGCTTGAAGAAGGAATTTCTTCGCCGCCAACGGTTGTTCAGGGGGAAACATCCATTTATGATATGCTCTCAGCACTACGTAAGATGTTTGAACGTAAAAAATGGGATGCGCCATTAGAAACAAAAATAGAGAGAAATGAGATTTCCATTAATGAAAGAATGGAAGAAGTACTAAAAACTCTACATGCAACACAAGGAGGGATACTGTTTGATCATTTATTTACAGTATATTCCCGTTCACATATTGTTGTAACTTTTATTGCCATCTTAGAATTGATGAAGAAAAATAAGGTCTATTGTAAGCAAGAAAAACAATTAGCAGAATTATACGTATTTAGCATGGAGGAATAAAGGTGGAAATAAAAAATTTGAAAGCCATAGTCGAAGGATTGTTATTTGCTTCAGGAAGTGAAGGAATAACAATCAAACAACTATCAGATGTTTTAGAGGTATCAGAAACAACAATTGAACAAAGCTTAGAAGAATTAAAGAAAGATTATGAACAACCTCATCGCGGTATTAGAATTATGCAGGCACATGAAGTATTTCATTTAACTACTAAACCAGAGCATAGTGATTATTATAAAAAATTAATTGAAACACCCCAGACAACCAGAATGTCACAGGCAGCGCTGGAGACACTTGCAATTATAGCTTATAATCAACCAATTACAAGAACAGAAATCGAAGAAATTAGAGGAGTAAAAAGTGATCGACCGGTACAAACGCTGTTATCAAGGTTACTCATTGAAGAGGTCGGCAGGAAAGATACAGTTGGCCGCCCAGTATTATTCGGGACAACCAAAGAATTTTTAACTTATTTTGGATTAGCATCGTTGGATGATTTACCACCCTTACCTGACACAGATGACTCTAATATCGAAACAGAAGCGGATTTGTTTTTTGAACGGTTTCATGAACATATGAATGAAGATCCTTCCTAGAGGTTAACTATTCGCAAGCTTTTTTGTTTATGAACCTATATCTGTATTTGCATGGTGGATATCTTCTTGAAAGTCTTGAAAGTATCACCGTTAGCTTATAGTGTCTAGCAAACTTCGCAATTTTTCCTACGATAGGTCAACATCGGCTCGAATCTAAAGGAAGACCGACTAAAAGCGGGCTTGCCGCTCAAGGAAGCATACCCCTGTTGCAGGTTTATCCCGATGTAGCGGGCCGCATTTCTCTCCTTTTAAAAAGCTGCTTATTATTTTGTGAACATAATGAGAAAAACGGCTCCTAAATTTCCGGTTCGTCGGTTGACAGACAAGAAAAAACTACGACACCGATACTTCGCTATTTTTCAAGGATAGAGAAGCTTCGCAGCGACACATCGCTGTTTTTTAAGGACAAGAAAAGCTATGTCAGCGATATATCGCAGGTTTTTTAAGGAGAAAAGCACTCCTTAAATAAAGTCCCATTTTATCTTATTAGAAGCTCTGCCGTTTGTATGTCCGCTATCTGAACGCTTAACCTTTTGTTCATATGCACACTATGGATAACTAGGCATATGCTACAAAGAGGTGATCAAATGAGTCAAACAAATGAAATATATTTACAAGAATTATTGACCTGGGGAGAACAAATTAAAAGTAGATTGCAACATTCAGATGTCTTAGAAAAGCAGACATTGCTTGAACAAATAGATAATTGGCAGGCAAAAGTTAGTGAAATGCTTCAAGGAAATAAACGCATTGAACCAGATCAACTTCATTCTATTCATGAAGAAGGGGAACGCATATTCCATATAGTAAAACAGCAAGACACTTCTACCACTGTGAAATCTGTTCCATATGGTCAGCACACCTTACCTAAATTACCTTATCCATATCATGCATTGGAACCTTATATAAGCGAAGAGATTATGCGATTACACCATGACAAACATCATCAGTCATATGTAGATGGTCTCAATAAGGCGGAAAAAGAAATTTATGGAAGAACTCAGGATGATAAGTTAATCAAGCACTGGTTGCGTGAACAGGCTTTTCATGGTTCAGGTCATCACTTGCATACGATATTTTGGTTCAATATGACCCCTCGTTCAAGTAAACAGCCATATGGTGAATTACTAAAAAAAATAGAAATGGATTTCGGGTCATGGCCAAAGTTTAAAACTTTATTTACGAACACAGCCAATTCAGTTGAAGGGGACGGATGGGCAATCTTATATTGGAATCCTAGAAGCGGAAAACTAGGAGTGCAATCATTTGAAAAGCATCAGCTCTTCCAAATTGCTGATATCATTCCTTTACTCGTATTAGATATGTGGGAGCATGCATATTATTTACAATATAAAACAGACAAAAAAGCATATGTCAACAATTGGTGGAATGTTGTTAACTGGAAGGATGTCAATGAACGATTTAAACAAGCAAGAAAGTTACAGTGGCAACACTACTAATGGACTAAAGGTAGGAAAACGATCCTGCCTTTATCTCATTAGTGGAGGATGTTCAAAAATAGTATCTTTTTTGATTTAATTCTGCCGGTCAATGGATTTAAATGCGTCTATTCAGCTCACTCTCGAACTATCGGGTCTATTTTCTCCTTTTTGAACACAAATACTTTTACGCATAACTTTGATGGACATGCATAAATTGTACAGAGACCACCATTGGGAGGAACTTGGTTATGCGTTTGATAGCAATCGCAATCTTTACAATTACTTTTATTCTTGTTTTTCCAGTAGTAGGACAAGCAGAGCCTCAAGTTTCAGCACGTAATGCCGTATTAATAGAACAATCGACAGGGCGTGTGTTATTTGAAAAACAGGCTTATTCAAAAGAATCAATTGCTAGTATTACAAAAATTATGACTGCAATTATTGCCATTGAATCCGGAAAAATGGATGAAAAGGCCAAGGCTAGTCGCAACGCAATTTATACAGAAGGATCATCCATCTACTTAGAGCAAGGCGAAAAAATGACAATCAAAGACCTTGTTTACGGTTTAATGCTTCGTTCTGGAAACGACTCAGCTGTCGCAATCAGTGAACATATTGGCGGAAGTGAGGAAGGGTTTGTCTATTTAATGAATGAAAAGGCAAGGTGGTTGGGCATGAATGATACTAATTTTGCTAACCCACATGGACTTGATGAAGAAAACCATTATTCATCTGCTTATGATATGGCCATATTAACGCAATATGCAATGAAGAATCCCACTTTTCGTGAAGTTACAGGAGCAAAATCTTATAAGGCAGAGAATCGAACATATTCTTGGCAAAATAAAAACAAACTACTTACGCAATATTATGAATATAGTACCGGCGGAAAAACAGGCTTTACGAAAAAAACGGGTAGAACCTTAGTATCCACTGCCACTAAAAATGATATGGATCTAATTGCTGTTACACTGAATGCCCCTGATGATTGGCGTGACCATATTGCCATGTTTGAATGGGGATTTAATAACTATCATTTAGAAACGTTATCGGAAGAAAAAAAGATTGCTTATCAACTAGGTAATGAAGAGAAAATTCAATTTGGTTATTTAGACAAAGATGTTATATATCCATTAACCAATCAAGAAAAAAATAAAGTATCCAATCAATTGTTCATCTTAAACAATGCAACGAATAAACAAACAATTGGACGAAACGTCTTTTATTTAAATGGAACCCAAATTGCAGAAGCAACAGTTTTAAGTAAACAGCCTAAACACACAGCAACCAATTCAATGGTAAAGGAGTTTTGGGAAATATTTCGTCGGGTGTCAGGGGGTGACGATTTGTGGTAAATATAATTTGGGCATTTATGGCGATAATTGGAATAGTATATGCCATGATTCATGGAACAATGGATGAAGTGAATGAAGCGATTTTTACAAGTGCTGGTGAAGCAGTCACCTTGTCAATCGGCCTTATTAGTGTACTTGTCTTTTGGTTAGGAATTATGAAAGTAGCAGAAAAAGCAGGGATATTAGCAGTATTAGCAAAAATCTTTCGTCCACTTGTAATAAAACTATTCCCTGATATCCCAAAAGATCACCCAGCAATTGGCTATATTTTATCAAATTTCACAGCAAATGTTTTTGGATTAGGTAATGCAGCTACACCAATGGGGATCAAGGCGATGGAGCAAATGAAACAGTTAAGCGGAACAAATACCGCTTCTCGTTCGATGATTACTTTTTTAGCATTAAATACATCAAGCTTAACACTAATTCCAACAACGGTTATTGCTATACGGATGCAATATGATTCCGTATCCCCTACAGAAATTGTTGGAGCAACCATGATGGCAACAATTATATCTTCATTGAGTGCAATTATCATTGACCGCTTTTTTTACTATAGAAGTAGGTGGAGGGCATAATGCATGGCGTTATTTACTTCTATTAGCACATGGATCATTCCTTGTTTCATCTTGCTCGTTTTAATGACAGCAATGATAAAGAAAGTACCTGCTTATGAATTATTTGTAGAAGGTGGGAAGGAAGGGGTCAAAATGGCTTTTTCCTTAGTTCCTTTTCTAGTTGGGATGATTGTAGCAATTGCTATCTTACGAAGTTCTGGAGCTTTAGAAGCTTTTATTCAGTTATTGGCACCAATTCTTACACTTATCGGTATCCCTCCAGAAATCATTCCATTAGCACTTATTAGGCCAATATCTGGTACAGCTGCCTTAGGAATGACTACTGAATTAATTCATACTTACGGACCTGATTCTTTTATTGGAAGATTAGCATCCGTTATGCAGGGGAGTACGGACACGACCTTGTATATTTTAACCGTTTATTTTGGAGCAATCGGTATAAAAAAAATGGGATATGCTTTAAAGGTTGGCTTATTAGCTGACGTGGTTGGTATTACAGCCTCAATCATAATTGTAACCATTCTTTTTGGCTAAATCGTCCAAATGATGAAGGGACAACTAAATAGGGTAAAAAATAGCTAATTATTGTAATGTCTATCAACGTCTAAAGGCGCAGACCATATTCTTATAATGATAGAAAATAACATCAGCTTGCAAAATCCAAAACCCTGAGAAAGATAAGGTGTTTATCATCGATTTCTAGGATACTTATATCCGTTTTCACAGGTGAATATCCTTTTTAAAAGTAGCATCACCTGTTTTAAGCGCTCGAATGCCTAGCAAACTACTTTTGATCTTCTTTCTTCGATAAGCCAAACTTTAGTTCGAATCTAAAGGAAGGTTGACTAAAAGCAGGCTTGCCGTTTCAGGCGTCGGCATAATCCTGTTTTAGAGACATAATTTCCTTTATTACGTAAGGAGCCGTATTTCTCACCTTTGAAAAATCTGTTTATTATTTTACGAACTTTAGGAGAGATTCGGCTCCTAAATTCCCGATTCGTTTGGGGAATCGGACAAGGAAAGCTATGACAGCAACACATCGCCCGATTTTACAAGGACGTCAGCTACTACTTAAATGAAATTTCTCTTTATCTCGTTAATTGTTCTTCGTTTGTGTTTTGTTAACCGAGTGCTTGTACCTTTGTTTCAATGGAAGTGTAGAAGAAACAGCTACAAGATCAGGAGAAACAGTAGCGTTTATACATTGCAGTTTCCTCGTCCATAGAGGCAGCAATTTTAAATGCCTGTTGCTCTGTTTTATGATTTGTTATTCGTTCATAGAAAAATCTGACAACAAACATGAAGTTTGAATTGCCGTCTATATAATCATCAGGTCCTAAGTAAGATCGGGTTCCACAGCTTAAAAAGGCTTTTGCTAATGGTTCCCTTCCCAATGTACAACCAGACGCTATTACTCTTACATTATTTAACTTCGAATAACGCCTCACATGTTGTTCATCAAAAAATTCTTCTCTTGGTTCTCCTACTTCATACACATCCTCACCCAATAAAGGCATACAAAATAGTCCTTCGTCTCCATGGAAGTTTAAAATTAGATAATCCAATTTATCCTCCCGATCCTTTCCAGACAGTACATCAACTAGATCTTGAGGTCGACCAACAGCATATGTGTTAACTCTTGCTCCAAAGTATTCTAGAGATGAACGAAGAGCAAATGAATCCCACTCACAGTTTGGTCCAACAATGAGGCTTATATACAACTCTGGTTTACTCATAGAAGCAGCTCCTTTTTTAAAATTTACTATAACACTAGGTTTGAAATCAAAATCTGACTCAGTTAAAAATATTATAGGAGATTTTATTATACCTTTGACAGGATGATAAAACTAGCTGACCATATTAAATTAACTTAAAGCTGTTTAATATTGCATTAGTAAAATAAAGCGTAAAGTCCCTTTTCAAGATGCTTCATTTATTATACAATTAGTAACCTAGAAAAGTTCTAGCATGAACGAACTAGAAACCTCCATTTGAAGAAATTTTTTAAGGTTCAGATAAAGCGAACCTTCAGGTCAGTGGAGATTTCTCTTATCCCCATTGATTGTTAGTACTTTAAAGGTATGACCTCAAAGGCTTCTGAACAGAATCGGACATGTAACTTACAGTTGGATTGCACGCTTTTCTTCCTAGGTTTTAAAAGTGGAGGTCTTACTGCAAGTTACATGTGGATAAACTTTACTGTCAAGTTGACTAAAACTCGTAAAAAGTAGGTTTAACATTTAAGCATAACTAGAGGGACGTATACGCAATTAGTTGTTGCAGTTACGTAACCATCGAGGGGAATACGTGCAGTAAATGGATGATAAGATCAGCTGGAAAATTAGTTATCCTTCATTGGTATTTTAAATACAAATTGCCTAGCTAGGTGCTAGATAAGCTCTCTGTTAGCTAAAAATAGTGGATCTGAAAAAGGCGTAATGTTTGTTATCTGCAACATTAATTCGTATAGTGTAATTGGCGCGTACAATTTAATGGAATACATGTAGAAAAGGTAAAAGTAACTAATTACTAGCTATTTAATCTGATATTTCGTTTAAGTTTAACTAAAGGTAGTGGTGAAATAATGACAAAAGCTCAAGAACGTTTACAAAAAGTAATTGCTCAAAGTGGTATAACCTCAAGAAGAAAAGCAGAACAACTTATTCTTGATGGAAAGGTAAAAGTTAATAATAAGGTTATCACGAAGCTGGGAACCAAGGTGCACCTAGAGGATAGAATTGAAGTGGATGGTGTACCGTTAGAAAAAGAAGCACCTGTTTACTACTTGCTATATAAGCCACGTGGCGTTATTTCCAGCGTCAAGGATGATAAAGGAAGGAAAGTGGTTACCGATTTACTTGAAGAAATCGAAGAACGTGTTTTTCCGGTTGGGAGATTAGACTACGATACATCTGGTATTTTAATTTTAACGAATGATGGAGAGTTTGCTAACTTGTTAATGCATCCTCGGTTTCAGATTGATAAAGTGTATGTTGCTAAAATAAAGGGTATTCCAGATAAGGCTAAGCTTGCTCAATTACGGAAAGGAGTGCGTTCTGGAGACGATCTATTAAAAGCTATAAATTACCGTGTATTGAAAATAGACAAACAAAAAAACCATACGATTTTACAGCTCACATTACGAGAAGGAAAAAATAGACATGTACGCAGAATGATGGAAGGGTTGGGTTATCCTGTAGTAAAGTTAAAACGGGAGCGTTATGGTTTATTAACACTGGATGGGTTAAAGCCCGGTGAGTATCGACCGCTCAATCCAAAAGAAGTAAAGCAAATGCGAAATTTAGCTCTGGAATGAAATTGTTGAATAATAGTCAAAAATTGCATCATTTCTGAATGTTATAATGACTCTGGGAGTTGATTCATGATGGGTCTTGAAGAGAGGAAAAGAAAGAAGCAAAATAAAAAACGAAACCGCTTCATATTTCGGTCGATCATTTTAGCTGTATTAGTAGGGGCAGTCATTTTTGCAGTGGTGCAAAATCTGCAAAGCGATAAAATTATTTACGAAGTTGGAGATGATGCACCAGATTTCCAATTGGAGCAAATTAATAAGTATAATGAGAACGAGACCATTCGATTAAGTGAACTAGAAGGAAAAGGGGTTATGCTTAATTTTTGGGGGACTTGGTGCAAGCCTTGTGAAGAAGAAATGCCTTATATGGAGAAGTTATATCCAAAATATAAAGAGCAAGGAGTAGAAATAGTTGCTGTAAGTCTCGACTCAACGGAGTTGGTTGTACATCGATTTATTGATAAATATGATTTAACATTTCCAATTCCTCATGATAAAGACAGCCAAGTACGAGATTTATATAAAGTAGGCCCCATTCCAAGTACTGTGTTTATTGATCCTCAAGGGAAAATTGTTGAGGTAGTTAATGGTGCATTAACATTGGAACGATTGGATGGTTATCTTCAGGAGATAACACCTAAGTAGCAACTTCGTTTGTAAGGGGAAGGGGTATAAAATGAATAAAATCAAATGTGAATGTGGTCATGTTAATCCGGAGGGGACGGTACTTTGTGAATCATGTGGAAAGCCAATTGATGAAAATCAGCATCTTGATGGCAATGATAAGAAAAAGCTGTTAAATATGCGCTATGACGGGACTGCTCGCAGGTCGCAAACATATAATAAAACGATTGTTGATAAAATTTGGAGTTTCTTTTCTTCGGTAAAAGTAGGGGTCTGGCTTATTGTCATTGCTTTATTCGCCTCTGCTATCGGATCAATTTTTCCACAGGAACAATACATACCAGCAGATGCTGTTTCACGAGATCCTGCTATTTTTTATGAGGAGCGGTATGGAATTCTCGGACAAATCTTTTATCAATTAGGCTTTCACAATTTGTATAGCTCGTGGTGGTACATGATTTTAATTGCGCTTATTGGGATTTCATTGGTCATTTGTAGCCTGGACCGATTTGTCCCTTTATTTCGCGCATTGCGTAATCAAAAAGCAAAACGTCATGAAACGTTTTTGAAAAGACAACGTCTGTTCAGTCAGACAGATAACGTAACAGATATCGACAAGGAAGCATTAAAGCAAGGATTAAAGAAACAACGCTATCATGTTACGGTTGAAGATGGACATATTCTGGCGGAAAAGGGGAGATTTTCCAGATGGGGTCCGTATGTCAATCATATTGGATTAATTATAATTTTGCTTGCCGCATTATTAAGGCAAACCTCTGTTTTCTACATGGATGAGTACGTCTGGGTACGCGAGGGTGAGCAGAAGGTTATCCCAGGAACGGACCAGGCGTACTACATTGAAAACAAAGATTTTATTATAGAGAACTATGATCCAGAAGATGAGAAGTTTAAAGATGCAATAGCCAAAGAAGGAGGCATCGTTCCGAGTAACTATCAAACAAATGTAGTAATTTATCAAGCGATGAAGCCGGAAGTAACAGGTGCAGAGCCTGAACTAAAAAAGATCAAAGAAGGCAGCATTCGTATGAATGAACCAATTAAGTTTGATGACTATGTGGTATATCAATCAGGTTATCAACAAAATGAATTTTCCAGCATGACATTTAAAATTCATGAAACCAATGATGCAAAAGAAAAATCCTTGGGTGAGTTTACCGTTGATTTTGCTTCTCCAAAGTCAACGTATGAATTAGAAAATGGCTTTCGAGTTGAGATCAATAACTATTATCCGGACTATTATCTTGATGATAAAGGAGAGCCTGCTTCAGAGACAAACTATCCAAGAAATCCTGCGTTTGTTATGATGGTTTATCCGCCCAATGGAAGTGAGCCGGAAATTAGCTTTTTAGGAATCGGCAAAAACATCGATGCTACTGGGGAAAATGACTATAAAGTTGGGATTACGGACTTTGAAATGAGAGATGTTAGCGGATTAAGTGTGAGACGTGACTACTCATTACCATATTTTATCATTGGTGCAATTATTTTTATGATTGGAGTAATTCAAGGAATGTACTGGCAGCACCGTCGAATCTGGATTCGACCGCAAGCAGGGGGACTTCTTTTGGCTGCTCATACGAATAAAAACTGGCATGGGATAAAACGTGATATCGAAAAGGCAATTGCTGATACCAATATTAACATGGTTGTCGATCAGCAAGAAATAGACAAATAGCTAACGAAGGTAATTTAGGAGGGGTTTCATGAATAACTTAATTGAATTAAGTAGTACACTGCTATATACTGCTTTTTTTCTTTATTTAGTTGCAACTTTATTTTTTTCGTTTACAATTGGAAGTAAGCGAAAATCGGATGGAAAAGCCGCTAAAATTGGCATTACCTTAACTATTATTGGTTTTTTGACTCAATTAGGGTACTTTATTACTAGATGGATAGGAAGTGGGCATGCTCCTGTCAGCAATTTATTTGAGTACATGACTTTTTTTGGAATGGCAACTGTCCTCGGGTTTATTATTCTTTACTTTATTTATAAGGTAACTGTTTTAGGACTATTTGCTCTTCCAATAGCTTTAATAATCATTGCTTATGCGAGCATGTTTCCAACAGAGATATCACCGTTAATTCCATCTTTACAAAGTCATTGGTTATATATTCACGTAACGACTGTATCGTTATCACAAGGAATTTTAACCATTAGCTTTGTGTCAGGGTTAATTTATTTAATTCGCCAAATCGATCAAACAAAAACAACGAAGCGAACAACCTGGCTGGAGCTTATTTTGTACGGTCTAGTCTTATTTATTGGCTTTATTATATCATCTACACTATTTAATGTTATGAACTATCAGGCTGTATTTGAATATCCAAATACGACTGGTGAGACAATGGTACAAACCGAATATCATATGCCGGCAATTGCAGCACCAACAGATGGAAAATTAATAACCGATGGTGTAATGAAACCATGGTTTGAAATACCTGAATGGATGCACGGTACGGATGCTGGTAGAAAATTTAATACGTTAATTTGGTCATTCATTTTTGGTACAGGTCTTTATCTATTGTTAAGACTTGTATTTAGAAAACGAATTGGAGCTACAATTCAGCCATTACTTAAAAAAGCAAGACCGGATTTACTTGATGAAATCACATATCGCTCAGTGGCTATTGGATTTCCGCTATTTACATTAGGCGGGCTTATCTTTGCATCGATCTGGGCTGAAGAAGCGTGGGGAAGATTCTGGGGATGGGACCCAAAAGAAGTTTGGGCGCTCATTACCTGGTTCTTTTATGCAGCCTTCTTACATTTGCGATTATCAAGGGGATGGCATGGCGAAAAGTCTGCATGGTTAGCAGCAATAGGTTTTGGTATCATCATGTTTAATTTAATTGTTGTAAACCTTGTACTCGCAGGGTTGCACTCTTATGCATAATATTCCCCTAATCGCAAGGCATCCTATCGTTTCATCGTGATGCCTTGTTTTTCTTATACTTTTTAAACAACTTAGTTTATACTTTTATTAGAGCAGATATGATACAGGGGGGAACGTAGATGGAAAAGGAAACAAAAGTATTAGTGGTAGATGATGAAGAAAGAATACGTAGGCTGATCCGCATGTATATGGAGCGAGAGGGTTTTATTGTCGAAGAAGCAGAAAATGGAACGGAAGCATTACAATTCGCTTTAGATCATCATTATGATGTTATTTTACTTGATATTATGATGCCAGAAATGGACGGTGTAGAAGTTTGTCAAGAATTGAGAAAAGAAAAGGATACACCGGTTATTATGTTAACAGCTAAAGGCGAAGAAGCTAACCGAGTACAAGGCTTTGAAATTGGAGCTGATGACTATATTGTAAAACCATTTAGTCCGAGAGAGGTTGTATTACGGGTAAAGGCTTTGCTTCGACGTGTATCAAGTTCATCCTTTCAAAATGCCGATACAACAGCGAAAAATATTTTGGTTTTTCCACATATAACAATTGATCATGATGCACATCGAGTTACTGCAGATGGTGAAGAAGTTAATTTAACACCAAAGGAATATGAACTATTATGCTTTTTGGCAAAATCACCTGATAAAGTATTTAACCGTGAACATTTGCTGAAAGAGGTATGGCAATATGAATTTTTCGGCGATTTGCGTACGGTGGACACTCATGTAAAAAGATTACGTGAAAAACTGAACCATGTATCTCCGGAGGCAGCAAAAATGATTGTTACTGTATGGGGAGTTGGTTATAAATTTGAGGTGGCTGAAGACTAATGTTTTGGCGAAGTGTAGTTGGTAAACTAGCAATAACAATTCTATTGCTAGTTTCTTTTGTATTATTTATTTTAACGATTTTTCTCTTGCAGTTTTTTGAAGATTTTCATATACAGGAAGCGGAACAAGATATGCTGCAAACGGCCACAAAGGTCTCTGTTCTAGTAGAATCCCATGAACACAAACAACTGATAACCGAAACAACAGAACGGGTTAAAGACCCTACTAGCCGAGTAGCGATTGTTTTTGATGATGGTGAATTATGGGTTTCTGACAGCGAAGATAGCAGTTTGGCGAAATTAGAAGAAGATTGGCTAAAGCGAGATGAATTATCAAAAGTACTAACAGATAACCAGCAAATTCGGAAGCAAATTCACTTGCCAGGAAATGAAAGGGAAGCGATGATTGTTGGTGTTCCTATTGATAACCAAAAAGCCGCCATTTATGTATATCAATCATTAAATGTAATTGACCAGACAAAAGCAGAGACGACAAAAATTATTTTTCTAGCTGCTGGTATCGCTATTGTACTGACAACAATTTTTGCCTTCTTTTTATCAACGAGAATTACATCGCCTTTAATAAAGATGCGGGAAGCAGCTTTTGATTTGGCCAGAGGTGAATTTAATACAAAGGTACCTATTTTAACACATGATGAAATAGGAGAATTAGCTTTAGCCTTTAATCGCATGGGAAGGCAGCTAAAATTTCATTTGAATGCACTACGGCAAGAAAAGGAACAATTATCCAGTATTGTAAGCTCAATGGCTGATGGTGTTATTACACTAAGCCGTTCCGGAGAGATGATCGTTACGAATGCACCGGCAGATCGATTTATTGAAGATTGGTATTATGAGAACAATTTAACCTATGATGCAGAAAAACGAAAACTTCCAGATGAGTTATATGAGATTTTACAGGAAGTTATTGAGGGTGAAAAGGAAGCGATTCATGAGTTAAGTTTACAAGGAAGAAATTGGGTAATGTTAATGACCCCTCTTTATGACCAATCCTATGTTCGAGGTGCAGTAGCGGTTATTCGGGATATGACGGAAGAACGCAGAATGGATAAATTGCGAGAAGACTTTATTGCTAATGTTTCTCATGAATTGCGAACACCTATTTCGATGTTACAGGGCTATAGTGAAGCAATTGTTGATGATATCGCCGAAACAAAAGAGGAAAAAAATGAGTTAGCAAAAATTATTCATGAAGAATCATTGCGAATGGGGCGTTTAGTTAATGAATTATTAGACTTGGCTCGTATGGAAGCTGGTCATATTCATCTTAACAAAGAACCAGTAGAAATAAATCCATATGTAGAACGAATTTTAAAGAAATTTAAAGGTTTAGCTCAAGAAAATGAGATTACATTAACACTTGAAAAACAAATTGACGAACCAGTAGCAAAATTTGATCCTGATCGTATTGAACAAGTGTTTACGAATCTTATTGATAATGCTATCCGCCATACAAGTAAGAACGGTTATGTAAATGTAAAAGTTATTAATCATAAAACCGATTTTCAAGTAGAAATTCAAGATACCGGAAGCGGAATTCCAGAAGAAGATCTTCCATTTGTATTTGAGAGGTTCTATAAAGCAGATAAATCAAGAACGAGAGATAAAAAGAAAAAAGGTACTGGTTTAGGCTTAGCAATTGCTAAAAATATCATTGATGCACATCATGGTTCGATAAATGTGAATAGTAAACTAAATCAAGGTACTGCTTTTCATTTTCGCATTCCACACCAGGGTGTAGAGTAATGCTATAACTCTCGAGTTGTTTTTGGGTATCACAAGGGATGGCTTTTACTTCTACTATTCTTTTGTAAAACCGATAGGGAATAAGCCCTCATTATACGATCTATTTTTATACAAAACAAAGTATAATAAAACAGGAAACTTCTTCTAATTCACTTTGTTTGTCCCGCATGTAAGATGCCGTAAGACTCCTACTTCAAGATCTGAGTTGATACAAAATAGGGTCTATGGTAGGTAAAACGGCATCTAAATGCCCGATCGTTCAGCTAACATTTCTTGGGAAAGGCATTCCAAGAAATGAAGTTTCACTTTATATGATATAATTATTTGAAAAAATGGTATGAAAGAAAGGGTGAATAAATTTATGAAGCGATGGTTCTTACGTCTAACCTCTCTTTTTATAGCTGTTTTCTTATTAGTTGGCTGTGGAGCAGAGAAGGAAACACCGACAAACCAAACTTCGAATACTAACGAGGAACAAACACAAGAAAAACAATCTGAAGAAACCGTCTTAATCACTATTTCCAAAGATGATGGCGCGGAGTATTTACATGAAAAGGAAATACCGATTAAAGAAGGCGATATCTTAATGGATGTCATGGAGGAAAACTTTTATATTGAAACAGATAAAAGTGGCGAATTTATCACTTCTATTGAAAGGTTGTCTGCTAAAGAGGGAGAAAAAAAGGGCTGGATTTATACAGTAAATGGAGAGATGCCAAATATTGGTGCAGCTGAGTATAAGCTAAAGCCAAATGATAAGGTTATTTTCGATTTTCAAGCTTGGAAATGAAGTAAATGAATACGTATAAGCTAACACTGCTTGCGATTTTAGCTGCGATAGCAATCGTTGGCAGATATTGGTTTTCCTTCATTCCAAATGTTCAACCAGTAACCTCGATAATTATCATTGTCGGTTTACTATTAGGACCTGTATCAGCAGTAATACTTGCTTTTATTATTACTTTTGTTTCGAATATGCTGTTAGGAATGGGCATATGGACGGTTTGGCAAATAATTTCTTGGGGAATCATCGGAATTTTGAGTGGCTGGATGGGAAAGGTTTTTCATCATATTTCGTTGCTTTTTTTATTGCTCTTTGCGATATTTAGCGGCTATTTTTTCGGTTTTATTATTTCTTTGACAACGTACCAAATTACTGGTGCGTTCTGGCCTTATTACATTAGTGGTTTACCATTTGATACAAACCATGCCATTGGTAATGCTGTATTTATGATCTTGTTTTATCCCATCATCACATTTCTAATCCGAAAATATGCGTCAAATCATTTTTCAGTAAAAAGAGGCTGGGACAAAAGCAAATACTAAATAGCACAAACCGAACAATTCATTTATAATTGTTCGGTTTGTTTGTGTTTAGAAAAATTTGGCTTGCGAAAGTCATAGTTTTTCTTATACGATAAAGTGAAACTTCATTTCTTGGAATGCCTTTCCCAAGAAATGTTAGCTGAACGAATCGGGCATTTAGGTGCCGTTTTCTCCCACTTTGCCCCTTTTGTATGAACTCAGGGATCTTTACGGCACCTTATATGCGGGATAAAGCCTATAAATTTTATACTTTCTTATAGTGTGAAAAAATTCCTATCCTCGCTACGTCAACATATTTCGCTTTTCGCGGGCACGGCTTCAGCTTCCTCGGAAAGCAAAGATCGCTTTCCTGCGGGATTCTCAGCTGTTGTCTTTCCCACAGGAGTCTACGTGTATCCGGCACACAGACCTAAATTCCTCGTACTATCCATTTATAAAAAATAGGTTAGTTTCCTTTTTACCTTGTTCTTTTAGCCATTGTTCATACTTGTTTTTTAGATTTGCGTCTACGTTTTTTGGGGTTCAGGTTTTGGCTTTTCCTCTTTTGGCGGTGCTTGATCACGTACTTCAAATGGGATGCATCGATGGTAACTATATCATCCATGAAAGAGCCCTCTGATAGTACGTAGTCTGATGATACTAGATACCGCAGTTTAACTAAAAACAATATCATCATTAAGGCGCTTAACAAGATCCTTCATCGTGGGGATGCGTTCGACATACTCACAAAAGTAGAAATAATCATGTCTGCATCATTCAGTTCTTCTGGCGCTATTTCGTGATTTTTTGGATACTTAGCGATAAATCTTATATTCAAATCTATCGCTAAGATAATTGCATCAATTTAGGTTCCATATCGTATAATTCTGCTGAATAAGCTAGTTTGTCGTATAATGGTCATCCAGTCTTTTGGTTGTTTTGGTCAACTACCACTATACAAGATTTGGGGAGGTACTTCCTTTTTCATATTTTACAGCCCTTGTGGTACATAGGCTAAGAATTATGAAATTCATACATCTAAAATGGTTTTTAAAAGTACTTCGTCTAGTTTAATCGCTCAATCTGTAGCAAACTTTGCTCTTATTCCTACAATAAGGACATCAGTTTTATGTCGCCTTGATCGAAGGATTTATATTACTTCATTGAGAAATCTGCTTTATTATTTTTCGAATTTCATGAGAGAAGCGGCTTCTAAATTCCCGATTCGTTTGAGGTGACAAGACTAGAGAAACTATTTGAATAGGTATCTCCCTTCCAAAAAGTTTACTTTTTGGAAGGGAGAGGAAAGGCTACGTTAGCGACGCATCGTGGTTTTTCAAGGACGCCTGCGAACTTAGCCTTTGATCTACTGTTTTCGAGAAAAAAACCACTCCTTGAATGAAGTCCATTTTCATCTCTCCAGAAGATCTCCGGTTTATACGTTAATAACTGAGACTTTAAGCTTTTGTTCTTGCTTTCAAACTAATGTTGCATAAAAGTAATCATCATTTTATAGTAAAGGATAAGAAAGCTGTAACCTTTTCCATGTAAAAATCGACTATTTAGAGAACGGAGGGGCTTTATGAAGATAACTTTTGATCAACTATATGACGATCATCATCAAGACCTATATCAATTTATCTTTTACATGGTAAAGGACAAAACGTTAACAGAAGATTTACTACAAGAAGTTTATTTCAAAGTGTTTAAATCATTACCTCGTTTTAGGGGAGACAGTTCAGTTAAGACCTGGCTACTCTCCATTGCACGTCACGTAGTTATTGATTATTTCCGTTCTCAAAAACGTAAACGAAAACGTTTTGTAGACTTTTTTGATTGGGGAGAAAAGGGAGAAAAATTAAAAGATGCTCAGCCTTTGCCAGAGGAAATAGCCGAACAGCAAGAGGAAATCCAAAATCTTTATCGTTGTTTAGATGATTGTACTGTTGATCAAAAGAGTGTTATTATCCTTCGATACATACAATCGTTTTCTATTCGTGAAACAGCAGAAATTCTTAATTTTAGTGAAAGTAAAGTAAGAACAACCCAGCATCGTGGTTTAAAGGTATTAAAAATGGCGATGGAGAAATACAGAAAAGGAGAAGCGGATTATGAGCGACTATAATGATAAACAATTGAAAAAACAACTACAGCAGTTGCCAAAAATAACAGATAACTGTTCCAAAGCAGTTGTATATCGTCAGCTCTCTGAAAACTTACAACGGAAACAAGTTGCTGGTAAACGAATGAGACTCATTCCTATCCTAGCTGTAGGCTTCGTACTTATAATTGGCTTTTTTTCCATCCCAATATTTTATTCGTTTGATTTTTTTCTGACAACAGAAGAGAGTGCAGATCATAGAACAACTGAAGAAAGTGAATTTTATGATCAGGCAATAGAACAAGAGACGACATATTCAAACCAGCCAGAATCAAATATTGAGAAAAACAGTTTTGTTATTCATGATATGAATGTTTCCGAACAAATTGTCTATGCTGCAATTGCTGATGAGCAATTGCAATATACGATCCCAATATCATTTATTATCCGTGGAGCAAACAACTTGCAAGCTGCTTACAATCAAATAGACAGCTTCATAAAAGAACTGCAAATTTCGAATGAACGCTATTTACTTCATGGAGTAACATATGAACTGAAGCAAAAAGAGCAAAAAGCTACATTGAAGTTACCAGTGGATTTTTTTAAGAAGGAAAAAACAGTTACAAACAACTTATTAGAACAGCATATTATGACGATGTTTCTTCCATATCAAATTCGAACGATTAGCTTTAGACAAGACAATCAAGAAAAGATGGAAGGAGAGTTATATTCTAAAATCACCCTAACTCCAAATCCTAGATATAGTTACAAGCTATATAAACAAGCTACAGAAAAATGGCTTGTACAGATACCGAATAATCATCAGGAAACGATTAAAGAGGCTATCCAGAAGTTGCAGGTAAGTGACGAGAAATTTGGTATTAAACGAACTATTCCTGAAGATAGCGAATATGAGCTTACTACTTCTCAAGATATATTACAAATTCGGTTTTCTAAAAAACTGGAAAATATAACAAACGTTAATTTAGTGTTACTTATTGAATCTGTATTAATGACTGCCAAAAGTTATGGCTATCAGCAAGTCATTTTTCAAAATTTAACTACGGGCAATAAAATAGAAAATTACAATTTAGCTAAGCCAATTTCAGTTCCGCAAGCTCCGAATCCGGTATATATTGACTTAACAAGGAGATAGACAAATGGTACAGGCGTTAGGTAGATGTACAAAACTGGGGAACTTTTGACAAGACAAAGTGAAGCTTACTTCAAGGAGTACTTTTCTCCTTGAAGTGGAATAATGGCTCAAAACTCAGGTATCACTTTAAAAAATATGGCATATTTATGCCAAAGACTCTCTTGCCCTTGAAAAATTATGTTATGTTACTGTCGTAGCATTTCTGTTCTAAATTTGGATTGTTAAATAGATTATTCGTCATCTAATGATAACCCATGGAAAGGTTGTTTAGCGATTTTTACTGAATCTGTTGGACAACCATCATGTGCCTCAAACATTGCTTCAATCAAGGAGTCACAAACGGGAGTTATTCCTTGATTGCGATCTTTTAAGGAATAGGCGAGACAATCATCGTCACAATCATAAAGCTCAGGTGCTGCCATTATGCAGGCGCCACAAGCGATGCATTTTTCTCTGTCAATTCTAGTATAATAAGTCATGTTGTTATCTCCTTTAGTGAATTTCCCTTCTAAGTTTATACTCCATATAATACTTTTTCAATAATGCGGATAGTAGATAAAGTGAATTATTTTTGAAGGATTGTTTTTCTTCTTGAAGCAGTGGATCAAAGGCTAAGTTTTCAACGTCATTGTAATTGACATCCTTAAAAAGGGAAAGCTCTTTTCTTCGTAGGATGCCGACTCAAGAAGCTTTTCCTGTCCTTGAAAAATCGCGAAGTATCGCTGTCGTAGTTCCTTCTTGTCCTTAACCGCGATGCTTTATTCGAGAAGTCTTATTTGTCCTGCCAACCCAAACGAATTAGAAATTTGGGAAACGTTTCTCTTACAATATTTGCAGAATTATAAGCAGATTTTTCAAAGACTAGAAATACGGCACATTAGATGTGTGAAAAATGCTATAATGTGTTTTATAGAATTGGAGGAGTGATCATTGATTTTAGAAGGAATTATACTGAGCTGTCTGTCTAAGTTGCAAACAGAAAGATCTATTTCCGCAGTTTATCATATAGTAACAGGGAAAAAGTCGATCCAAACCGTACAGGATATCCATTTATACCATTTGCAAGCATATTTTTCTGTATGCCAACATCTATCCAAGTCACAGTTTGATCAAATGATTACTGCTTTAACAGAGCAAGAAATGATCAAAGAAATCCATCATGATGAACAAGTATATATGTTAACCAAACATGGCAGTCTTTGGCTGCATAAAAATGAACCCGGCCTTTATTTAACATGGTTTCATGGATTACAATACAGTAGTACAACCAGACTTTTTTCCGATCGATTACATCTAATCATTCAGACCGCTACAAATGCGAAAATGAGTTATTTTCAATTTATACCTGTTGTGGAAAATCCACAGGTAGAACATTGGGTAAAACAGCAATATCAAAAAATCAAATCCTCCTTAGATCTATTTTTATCCAACTTATATCAAGAATTATTTAAATTATTATGTGATTTCCCAGATAAACTAGCAAAACTTTTTGTTGAACGTTTAACTAGCTATAAGAATTACGGGAAGAGTATCTATCAATTGGCAGGCGACCATCAAATGTCCGCCATCGATGTACAGTTGCTGCTTACGGCTATTATCCATCAGATGATTCAACGAATAAAAGCAAATAGAGATCATTTCTCCATTTTAACCAAGGTAATTGAAGATATGGTAACTTCACAAATAACGGCATCTGCTCAGACTACCGATCAATTGCTGAAAGCGGGTTATTCTATTGAGGGAATCGCTGGAAAAAGGAGATTGAAAGTCAATACGATATATGATCATGTTGTAGAAATAGCACTGTATGAAGAAGATTTTCCGATTGAACACTATGTCTCTGATGAAGATTATCATTTGGTAACCGAAGCTTTTAAAATAGTGCGTTCTTATAAATTGAAACTAATAAAAGAACTCGTGCCAAGCCATATATCGTATTTTCAAATCCGCTTAGTGTTGGCGGTGGAGCAAAAGCTAGAAGCGCTCAAGCTAGATAACGAAGCTATATTTTAAGAAAGTTATCCACCATGCAAAAACGGATGTAGTTTCCTAAACGTTAAAAAATACGGAGAAAGTGAGGGAATACGTTGCAAGTTGAAACCACTTTTTTACAAGAGCAATTACAGCAAAATTTTGGCTACTCTTCTTTCCGTCGAGGACAAGCAGAGATAATTCGTGATATTTTAGCTGGAAAAAATGTTTTAGGAATTCTACCAACAGGATCTGGTAAATCGATTTGTTATCAACTGCCTGCAAAGCTACTAAACGGGACTACAATTGTTGTATCTCCGCTTATTTCTCTTATGATTGATCAAGTGAAACAGTTAAAAGCGAAGCAATTTAAACAGGTTACAGCGATTAACAGCTTTATGAATCGGGAGATGAGGAATAGTGTTTTACGTAAACTCCACACCTACAGACTAATTTATGTTTCACCAGAACTTCTGCAGCAACAGTATGTACAAGGAAGATTAAGAAATTTAAAGGTAAGCTTGTTTGTTATTGATGAAGCACATTGTATATCTCAATGGGGACATGAATTTAGACCGGACTATTTGAAATTGCAGGAAGTAATTATGGCTTGTAAATCCCCCCCTGTTTTAGCGCTGAGTGCTACAGCTACACCAAAGGTACAAGAGGACATTATATATGCATTAGGAGGTAAGGAATTTGTTAAGCACATCTATCCAATGGATCGACCTAATATTGCTTTTAGTGTAGAACAAGTAGAAAACGAAGATGAAAAGCTAGTTATTATGAAACGGTTGTTTAGCCAATATCGGGTTCCCTCCTTAGTGTATTTTTCCAGCAGGCAAGCAGCAGAAGAAGTTGCACAGGAGTTAGCTTCTAGCTTAGATCTTCGCATCGCTGTATATCACGGGGGAATGGAGCAACAAGACCGTATTACGATACAGCAACAGTTTATGAATGATCAATTGGATATTATCTGTTGTACGAGTGCTTTTGGAATGGGGATTAATAAGCCTAATATTCGTTTAGTTATTCATTATCATTTAACAACACAACTAGAAGCGTACATTCAAGAAATTGGCAGGGCTGGAAGAGATGGAGAAGCAAGTGTCAGCCTATTATTATATTCAAATAAAGACATTCAGCTGCCAAAACATATCATTAGCCGAGAACTTCCTTCCAAGCAAGAATTAGTATTCGTATTTAACAAGTTAAAGGTATTAGATGATGCAGACAAACCTCTACCAATTAAGGAAGAAGAAGTTGTAAATTGCTTTGATATAAATGAAGTTCAATGGCGGTTTATCAAGTATCATTTAGAAAATCATGGTATTATTAAACATAATAGCATACATTTTCAGCAGGAGACATGGGACCATGCTTTTAAGCAAATATATACATATATTGAAAAACGAACGATGATAAAACAAGCAAAATTAGCTGAAATCATTGATTGGATTTATCAGCAAGACTGCTTGCGTAAACATTTGTATAAGGGATTTCAATCTTCTTATCAACCCCCAGTATTTCAATGCTGCAGCAATTGTGGATTTTCCTGGAAAGATTGGCAACCACAACAAACAAGGCGCAAAGGGAATACTTATTCTTGGCAGGAGCAGCTTAAAAATAAACTATTAATCGGAGGAGCAAATGAAACAACGTGAACTGATATTGCGTATGGACAATCAAGAATTGCGAAAGCAACTTACTCTATCGCAAATTATTTTCATCTTAATAAGCCTCGTCCTTAGCTTTGCTCTATTTGAATCATTCACCGCTCAATGGTTGCAATTGTTTCAATGGCAGATAAAGGAAATCCTCTTTTATGGAGTACTACCTGGTTTGGTTATTGTTTCCATTGATTTAATCTTGACATATCTTCTGCCAGCAAAATATTATGATGACGGTGGAATTAATGAAAAAATATTTGCTGAACAGCCAATTTGGTTTATCCTTGTTTTTTCACTGTTAGTCGCTGTTTCTGAGGAGCTATTATTTCGTGGTGTGCTGCAAACATCGTTTGGGTATTGGTTTGCCAGCCTGTTGTTTGCGTTGGTTCATTTTCGCTATTTAAAAAAACCTGTATTACTTATATCTGTACTTTTCGTTAGTTTTTATCTTGGTTATCTGTTTTATTTAACGGAGAACTTAGTTGTAACGATGGTTGCTCATTTTATTGTCGATTGTTTATTAGGATTTTTCATTCGATTTAAAAGAGAGGTGTGGACGAGGTGAATGAAGAAAAGCATAATCAAGACGACCAAGCAAAAGAGTTACGAAATATGGTAGTTGCAGATGATGATAAGCAAAACGAAAGCAGAGAATTAATGATTGATGAGGAAATTGAGAGGGATACAGACATTCTCAATTTACCACCACGAAGCGAAGTTCATAATAATAAGGGACAACCAACTCGAATAAAAATAAGTGTTCCCTTTCGTAGACTAGCATTTATCATTTTGGTTCTTTTAGCCATTTTAATCATGGCTTATCTCTTTCTTGGCGATGAGTTATTTGCCAGCTTTTCTGAGATTTTTTACGGTGTTTAATTTTGAACATACGACTTTGAAAATATATGTTATTTAAGAAATCTTCGTAAAACTGTATAAAAAATAAGATGCCCATGTTCAACAACAGCTTAATAAGCATAGGATGTATAAAGAGAATAATGGCGTTCTAAAATTATTAAACTAGTGAACAATAATTATGCATCTAAGGTTCTGTAAGACTCTACTTCAATGCTGTAGAGAATATGAAGAAGTATAAGTGGGAGATAACGACAATAAATATCTGATTCATTTGGGTCGATAGGACAGAGAAGCTACGGCAGCAACGCATTGCGTTTTTTCAAGGATAGGGAAAGCTACAACGGTCACACCTCGTGCGATTATTCAGGGATTCCTGAAATCTTAGACCTCGTTCTATCTCTTATCAGCAAAAGCCCTAACGAATGAAGTTTTACTTTATATATCATTATCGATGCTGCTTAAGCAGCAATTGAAGGAGGTTACAATATGCGATTTGAGAGAGTGTCTAATAATCAATTTACTATTTTTTTAACATTTGATGATTTAATTGAACGTGGATTTACAAAAGATGATTTATGGTATGACGGATCAAACGTTCGAAAATTGTTTAGTGATATGATGTATGAAGCAAGTTCAGAATTAGGTTTTGATTTGGAAGGGGCACTCCTTGTTCAAGTCCATCTAATGCAAGCACAGGGCATGCATGTTATTGTAACGCAAAAATTTTCTGATGCAGATTTTGATACTGATTTTGTAGAAATGAAAGTTACGTTAGATGAAAATAAAAAATTGTTATTTTCTTTTCATGATTTTGAAAATGTCATCGATGTCGTTTCCTATTTATCTGCCTTAACCATTGAGGGGGGAAAGTTATATTATATGAACCATGCGTATTATATGCTATTAAATGATCATGAATTAAATGGTGCAAACCGGGAGGATATCATTGCTATAATGTCTGAATTTGCTCAACCTAGCATTTTGACAACACATCGGCTACAGGAATACGGAAAAGAAATTTTTTCTGAAGGAGCTGTCAAGAAAATTATTCAATTATTTTATTCTAAACGCTAATTTCGGATCTCGTGACCATGGGCTTGCTTTATAGTTATTAACTTTACTTTTCATTAGTTTTTTATTGAAGTAGATAAATAGAAATAATCGAATAAGAACTTCCCTTAGAGAAAATATATTTCTAGTACTTTCTTATGACAATATGTAACTATCATGTAATAAAACTGTGTTAAACTTTATTGCGAGTTGCATTTCGTTTTTTATTTATCCAATAAATTAAAGAATGGACTAGAAGGTTTCTTTATAAAATGTTACGATATCTATTGGATAATTGCTGTTATGAAGGCAAATACGTAAGCATAATAAAGTCAAGTTACTAGCTGCTAAAGCAATGAAATTAATCTAACAAATTTTCGTTGTGAAAAATTAGAGTAATTTTATTGCATATTTACAGTGAAAGTGTATACTAATGTCTGAGTACAGCTATATTGTATGTTCAAATAAGGGGGATTAAAAAGGACGGAGAGGTTTTAATGGCGTAAGCTTTAATTAGCAAAACCGTTTAAGTGTTTCTTGCAGATGAAGTATTTAGAAGATTTCTGCTCTAAGAAGGCGCTTACAATTGGAAAAGGGGTAGTACAATGTCATCTACTTAACTCCTGAAATTGATAGACTAACAACCATAAAACAATTCAGGAGCTGGAGAAAAAAGCCAATAAGGATTTCTTTGCGTCACTTTTACCGAACCTTTTGAACATCTTCTATTAACTATTATTTTGAGATATTCTAGGAGGTAAATTCATGGTAGCCGATAACGCAGCAGATTCTACCAAAGAAGTGAAAGAGAAAATGGATATTTTAAGTTCAACACGAGCTGTTGTAAAAACTGCATTGGAGAAATTGGGTTACCCTGAGGAGGTCTATGAATTATTCAAAGATCCGATTCGTATGATGACAGTTCGTATCCCTGTACGGATGGATGATGGTTCGATTAAAGTATTTACTGGATATCGTGCACAACACAATGATTCCGTTGGACCGACAAAAGGTGGAGTTCGATTTCATCCGGACGTGACAGAAGATGAAGTAAAAGCATTATCTATTTGGATGAGCTTAAAAGCCGGAATTGTTGATTTACCATATGGTGGTGGAAAGGGCGGTATCATTTGTGATCCTCGTGAAATGTCTTTCCGCGAGCTGGAAGGATTAAGCAGGGGGTATGTCCGGGCAATTAGCCAAATTGTCGGACCAACAAAAGATATCCCAGCACCAGATGTATTTACAAATTCCCAAATCATGGCTTGGATGATGGATGAATATAGCCGTATTGATGAATTTAATAGTCCTGGCTTTATAACTGGTAAACCAATAGTTCTTGGCGGTTCACATGGTAGGGAATCTGCAACTGCGAAAGGTGTTACAATTTGTATCAATGAAGCTGCGAAAAAAAGAGGCATTGATGTTAAAGGGGCAAGTGTAATCATTCAAGGATTTGGAAACGCTGGTAGTTTTCTGTCTAAATTTTTGCATGATGCTGGTGCAAAAGTTGTAGGAATATCTGATGCTTATGGCGCTCTTTATGATTCGGAAGGCCTGGATATTGACTATTTGTTAGATCGTAGAGACAGCTTTGGAACCGTAACCAAATTGTTTAATAACACCATTACCAATAAAGAGTTGCTTGAAAAAGAATGTGACATTTTAGTGCCTGCAGCTGTTGAAAATCAAATCACAGAAGAAAATGCTCACAATATTAAAGCCGGTATTGTTGTTGAAGCAGCCAATGGCCCTACAACAATGGAAGCCACAAAAATTTTGACAGAACGCGGAATATTGTTAGTACCTGACGTACTAGCTTCAGCTGGTGGAGTAACCGTTTCTTATTTTGAATGGGTACAAAATAACCAAGGTTATTATTGGTCTGAAGAAGAAATTGATAAGAAGCTCCACGAGATTATGATTAACGCATTTAATTCGATTTATAATACTGCGGAAACAAGACGAGTTGATATGCGTTTAGCTGCTTATATGATTGGTGTTCGGAAAATGGCAGAAGCTTCAAGATTCCGCGGTTGGGTATAAATAACAAATTAGATAAGCACGAATAGATGACGAAAAAACTCTTATCTTGTATAGTTAGATAAGAGTTTTTTCTATTAGAAGAAAGTTTTTATGTATAGATGTAAGATAAGAAAAAATAGCGAATTTAGTCAGACTTTATAGATAGAAAGAAGGGTTAAGTATATGCAACAAGAAAAAGTGATTGTCGTTGGCAGCGGGCCTTGCGGAATGTCTGCAGCTATTGAGTTACAAAAATTAGGTGTTCAACCATTAATTATTGAGAAAGGTAATATTGTAGATGCAATCTATCGTTATCCTACCCATCAGACCTTTTTTAGTTCCAGTGATAGGTTAGAAATTGGCGATGTTGCTTTTATTACTGAAAAACATAAGCCTGTGCGTAATCAAGCACTTGCATATTACCGAGCTGTCGCTGAACGTAAAGAATTACGTATTCATACGTTTGAAACAGTTACAACTGTTAATCGAGTGGAAGATTGTTTTCATGTAGTAACTACAAAACAGGAATATTTAGCAGATTATGTTGTCATAGCTACGGGATATTACGGTCAACCAAATATGTTAAATATACCTGGAGAAGAATTACCAAAGGTTTCGCATTATTTTAAAGAAGCACACCCATACTTTAAAAGGGATGTTGTTGTCATCGGCGGAAAAAATTCAGCAGTCGATGCGGCAATGGAATTGCATAAAGCAGGAGCTTATGTCACGGTATTATATCGTGGTGGTCAATATTCAGAAAGCATAAAGCCTTGGATTCTGCCAGAATTTGATTCACTTGTTCAAAAAGAAAAAGTAAATATGATTTTTCATGCTACAGTTTGTAAAATTACAGATAACGCTGTATTTTACAAAGTTGGTAATGAGGAAAAGGAGCTTCGTAACGACTTTGTATTTGCCATGACCGGTTACCGACCGGATATTGACTTTCTTACCTCCTGTGGGATCGAAGTAGATCCTAAAACAGGAGAGCCTTTTTATAATGAAGAAACGTATGAGACTAATATTGCAGGCCTATATGTAGCTGGTGTTATAGCAGCAGGTTTTAATAACAATAAAATTTTCATCGAAAATGGACGTTTTCACGGAGGGAAAATTGCTGATGCTGTTTCTAGTAAATTATAAACCCTAGGGCGAGATGTTTGAGCTGATAACTTAATCCTTGCGGAATATCTTCCCGCAAGGATTAAGGATAAAGGGGAATGATAAACACAAGCATGACATTGGCTTTATGATATATGAATTGTCATAAATTTTTTTAGAAAAGAATAAGGTATCAAAAGCCCCTTCATTTAATAGAAAGGTTGCTTCTAACTAAGTGCTTCATTTGTGATCTTGTAATTTTCTTGCCCGCCTGTTTAATCAGCTAATTCCGTAGCTTTTTCAGTTTGTAGCTTTATTTCAATTTATTATAGCTATATAAAAACGTTAAGCAGACCAAGGTCGCTTAAGGTCTCAGGCAGCAAAGTGCTTTTTCTGCGTATTGCTGTCGAAGAATACTTTGTACTTGATAAATCGTGATGTTTATTCAAGAAGATTTCTTTGTCCTGTTGCAACACCATCACAAGTATGCCCTATCTAGTTGAAGTTCAAGGCGGCAGAGTTTCGAATAGCTGGATACATAAGCACGAGCATTACATCATTGAGACTCATTTCCGCGTAGGAAAGTGTTTTTCTTTTCCAAGGAACGAGAAACAAGCCAATAAAGAAAACTTGGCTAGCAGTAAGCGAAGAGCAAAAAGCCTTGTTGCACGTATATGTAGAACTTAAAAATTTTTAACTACGTTGAATGAACTAACGCTAACATTTTATCCCGTTCTAACGTGCGAAGAAATTTGATATGCCATTTTTAGCGTGCTTTTTGAGCAACCTCTATAATGAACAAAAGAATTCGATATTCTCTTGAACTGTTATATAAGGATAGAAATATAACTTCTGTAGAACAAGTCCGATGAATGTACCTATTCCAATGATAATTGTTTTTCCATCTTCAAAAATAATCTTCCCTTCATCAATTCTAAAAGTCTTGTAACAGCGTGAATGATGGGGATTTTCCTGCCTGTTGAGACGGTGTAAATCGTAAATATCTCCAACTCTTATCTGCAAATTCAGATCACTCACAGCAAACCAATCATCATATTATTTACCAAATTATCCTTTTCATTCCTCCTTTTCACCCTATCAAAAGTGCCATACCACTTAAGAAAATCAGAAAATAGCGGTACATAAAATATCCGATTCGTTGACAGATAATTAAATCCATGCATTTTAAATTTAATAAATTCCACTACTAAAAAGTTGAATAAAGATGTTTTTCTTAAAGCTTGTACTCAAATAAATTTGACATCCTTTCACCCTAAGTATTTGTGTCTTAGTCATTTTGGTTATACTATACTTTTTTTGTTGGTCAATACTTGAGGAAGCACCAAAAAAGACCGTAAAATATTTCTTATTCCGTACAAACATTCCCTTTTAATTGACTGGATTCGACAAAACAAATATGCTAGAAAAGAGTACTTTTCATAAAAAGGTGATTAATAAAAAATTAGATAAGTGGGTGTTGCCTTATGAAACGAAAAAAAGTGGTTTTAATTGCTACTGGTGGCACAATTGCAAGTAAAAAGAAGGAAGACACAGGGTTATTAGAATCTGGAGTTATTACAGGGGAAGAAATTGTTCAATACTGTGATATACCAGCAGACATAAATGTAGAAGTAGAGTCGATGTTACAAAAGGCAAGTATGCATCTAACCTTTGATGATCTATTAACATTGAAAGAGCGGATCGATCTTTATTTAAGAAAGGATGATGTATCTGGAGTAGTTGTTACTCAAGGAACAGATACATTAGAAGAGTCATCTTATTTTATTAATTTAATAACCAATCATAAAAAACCCATTGTTTTTACTGGATCACAGCGTTCACCTGGTGAAGTAGGAACAGATGCTTTTATAAATATAAAGCATGCTATTCTCGCAGCGTGTAGTGAGGATTTATATCATGTCGGTGTTGTAGTCGTTTTTAATGAACGTATTTTTCATTCTCGTTATGTAAAAAAGGAACATGCTTCCAATGTTCAAGGCTTTAATTCATTCGGCTTTGGTTATCTTGGAATTATTGATAATGAAGCAGTGTACATTTTCCAGAAACCTTTAGTCAATGAGTTTTATGAGTTGAAGTCATCATTACCTGAAGTTGATATTATTAAGTGTTATATGGGTGCTGACGATAAATATGTAAGAGCAGCTAGAGAAGCTAATGTTGATGGAATAGTTTTAGAAGGTGTCGGCAGAGGTCAAGTAACACCTGCAATGATGGGGGAAATAAAACAGTGCATTCAAGCTGGAATTATTGTGGTTATTACTACTTCTGCTGTGGAGGGGGAAGTTTATACGACTTATGATTATGAAGGAAGCGCGTTTGATTTAAAAAAAACTGGAGTTATTCTTGGAAGAGATTATGATAGTAAAAAAGCCAGAATGAAGCTAATGGTGGGGTTAGCTAGTAACCATCCAAATATATCTGAAATATTTAATCCACTTTAGAACTTAATGTTGGTTACAAATGTGCAAAGCCAGTAAATGCTTATCTTCTGTCTGTTTTTAATTATATCGGTTAGATGAAACGATAATGGTATTAGGGAAAGAGGTTTGTAAGCTATGTTTACTATTTTATCAGCTGGAGTTGCACCGGCATTAGCCTTAATGTCATTTTTTTATTTAAAAGATCGTGTTACGGAACCACTAGCATTAATTATTCGTACCTTTATTTTAGGGATGTTGCTTGTTTTTCCTATTATGTTTATTCAGTATGTGCTGCAAACGGAAGGTGTTGTAACAAATCCGTTTGTTGAATCGTTTCTAGTTGTTGGCTTATTGGAAGAGTTTTTTAAATGGTTTATTTTTATGTATGCTATTTACCATCATTCTGAATTCGATGCACATTACGATGGTATTGTTTATGCAGTAGCTATTAGCCTTGGGTTTGCAACACTAGAGAATATTTTATACTTATTTACAAATGGCATTAAATATGCATTTATTCGGGCCTTTTTCCCTGTTTCCTCACATGCACTTTTCGGAGTTATTATGGGGTACTATTTTGGAAAAGCGAAAATATTTTCTGTTCATAAGCGCAGGACACTGTTTTTAGCCTTCCTCATGCCTTATTTATTACATGGAACCTATAACTATATTCTTACCCAACTTAAAGATAATTGGGTCATAATCTTAGCGCCATTCATGATTGGTTTGTGGCTCCTTTCTTTACATCGAATGAAAATTGCTAATACTATAATGTATCCAGCTTACTCTAACTATGAAAAACAAGAGGATGATCCAGCAATATAGCTATGTATCATATGTATAAAACAATGAAATTCTCTGTACAGTTTAGACAGGGAATTTTTTGTGAAGAAAAATCCAAATAGCAGTCGCTAATGTTTAAGATAAAATTTAACATCTCGTAAATCCTTATTCTACAATAAATAAAAGAACCCATAAAAAAGATTGGACAAATCGGATTCGTTATTCAATACTTCATGTTTTTCTTACAAACATCGTGGTTTGCTTATAAATGTTTATGTCCATTTTCATTAATTAGAGGCTATTATCTTTTAGTGAATAATTGCCTCTTATATGGAACACTTGATCTCGCTAAAGAATTATAATGAAGGATTTAAAAACATTAACTTTTCAAATGAAACATTAGATATCACAAAAGAGCCTTCCTAATAAAGGAATAAAGGAAGACCCAAGGATCTGTTCATTTGTTAATTTCGTTTGATGGTTCATGTTTTATCACCTCCTAATAATTATCATCTTCTTAATTTAGTTGTATATTAAGGGAATGAATGGAGATAGAACTGCCGTCAGTGGAAGTAAGGGATAAAAATGGTTCGTATGAAATAGAATTACCAATTTTTCGAAAATAGTTGCCTTATGACTATATTTTAAATTTAGTCACTCACTTCTAATCTGTATCCGATTGTCAACTGGATTGTTCACATGGATATTCTCCCTTAACGTATTACAACTATTCCTTTACTTTCTATAACTTCATGATTCTGAAGTAAACAACCTAAGGTTAGCGTGTAAAACCTTATTTATTATAAATCAACCATGAATAAAAAAAGAATTATATCAAAAACTATCTAGACAATACTATGAATATCAGGAGGAAAATGTATGACCAATAAAAAACTGATGGTTTCCTTATTTATAGTTAGTTTTTTATTCCTTGGAATGCAAAATGTGCAGCCGGATAAAACAGTTCATGCTTTTAGTTCCCAAGTTATTCAGCATGGAGCAGCAGGTGATGATGTTATAGAACTGCAGGCAAGATTACAATATTTAGGTTTTTATAATGGGAAAATTGACGGTGTCTTTGGCTGGGGAACGTATTGGGCATTACGTAATTTTCAGTATGAGTTTGGTCTGGAAATTGACGGATTAGCCGGACCTACAACAAAGCAAAAGTTAGTTAAAGCTAGTAAATATGATGAAGCCTATGTAAAAGAACAAATTAATAAAGGAAGAAAATTCACCCATTATGGTGGTGGAAAAAAACAGTCTGGAGGTGGTGAGCAAGCAAATAAGCAAGATAATACTACCGCTGTTAACGTACCACCGGGTTATTCGCAAAACGATATTCGGTTAATGGCTAATGCGGTTCATGGAGAGGCAAGAGGAGAACCTTATGTTGGTCAAGTAGCTGTAGCTGCAGTAATTTTAAATCGCGTGGAGAGTCCAACATTTCCCAATACGGTGTCTGGTGTTATTTTTGAACCGAGAGCCTTTACTGCTGTTGCTGATGGACAGATTTGGTTAACTCCAGACGAAACGGCAAGAGAAGCTGTATTGGATGCGATAAATGGTTGGGATCCTTCAGGAAACGCTATTTATTATTTTAATCCAAATACCGCGACATCGTCTTGGATTTGGTCAAGACCACAAATTAAAAAAATTGGTAAACATATTTTTTGTAAATAGGTAGGTGATATAAAAATGTTTCGTTGGATACTTATTGTTGTATTATCCCTAGGAATTATTGGAACAGGGGTGTGGGGTTACCAAGAACATCAGGAAAAAAATGCCGTGCTCATTCAGGCGGAAAATACGTATCAACGAGCTTTCCATGAGTTAACATACCGAATTGATATGTTAAATGATAAAATTGGTTCGGCATTAGCAATGAATTCAAAGCAACGCATATCTCCTCAGCTTGTTGAGATATGGCGGGTTACTTCAGAGGCCTTATCAGATGTTGGACAATTGCCTTTGGGATTATTACCATTTAATAAAACTGAGGAGTTCCTAGCTAATATTGGTGAGTTCACATACCGTACTGCAGTACGAGATCTTGAAAAAGAACCGTTATCGGATAAAGAAACGAAGACGTTAGAAAATTTGTATAAACAGTCTGGAGAAATTAAAGATGAATTACGGAAAGTTCAACATACCGCTTTAGAAAATGATTTACGTTGGATGGATGTACAGCTTGCGTTAGCAAATGAAGGTGAGCAAATCGATAATACAATTATAGATGGATTTAAAACAGTGGAGAAAAAAGCAGAAGGTTTTGCAGAAGGAATTGGCCAAGCATCTATATCTAACCAAACCGTTAGGGAACACCATTTTAAAAATTTAGAAGGCAAACCTTTAAAAGAGGATGAAGCACTAGCTAAAGCAAAAAAAATTCTTTCGATAGATAACAAAGAAAAGATACGAATTACAAAAAGCGGAAAAGGTGCTGATGTTCCCGTATATAGTATTTCCTACCGGAATAATAAGAAAAGTGCTTATATGGATCTATCACAAAAAGGTGGACACCCAATGACCTTCCTCATTGATCGACCTGTTAATACAAAGAAGATTAGCTTAAATAGTGGGATGAAAAAAGCAGAAGCATTTTTGAAAAAAAATGATTTTAATAATATGATTGTTTTTCAAAGTGCACAATATAATAATATTGGGGCTTATTCATTCCTATTTAGTAAAGATGGTGTTCGTTACTATTCAGATGCAGTTGAAGTAAAAGTAGCCCTAGACAATGGTGAAATTCTCGGTTTAACGGCAATTGATTATTTTATGAACCACAATGAAAGAGAAAAGCCTGAACCAAAAATTAGTATTGAGGAAGCTAAAGAAAAGGTAAACCCGAATGTAGATATTCAGGAAGAATACCTAGCTGTGATTGATAACGATTTAGGCGAAGAAGTACTAACATATGAATTTCTTGGAACAATGGGAAATGAGACCTATCGAATCTTTATTAACGCTGAAGATGGTCGAGAAGAAAATGTAGAAAAACTAACCGGATCGGAAATAAATTATGCTAGAGGATGACGTTATGTCTTCCTCTTTTTTTTAATATCTGTAATAATAGGTATAAAGGGCTATGGAGGTGAATGGGTATGAAAATAGGAACGGTACTCCAGTTGCTGATTACCCAAGCCAATAAACAAAATAAAAAGTATCGGTGTAAAATTATCGATAAAAATGACAAGTATTTATTCATTGATTATCCTGTCGATGTAAAAACGAAAAAAACTGCTTTTTTTAATAAAGGCACCGTATTTGATGTGTTTTTTATAGGTGAGGATGAGGTCGTTTATCACTTTCGTTCCAGATTAGCCGCTAAAGTTAAATTAAATATAAAGGCTTTAGCAATGACATTACCAGAAGAATTAAAGCGCGTACAACGGAGAAATTTCGTTCGGGTAGATGCAACTGTCGATATAGCTGTCCATTCTCCAGATCAGCTTTTTCCGCCGTTTACGACAGTTACAAATGATATAAGTGGCGGAGGGGTATCCGTTTTATTACCGAAGCATAAAAAATTAAAAGGAAAATTAGTTGAGTTATGGATGGTATTGCCATTAGCAGGTGGGCAGTACGTTTATCCACATACAAAAGCGGAATTAGTCTTTGACAAGGAGGGAAAGAACGGAATTACGATCGCTGCATTTAAATATGTAAATATAGATCAAAAGATGCAGCAGTCTATTATCCGTTATTGCTTTGAAAAGCAAAGAGAAGCAAGAAGAAAGCAATTATTAGATTAATCTTAGGTAAAAAGGGAAAACCTAGCTATAGGAATAGACCATCATTTAATGAATATGTTATTATTTAATACAGGGCTTATTTTTATAAAACTTGGCATGGTCAAGTTTTTTCAGCTGATTTTTATGCAAGAAATGTATGAGAGGAATGGATACCATTCATGGAAAATAAAACAATAACGGTTGCAATTGATGGTCCTGCTGCAGCAGGAAAAAGTACAGTAGCAAAAATCGTAGCAGAAAAGCTCTCTTGTATTTATATAGATACTGGAGCGATGTATCGAGCTATTACTTGGAAAGCGCTCAAAAATGATGTTAATGTAAATGAAGAAGCTGCTCTTGTAAAATTACTTGAAACAACCATAATGGAGTTGAAGCAAGGCAGAGATGGTCAGCTTGTATTTATTGATGGGCAAGATGTCACAACAGCTATTCGCTCAAATGAGGTAACAAATGCTGTGTCTTATGTTGCGAAGCATCGATTAATTAGAAAAGAAATGGTAAGACGACAACAGTTGTTAGCAGAAGAAAAAGATGTCGTCATGGATGGACGTGATATTGGGACACATGTATTACCAGACGCAGAGGTTAAAATCTTTTTAGTCGCATCTGTCGAAGAACGAGCAAAACGAAGATATGAAGAAAATAAGAGAAAAGGAATACATACAGATTTCAATGAATTGAAAAAAGAAATCGAACAAAGAGATGAACTTGATTCCAAACGGGAGATCTCCCCTTTAATAAAGGCAGAAGATGCTGTAGAAATTGATACGACATCTTTAACAATTGAGGAAGTAGCTGAACGAATTCTTGAAGAGGTTCGTAAATTACATTAATTCAAAATAATGAGCAAGGGTTACTAATCGTGCATTTATCGGGTATGCTCAAAAGTGTGTCAAACATGACGACAAATTTTCTGGATACCGTTAGAAAGAAATGGATAAAATTTTAGCATTGTAGTTAAGTCGACGTAGTGAAATTTTTATTGGCTATCCGTTTGTACATAGCGGATAACTTTTTTAAAACGTATCTTCGTCTAGCTTAAGAGCTCGTGTTGCTAGCATACTTCGATCTTAGCCAACTTTGGTCATTTTAACTCCTTTTTAAATACGTATTTATAAGTATAAATGAAAAAGAAAAGTTATAAATAAGTATATTTGGTTATAATTCTGGTTTAACCCTTGCCATGCTTACGAGGTGGTCTCTGGGAGGGTAAGTGAAGGAATCAACTACAAATCAAATGCCTGATTCTGTTCAGAGACTTTTA
Source organism: Cerasibacillus sp. JNUCC 74 (assembly GCF_053667775.1). The sequence goes on along the minus strand of NZ_CM132207.1, from coordinate 2,175,274 downwards.
GGTTATACCCTTGCGGTACTAACAATCAGTGGGCAATAAAAGACCCTCCACTGATTAAAGATTCACTTTATATAGAAAAATTATTAGATGGAACTAATTTCTATTGATTAAATAAGCTCATTCCTTTATCCCGCATGTAAGGTGCCGTAAGACTCCCACTTCAAGATCCCTGAGTTCATACAAAAGGGGGCTAAGCGGGGAAAAACGGCACCTAAATGCCCGATTCGTTTTACTAACATTCAGTAGGAGATGGAAGAAAACTCCTACTGAATGAAGTTTCACTTTATTAAAATAAATAAGCTGGTTAGAGGGAAAGATGATGAATTTATATAAAATAGCTAAATTGGTAGTTTCCGTTATTTTTTTCCCATTATTTCGCATTCGAGTAATTGGAAAAGAAAATATTCCCAAAACGGGACCTGTTATTATTTGTTCGAATCATATTTCTAATTTAGATCCACCAACAGTTGGAATAACTTCACCAAGAAGTATTTATTTTATGGCAAAACAAGAATTGTTTGAAAAACTTTTACTCGGTAAATTATTAACAGCTATTCAAGCTTTCCCGGTAAAACGGGGAATAGCTGATCGAAATGCTTTAAGAAAAGGGATGGCGATTCTAAAAGAAGGTCACACGCTAGGTTTATTTCCTGAAGGTACCAGAAGTAAAACTGGAAAACTCAAAAAACCGCTAGCTGGAGCAGGATTCTTTGCCCTTCGATCAGAGGCAATAATCGTTCCCTGTGCGATCATTGGAACATATCAACCATTTAAAAAGTTAAAGGTCGTCTATGGACAGCCAATTTCAATGAAAGAACTTAAGGAACGAAAAGCATCTGCGCAAGAAGCGGCGGAAGTGATCATGTCAGAGATTCAAAAATTAATGGATGCAAATAAATAAAACTACATTACTTGACAAATAATTATAATTATTAGAAGTTATAAAAAAGGGATATTTTTAAAAGCAATTATTTATTGTTATTATTGGTTATTAAAAGAAAGCTTAAGTAGCTTATTACATAAAGTTATTTGGGGTTTCGATATGATTTTAGGAGGGCTATGGATATGAGTGAAGAAACAAACAAAGAACAAATCGATTTAAATGTAGGAGACATTGTAACTGGAACTGTAGCAAGAGTAGAGGAAAAGCAAGCTTTAGTTGATATTGGTTACAAAGCGGAAGGAATTTTGCCGATTGGTGAAATTTCCAACCTTCATATTGATACTGTAAGTGATGCAGTGAATGAAGGAGATACATTGACTTTAAAAGTAAAAAAAGTAGAAGATGAAGATATTATCCTTTCCAAAAAAGCAGTAGATGCTGATAAAGCGTGGAAGGATTTACAAGAGAAATATGAGAATGGTGAAGTATTTGAAACTCAAGTTAAAGAAGTTGTTAACGGTGGATTGGTTGTCGATGTTGGTGTAAGAGGGTTTATTCCAGCTTCATTAGTAGAAACATATTATGTAGAAGATTTTAGTGACTATAAAGATAAAACACTAACTGTTAAAGTTGTAGACCTCGTACCTGAGCAGAATCGCGTTATTTTATCACACCGTGCCGTTCAAGAGGAAAAGCTACAGGAAAAGAAAAAATCCTTGCTTCAGTCTTTGGAAGCTGGACAGGTCATTGAAGGAACTGTACAACGACTTACTGATTTTGGTGTATTTGTTGATATTGGAGGTGTGGATGGATTAGTACACATTTCACAATTGGCGCATGAGCATGTGGAGCACCCTTCAGATGTAGTAAAAGAAGGGGATACAATTAAAGTAGAAGTGTTATCTGTTGATCCAGATAGTGAGCGGATTTCTTTATCCAGAAAGAAAGTTTTACCTGGGCCTTGGGCTGGTATTGAAGAGCGAATTTCTCGTGGAGATGTGCTTAACGGTACTGTGAAACGCCTTGTTAATTTTGGCGCATTTGTTGAAATAGAGCCAGGTGTTGAAGGTCTTGTACACATTTCCCAAATTGCAACACGTCATATTGGTACTCCACAGGAAGTGCTTGAGGCTGGTCAAGAAGTAAAGGTAAAGGTACTTGATGTGAATGAAAAAGATGAACGGATTTCATTAAGCATTCGAGAGCTGGAGCAGGAAAAAGAAGCTGATGATTATAAACGATACGAAAAAGATGATGAGCAATCTGGTTTTCATATCAGTGATATTATCGGGGACAAATTGAATAAATACAAACAATAACTATGAGCGAACGTCCTTGAAAAAGAGGCGATGTCTGGCTATCCATGTTTTCCTTGTTCTGTTTACAACACTGTTACTAACACGTCCTTTCAAAGACGCTTTTCCTATTCGGAAAAGCGTCTTTTTTGTATACAAATGAAAAGAAACAGCAATACTGCTAATATACGAATAATAAGGATCGCCTAACATTTGAGAGGGAATTATACAAGGGTATTATTTGCTTATCCCGCATGTAAGGTGCCGTAAGACTCCCACTTTAAGACCTGAGTTCTAAGTGGGAAAAAACGGTACCTAAATGCCCGATTCGTTCAAGGGCTTTAGGTCATACCCTTGTGGTACTAACATTCAGTAGGAGATGAAAGAAAACTCCTACTGAATGAAGTTTCACTTTATATCAATTCCAAATCGAGCAATTAATTTAGTACACAACTATGGAGGTAACAGAATGAATGAATATTCGATGCCAATTTTATTTGGGGTAATTATTGGAACGTTAGCACGTATTCTAATGCTTCGTACCGATTATCGACAATATCCTACATATTTACATGGAAAAGTGATTCATATATCACTGGGATTTATTGCAGCTGCCTTAGGTGCAGTAGCTATTCCAGCAATTATGGAATTAGAATTTACCGCAGTAACCTTTTTAACCGTTGCTGCAACGCAATTTAGAGAAGTGAGAAATATGGAGAGAAATACATTGACAGAAGTAGATGGTTTTGAGTTAGTACCAAGAGGAAAAACGTATATAGAAGGGATTGCCATATCATTTGAAAGTAGAAATTACTTAGTTATTTTTACGTCATTTTTCTCTACACTTACATTTATTGTTTTTGGCGTGTATATTGCATTATTAGTAGCAACCAGTTGCCTAGCGATTTCAATGGCATTAATGAGCGGGAAGCGAATCAAAGATATTGTGGAAATTGAACATCATTCACTCCATTTTAAAGGTGCAGGATTGTATGTTGATAATATTTATATTATGAACATTGGTCTTCCGGAACGACAAGATGAAATTCTAAGATATGGAATGGGATTTGTTTTAACTCCCAAAAATATAAATATCGTAACAACTATTGCAAATCTGGGACAACGTCAAGCGATTTTGCATGATGTATCGGTAACATTAGGTGTATTTAGAGATTCGGGAACACCTGCTCTTACACCATTGATAAAACGAGATTTAGACGATGGGCGTATCGGTATTTTTATGTTACCGCAAATTCGAGATATTAACAAAGCGAAAAAGGTAATAGGAGAAGTCCCCGTACTTGAGAATGCTATTCGCATGCCTTCAGAGTCTGCTTTTAACTATAGAAAGGGGAATCAGTAAAATGGAAATCGAAAAAGCGATTCTCGCTGTTGTCACGACAAACCCCTCTGCTATCGAAGGGGGAGCTCCTACCTTTATTTGTGAAAGCAGAAAAGAAGCAGAGGATATAGCTGCAAATTTAGAAGCGATTATGGATGGGATAGCACATCAACTTAGTGAGGATCTATTCATCATTGTAAAACATTAAGTTCTTCTCGTAAGTTTTAATTGTTTATACGTCCCTCTTTTGCTATGATAGAGGTTGTCCAATGGTTTGGCAAAAAGAGATAATCCCCTTTTTGAAGGTCTATCAACACTAATAATGGTTGTGAGATTTCCAAAAGGGTCATATTTTGCTAACACGATTTGCAAGATATAAACCAATAGTACTTTATGTGCTATAGATTAATTTTGAGAAAGAGAAAGGATGTTCCCTTTCATGAGAAAAGCAACTGTAGCAATTGTAGGAAGACCAAATGTAGGAAAATCAACTATTTTTAATAGATTAGTTGGTGAAAGAATATCTATTGTAGAAGATGTTCCCGGAGTAACAAGGGATCGAATCTATGCGCAGGCAGAGTGGTTGACAACGACGTTTAATCTGATTGATACAGGCGGAATTGAAATGAGTGATGAACCATTATTAACAAAAATTCGTCACCAAGCAGAAATAGCGATTGAAGAAGCAGATGTTATTATCTTTCTCGTTAACGGGAAGGAAGGTATTACAGCTGCTGACGAAGAAGTTGCAAAACTATTATACAAATCTAATAAGCCGGTAGTTCTTGGTGTAAATAAAATTGATAATCCAGAAATGCGTGAAACGATTTATGAATATTATTCACTTGGCTTTGGAGAACCATTTCCGATTTCAGGGGCACATGGATTAGGGTTAGGCGATTTATTAGATGAAGTAGTTCGTCATTTTCCAAAACATGAAACGACTGAGCAAGACGAAGATACTATATACTTCAGCGTTATTGGCAGACCAAATGTAGGAAAGTCTTCATTAGTAAATGCATTGCTTAATGAAGAGCGGGTAATCGTTAGTGATATGGAAGGAACGACAAGAGATGCAATTGATACGAAATTACATGCCTATGACCAGGATTTTGTCATCATTGATACAGCCGGAATGCGTAAGCGCGGAAAGGTATATGAATCAACCGAAAAATATAGTGTGTTACGTGCGCTAAAAGCGATTGAACGATCTGATGTCGTCTTGGTGTTATTAGACGCAGAAACAGGTATAAGAGAGCAGGATAAGCGAATAGCAGGTTATGCACACGAAGCAGGAAGAGCTGTTGTGATTGTTGTTAATAAATGGGATACGGTGACAAAAACAGATAAAACCATGCAGGAATTTGAAACAAATATACGTGCCCATTTCCAATATTTGGATTATGCCCCAATCGTCTTTTTATCCGCCAAAACAAAAAAACGATTGCATACGTTAATTCCTGCTATTCAATTAGCCAGCGAAAACCATTCAAAGCGTGTACCTACGAATATTTTAAATGATGTTATTATGGATGCAATCGCTTTGAATCCATCGCCAACAATTAAAGGAAGAAAATTAAAAGTACTATATTGCACACAAGTTGGAGTGAAGCCTCCACGCTTTGTTGTTTTCGTAAATGATCCAGAGTTGATGCATTTTTCATATAAACGCTTTTTGGAAAATAAAATTAGAGAAGCATTCGGATTTGTAGGAACACCGATAAAAATTGTTCCAAGAATGAGACAATAATAAGGAGGAGCTGTATATGGCAAAGATTGCTGTATTAGGAGCCGGAAGCTGGGGAACAGCATTAAGTATCGTATTATCTGATAATAAACATGATGTAAGACTATGGACACATGACAGCGACCATGCTGATCATATTAATAAAACAAGAAGAAATGAACATTATTTGGATGTAGATATTCCTGAAGCAATTACTGCTTATCATGATCTACAAAAAGCGATTCAAGATGTTACAGCAATCGTTATTGTTGTACCGACAAAGGCTATTCGTGAAGTATGTAAACAATTGGATCCAATTCTCCCGGATAATATAACAATTATTCACGCTTCAAAAGGAATCGAACCAGGAACATTGAAGCGTGTTTCGCAAGTTATTGGAGAAGAATTAACAACATGTAATGAAGAAGATGTGGTTGTTTTATCCGGTCCTAGTCATGCAGAAGAAGTCGCATTACGACAACCAACGACAGTTACCGTTTCTTCAGTAAATTCTGTAGAAGCAAAATTGGCTCAGGATTTATTCATCAATGAGTTTTTTCGTGTCTACACAAGTACAGATGTATTAGGAATTGAACTTGGTGGTGCACTTAAAAATATTATTGCTTTAGGTGCTGGTATCTCGGATGGCTTAGGTTATGGAGATAATGCAAAAGCTGCACTCATGACAAGAGGGCTGGCGGAAATTACAAGATTAGGTACATCATTAGGTGCGAATCCATTAAGCTTTTTAGGTTTATCAGGGGTTGGCGATTTAATTGTTACTTGTACGAGTGTCCATAGCAGAAATTGGCGTGCTGGTAATTTATTAGGTAGAGGGAAAGAATTAGAAGATGTTCTTGAACAAATGGGCATGGTTGTGGAAGGGGTTAGAACTGTAAAAGCAGCTTACCAATTTGCTAAAGAGCAACAAGTAGAAATGCCGATTACAGAAGGTATTTATCAAGTTCTATTTGAAGCAAAAGACCCGAAAGATGTTGTGGAACAATTGATGAACCGTTCGAAACGAGAGGAAATGGACGATCTTGCCCAATTGTTAATGGAAAGGTATTCGTAATAACATGCACACTGCTTCCTGCATATACTGTGTTTGAGTAACTTAGCAGGGAGGCGAGTATGTGAACAATTTTCAAAAGGGGCTTTTTGACAAAATTCAACAAAAAGCAAAAATTAATCCAGATGATGTATACAAAGTAGCTGATTCTGTAAAGCATGCTGATTTTTCGGATGAGAAAACAGTGAGAAGATTAGTACGTCAGTTGAGTAAATTGGCAAATAAGCCTGTATCAAAGCAAAAAGAGGATAAAATTGTACAATCCATTGTTAAAAATGATATTCCTATGGATATGAATTCATTAAACAAACTATTTAAAAAATAGCATACTTGGGCAAGTGAGGATACAATTATTCATATTCTTGCATAAAATAAATCGCACAAGCATTCATGGATAGAGTTGCAGCGGATAATTATTTAGTCAAACCGAGATGGAGAAGCCCCCTTCGTCTCGGCTTTTGCTATGGTTTAAGAAATTATCCCGCATGTAAGGTGCCGTAAGACTCCCACTTCAAGACATGAGTTGGTACAAAAGGGTCTAACTTGTGAGAAAACGGCACCTAAATGCCCGATTCGTCCAAGGGCCTTTAGGCATACCCTTGTGGTACTAACATTCAGTAGGAGATAGAAAAAACTCCTACTGAATGAAGTTTCACTTTATTTCCGTGTCTATATAGTGGTTCAATTTTAGATTGTATTTAATCACAGCCAGTTTCAGCGGTTAGCCCTTTGAGGTCGCTTCACTTCTCCTGCGGCGTAGGTAGTCTCCGTTCCAGCCGCTTATTCAAGGCGCTTTAAGCTTTGGTATCTGTTAAAGTGAAATGCCCTTTTTTAACTTTATCTTTGCTGTTTATGTTATAATACGTGGTGCAATAATAGTTCGTTTAGTAGGGGTGGGAATATATGTCGGAATCGATGCTAAAAATGTACATTTCATTTATTGGAATGGCGTTATTACTTGTAGCAATAGGTCTGATTTTGTTAGCCAGATATAAACTAAGGGGTTGGCTTGCAAGGATTATCTCGTTATTTGCATACATATCGTTACTGTTAGGAAGTCTTATTATTTTCTATGTTGTATTTAGTGGTCCAACAGGCTAAAGTAAGGGGGGAGCCGGGATTGAATCGCACATATCAAAATGTAGCCGTTATCTTATTTTTCACCATGCTATTAAGTGGCTGTTTATATCCAGAGGATGAATTAGCAAAAAACCAGGTACCAAATGAAGACCAGTTGGAGATGGTTCAATCAGCTGTTGAACAATATCAGGAAACGAGTGGTGGACTTGTACCAATTCGAACGAAAGATAGTGATACGCCAATCTTTGAAAAATATTTAGTTGATTTTTCTAAATTGAAAGAAGTAAGTATTTTAACTGAAATTCCTGGAAACGCTTTTGAAAATGGTGGTGTTTATCAATATACCATCATTAGGCCGGAAAAAAAACCACGTGTAAAATTAATTGATTTACGAATAACAGAAGCAATTCGCAGTGTAAACTTGAAATTGGATATTTATCGAAATGAGCATCTATATCCACCATTTTCCAGGGAAGTTGCAGAAGGAGTATATATGATTGATTATAAAAAACTAGGTTTGGATTCTTCGCCAACCGTAGTTAGCCCTTATTCACAAGAGCAACTGCCAATCGTGATGGATACAGATGGAAAACTCTATGTCGACTATCGAATTGATTTAGCTAAGGCTTTGCAGAAATATAAGCATGACTATAAGCCAGGGGATGATATTCGTTATATCTTAGCAGATAATACACCGTTTGTTCCTGCTTATTCGCTTCCTTATACGATTAAGAATGGAGAACCAATATTTTTACAAGAAAATAAATAAAATTCATCATATAAAAGCCCTTGAAACATATATTATTTCAAGGGTTTTTTGCTTGCAATTTAAAAACGTAAATAGTAGAAAAGGATGTATTTTTAAATTATAAATAATAGATGCAGACCAGCTCGTTTATGTCTTGAGTTATAGCATTATTAACCCTGTTGCCTAAGTTGCTGTAAGACCCTCACTTTAAGAGTTATAGAATGACGAAAAGACAACACCTAAAAGCCAGATTCATTCGGGGCGATAAAGCTTCGGTAGGAGTACACCGTACAAATAAAAAGTATTTTGCTTTTTCGAGGGCAGAAAAGCTATGACAATTTTCTCTGCACGAGGAATAACTCGGCAATGGCACCATTTTAAGGATATCTAAAATTTTAGTTTTTGGTCATCTCGGAGAAAAAACGGACGGAAGTTCACTTTATAAAAAAGGAGGTTTACTTAAGTTCTTTTCGAAAAATCTGTATAAACGATTCCGTTTTTATTACCTAGTTGTATTTATAGTTTGCGTATTATTCTCTCTACACTGAATAGTAAGCGCTATACTTTTCACAGAGCTATCGAATATAGTGCTAAGCTTTTTAAACTTTTATACATAATTCAGGCATATTTTGATAGGACAACATCATAGACTTGTAATGTCAATTATTCGTAGTTTGTTCGTAATTAAAAAGAACGAAGATCGGGAGGGGATCTTTTGGAAAGAGTTGATATTTTTAATGATATTTCGAAACGGACGAATGGAGATATTTATTTAGGTATTGTAGGAGCTGTTCGCACTGGTAAATCTACATTTATAAAAAAATTTATGGAGCTAGTAGTCCTTCCTAATATAGAGGAGGAAAGCGAACGAGCACGTGCACTAGATGAGTTACCTCAAAGTGCAGCTGGAAAAACCATTATGACTACGGAACCCAAATTTGTTCCAAACCAAGCGGTATCGGTTCATGTTGACGAGGGATTAGATGTTAACATCCGTCTTGTTGACTGTGTAGGATATGCTGTAGAAGGTGCAAAAGGGTTTGAGGATGAAAACGGACCAAGAATGATTCATACGCCATGGTATGAGGACCCTATTCCCTTTCATGATGCAGCTGAAATTGGTACTCGGAAGGTAATTCAAGAGCATTCTACTATTGGAGTAATTGTTACAGCAGATGGAACATTTGGCGAAATTGAAAGAAGTAATTATGTTGAAGCAGAAGTTAGGGTGGTAGAAGAACTAAAGGAAGTTGGCAAACCATTTATTATGGTTATAAATTCACAACGTCCCAGCAGTCAGGAAACGGAATTACTGCGGCAAGATCTTGCGGAAAAATATGATATTCCTGTTTTAGCAATGAGCGTTGAATCAATGACAGAGCATGATGTGACGAACTTACTACGGGAAGCACTGTATGAATTCCCGGTATTAGAAGTAAATGTAAATCTTCCGAGCTGGGTTATGGTTTTGAATGAAGGACACTGGTTAAGAAAAAGCTATCAAGAAGCAATCCAAGATACGGTAAAAAATATTAAGCGATTACGGGATGTAGATCAAATTGTTGGAGATTTTTCTGACTATGAGTACATTGATCAGGCAAAGCTCGCAGGAATGGAAATGGGAGAGGGAATTGCAGAAATTGACTTACATGCACCAGATCATTTGTATGATGAAGTATTAAAAGAAATTGTCGGTGAGGAAATAAGAGGGAAAGACCACTTATTGGAGCTTATGCAGGACTTTGCTTATGCTAAACGAGAATATGATCAAGTTGCTGGGGCATTACAAATGGTCAAACAAACAGGGTATGGAATTGCCGCTCCTGCATTAGAAGATATGATCTTAGATGAACCAGAAATCATCCGTCAAGGATCTCGTTTTGGTGTTCGGCTGAAAGCTGTTGCTCCGTCTATCCATATGATTAAAGTAGAAGTGGAATCTGAATTTTCACCGATAATTGGCACAGAGAAGCAAAGTGAAGAACTTGTCCGCTATTTAATGCAAGACTTTGAAGAGGATCCGCTCTCCATTTGGGAGTCAGATATTTTTGGGCGCTCACTGAGTTCGATTGTCAGGGAAGGAATTCAAGCCAAAATTGCTTTAATGCCTGAAAATGCACGCTACAAGTTAAAAGATACACTTGAACGAATCATTAATGAAGGGTCTGGAGGACTTATCGCTATTATTTTATAGCATAAGCAGCTAATGTAGCTGCTTTTTTATTTTGTGGGAAACAATATCCATTTGTACATTGTAGAGAGCTTTTTTGAAAAGTATCTTCGTCGTTTAGCTTAAGCGCTCGAGCGATTAGCAAACTTCAATCTCCCACGCCGCTAGCCGAGTGCTTCTAACTTTTGTTCTTTTTAGGAACCTACTTTGTGTTAATTTTATTCCCATCCAGCTTCAATGCCTAGCCCTCGAGGTTTTTTCACTCCTCGTCGTCGTGCGGGGAACAGTCCCTATCGCAGATTCCAGCGCTTCTTGGGAGTGATAAGGGAGGGGTTACATGTTGTCCTTTGTGCAAAATAACAGTTTTTATGTACCTATTAATTTATGTTTAAAAATTACTATATAGCTGTCTATTAAAAAAAATTTATAAAAACGGCAGGATATTTAATAGGGATGTCGTATATCTTTAATATAACCGAACGATTGCTAACAAAGCTATTCATCAACCTTTCTGACCATAATGGTAAAACAAACCAATTTTTTAGTTTAAACATATAAAAACTATAAGAAATACGGAAAAATTACCGGGAAAGTGTTGAATTTTGTTGCAAACTCGGTTAAGATAAGCCATGTCACTACATGAATTTCGTGACATGAGGTATAAAAACTGGCAAAATGGTGAACAAATGATGATAGCTTCATTAGAATTTGTTCCAATGTCGATTGATGTTTAATGGGAGGAGGTGAATGTCATGAATAAAACAGACTTAATTAATGCTGTAGCTGAAAAAAGCGAACTTTCTAAGAAAGATGCAACGAAAGCTGTTGATGCAGTATTCGAATCTGTCATGGATTCACTTAAAAAAGGTGAAAAAGTACAGTTAATTGGATTTGGAAACTTTGAAGTACGTGAACGTTCTGCTCGTAAAGGTCGTAATCCTCAAACAGGGGAAGAGATCGAAATTCCAGCAAGCAAAGTTCCTGCATTTAAACCAGGTAAAGCCCTAAAAGACGCTGTAAAATAATAGGTTACATAGGGCGAGAGGGTACGCAAAAGCGTATCCTCTTTTTGCTGATAGGATTCTCTAACAAAAAATAAAATTGAAGGAATAGTAAATCATACGTCACCTAATAATTCATCCTATAAGCAAAATAAAAGGTGAGATGGTGATATATAATCCAATTTAGCGGATATAAAAATTAAATGTACTTGAATAGCATTTTTCACCCAAATGAAGGAGGAAAGGTAATGGATAAGCCAATGGTTTCAGCCGATTTTTTTGTAATTAAAGCGTTAGAAGACGGTGTACAGGTAATCGGACTAACAAGAGGAAATGACACGAGATTTCACCATTCCGAAAAGCTGGATAAAGGAGAAACGATGATTGCTCAATTTACAGAGCATACATCGGCTGTTAAAGTAAGAGGAAAAGCATTAATTCAAACAAGTCATGGTGAGATAGAAAACTACTAAGCCCCATTATTTAGAAAAAGATCAACTAAAGTCCAGAATGCTTGATTATGGAATGCGTATAAATTATGCTATAATAGCTAAAGCATGAATAGATTGGATGAAGGGCTTGGGTGATTTTTTGATTAATTCAAAGGTGAATATACAGTACCTTAAACAAAAAATAGTAGCTAAAATAGAGCACTCCTATTTAGAAAAGCATATTAAAAAGCCTGCCATCGATGAGAGAAAATTGCAGTTACTAGTGGAAATGGTCTATCACACTACCTTATCTGAATCTCTTAAAGAAAGATATATTATAACGACAATGCTTGTCCAAATAGCACTTGATACCCATGATTTGGTTCCTAGTGTAACGGCATTGGATGAAGAAGATGAAGTTAAACTAACAAAGCAGCTCCACGTACTTGCAGGTGATTATTATAGTGGCCTTTATTATTTGTTACTAGCTGAAATAGATGATTTTGATTTTATCCGTCAGCTTGCTTCAGCTATTAAAGAAATTAATGAGTATAAAATGATTCTCTATTATAATGAAACGAGTTCATTGACGGAATATATGCAAATTCAAAAAATCATTGATACATTATTACTTGTACGTGTCGCAGAATATTTACATGTTCCCGTTTTGGGTGAAGTTGCTGGAAATTGGTTATTTATAAAGTTACTAACGCAAATGTTCTATATCATACAATCACATGATAACTCGGCAAAAATTGAGAAGTGGAGTTTTCCATCCCAGCTTACTATGATAGACGAGTTAAAAGAACAATTAAAGGCAACAATGAAGCAACTTACTGCTGATTTAGAAAAAATACCAAATCATAATCATCTTTTGCACCAAATCAATCGTGAAATTACGGCTGTCGGGAATATGAATCTAACGATGGGGGGAGAAGGTTAGGTTATGGCACAATCATCGAAAGAAGAACGTGTACATCATGTATTTGAACGAATTTATTCCAAGTATGATTCCATGAATTCAATTATATCGTTTAAACGTCATAAAGCATGGCGAAAAGATGTCATGAAACGAATGGATGTACAGCCTGGTACAATAGCTTTAGATGTTTGCTGCGGTACAGGAGATTGGGCACTAGTAATGGCAGAGGAAACAGGACCAACTGGCGAGGTATTAGGTCTTGATTTTAGTGGAAATATGCTATCTGTTGCAGAAGAGAAAAAGCAACAGGCAAATCTGGACAATGTTCGTTTTATTGAAGGAAATGCGATGAAATTACCATTTGCGGATAATCGTTTTGATTATGTAACGATTGGGTTCGGATTACGCAACGTTCAAGATTATATGGCTGTCCTAAAAGAAATGTATCGTGTAGTTAAACCAGGCGGAAAAGTGGTTTGTTTAGAAACCTCTCAGCCTACAATACCAGTTTACCGGCAATTATACTATCTTTATTTTCAATATATTATGCCTTTACTGGGAAAGTTGGTTGCTAAAAGTCAAAAAGAATATGCATGGTTAAATGAATCAGCAAGAGACTTTCCTGATAAAAAAGCATTAAAGCAAATGTTTATCCGTGCAGGGTTTTCAAATGTTCAAGTGAAAAGTTATACTGGTGGTGTAGCAGCAATGCATATGGGATTTAAGGGAGAACCGCATGATTAATAAGTAAAATTAAAGGTGACATTCATGAAATTAGCTAAAGCTTACGGATATTTAAAAAAAGATTTAGAACAAATAGAACAATCCATTAACAAAGTGATACAAGCAAAGCATCCTGTATTACGACAGGCTTCAACAGAACTACTGCAAGCAGGGGGCAAGCGGATTCGCCCTGTTTTTGTTTTGTTGTCCGGGCAAATGGGCGCGTATAATTTAGAAAAATTAAAGCTAGTTGCAGTGTCATTAGAACTTATACATACAGCCACTTTGGTGCATGATGATGTTATAGATGATGCCGAAATTCGCAGAGGCATGCCTACAGTTAGACAAATATATGGCAATCGAGTAGCCATGTATACAGGAGATTATATTTTAGCCCGTGCTTTAGAAGAGATTACGTTACTGCGAGATCCGAAAATTCATCGCTTGCTATCCCAAACAATTGTTGAAGTTTGTAAAGGTGAAATAGAACAAATTAAAGATAAATTTGATTGGAACCAGGGCTTGCGAAATTATTTACGCAGAATTAAACGAAAAACAGCATTACTAATCGCTACAAGCTGTAAATTAGGGGCAATTGCTTCAGGTGTAAATGATAGAGATGCCCAACGTTTGTATCGCTATGGTTACAATATTGGAATGTCTTACCAAATTATCGATGATATTCTTGATTTTATTGGATCAGAAAAAGAAATGGGAAAACCTGCAGGTAATGATTTATTACAAGGAAATTTAACATTGCCTGTTTTTATGGCGATGAAGGATGCTTCTTTACGAGATAACATAAAGAGTAGTTTGCAGGCTGATTACTCCATAAGAGAAGCACGTATAAAAAATGTCGTAGAAGCAATAAAACAGACAAATGCGATTGAAGCATCTTATGATTTAAGTAACCGATATTTGGCTAAAGCCTTACAGCAATTAGATGGCTTACCAGATAGCCGTCCTAAACGCACGCTCATACAAATTGGTAAATACATTGGAAAACGCCGTACATGATATCTCGTACCGTTGTCTTTTTTACATAGATTTGATAGAATTTTATCGATTAGAAAAATACATAGAATAAGGGGATTTGGAGCATGGAAAAAACATTTTTAATGGTAAAACCAGATGGAGTACAACGTAATCTAATTGGATCTATTATTAAACGCTTTGAAGCAAAAGGTTTTAAATTAGTAGGGGCAAAGCTAATGACAATTTCAACAGCTTTAGCAGAAGAGCATTATGCAGAACACAAAGAGCGTCCATTCTTTCATGAGCTTGTAGATTTTATTACTTCCGGACCAGTGTTTGCGATGGCATGGGAAGGGGAAAATGTAATCGCAATCGCACGTGAAATGATGGGAAAAACAAATCCTGCAGATGCATCGCCAGGAACCATTCGCGGTGATTATGGGTTGACCGTTGGAAAAAACGTCATTCATGGATCAGACTCTCCAGAAAGTGCCCAACGTGAGCTTAAATTATTTTTTAAAGAAGAAGAACTTATTTCTTACCATAAGCAGGATTCTGCTTGGATTTATTAAAAGTAAATATAAAATAGTTTGGCCGTGAGGTTATCCTCACGGCATCCTCTTGCATCATAAGAAATTATATCCTTCCATGCATGGTGGATATCTTTTTTTGAAAATAGCATCATCGTCGTCTAGCTTAAGCGCTCAAGCGCCTAGCAGACTTCGATTTTCTTCCGATGATAAGTCAATATCGGCTCGAATCTAAAGAAAGGCCGACGAAAAGCAGGGTTGTTGCTCAGGCATCGGCATCCTCTTGTTTTAGAGGCATGTTTCCTTGATCTTGTCAGAAGTTCTCTGGGTTGTATGTTACTAACCAAGCGCTTCTAGCTTTTCCTCTGTCTGGTAATACATGCTAGTAGTTTTACAATACATAAAGTGCGTTTAAATCACTATTCTATAAGTGTTTTATACGTTTTAAAGCGAAATAATTAGCGTAGAGCTAGATTTTAGTCGGAAAATGGTGATGTTAAAAAAGAAATGGCAATCGTATACCAAAGACTTTATATCTAGTCGAGCTAAAGTTTAGATTTAAATAAAGGTAATAAAAATAACCGATTGAAAGAAGGGGGAACATTGGACCGAGATTATTTTAACTTTATGGCCAAAATTAAGAATAAGCTGGGAATCGATTTGCAGCTGTATAAGGAAACGCAAATGAAGCGGAGACTGACTTCATTACGAAACAAACGTGGATTTACAGATTTTGCCACTTATTATCATGCTTTGGATCAAGATAAAGTCCTGCTAAAAGAATTTATTGATCGTTTAACCATTAATGTATCTGAGTTTTATCGGAATCCGAAACGGTGGGAAGTCCTACAACACTCTGTATTACCAGCCTTAGTTAACAAACGACCTTTCCATATCTGGAGTGCTGCTTGTTCCACGGGAGAAGAACCTTATAGTATTGCGGTTATGCTTTCAGAATATTTCCCTAACGCAATGTATCGAATCTTAGCCACAGATATTGACGAAACAGCCCTGAATAAAGCAAAGCAAGCTATCTATCCAGAACAAGCGTTAAAAGATATGCCAAAAAATTTAATTAACAAATACTTTACTCAACAGCATAATTTATATCATGTGAGTGAGGAAATAAAACAGCAAGTAAATTTTCAAAAGCATAATCTGCTTGCTGATGCTTATCCTAAAAATGTAGATCTAATTATCTGCAGAAATGTACTTATTTATTTTACAGATGAAGCAAAAGAAAAAATTTATCGCTATTTCTCTCAGGCTTTAAATACAAATGGTGTATTGTTTGTAGGTAGTACTGAACAAATCTTTAATCCGGAAAAATATGGCTTGCAATTATTAGATACCTTTTTTTATCAAAAAATTTGATTGTAGTTTGTACCCCAATTGTCAAACACCGTTTGGCTATTGGGGTTAATTAATTTGTCTTGTTAAAAGGTTGTTCAAAAATCGGTGAAAATGACAAATCGTATGGTAGAATGGGTCACTATTGGGCTTAAGAAGTTAATAAGACGTAGTGGGAAGTGTAAGCTAGTACAACGTGGGCATCTGCCTCCTGACATATATATGTTTCTTCGTACTTTTCATTCCCATCGTGACCCTATCTCAAATATTCACTTATCTTCCGTGAATATTTGAGATAGGGAAACAACATCGATTTATAACCATTCCTTTTGTTAAAAGATGAATTGATAGTGCTTCACTTTAATCTTTTAACGTATTAATTCGTTTTTTTGTGTTTTTATTGCCAAAAACACGACAATTTATGGTATAGTAATTAGAAAAATTCATAAAAGGAGAATGAGATGTGCGTTACTTGACAGCGGGAGAATCACATGGAAAGCAATTAACAACCATTATTGAGGGCGTACCAGCTCGTATGCCGCTTTTAAAAGAAGATATCAATAGTTCTCTATTACGCAGGCAAAAAGGCCATGGGCGTGGAAAAAGAATGCAAATTGAAAAGGATTTAGTTGAGATTGTAGGCGGTGTTAGACATGGTATGACTTTAGGCTCTCCCGTCTCTTTAGTCATACATAACGATGATTTTAAGCATTGGGAAGATATTATGGGAGAAGACCCTATTTCTGAGGAAACCAAAGTAAGAAGAGTAGTAACGAGACCAAGGCCTGGACACGCTGATTTGAATGGTGTACTAAAATACGGTCATCGCGATATACGAAATATTTTGGAGCGTTCCTCTGCTCGTGAAACAGCAGCACGTGTAGCAGCTGGTGCTGTTGCTAAAACAATGCTGAAACATTTAGGGATTGAAATATCTGGTTATGTGAAAGAAATAGCAGGTATCGTTGCCAAAGATCAAGAGCATTTAACTATGTCAGATCGCCAGCAACTTTCAGAGGATTCACCGGTCCGTGTGCTGGATAAAGATGTGGAACAAGCGATGATGGATGCGATTGATCTAGCAAAACAAGAAGGAGATTCTATCGGGGGTGTTTGCGAGGTCTACGTAGAAGGAATGCCAGCAGGAATCGGTTCTTACGTTCACTATGACCGCAAGCTTGATAGCAAAATAGCAGGTAGTGTTGTGAGTATTAATGCATTTAAAGGGGTAGAATTTGGGATTGGTTTTGCAGCAGCCAAGCTTAACGGTAGTGAGGTTCATGATGAGATTGCTTGGAGTGAAGAAAGAGGTTATTATCGTACTACTAACCGTCTTGGCGGCTTTGAAGGTGGAATGACGACCGGAATGCCGATTGTTGTAAGAGGGGTTATGAAGCCGATCCCAACATTGATGAAACACCCGCTACAAAGTGTTGATATAGAAACGAAACAGCCATTTAAAGCAACAGTAGAACGATCGGATGCTTGTGCAGTTCCAGCTGCTGCTGTAGTGATGGAACATGTAGTAGCTTTTGAATTAGCCAAAGCGATTACGGAACAATTTACGAGTGATCAATTTCCCAAATTGCAAGCAGCGATGGATCAATATCGGGAAGAAATCAGGTGTTTTTAAAGTGAAAACGACAGAACTTATCGTACAAGCAAGTACGAATTCATATACGATTACAATTGGGGAAGGTATACGCAACCAGATTGCGAACTATTTGCCTAAGGAGTACTCGGCTATTTGGATTGTCACCGATGAACGGGTGAGAGATTTATATTTATCCGATTGTTTATCAAGCCTTTCAGATCATCAAGTTTACCATACTGTCGTTCCAAGGGGAGAACGAACAAAGAGTATCGAATATTTTTACCAATTGCAAACAGAAGCTATCAAATTTGGTCTGGATCGTGATGCTTTACTTATTGCTTTAGGTGGGGGAGTTATTGGCGATTTGGCTGGTTTTGTAGCTGCAACATACATGCGAGGAATAGATTATATTCAAATGCCAACAACGATTTTAGCTCATGACAGCAGCGTAGGCGGGAAAGTAGCCATTAATCATTCGATGGGCAAGAATTTGATTGGCAGCTTTTATCAGCCGCAAGCAGTCATTTATGATGTAGAAACATTGTTGACCCTAAGTGAGCAAGAAGTGCGGTCTGGCTATGCAGAATTAATAAAAGAAGCAATGATCTCGGATGAGTTGACCTTTCATTCCTTTTTAAAAGCTGACTTAGCTGCTTTATCGTTACAAACCTTACAAACTCATCTCCGTACAGGAATTCAAATTAAGGCCGAAGTTGTGGAAAAAGATGAAAAAGAAGCCGGTATTCGGAAATACTTAAATTTAGGACATACGTTAGGGCATGCACTAGAAGCAGAGTTAGGCTATGGATCTTTAACTCATGGGGAAGCAGTGGCAATTGGTCTATTGTTTGCTGTTCATGTGAGTGAGCAGTTCTTTAATAATGAACTACCATTTAGACAATTAAAACAGTGGATGGAGCAAAATAAATATCCTCTCCATTTAAAAGCCATCGAGCATCAAGCACTACTTGCAAAAATGAAAAAAGATAAGAAAAATAAACAAAAGCAGATTCAAATGGTTTTACTTGAGAAGA
Organism: Cerasibacillus sp. JNUCC 74; assembly: GCF_053667775.1. Next base: position 2,156,398 of record NZ_CM132207.1, on the reverse strand, counting down.
TTGGTAAACCAGCCATAAGAACAATTGGTGATCAAGCAATGTTAGATTACTTACATTCTTTTGAAAGAAAGCTGGTGAAGAAGTGACAAGGGGAATTCGTGGAGCGACAACTGTATCTGAGAATAAAGAAGAAGTTATTATTGAGAATACAAGAATTTTGGTTGAGGAAATGGTAGAAAAAAATAATATAGTTCCTGACGATGTATCGCATGTTTTTATCTCTGTTACAAAAGACATTACGGCTGCATTTCCAGCCAAAGCCTTACGACTATTACCAGGAACAGGGTGGAAGTATGTGCCTGTTATGTGTATGAAGGAAATAGACGTACCTAACAGTTTAATGGCGTGTATCCGTGTTATGATGGTAGTAAACACAGAGAAAGATCAAGCTAGTATTCAGCACATATTTCAAAATGAAGCGATACATTTACGGCCAGACCTAACAAAAAAGGGGTTTAGACAATGAAGATAAAAGATAGATTAAATCAATTAGCACCATATCAGCAAGGAAAGCAGATTCAAGACATAAAAAAATATTATAAATTAAATCGAATCGTTAAATTATCTTCTAATGAGAATCCTTATGGTTTTACACCAAAAATTAAGGAGTTTTTAATAGATTATGTACCTGCTTTTGATATGTATCCAGATGGATATACAAGAGAGTTACGAATAGACCTTGCCAAAAAACTAAATGTACACGAGGCTGAAATTATCTTTGGCAGTGGATCAGAGGAAATCATTCAAATGATTTGTCGTACGTTTCTTTTTCCAGACGTGAATACTGTAATGGCAGCTCCTACCTTTCCGCAATATAAGCATAATGCCATTATTGAGGGAGCAGAGGTGAGGGAAATAGCTACCATTGACGGCTATCATGATATAGACGGTATGCTGGAAGCGATTGATGAAAACACCAATGTGGTATGGTTCTGCTCACCGAATAACCCGACTGGAAATCCGATGCCAAAAGAGAACTTTATTCGATTTATGAATGCATGCCCTGAAGAAGTTCTAGTTGTCTTGGATGAAGCATACTACGAATATGTCGATCCGGAAAAAGATATACAAGCTATTGAACAAGTAAAACAATATAGCAATCTAATTGTATTACGAACCTTTTCTAAAGCATATGGGCTCGCAGGCCTCCGCATTGGTTATGGAATAGCAAATGCAGCTATTGTTAAGCAGCTGAATTTAGTTCGTGGTCCGTTCAATACAACATCTATTGCTCAGCAAATTGCCCGAATTGCGTTAAATGACGAAGCTTTTATCAAAGACACAAAAGCAAAAAACTTAGAAGTGAAATTAGCATTTCAACAGTTTTTAGATGATATAGGATGGCATTATTTTCCGTCTGAAACTAATTTTATGCTCGTGGCAACACCCGAAAGCGGAACAGATATGTTTGATTATTTAATTCAACATGGCTTTATCCTACGTCCAGGAGAACTATTAGGTATACCTAATACAATTCGATTAACACTAGGATTAAAAGAAGATATGGAACGACTGCAAGAATTAATCTTAAAGTATCATAAACAAAAGGGCTAAGGAGATGGCAACGTGAAGCGAACCATAACAATTGCTGGTTTGGGATTGATTGGAGCATCTATCGCTAAAGCACTTCAACCGAGCGATGCAAATCATATTATTGGCTATGATATTCATAAGGATACGCTTCGATATGCAAAGGAGCATCGAATTATTCAGGAGGCTATTACGGATTATACAACAGCAGTACAACGGGCAGATTACTTAATTATAGCTGCGCCCATTTCTGAATCGATTCGTCTATTAGCAATGTTAGACGAAATACCATTGACGAAGAAACTTATCGTAAGTGATGTTTCATCCGTAAAGCAATCCATAATAGTAGCAGCTAACCAACTAAAAAATAGCCAGGTAGCGTTTATTGGTGGTCATCCGATGGCAGGTTCACATAAAAAAGGGATAGAAGCAGCGAAAGGCCATTTGTTCGAAAATGCCATTTATGTCCTTACACCAACAGAGAGTAGTTCATCATCCGATGTGGAAGCATTAAAATCATTATTGCTTCCTACAAAGAGTAAATTTGTTGTTTTAGAAGCAGAAGAGCATGACGAAATGACAGGAGTGATTTCCCATTTTCCACATCTTATTGCTTCATCATTAGTTCATCAAGCAAAACATTGGCAACAAACACATGCATATCTCCCAAACCTCGCTGCTGGTGGTTTTCGTGATATTACTAGAATAGCTTCAAGTAATCCAGCTCTATGGCAAGATATTTTTTATCATAACCGTAAAAAAATGGCTCAATTATTAGGTGAATGGATTACCGAGATGGAAACATTAAAAACGCTACTAGAGAAAAATAGAAAGAAAGAAATGATAAACTATTTAGAAGAGGCCAAAGTGTATCGCGACGGTTTAGGTACATCGGATAAAGGGGTAATTCCTTCCTATCACGATTTATATGTAGACATTCGTGACCAAACAGGTGCGTTAGCACATGTAACGCAATTATTAGCACAGCATGAAGTAAGTATTAATAATATTCAAATATTAGAAATTCGTGAAGGTATCATGGGTGCATTACGCTTAAGCTTTGCTTCGGAAAAATTACAAAAAACGAGTGAATTGGTTTTAAAACAAGCAGGATATGAAACAATGAATGAAAACTAATCCATGCAAAAGGAGGAGTATCTGTTGAGGGAACGAAAGCTTCAGCCGCCGAAAGGACCGTTACAAGGAAAAATTGAGGTACCTGGAGACAAATCTATTTCACACCGTTCCGTTATGTTTGGTTCGTTAGCCCATGGAACGACGCATGTTCAACATTTTTTAGGTAGTGAAGATTGTCTGCGTACGGTAACTATCTTTCAAGCGATGGGAGTAAAAATCGAGCAAAAAGGTTCCAGTTTAACCATTTTTGGTAAAGGACCGGAAGCTTTAAAAGAACCTTTGGAGCCATTGTATTTCGGTAATTCTGGAACAACTGCAAGATTAATGCTTGGCATTTTAGCAGGATTGCCAATGTTTACTACATTACATGGTGATATTTCATTAACGAAACGTCCCATGAACCGGGTAGTGGAGCCACTCCGTTTAATGGGAGCGCAAATAGATGGTAGAGATCACGGTAATTATCTTCCATTAGCCATAAGAGGACAAACAATGAAGGGAATCCGTTACGAGTTGCCTGTTAAAAGTGCACAAGTGAAATCAGCTATTCTTTTAGCAGGTTTATTTGCTGAAGGAGAAACAACCGTGACGGAGAGTACGTCAACGCGAAACCATACAGAAACGATGTTAGAAGCTTTTGGCGCTGAGTTACATATAAACGGAACTGCTGTTTCTTTAAAAGGTAATCAAACACTAACAGCAACGGATATCTATGTCCCTGGTGATATTTCTTCTGCAGCCTTTTTCTTAGTAGCAGCAGCGATTGTACCTGGAAGTAGTTTAAAGCTTTTAAACGTAGGGTTAAATGAAACAAGAACGGGAATCATTGATGTTTTATTGGAAATGGGAGCGGATATCCAGATAGAAAATGAGCGGCAAAAAGGCGGAGAGCGGATCGGTAACATTACCATTACGTATCGGGAATTAAAAGCTGTAACTATAGAGGGTGAGATTATTCCTCGCTTAATCGATGAAATTCCAATTATTGCTCTTTTGGCTACCCAAGCTGAAGGCACAACCGTAATTAAAGATGCACGAGAGCTTCGCGTTAAAGAAACGGACCGAATTCGCGCTGTCACAGAAACCTTAACACGTTTAGGGGCAAACATTAAAGAAACGAAAGATGGATTCATTATTTGTGGAAAAACAAAATTAGTAGGTAACCGAGTTGAATCTTATCATGACCATCGAATGGCGATGCTCGCAGCGGTCGCCTCACTGATTACCACTACAGAAGTTACGATTGATGATATCACTCCAATCGCCACATCATATCCAAGTTTTTTTAAAGATTTGAAGCAAATTATATAAAAGAGGCTGGGACAAAACAAAAACTGCTGATTAAAAAACGAACAACAAATTGTCCTTGTACTATAGGAAAGTATAAAATTTTAGGCTTTATCCCGCATGTAAGATGCCGTAAGACCTCCCACTTCAAAATCTTGAGTTGATACTAAAGGTCTAAGTGGGAGAAAACGGCACCTAAATGCCCGATTCGTTTAAGGACCTTTAGGTCATACCCCCTGAGGTACTAACATTTAATAGGAGATGGAAGAAAACTCCTACTGAATGAAGTTTCACTTTATCGTATAAGAAAAACGATGGCTTTCGCTAAAGACTTGGCAACAAGCCAAGTTTTTCTAAACACAAACAAACCGAACAATTATAAATGAATTGTTCGGTTTGTGCTATTTCGTATTTGCTTATGTCCCAGCACCTGTCTGCATAAAGACTAGAGCTTGCTTCTTCGTTTAAGATGGAAAATAGTTTGTTATATGCAGCTATACTTATATTTTGAACATGCATCTGTTTTTCGTTATCATAAAAAGTATGAAGAACGTGTAGAAAGGGAGTTCAATTTGGAAACAATTATGGAAGCCATTCGACTTATGGAGGCCCAACAAACAGAAAAAGCAATCGAACTATTAGAAAATTTTTTGCCAGTTGCAAATGAAGAGGAACGCTATACGATTGCTGAATTATACATACAATGGGGCTTTTTGCAAGAAGCAAAAGTACTACTAGAGGAATTAATTCAACAATACCCTGATGAAGCGGAACTAAAATTAACACTTGCTGATATTTATATTGAATTAGAAGATGATGAATCTGCCATTGAATTATTAAACGATATTCATGAAAATGATCCTGCTTATATGCAAACGTTAATTCAATTAGCTGATCTTTACCAATCTCAAGGTTTATTTGAGGTTTCAGAACAAAAGTTATTAGCTGCTAAGCGACTCGATCCAAATGAACCAATCATTGATTTTGCGTTAGGAGAATTATATTTTTCTACAGGAAATTATTTAAAAGCAACGACTTATTATGAAAAAGTCTTGCCAAAAACGAACGAAATTGGGCATGTATCGGTTCGCGATCGACTGGCAGAAGCATATGCAGAAGCTGGTGAATTCGAACTTGCCTTAACCTATTACCAAGATGAAGCAAATGAAAATCCGGAGTCCTTGTTTAAATACGGTTTTACTGCCTATCAAGCTGGCAGAAACGATATTGCAAGAAAAGCTTGGGAGCGAGTTATTGAGCTTGATACGTATTATCATACTGTTTACCTTCATCTTGCTAATGTTTATATGGAAGAAGGTTTAATTGAAAAAGCATATGAAACTGCTCAAAAAGGTTTGCAAGTAGATGAGTTTCATAAAGAATTATATTTACTTGCCGGACGGCTCGCACATCAACTTAATAAGGATGATGCAAGTGAAACGTATGTAAGAGAAGCAGTTGCGATTGACCCTGACTTTAAAGAAGCGATTTTATTTTTAATTGAACTCTTAAAAAACAGGGCCGATTTTAAAGGAATTATTGACCTGCTTATCGAAATAAAAGATATAGGGGCTCTTGATCCTTTGTATGAATGGGAACTAGCCCGTGCTTATAATGAAATTGAAGAATATAATAATGCATTAAAACATTATACAATAGCATATAATAATCTAAAAGATGATAGTGATTTCTTGAAGGAGTATGGATACTTTTTAACGGAAGAAGGGAGGGTAGAAGAAGCAATACCTGTTTTTACTGCATATCTAGAAAAACAGCCATTTGATGATGAGATTACTGAATTTCTACGTCGATTACAACAATCAGATAGAGGGATTTAGAAAGGTTTATGCAGGCAAGTTAGCGGTTGTGAGGGAGGTTAGAGGATGGTGCACACTCCGGTATCTGTGGAAGATAAAAAGAACTTCATCCAATGGTTTTTAAACAATTATCAGTTAAAAAAGCGAGAGAGCGTATGGATTTTAAATTATTTAATGAATCATGATGAATTACTTGGACAGCTTCATTTTGTTCGGGAAGCAAAATTCTGCCCGCGTGGCATAATTATGACAAGTCAATGTTCAGAAGAAGTAGCTTTTCGCTTTTATAAAAATCAATTAGTTACAACAGATGCAGAAAAGTCGTTTCATGATATTCGCTTGAATAAAAACGAACCGTTGTATCTACAACTAAATTTTCATAAGTCCTATCAAAATGCACTTTATATTTCTGTTCTCGAGGAGAATCCATTTATCCCAGATGAGTATTTTATTACGGAAAAAGATAAAAAAATCGCTAAACAAATTTTAGATCAATCCCTATACAAATTTCAAAAACAAATCATCCAAAGAAAAATCGATAAGGCGCTAGATGATATGGACGAAGCTGCTTTTTTGGTATTGGTAAATGAACTAAAAGCGTTAGATGCAACCTATTCAATGCAACCAAAATTGCAAAAGCAATAGGTTGATTTTTTTGTCTGGATAGATAAGATTTAATTAACGTGCATGGTCAAAAATAAGAGGTTAAGAGAATTGAGGCGATGTAGTTTCGAGTAGCGGAGTGTATCAATTGAATATAAAACGCTACCACAAGTCAGCAATGCATATAACCGCATGTTTACCGGACTTTTTAAAAAATACAGAAATATAACATAAGATGACAAGCGAAAGGTTGGACATACTATATGAAATGGGAGAAATCGGACGTAATTCAATACATAGAAGCAAAAGAATATATTGATTCAGTTTTGATTCCTTTGGTACCTTATCAAATGGACAATGATGCAAATATGGAAGTAAATGCTTTTCAAAGTGAATGGACCAATTTGTTAGCAAATGAATTGGAAAAAGAATTAACGGGACGGATTTTGCTAGCACCTATTTATTATTATATAAAGACAGCCGATAGGTCAGAGGAGCTTTCTCGAATAAATGCATGGATAGAAGAAGTCAAGCAACAACCGTTTAAACATGTGTTTATCTTAACGTTAGATCCAGCTTGGAAAAAACATGAACTAGCATTTGCTGGAACATTAATATGGCTTTCCGGAATGAAGTCAGGAGATTTAAAATCAGCTGAAATGCATCGCTTCATTCGTGATCAGGTAGAGCAACTAAGTGAACTCATCCAATCTTATTGGTGAAAAATAATGAAAACTTTTTCTTTTCAAGGGGGAATATGATTGACCAGACAAACAGTTTACGCTATCATGGTTATGTCCTAGTAATCTGATGTAACAATATTGTCCGTGATTATTGTAAGAAGAGGGGGGAAAATCATGAGCAAAAAAAAGCAGCAGGTATCCCGCAGGCAATTTTTAAACTATACGCTAACCGGGGTCGGTGGATTTATGGCAGCAGGAATGCTGGCACCGATGTTGCGAATGGCAATTGACCCAGTGTTAAAAGAATCGGGGCGCGGTGATATGGTGAGTGTCGATTTAGCTGTTGATGATATTACAACAGAGCCTAAGAAAATCGACTGGAAGGTCAAACAAATTGATGGCTGGTATGAATCTGAAGTAAGTCGATCAGCCTTTGTATTTAAAGACGACAAGGGTGAGATTCAAGCCTTTTCACCGGTATGTAAGCACTTGGGTTGTGTCGTTAACTGGGGAGGAAGTGACGAACATCCTGATCAATTTTTCTGCCCATGTCATGATGGTCGATACTATAAGGATGGAACAAACGTACCAGGTACACCGCCTTTAAAGCCATTGGATGTTTATGAGTATGAAGTAAAGGATGGCATGTTATATTTAGGTGACCCGGTACCTAGAGAGGGGGCGTAATAACTTATGCTACAAAAAATTTACGATTGGATTGATGAGCGCGCAGATATTACGCCAATCTGGCGGGATATTGCGGATCATGAAGTACCAGAGCATGTTAATCCAGCTCACCATTTTTCTGCATTTGTCTATTGTTTTGGCGGGTTAACATTCTTTGTTGTTGTTATTCAAATCCTATCTGGTATGTTTTTAACCATGTATTATGTACCGGATATAGAAAATGCTTGGAAATCGGTCTATTACTTACAAACCGAGGTTGCACATGGACAAATTGTTCGTGGTATGCACCATTGGGGTGCCAGTGTTGTAATCGTAATGCTATTATTACATACACTGCGTGTGTTTTTCCAAGGAGCATATAAAAAACCGCGTGAATTAAATTGGATTGTTGGTGTGCTAATCTTCTTTATCATGCTTGGCCTAGGGTTTACAGGCTATCTATTACCATGGGATAACAAAGCCTATTTTGCGACTCAGGTCGGGCTAGAAATTGCCCAACAAGTTCCATTTATAGGTGAAGAATTGAAAACGCTGTTAGCTGGAGATGCGAATATCGTAGGGGCTCAGACACTCACTCGCTTCTTTGCGATCCATGTATTTTTCTTACCAGCTGCATTATTTGCTTTATTAGCTGTACACTTTATTTTAATTCGTAGACAAGGTATATCAGGACCATTATAAAAAGGAGGGGAAAGCATGCATAGGGGTAAAGGTATGAAATTTGTCGGCGATTCGCGAATTCCTTTAGAGAAGAAATCGAATCTGCCAAAAGATTATTCAGAATATCCTGGGAGAACAGAAGCTTTCTGGCCCAACTTTTTATTAAAAGAATGGTTGGTAGGTGCCGTTTTTTTAGTTGGCTTTTTATCCTTAACTTTAGCTCATCCTTCTCCTTTAGAAGGAATGGCTGATCCAACTAGTTCAGGATATATACCATTGCCAGACTGGTACTTCTTGTTTTTGTATGAATTGTTGAAATATGAATTTGCAAGTCAAGACTTTATTCTATTGGGTATTCTTGTCTTGCCGGGGATTGCATTTGGTGCATTATTACTCGCACCATTTTTAGATAATGGACCTGGAAGAAGACCACATCAACGACCAATAGCTGTTGGCATGATGGTTCTTGCATTAGCATCGGTTATATGGCTTACGTATGAGTCTGCTGCCAAAGTTGATTGGGAGGCTCGTGCGGAAGCAAATAAACCGATTCCTCCGGGACAAGAAGTTGATACACAAGATCCGGGCTATGCGATTTATGAAAATAGTTGCTTATCTTGTCATGGGGAAATGCTGCAAGGTGGTGCGGCTGGCCCACCGTTAGTTGGAACGGATAAATCTGCTGAAGAAATTGCGAAAATTGCTGTTGAAGGTATTGGTTCGATGCCGCCGGAGCAATTTAAAGGAACAGAAGAAGAGCTTAAGCAATTAGTAGATTTTATCGTATCCGTTAATGAGTCACAAAAATAAGCAATAACAAGCACCTTTATCACATTGCTGGTAAAGGTGCCTTTTTCATCCATTAAGAAAGAATAAGATAACTGGGATAGAGTACTTTTAATTATAACCAGTTGCTTGTATTTAATGGGAATTAGTCTAACGTTTTCTTTATCTTTACCCTAACCTCGACGGTAGAAAAGAGGGATATTTTTGAATAAATACATATTACTTGATAAACGATTGCTAATCATATTATTTTTTATCAATTTAGGTGGAACCATTTATGGATATATGTGGTATGAAAGCCAACTTTCGAATACCGAACCCTTATTTTTCATTTTTGTACCGGACAGTCCGACAGCAAGTTTGTTTTTTACTGTTTTCTTGTTATTTTTTATCTTTGGTAAACATGTACCTTATATTGAAGCATTAGCAATGATCACCTTGTTTAAATACGGGATCTGGGCTGTGATGATGAATCTCCTCACACTATTTTTGGATGGAACTTTAAGTTGGCAAGGATATATGTTAATGGCTTCTCACGGAGCAATGGCTATTCAAGGCCTCTTATATGCACCATTCTATCAGTTGAAATTACGTCATATTGTAGTAGCTTCAATTTGGACATTACATAATGATGTGATTGATTATGTATTTGAGCAAATGCCGGTCTATTCATCACTGATAACTTATATGAATGAGATAGGCTATTTTACGTTTTGGCTAAGTATCATATCCATTGCCTTGGCTTATTTCTTAACGGTTGGAAATAAAAAACGTCATACGCTACCTAGATAATCGCTGTTATATAATATTCCTCCCATTCATACATTAGTATAAGAAGTTAAAGATGGGGAGGTCTCTATGAAAAAACTTATGTTATGTATTACCACAACTTGCCTGATAATCATAGGGATTATAATCGGTGATGGATTTCTTATGTCAAACATGCAAGCGAGCACACTTCTTAAGACAACTACTGCGAGGGAACAAAATGGAGGGATTATTCCTCTTATTTGGATTGTTATTATTGTAGGAGGATGCATTGGAATTACATTAACTTATGTTAGTTGGAGAAAATATAAAGGCGAAGCGGAAAAAAGAAATAAGCAAGATAAAACAGTTGACTAACAGCTGATTTTTGACTAAAATTGACCTTAATAAGGAGGGATGCATATGTTTGGTGGTTTAGGAGGTTACCTAATCTACATTGCCTTATTGATGATAATCCCACTTTGGGCACAATCGAAGGTGAAGAGCACATACAAAAAATATTCGAAGCAGCCTACTTCCTCGTATATGACCGGTGCACAAGTTGCACGGAAAATTCTTGATGAAAACGGGCTATATGATGTTACTATCGAAGAAACCAGAGGGATGCTTTCGGATCATTATGACCCTAGAAAAAAAGTAGTTCGTCTTTCAACAGATAACTATCACGGACATTCCATGGCCGCTTCTGCCGTTGCGGCACATGAAGTTGGACATGCTATTCAGGATGCAGAGGACTATGCGTTTTTACGATTTAGAAGCGCACTCGTTCCTGTAGCAAACTTTGGTTCGAATATGTCGTTCTTTTTAATTCTAGCTGGACTTTTCCTCGGCATGTCAGGATTATTCTTATTGGGAATAATTTTCTTTGCGCTAGCTGTGTTATTCCAGCTAGTAACTTTGCCGGTCGAGTTTGACGCATCAAACCGTGCAATGGCTCAGCTCGTCTCATCTGGAGTTATTCGTAATAACGAAGAACGAGCTACGAGAAAAGTGCTGAATGCAGCTGCATTAACCTATGTTGCAGCGGCACTTGTAGCTGTAGCAGAGCTTGTCCGATTTATCCTGATGTACGTTTCCAGCAATGAATAAAGTGAAACTTCATTCCGTGGAATGCTTTTTACACGGAATGTTAGTTGAACGAATCGGGCATTTAGGTGCCGTTTTTTCCCACTTAGACCCTTTTATATCAACTAAAGACTCTTGATGTGGGAGTCTTACGGCACCTTACATGCGGGATAAAGTGAAACTTCATTCCGTGGAATGCTTTTTATACGGAATGTTAGTTGAACGAATCGGGCATTTAGGTGCCGTTTTTTCCCACTTAGACCCTTTTATATCAACTAAAGACTCTTGATGTGGGAGTCTTACGGCACCTTACATGCGGGATAAATACGATGAAAAGGGATGGTCAATAGTGCCATCTCTTTTTTAGTTTCCAGTAATTATTTCCATTTCTAGCTTGTAGGTGATTTTTTTGAAAATTAGTATCATCTAGCTTAAGCGCTAAAGTTGTAGCAAACTTCGCTCTTCTTCCTACGATAAGTCAACGTCGGCTCTCCTGATGTGACTTATGGTTCTTCCGTTTGTACGTCCCTAAACAAGGCTTCCTAGCTCAGCATCCTTAAACATCACTTAAAAATGTTGTTTTGATCCTTTCTCGTTAGTTTTGTATTGGATTTTTGTTTTCATCTAGTGTAAATCCTTCACCAGCTACATCGTGAACAGTACTAATCGCTACAAATGCATGTGGATCAATTTGGTGTATTACATTTTTAAGACGAACAATTTCGTTTCTTGCAACAACACAATACAAAACAGCTCGCTTATGACCCGAATAACTCCCTCGCCCTTCTAATACAGTAACACCTCGATCCATGTCTGTTAGGATTTTTTCGGCAATTTGTTCACTGTAATTAGAGATAATCATCGCTCCTTTTGCTGAATAGACACCCTCCTGAATAAAATCAATTACTCTAGCTCCAAGATATACAGCCACTAACGTATACATCCCTTGTTTTAAATCTAAGATAGCAAATACAGAAGTCGTAATGACGATAAAGTCGAAGAGAAACATTGTTTTTCCCATACTCCAACCGACATATTTATTAACAAGCCTTGCGATAATATCAACACCACCCGTTGTTCCACCATACCGAAAAATAATTCCTAAGCCGACACCGATAAATACTCCGGCAAATAGTGCAACTAATGTCATGTCAGATTCAAGGTGGATAGCAAATGGCTTGTATTGAAATATACTTAAAAATAAAGATACTGTTCCTGTACCGATAATACTATAAACAAAAGTTGTTTTACCCAAAAATTTCCAACCGACTAAAAAAAGGGGAATATTTAATAAAATATTGGTGATCGCTGGATCGAATCCCCATAAGAAATAAAGTAAAAGTGTTATACCTGTAAATCCGCCTTCCCCCAGATTATGCTGCATGTTAAAATGAACGATACCAAAAGAAAAAATAGCTGCACCAAATAAAATAAATATGATATTTTTTATTTTCAGCCCTAACAACAAACGATTACCTCCTATTGTGCAAACATCGATTATTTGTAAGTAAAGTTACATAAGTTGATTTTATAAGTTCATAAATGACTAGTTAAATTGAAAAGATATGCCATATTCTCTTGAGGTGTGATATAAATGTTCTGTTAAAATAGAAAAAGCTTCTTTTTTAGTATAGACAAACTAACGTTAAAGAACAATTTGATTTTTAGTAGAGAAACAGCGGAATAAAGTGAAACTTCATTCCTTGGAACGCTTTTCACAAGGAATGTTAGTTGAACGAATCGGGCTTTTAGGTGCCGTTTTCTCCCACTTAGACCTTTTGTATCAACTCAAGTTTTTAAAGTGGGAGTCTTACGGCACCTTACATACGGGATAAAAATTTGTTTAAAACCAATAGAAATAATTTGTCAAAACAGTGCGGATTAGCTAACATGATAATAGCAAACGTTGTTGAAAAGGAAGGTTTTTATGACGACACCACTATATACGACGAAAGAGATTCAAGAGAGAGTTGACCGATATATCCGTCAATTTAAAGAAGGTTATTTTTCTCCTTTAAGCCTAATGGCCCGTTTAACGGAAGAAACAGGTGAATTAGCAAGAGAAGTGAATCATTATTACGGAGAAAAGCCAAAAAAGCCGACAGAACAGGAAAAAACGGTTGAAGAAGAATTAGGCGATATCATTTTTGTCTTAACTTGTTTTGCTAATTCATTAGACATTGATTTATCCGATGCATTTCATACAGCTATAAGGAAAATAGAAACACGTGATAAAGATCGCTGGACGAAAAAAGATTGAACCGCATAAGAAGAGGAGAAGAAGCATATGACCATTAATGTTGTAATTGCTGGACCAAGAGGAAATATGGGATCGGAAGCAGTGAAAATGGTAATGAATGAAGATGAGTTCAGATTAGTTGCCTGTATTGATCGGAAAAATAATGGCAAAACGTTAAATGAAGTGCTTCCGGGAACAGAAGCAGCAGTTCCGATTTATAATGATGCACGAGAATGTTTTAAACAGCATGAAGAAGCAGATGTGCTTATTGAGTTATCTGTTCCTTCCGCGGGATATAACCATACAAAAATAGCTTTAGAACATTATATTCGTCCTGTTGTAGGGACTACAGGATTTACTGAATCTCAATTACAGGAATTAGATACGCTTGCCCAACAACAAAATATGGGGTGCATGATCGTACCAAATTTTGCTGTTGGCGCTGTACTTATGATGAAATTTGCTAAGATGGCAGCAAAATACTTTGCGAATGTTGATATTATTGAAAAACACCATGATGGCAAATTAGATGCACCATCCGGCACAGCTATAAAAACTGCAGAATTGATTAGGAAAAATCGTGTTCCTAAAAAGCAAGGACATCCAGATGAAAAAGAAACATTACCAGGTGCAAGAGGGGCTGATCTAGATGGAATTAGATTACATAGTGTTCGTCTACCTGGATTAGTTGCGCATCAGGAGGTTATTTTTGGCAGTCCGGGACAAACGTTGACGATCAAGCATGACTCTATCAATCGTACTTCATTTATGGCTGGCATAAAGCTTAGTATTGAAAAAGTAATGGAAACAAAAGGATTAACATACGGTTTAGAAAACATTTTATAATCTTGGGGGTATTCGATGAATATTGCGTTAATAGCTCATGATAAAAAGAAACAAGAAATCATTAATTTTGCAAGAGCATATCAGTACATTCTAAAAGAGCATCAGCTATATGCAACAGGAACGACTGGAAGTATGATCATGGAAGCAACCGGCTTAGATATACATTTATTTCAATCAGGCCCATTAGGTGGTGATCAACAAATAGGTGCGATGATTGCTGATAATAATATGGATATGGTGATTTTCTTCCGAGATCCATTAACAGCTCAACCACATGAGCCGGATGTTAGTGCTTTAATGCGGCTATGTGATGTGTACCAAATTCCGCTTGCTACCAATATTGCTGCTTCGGAAATATTTATTCGCGGCTTGCACGATGGCGATTTCCAGTGGCGTGAAATTATAAAACAGAAAAAAACAAAAGGAAAGCAGGAATGAAAAAAATAGGTATTACTTGCTATCCTAGTGTGGGCGGGTCTGGTATTATCGCAACAGAACTTGGTATGCTTTTGGCTGAGAGAGGTAATGAAGTACATTTTATTACATCCAGTTTACCCTTTCGCTTAAATCGAATTAACCCACGAATTTACTATCATGAAGTTGAATTAAGTCATTATCCCGTATTTCAGTATCCTCCTTATGACTTGGCTTTAGCAGCAAAAATGGCGGAAGTAATAAGTCGGGAGGAGTTAGATATTTTGCATGTTCATTATGCCATGCCACATGCAGTTAGTGCGCTCCTAGCAAGAGATATAGCAGATCGAGATGTAAAAATAGTTACCACTTTGCATGGGACGGATATTACAGTATTGGCGATTGACGATATTTTTAAAAATATGATTACCCATGCTATTAACCATTCTGATGCTGTGACTGCTGTTTCAGAACATCTGAGAGAACAAACGAAAAAACAATTACATGTTAAACAGCCCATTCATGTTATTTATAATTTTGTCAATGAAAAGGAATATTATCCAAAATCATTACCGTCCATTAAAGAACAATATGGGATCAAACCAACGGAAAAGGTAATCGTCCATATCTCTAACTTTCGCAAGGTAAAACGATTGCCAGATATTATTCATACATTTGCTCAAATCCAAAAACGAATTGATTGCAAGCTATTATTAATTGGTGATGGCCCTGAGTGCAGTACTGCAATGGAGCTTGTTGATGAATTAGGTTTACAGGAACATGTATTGTTTTTAGGAAAACAAAAAAACATCAGTGATTTCATACGAATTAGTGATTTGAAATTACTTTTATCTGAAAAAGAAAGCTTTGGCCTTGTCTTATTAGAAGCAATGGCTTGCGGTGTTCCTTGTATTGGAACGAGAATTGGCGGTATTCCTGAAGTGATTGAACATGGAGTAACAGGTTATCTTGTTCAACCTGGTGCAGTAAATCAAGCAGCGGAATATGCGGTTCAATTATTAACAGATGAAAACAAGTTACATTTATTTTCTGAACAGGCGCTGAAGCGGGCAAACGTTAAGTTCCATTCCGATATTATTGTAAACGAATATGAGCAATTGTATGAACAAGTACTAGGTAAGTCATAGAATTAGAAATTGGTGATTAACGTGTTAGCAAACCCCTTTCATAAAGCAAAGGTCATCTTAGAAATAATTGAAAGTTATCAGCACCAAGCTTATTTTGTTGGCGGCTGTGTTCGAGATTATTTGATAAATCGACCAATTGGAGATATTGATATTGCTACATCAGCAACCCCTGATGAGTTACAGCAAATATTTAAATCGATTATTCCGGTGGGGATTGAGCATGGTACTGTGATCGTTCGATTTGAAGGGCAATCCTATGAGGTAACGACATTCCGGGTCGATGGCAATTATTCAGATCAACGCCACCCAGATACAGTTACGTATATTGACCAAATTGACAAGGATCTTGAGCGAAGGGACTTTACCATTAACGCACTTGCCATGGATAAAGATGGAAAGATTATTGATTTATTTCATGGCAAAAGTGATTTAAAAAAAGGAATCATCCGAACAGTCGGCAATGGGGTAGAAAGATTCTCGGAGGATCCATTGCGTATTATTCGTGCATTACGATTTAGCAGTCAGCTTGGCTTTACCATTCATCCGGAAACCATTACACATATGAAACAAGTAAAACAGGAAATAGAAGGTCTTGCTGTGGAACGAATTACAAAAGAATTTACGAAGTTGTTTGCAGGAGAGCATGTACAAAAAGCGCTCGATTACATTATAAATTTAAAAATATATCAATATTTACCGATATTTCGTGACAACGATCAATTATTTGTTCGTTTGCCAACCAATGTAAAGCCTTTACTTTCATTTAGTGAAGTATTGGTCTTATTTCATTTTTTAGATCGCTCTATTTCTATTGCAGCTTGGTCAAAGGCTTGGAAATGTTCCAACAAGCAAAAACGAGAAGCATTACAATTAACCGAGCAAATTGATTTATTCAGTCATGAAGGCCTAAGCCCTTGGCTTATTTATCAATTGCCGCATACTCTCTATGGCGGTTTTGTGCGGCTTATTAGTTGTTTATGCGGTAAGAAAGTTATGATGGAACAGATGCTGGAAATAGACCATGCATTACCAATACATACAAAACAGGAAATCGATTTTAGCGGTAATGATATTTTAGAGCTATTTCCAGGTTCGAAACGGGGACCATGGATCCAGCAATTATTAAATTCTATTGAACGCCAAATTGTTACAAAGCAATTACCTAATGAATATCAAGCGATAAAGGAGTGGATAAAATGGAATCCACCCGGAATAAATTAATTCATCTATTAGCAGAGAATAAAGATACGTATATTTCCGGACAAAAACTCTCTGAACAACTAAATATATCGCGTAGTGCCATTTGGAAACATATGAATGATCTAAAAAAAGACGGCTATCTGATTGAAGCAAAGTCGAAGCTTGGTTATCGAATTATTGGCTATCCGGATAAAATAACAGCAAATACGCTGCAATGGGGCTTAAATACGAACTGGCTTGGCAAAAAGATCATTCACCGTGAAGTAACTAGCTCTACGCAAATCCTTGCTCATAATGCTGCTAAGGAAAGTATTAGTGAACATGGAACAATTGTTATTGCAAATGAACAAACTTCAGGCAGGGGCAGAATGAATAGAACATGGCACACTAAAAAAGGCGATGGTATGTGGTTGAGCATGATTCTCGAACCACCTTTACCTCCATATCTTGCTCCGCAATTAACATTATTAACTGCTGTTGCTTTAGCGGATACGATTAAAGAACTTACACCTTTACATCCACTGATTAAGTGGCCAAATGATATACTGTTTAGTAATGGTAAAAAATGTGCTGGAATTTTAACAGAACTACAAGCAGAACAAGATCAGATCGACTACGTAATCATTGGTGTAGGATTAAATATAAATCAACAATTGGAAGACTGGCCGGTGGAATTACAGCAGCGAGCAACTTCCCTGCGAATTGAATCCGAAACAGAGTGGTCTATTCAACAAATAATCCAGCATTTTTTAGTATCTTTTGAGCATATTTATGATTTATATATAAAGAAAGGTTTTCAAGTGGTAAAGACAAAATGGGAAAAGTACGGGTTTCGTATCGGTGAAATGATTACGATTCACCAATTAAATAAACAACAAAAAGCTATATTTTATGGGTTGGCCGAAGATGGGGCATTATTAGTAAAAAATGAGGAAAATCGTGTTGAACGGTTATATTCTGGAGAAATTGACTGGTTTGACTATTCATCATCCGACTAACTGATCAACTGGTAAATACGATCACAAATGAAGTGAGGTGGTTATGTATGGATCGATATGTAGTCATAGATTTAGAAACAACCGGAAACTCACCAGCAAAAACAGATAAAATTATTGAAGTAGGAATTGTTGTTATTGAACAAGATGCCATTGTTGATAGTTACTCCACCTTACTGAATCCCAAACAGGAAATCCCTCCATTTATCACAAATCTAACAGGGATTTCAGATGAAGACGTTATGGAGGCTCCTACCTTTAATGAGGTTGCTGAAGAAATTATCGAACTGTTTAAAGACAGCTACCTGATAGCTCATAATGTTCCATTTGATTTAGGTTTTTTAAATTTGGAATTAGAGAATTGCGGTCAGTCAAAGTTAACTAATCCGGTACTCGATACGGTAGAATTGGCTAGAATTTTTTTCCCAACTTCACCTAGTTATAAGTTAAATCAACTTACCGAACATTTACAGATTAATCATAATCAACCTCATCGAGCGTTATCGGACGCTTTCGTAACAGGAAAATTATTTTTAAAAATAAAAGAGAAGCTTGCTTCTTTACCATATGAAACAATGGATCAGCTTTTAAAACTAGAAAAAACATTAAAGTCTGACGTGTATAAACTGTTTCATTATTATAAAGAGCAACGATTGTTTAACCCATCCGAGGATACGAAAATAGATACATATCGGGGACTGGCCTATCGGCATACAGAGATAATAGATGAACCGCTTGCCTTTGTAGATATATCATTCGGTGATTATCTTGACAGCATTTATGAAGCGGACGGAACGCTTGCAAAAACGATGGAAAAATATGAGAAGCGAACTGGACAACGGGAAATGTCAGAAATTATTTTTGATGCGTTTCAGAGAAAAGAGCATGCATTAATTGAAGCAGAGACCGGTACTGGAAAATCATTAGCATATTTAATCCCTGCCGTTTACAAAGCAGTTACAACAGGGAAAAGAATCGTGATTAGTACGTATACAACTCAATTGCAATCACAATTATTGGAAGAAGAAACCCCGCTAATCGAAAAACTGCTGCCATTTCCTTTTCGAGTTGCGCTTTTAAAAGGAAAATCTCATTATATTAGCTTGGAGAAGTTAGAACAAGAACTAGCTGAAACAGAAGAAAACAATTATGATATTGCCTTAACCAAAGCTATGATATTCGTTTGGTTAACAGAAACATGTACCG
Source organism: Cerasibacillus sp. JNUCC 74 (assembly GCF_053667775.1). Next base: position 2,137,327 of record NZ_CM132207.1, on the reverse strand, counting down.
GTGATATTGATGAGATCCAATTGCCCGCTAGTGGTTATCGATTTTTCAGGCGGATTTCCGCTGAGATGGAAGAAAATATTGATCCGACTTCTCCATGGTTTTTTAAATCTTATTATCAAAAGGCACGTCGGAAGGCGCAGCAGGCAAATATTGTAATCACGAATCATGCATTGTTATGTACCGATATGTTTCATGCCTCATCTCTGTTGCCAAGCTTTGATCAAGTAATTATCGATGAAGCACATCATTTTGAAGCAACCGTCTCTAGGTATTACGGTTTAAAACTGGATTATGTTCAAATGCAGTATACGCTTAATCAACTGGGGAAAACAGATGATGAAAAGCTTGTTTATCGCATCCTATCGCATTATGAAGTAGCTGTACCTGCAACAATAGTAGAACAGTGGAATGAATTATTAGATAATGCAAAGTATGAAACAGATGATTTGTTTCGGCAGTTATTTCAATACGTCATGGAGCAACGAAGAATAAATAAAACGTTAAGTGATATTGGCAGAACTCAGTATCGGTTTGAAAAAAAGCAGGAAGATGAAAGAAAGTGGAGTACGATTATTGATATGGTAACTCGGCTTATCTTTTACCTTAGGGATTTGATTCATGGTTTGACTATCATGAAAGTCCAGTTAAACAAAGAAGAAATTCGCCCTGAGGATAATGAGAGAATTAATTATTGTACAGAACAGTTACAAATATATATTGATCAACTGGAACAGCTTTTTCTTGTTGAAGACAGTATGAAACAGGTAAAGTGGATGGAAATTGAAGCAAACGGAGCCAAAAATGCGGTCTATTTGTATAGCGAACCTACTGATGTGTCAACATTATTAGCTAAAGACTTCTTTACTACAAAGCACAGTGTTATTTTAACAAGTGCTACCTTAACGATGGGGAAGTCATTCCAATTTATTATCGATCGACTTGGAATTGATCCGGACAGATTAATTGCAAAACAAATTGCATCTCCATTTTCTTACTATGATCAAGTCCAGTTAATGATACCGAATGATTTTCCAGATATAAAATATGGAAATAATGATGATTTTATTTACGCAACTAGCGAAGTAATTTTATCTTTGGCACAAATTACAGATGGACGTATGTTAGTCTTATTTACCTCATATGAAATGTTACGTAAATCATATGAAATTTTAAAAGAAATGATGCAAGATGATCGTTATGTATTAATTGCTCAAGGTATTTCTAGTGGCAGCAGAACACGTTTGAAGAAAAATTTTCAATCATTCAATCACGCCATCTTATTAGGAACTAGTTCATTTTGGGAAGGCGTTGATATACCAGGAGAAGATTTATCATGCCTTGTCATTGTCCGATTACCATTTCAACCGCCTGATCATCCCGTTCATCAGGCGAAGGCACAATTTTTTAAGAACAAAGGGAAAAACCCATTTATGGAATATGCTCTACCAAATGCTGTCATTCGCTTTAAACAAGGCTTTGGCAGACTAATTCGCTCCAGTAATGATCGAGGAATTGTTTTTATTTGTGATTCACGAATTATCAAAGCTCGATATGGGAAATATTTTATTGACTCCATTCCTAAGGTACCATTGACATTTGATACAACCAATGAGTTATTGAAAAAAGCAGAACAATGGTTTTAATGAAGCAAACTCAATGATTTAGACGCTTTAGCGAGATCATGATACGTTTAAAAAAGTTACTCAAAATGCATATATAATTTCCTATATTAGAAAAACTTGGTCTTGTCGCCAAGTTTTATGGCGAAAGCTACAAAACCTAAAGTTTTATACTTTCCTATAGTATAAAAAAACTGATGCTCAATAGAAGCATCAGCATTCATAAAGTGGTATAGGTTAGAAAAAAATTTGCCGAAATAAATAAAAACAAAACAAATTTGGTAAGAAGCTTGGTATACTATAACTATGCTTCCTTCATATTCATTCAGCATATACCTAGCATTTGCAGCAAGCTGCATATTATGTCTAACAGATCTTGATAAAACAAGAAACTTTTATCCAGGAGGGAAAAAGATGGAGAATTCTTTAACAAAATTAGCAGCTGTAAAGCTTCACTATTCACCGGATTTATATAAAATTGTTGATTTGTTAAATAAAACCTTAAAAGAACAAGATTTTATGTTTGGATTAGCATTGGATGGTACAAATGAAGAACAAGCTATCTTCACTATTTACCAATCCTAAATGGTTAAAGTGGAGCCTCTTCGCCATCATTTTTATTATTGTTTCTTGTGGTATTTATTTAACCGTGTTATATATGGATTTGTTAGATAGCAAAACAGCAGGATATGAAGAAACAAAGCAGCAGCTTTTAAAAGCTGGTTCTTTAAAAGAGGTAACAGACATTGAAACGTTTAATGGCGAAAATGCTTATCATGTAGTGTATGGTAAAGATAAAAAAGGAAAGAATAAGATCATTTTTTATCCGTTGAAAGGAAAAGAAAAACAACTTACAACTGTTGACCAAGCAGAAATTCTTAATAAAGAAGTGATCCTTACTGATTGGAAAAAAGAATGCTCATCCTGCAAATTTATTAAAATTACACCAGCACTAGTTGATGGAAAGGAACTCTGGGAACTTACATATGCAGATTCATCGGATCGTTACGTCTTCGATTATTTCGATATGTATGATGGTTCTCGTTATGAACAATACCGTTTAAAACGAATGTTTAAATAGAAAGGTGATCAAAATGGAACTAGCAAACAGAGTTAAAACATTAACCCCTTCATCTACCTTGGCTATTACTGCAAAAGCCAAGGAATTAAAGCAACAAGGACATGATGTCATCGCTTTAGGAGCAGGAGAGCCAGATTTTAATACACCAGAATCTATCTTGCAAGCTGCTGAAGAAGCAATGAAGCAAGGGATGACTAAATATACCCCATCTGGTGGTATTGTCGAGCTAAAGGAAGCGATTATTGCTAAATTTAAAGCAGATAATAATCTTGTTTATGAAAAAGAGCAAATTATCGTTACTACCGGAGCAAAGCATGCACTTTATACGTTATTCCAAGTCATCTTAAATGAAGGTGATGAGGTTATTGTTCCTGCTCCATATTGGGTAAGTTATCCAGAACAAGTAAAGCTCGCTGGTGGGGTTCCAGTTTTTGTGCCTGCAAAAGAAGAAAATGCATTTAAAGTTACTTCAGAAGAGCTGGAATTAGCGATTACCGATAAAACAAAGGCGATTATTATTAATTCTCCGAGCAATCCAACTGGTATGATGTATAGCAAAGAAGAACTCGAGCAGCTAGGTGAAATTTGCCTAAAGCATAATATCTTAATTGTTTCCGATGAAATTTACGAAAAACTAATTTATTCTGAAGATCCACATGTATCGATCGCACAATTATCGCCTGTACTAAAAGAGCAAACGGTCGTTGTAAATGGAGTATCAAAATCTCATTCTATGACTGGATGGAGAATTGGTTATGCTGCTGGTCCTGCTAATATCATTAAGGCAATGACTAGCCTAGCTTCACATTCTACGTCCAATCCAACTTCAATTGCACAATATGCTGCATTAGCTGCTTATAAGATGGATGGAGAATTCAGTGAGAAAATGAAACATGTCTTTTCTGAGCGTTTGGAAAAACTGTATCAGTTAATTACTGAAATGCCAGGAGTGACATGCATTAAGCCAAAAGGAGCATTTTATTTATTCCCAAATGTCACGGAGGCTGTACGTGCGAATGGCTTTAAAAATGTCGATGATTGGGCTAGTGCATTATTAGAAGAGGAGAAGGTGGCACTTATTCCGGGAACTGGTTTTGGTGCACCTAATAATATCCGTTTATCCTACGCTACATCGATCGAAGCATTAGAAGAAGCAGCTAATCGAATTAAACGATTTATCAAAACGCATCAATCATAGCATTAGGAGGTATTCTTTTGAAAACAACTATTTCTCAAGCACCAAACTATCATGACCAAATCGTAACCATCGGCGCTTGGCTTACGAATAAACGATCCAGTGGAAAAATCGCATTTTTACAATTACGTGATGGGACTGGATTTATCCAAGGGGTGGTTGCCAAAAATGATGTAAGTGAAGAAACGTTCCAACTGGCCAAAAATTTAACCCAAGAATCTTCCATATACATTACTGGTAAAATAGTCGAAGATAAAAGATCACCATTTGGTTACGAAATGCATGTAAAAGATATTGAATTAATTCACGAAGCACATGATTATCCAATCACACCAAAAGAACACGGTACGGAGTTTTTAATGGATCATCGCCATCTATGGCTTCGATCAAAAAGACAACATGCCATCATGAAAGTTCGTAATGAAATCATTCGTGCTACGTATCAATTTTTTAATGAACATGGATTTGTTAAAATTGACCCACCAATATTAACAGCATCATCAGCAGAAGGAACTACTGAACTGTTCCATACGAAGTACTTCGATGAGGAAGCTTATTTATCACAAAGTGGTCAGTTATATATGGAAGCTGCAACAATGGCATTTGGAAAGGTCTTTTCCTTTGGGCCAACATTCCGAGCTGAAAAATCCAAAACGAGAAGACATTTAATTGAATTCTGGATGATTGAGCCGGAAATGGCTTTTGTAGAACATGAGGAAAGTCTCGAGATCCAAGAAAACTACGTAAGCTTCATAGTTCAAAGTGTACTAAAAAATTGTAAATTAGAGTTACATACGTTAGATCGTGACACTGATAAATTAGAAAAAGTACAAGCACCTTTTCCGCGGATTACCTATGATGAAGCAATCGAACTCTTAAAAGAAAAAGGGTTTACGGATATAGAGTGGGGTGAAGATTTTGGAGCACCACATGAAACGGCAATAGCAGAGAGCTATGACAAGCCTGTATTTATAACCAACTACCCTAAAGATGTCAAAGCTTTTTATATGAAGCCTCATCCAAAACGAGATGACGTAGTTTTATGTGCAGACTTAATTGCTCCTGAAGGCTATGGAGAGATAATTGGAGGTTCTCAACGTATTGATGATCTAGAGCTTATGAAACAGCGATACGAAGAGCATGGATTAACTGGAGAAGCATATCAATGGTATTTAGAGCTAAGAAAATATGGTAGTGTTCCACATTCCGGTTTCGGACTTGGTTTAGAACGTACTGTTGCTTGGATTTCTGGAGTTGACCATGTTCGTGAAACAATACCATTTCCTCGCTTATTAAATCGACTTTATCCTTAAGTTTGCCTATCATAATGTGTGTAAAAAATTCATACGTCTATGAGTAACATCTGTTTCTTAATATGACTCTAAGCAGCGGACTAACTAAGGGTATATAACGGGATCTTTACTACATTTTGATAACATCTCCAAAAAATGCCAATCCCTTGCTCTATAAGCGAGGGATTGTTTTATCTTGTATCTAGGAATTTATCTAATTGAAAAAGTAGCGTCGTTTATCTTAAGCGCTCGTGCTTTAAACAAACTGGAGATCCTTTGATAAGTTAACATCTGCTCGAATCTAAGAAAAGTCGACTAAAAGCAGGCTTCTTCGCTTAGGTGGTATGGCATCCCCCTATGTTTTCGGCATGTTTTTCTATCCCGCATGTAAGTAATTCTCTCCATTCAAGATTAAAGAAAATATGGAATAATTCAAAGGGAGAGAAAACGGCACCTAAATGCCCGAATGGTTCATGGGCCTTTAGGTCATACCTTTACGGTACTAACATTTCGTGTAGCGTTCCACGGAATGAAGTTTCCACATTAACTTGTCAGAAGTTTCCCAGTTTGCACATGGCTAACTGAGCGCTTCTAAGCTTTTGTTCTTATCATGATATTTTAAAGAGGTGCTTAAGTTTATGAAGAAGCAACAGTTTTCTATTCAGCAATTATTATTGCAGCAATTACATGTCCCAACACAATTACTAACTTCGTATACTACATTGGGGCTCCATGAAAGGGAAGTGATGCTTCTTTTACAATTACAGCGTTTTATCCAAGATGGAATTGATTTTCCAACGCCAGATCAACTAGCTCAATATGTAACAATGAGTGAGAAGGAATGTGCACTTATCTTGCGCGGACTGATTCAAAAAGGTATGCTGACAATTGATCAACAGGAAGAACAAGGACAGAAGCTAAAAGAAGCATACTGTTTAAACCCGCTTTGGGAAAAACTATTTAAGGTAAATCATCATCAACAAAATGAAGAAGAAACGTCGGAAGGTACCATTTTTATTTTATTTGAACAGGAGTTTGGCAGACCGCTTTCTCCTTTTGAAATAGAAACCATTAATGCATGGCTTGACCAGGATAAAATCTCTCCAGCTTTAATAAAAGCGGGTTTACGTGAAGCCGTTCTAATGAGCAAGTTAAACTTTAAGTATATTGATCGTATTTTACGAGAATGGATGAAAAAAGGAATTCAATCCGTTGAACAAGCACGCATATCCAGTAAAGAATATCATGCGCGTAAAGCAAATTCTAGTATACAGTCTAGTCAAAAGCGTGATACTTCTTTTTATTACAATTGGTTAGAAGGAGAAGAGTAGGAGTATGCTGACAAAAAAGCAAATTCGATTTTGTTTAGATGAGATGAAAAAAATGTTTCCCGATGCACAATGTGAATTAGTTCATGGTAACCCATTTGAATTACTCATCGCAGTTGTTCTTTCTGCTCAATGCACGGATAATCTCGTTAATAAAGTAACGAAGGATTTATTTAAGAAATACAAAACTCCCGAAGACTATTTAGCGGTACCCTTAGAGGAACTTCAAGAGGATATAAAGTCAATTGGTTTATATCGTAATAAGGCAAAAAATATTCGTAAGCTCTGTACAACGTTATTAGAAGAATATGGCGGAATTGTTCCTAAGTCCAAAGAAGAGTTGATGAAGCTTGCTGGAGTAGGGAGAAAAACAGCGAATGTGGTAGCCTCTGTCGCATTTGATGAACCTGCGATTGCAGTTGATACCCATGTTGAACGTGTCGCAAAACGATTGGGTATATGCAGGTGGAAAGATTCCGTCCTTGAAGTTGAGGAGACTTTGATGCGAAAAATCCCAAAGGAAGAGTGGAGCGATACACACCACCGTATGATTTTTTTCGGTCGGTATCACTGTAAAGCCAGAAATCCGAATTGTCCAGAATGTCCGTTATTGGAAATATGCCGCGAAGGAAAAAAACGAATGAAAATAGAAAAGAGGTAAACGAGAATACTGCTCGTTTACCTCTTTTTAATTTATTCATTTTCTTCTTTTGATCGGTTCCGGTTATTCTGGTGATTGTTTTGTTGATTATTTTGATTCTGTTGGTCATCTTGTTCATCACCATCGTTGTTATTTTCCTCGTTATTACCACTATCGCCATCATTGTTCTCATTAACATTACCGTTCTGATCATCAGGTTTATCCTCTTCATTCCCGTTGGTAGGAGGTTCTGATTGCTCAGAGGGAACTGTAATGGATGTACTTTGTGCGGAACCGCGTTTTCCTTCATTCGCTCCCTCTTTTCCAATCGGAGTAACAGTGATGGAATAAGTCTCTCCCGGAGTTGCTCCACTAATTTCTAATCCATTTGATCCCACAGTTTGTGCTTGCCCGTTTACAGATACTTCAAATGAAGCAGGTGGACCGTTATAATTCCAGCTAACATTAATGAGTGAGCTCGATTCATTGTATGTGGCTGATAAACCTTCAACAGCTGGTATCTCTTCCTGTTCCTTTTCTTCACCAGTAGAAACGGTAGTTGTTTTTGGTTCACTTTTTGAGCCGTCTTCATTACTTACCGCTATGACTTGAATGGTATATTCTGCATTCGGTTCCACTTCATTAATTTCCATGGAATTTTCTTTTGTTGTTGATAGTGGCTGCATACCGCCACCATTAACTTGGGCACTCACCTCAAATGATACATCTGCATCTGAATCGTAATTCCACGAAACATCAATTGAATTATTATCTTTATTAAAGCTGGCAGTTAGGCCACTTACTGGATCAAGCTTAGCAAATTTCTCTGAAGTACCCTTTGGCTCGGTTCCCTTAACAAATAATTCGGTAATAATATTTTCTGATGGTGTATGCTTACTTGGTTTTGCAGGCGGATTTGAGCCCTTTTCTACTTGAACTTCAACGACAGAATCTGGCTTCACGAAATCCTTCGTTTCAATATCCTTAGATATTTCTGTCATTGTATTTTTAAACATCTGTAAAGGAATTTTCGTGTATCCATCCGGTATAGGAGCTCGGCGTTTATTTTCATCATGATAACCGCCAACCCATGCAGAAATTGTATAATTCGTCGTATATCCGCTAAACCAAGCATCCGGACTTCCTTCTGTATTCTCTAAGCTTGTTGTACCTGTTTTTCCAGCCATCGGCAAACCAGGGATATGAGCTTGCGTTCCTGTACCTTCAGTAACGGCTGTCTTTAACATATCTGTTATCATATAAGCGGTATAGTCAGACATTGCCGGTTTTGCTTTCGGTTTTAAATCTACTGTTTTTCCGTCTGGAAATTCAACTTTTGTTACAGAATATGGATCATTATAGATACCTTCGTTTCCAAAAGCTCGAAAGGCGCCTGCTAATTCTAATGGTGTAACCTCTGTATCTGTACCACCAATTGCATCGCCAATTAGCACACGATTTTTATGAAATTTAATCCCTAAGCCTTCTGCAAATTCCTTCGCTTTATCATAGCCTACTTCTTCAAGCATTTTTACTGCTGGCACGTTTAATGATTTATTTAAAGCTTCTCGTGCTGACATCCAGCCACTATATTGCCTGTTCCAGTTTCTTATCGTTTTGCTGGTGCCAGGTATTTGATATGGTTTGTCATCATTAATCTGATGGTATGTTGATATTTTATTGTATTCAATAGCAGGACCATAAGCTGTGATTGGTTTAAAGGTTGAACCGGCTTGCGTTTTCCCTTCAATCGCATAGTTGAATTCTTTTTTCCCTTCGCTATTACGTCTACCGCCGACTGCACGAATAGCACCGCTTTTCGTATCCAACACAGTCATTGCGGCTTGCATTTCATCATCAGGATAAGGGATAGGATTAGTTTCACTATCTGTTAACAAAAATTCAACATGTTCTTGAACTTTGGGGTCAATCGTTGTATGAATTTTTAATCCGTCTGTATATATATCAGCACCATCAACCTTTTCTTTTACTTCCTTTTCCACTTGCTGAATGAATGCTTCATAAGGTGTAGAATCAGGTTTTGATTTTACTAGCAGGGAAGGGATATCCACTTTTCTAGCTTCTTCTGCCTGTTTTTCGGTAATTTTGCCATGACGTACCATTAATTTTAATACGGTATTCATTCTCTCTTTCGTAAGCTCTGGATTTTTAAATGGATTATAGGCCGTTGGACGTTGCGGTAGACCTGCTAGAATAGCTGCTTCTGGCAAAGTAAGATCATTTAAATCCTCTTTGCCAAAATACGTTTCAGCAGCTGCTGCTACACCGTAAGCATTACTTCCATAAAATATTTTGTTTAAATACATTTCTAAAATTTCTTCTTTAGAATAATCTCGTTCAAGCTGTAAGGCAAGCCATTGTTCCTGAACCTTCAAGCTGATTTTTTTATCCGCCGATAAGAAGGATTTTTCTACTACTTGTTGTGTAATTGTACTTGCTCCTTCAGAACCGAATCCATCTTTAATATTAGCGATAACAGCGGCGCCAATTCTTCGTAAATCAATACCCGAGTGTTCAAAAAATCTGGCATCCTCTGTTGCTGTTACGGCATCAATTAATACTTGTGGTAAATCACTATAACTGATTTTTGTTCGATTCTTTTCTCCTAAAACTGCAAAAGCCTTTCCGTCTTTATCAAGTATTTCAGATGCAAGCGGATCGGAAAGCTTAGACTTATCCAAATCTGGTGCAGTAGCAATCCAATAGGCAGCAGTTGCACTTGCACCTATTACTAGTACTACAAAAATAATAAATAAAGAAAGGAATATTTTTTTCCATAAAGGTTTTTTCTTTGATTTTTTTTGTTTTCTTCTCGCTGTACGAGATGGGCTGTTATTTGCCATCGCTTCATTCCTCCGTCTCTAAAAATAAAGCTTATCAATAATTGCTAAATAGTCAACTCTTGCCTTATATTGAAAAGGGATAAGGTATCCCTTTTGCTGGATCGTCTGATACGGAATGGATTTTCTTCCACCGTTTAATTTGACGTTCCAGTGTTTAAAAAGTTTCTCAGCAGGGAAAAAGTAAGTTTCATCAAGTGTCGAAAAGCGGATAATCATGAAACTAATTCCTCCTTGTTCGACCACTGCTTTCATATGTTCGATTTGGTGATCATGTATATTAGCTAAGGGGAAAATTGTTTTATTTTTCGTTTCCTTTGCTTCAAAATCAATATATTTTTCACGGTATACTCCATTATAATCTGTTGTTGACGCTTGTTTAAAATAAGCTTCTGTAATAACCGCTGCACTACGCTTCGGATAATTAACTCGAACAATTTGTACAGGGGTTGGTTTTTTATGAATGACAGCTCTTTTTATTGCTAAGTAATACGTATTTGTATCATTTATATCTTCTTCAAGCGTCATACCGCGATTTCCAAACCGATATGGACGATGATTAGAAACACTGCCATTCCTTTTTTTACCGTTTGGGTAATTCAATTTTAAATCCTCCTTGCATTTTACCATATCTAGTAAGAAAAAAATGCCATTTCAAAAAATGTATACAGTTAAACATCTTGCTGCATGTTAAAAAACAAAAAGAAAGCAGGATCGAAGCATGTGTAATGATTTGCTATCACTCTCCTACATTCATTATATAACAAATAAAACAAAGGAACATAATCGAGATAATATTTCTCGAACCAAAGCGTATTTTTCGTTTTATTTACAATTTCCTGAAATAAAATGGGCATTTTTAGCAAGTATTGTATCCAGAAATGCAGGATGGAATATGACAGATTTAGAGTTAGAACCTTTTCGTTATTTATTAGGTACAAAAGAAAGACAACGATTATTTATGACCTATGAAAGAGCAAATTGGTTAATCTTTTCCGATGCTTTTCCACAGCTTTTGATTTATCAGTTATCCAGACAATATAATAAACCATTGTTTCACCTTTTGTCATCTTTTAAAGTATCTACGTATATGGTAAAAGAGTGGTTTCATTTTTGGAAACACTTAGATGAGGACCGCTTAGTCCAAGCATTGATTATTAATGAGCAAAATGTTATTCAAGCTCCTGTCATCAAACAGTCTTTTTTTAAACAGCGTGTATTTTGTCAACCACCATATTTATTGCAAAATTTATTGATAATGAATGCAGTACTAATACCAACCATGTCTCAGCAGTTATTTGGTTGCTATGTACATAATTTTACAAACTTAACTAATCGCATTGAGTTAGGAAAAAAGCTGGCATCTATTATTTTTTCCCCAACCGTATACAATCAAACCTATGAATTTGCTAAATGTATTGAACATACAGGTTCTCGTTATGATTATGAACGCTTTTTACATCTATCTATGCCAAGGGCTCCGTATTTAAGAATGGTGTATCCAATAATTACACATCGCGATACTATTCGAAAAGATTGGTATAAATCAGGGGGTATAAAGCGTAAATGGTTAAAGAATCAGACCGTAAATATCAGCTCAAAAACAGGAAAAACATTTTATCAAAAGCGCCAATTCATGTATGTTTATTACCATGTCAAACAAGCGATAACGATGAAGAATCACTTCAGTTAGATTAGAAAAACTTGGCTTGTCGCTAAGTCTTTATGGCAAAAGCTCTTTTTTTTATTCTATAAAGCCTAACAGTTAAATTCGAATGAGAAGATATTTACTGTTTTAACAGCTATCGGATAGGAGGTAAAGTAAAACGAATATCCGGAAGAATAAAAGCTAGAGACCGACAAGCTACTGAAACTCTGGCGAGGAGAACACATTTTCATTCCGAATTTTATTTTTAAAAAAATTACCTTAAACCTAGAACATCAGAAGGCGCAGGGTTTCAAAATGAACCCTGCGCTAAATGAATCATTAGGTCGATGGGATATTCGGACCGTTCAATTTTTTATCTCCCTCTTTTAATGACTTTGAAATAATGCTTTCCGTTTTTGTTTTTGGTTGTTTAACCTGTTTATGCTTTACATCTTTCATTGTTATTCCTCCTTTCAATATTAGTTTGTCAAAATCCACGAAAAAAATGAGCAAATTCACTTGTTTTGTAAGCTTTATTCTAGTTTTGTCGAACGTGCAGGAAGAGTTTATCATAACACGAAGTAGTTATTAGTAAAGTCTTTTGAACGTAAGGAGGAAATAATAACATGCTTATACGTCATTTACCAATGGATCAAAAGCAAGGGGTGGACAGAAAAACCTTAGAAATTGCCTTAAATCAACTTTCAAATCAGCTGCGATGGATGGATCAAAAGCTCATCATGAAAGTGGAAAATACGATTACTTATCAATATTATGACCGTTTAAATGAATTAAGTTTATTGAAAAAACGTTTGGTAAATCAGCATGAGGAATGGTCAAATGATAGGTGAAATACTGTGTGTTAAACCTAAATGTATTAAAATGAAACTATATTCAAGGAGCGATTTTTTTGAACCATTGGATTAATGGCTAAGTTCGCAGGCGTCCTTGTAAAACCGTGAAATCTCTCTCTTGAAAATCGCGATGTATTGCTGCCATAGCTTCTCTATCCTGTCGACTTGAACAAATTGGATATTTAGGTTCCGTTATCTTCCACTGATTTTTGAAATTCTTATAACATTTTAGATACAGGATAAATAAACGAATATGTTTAATCCTTTGGCTGTTCGTTTAAAAAAGTTTCTGGATGATATTCATATACTCGAGAAAATATGTCTTATGTTAAAATAAATATGTATATTTTAGCAAAAGGCGGAATGAGTTATGAACGTAAACGAACAAACCAAAGTACTTAAAGTACATCTTCACAGCTTGAAGCAAAAATTTGAAAAAGGCGAAAAACCGGAGAATCCAAAAGATAAAGCATTGTTTTCCCAGGTGAAGAAGGAAACCGCTCCAGTCTTTCAATTGCTTGAACAGTGGGAAAGAGACGTACTCCAATTAATTAAAACGAGAAAAGTGAATATTCATCCACAACAGATTATTTCTACTAGGGAGAATATGGAGTTATTATTGATGCATAGTTATTACCTTGATGTGCGAAGAAAACGGTATATGGAATTAAATCATTCTGTCTTATATATTCTTGATCAATTGTTGGCTGAATTAGACTAGCATCTGTAAACGCTTTACATTTTTTGTTTTATTGCTTATAATATGCTTCCATACACTAATGAAAGGTGATAATCATGACAACAAAAGATGACTTGTTAGAAGCAGCTAAATTGATACGAAATCGTGCTTATGTACCTTATTCAGCATTTCCGGTCGGGGCAGCTTTGCGAACAAAATCGGGAAACACTTACACAGGTTGTAATATAGAAAATGCTGCCTATCCTGTTTCTTGTTGTGCTGAACGGGTTGCTATTTTTCAAGCAATTGCTAACGGTGAAATGGACTTTGCTGAAATGGCTGTAGTAGCGGATACGGATCGCCCCGTACCTCCATGCGGTTCGTGTCGACAAGTAATGAGCGAATTTTTTAAAACGGATATGATTATTCATTTATCTAATCTAAAAGATGATATTAAAACAGTGACGATGGAGGAATTATTACCTTTTTCATTCCAGCCATCTGATTTAACAGAACATAAAGCATAAGTGCATGTTTTAAATAGAGGATAAAAGCAGAAGCGTCATTCAGGAGCGTTTTTCTCTATGATGTATCGCTTCGACCTGAATCATCCACTTAGCCGTCTTCATATTTCCTGTATAACTCTTAAAATGCGAATCTTATGGCATCTGATGTAGGAAAAAAACGTGTCAGGACAAAGTTCTCGAGATGGTATTTTACGGATTTGCATCATTTACACAAGATTTTAATTCGATCGGTATTAACATCTATTTCTCAAAGCTTGTTTCATATAACGACATAATTTATAATGGTAATAGGAGCCACACTTAACAAAGTGTGTTTTTCTCTTTTTTAAATAGTAAATAGTAGGTATTGCTTTTTTAAAAAATTTATCTATACTTGTTTCATATGTATATTAGATCTACAGATTCATTTTTCACGTTCTTCTTTTAATGCTATAATAAAATAGAATAATGTAAACATAAAATAAATTTCGTATCATACAATGGAAAAAGAATCGAAAAAGCCAATTTATTATGGAATATCATGAGGTGATCGTAGATGAGCTCGAAACAAGTGAAATTAACTAGTAAAGATATACTGGAAAAAGATTTTAAAACTGCAATGCGTGGATACAACCAGGAAGAGGTTGATGAATTTTTAGACATAATTATCCAGGATTATGATGCATTTAAAGTGGAAATTGAACGATTGCAACAAGAAATTGATCGTTTGAAAAAGACTCCAGCAGAACAACCGAAAACAAGGTCCGTACAAGCTGTTCCAAATCATCAAGTTAATTATGATGTGTTAAAACGACTTTCCAATTTGGAAAAAGCGGTATTTGGTAAAAAATTTGCAGAATCGGACAGCTAATAAAACGTATTATTGAATCTGAACAATATCTATGGTATAATCAATAAGGTTAATGGTTAAATACTCGTGTGATCGCTGTATGCAAATACAGAGGAAAGTCCATGCTCACACAAACTGCGATGTTTGTAGTGTTCGTGCTTGACGAAATCATAAGTCAAGGTAATCAAACTTATTGGTTAACGGCAGGACAACTACCTACGTTCATAATTGAATATGGAAGTTGCCTTTAAAGTGCCACAGTGACGAAGCTGACTGGGAAACCAGTCAGGTGGAACGAGGTAAACCCCACGAGTGAGCAACCCAAATAATGGTAGGGGCATCCTTTAGTAGGGAATAGGAACCGAAAGAGGGACAAGTTAAGAAGCTTGTAGATAGATGATCGCAACCGGAGTACGAGGCTGACCACCGTTTGTAGTACAATGGTACAGAACATGGCTTATAGAGTATTTAACAGGTCTAATTCTTATATACAATAAATAATCTACAGTCTCGTTAATTTCTACATCATAGAAGTTAATGAGACTGTTTTATTTTTGTGATCCATTTCTTCATGGTGAATATCTTTAATATAAGAAGCCGTATTTCTCTCATTTTAGAAATCCGATTATTATTAAGGACTTTATGAGAGAAACAGCTCTAAATGTCCAATTCGTTTGGGACAACCGGACATAGTTAATACTTCGCACGCTGAAAAAGCGTTTTTCTTTTTCAAAAACAGATTATGTTTCGGCAGCAATATACCGTAGTTTTTCAAGGACGTTTGGGAACTTAGCCTACACCAACTGTTTCAAGAAGAAGAGCACTCCTTGAATAAAGTTTCACTGTTTCCTTTTATTAAATGCTTGAAGATGTGATAAACTAAAAAAACAAATACATAAAAGAAAGGACAGCTCTTTATGCAAACAGTGACGTTAATCGCCACAGCAGCCATGGGCTTAGAATCCGTAGTTGCTAATGAAGTAAGAGATTTAGGATATGAGGTTCAAGTAGATAATGGGAAAGTACAATTTGATGCACCAATTTCAGCAATTGCACGTTGCAATTTATGGTTACGGTCTGCCGATCGTGTGAAATTGGTTGTCGGAAAATTTAAAGCAACTACATTTGATGAGCTATTTGAAGCAACAAAAGCACTGCCTTGGGAATATTATATTGCCGAAGATGGGCAAATTCCCGTAATTGGAAAATCCGTCCATTCCAAACTCTATAGTGTACCAGATTGTCAAAAAATCACTAAAAAAGCAATCGTCGAAAGATTAAAATTAAAATATGGTATGATCTCCAAGTTACCAGAAACTGGAGCGCTTTATCGGGTGGAAGTCGCTTTGCTAAAAGACGAAGTCACGCTGACTATTGATACATCCGGAGCTGGCTTGCATAAACGGGGATATCGAATCGGTCAGGGTGAAGCTCCATTGAAAGAAACACTTGCAGCTTCATTAGTTTTACTTACGAATTGGCATGCTAACGAACCATTTATCGATCCATTTTGCGGATCAGGAACTATTCCCATTGAAGCTGCGATGATTGGGCAAAATATTGCTCCAGGATTTAACCGAGAATTTGCCTCAGAAGAATGGACATTGGTGAAACAAAAGCATTGGGAAAAAGCCTTTGAAGAAGCAGAAGATCTTGCTAAATATGATCAACCATTAAATATTGTTGGTTCCGATATCGACCATAAAATGGTAGAAATCGCAAACCAAAATGCAATGGAGGCAGGTCTTGGCGATCTGATCACTTGGAAACAAATGCAGCTAAAGGATCTAACCATCAAAGAACCAAATGGTTACCTGATTGGCAATCCACCATACGGACTAAGGATTGGAGATCAGGAAAATGCTAAGCTATTAGCAGAAGAACTTGGCTCTATATGGCAAGAAAACCCAAGCTGGAGCATATATATTTTAACCGCATTTGAAAAATTCGAACAAGGCTTTGGCGTTAAGGCTACCAAACAAAGAAAACTATTTAATGGCTATATTCGTACCGATTATTATCAATACTTCGGAAAAAAAATAAAAGGGGAGAGTTCATAATGGAATCCAAACGGGAAAAGGAAAAACAGTTTAAGCAATACTTGGAGGAAATAAACGCTTATCAAGAAGCTTTGATGCTTATTTATTGGGACATGCGTACGAAAATACCTAAAAAAGGGGTTGAGCAACGAGCAGAAGTTGCTGGTTTTCTAGGGGAAAAAATTCACAAGCTAAAAACCTCAAATAAAATGAAATATTATATCGACGAACTGAAAAGTTATTCATCTGATAGCATCATGCAAAAAACAATTGAAGTATGTGAGGAAGAGTATGAAAGAAACCGTAGAATTCCACATGAGATGTATAAAGAGTTTATGATTACCCAATCTAAATCTGAAGCAGTATGGCAAACAGCAAGAGAAAAAGCGGATTTTAACTTATTCCAGCCTTATTTAGAAAAGCTCGTTGATTATAACCGTAAGTTTGCATCATATTGGGGTTATGAAGATAATATTTATGATGCGTTACTACATCATTTTGAGCCAGGAATAACAACAAAGACGCTTAATGAAGTATTTCCAACATTACAAAAATCACTTCATTCACTTTTGGAAAAAGTAGAAGCTAGCAATGTTAAGCCAAATCCACAGCTATTAACATGTCATTTTCCAAAAGAAGCTCAAGAAGCCTTTACAAAAGAAGTATTATACCAAATGGGTTATGATTTTGACGCGGGTCGCTTAGATGAAACTATTCATCCATTTGAAATAACGATTAATCAAAATGACGTACGAATAACTACAAACTACGATGAAACGGATTTTCGTGTTGCTGTATTTGGAACCATTCACGAGGGTGGGCATGCTTTATATGAACAAAACATTGATAAACGTTTAGCAAAGACTCCACTTGCGACAGGAACTTCTATGGGAATTCATGAATCACAATCCTTATTTTGGGAAAACTTAATAGCAAGAAGCGATCTATTTTGGAATAAAAACTACGACTTATTCCTAAACTATGCACCAGACCATTTTAAGCAAGTGGCACTAAATGATTTCTATTTGTCAATTAATGAAGTAAAACCGTCGTTCATTCGAATTGAAGCAGATGAGTTAACTTATCCTTTACACATTATTATTCGATATGAACTGGAAAAAGCGTTGATAAACGAAGAAATAGCTGTAAGTGATTTACCTTATTTATGGAATAAAAAAATGAAAGAATATCTTGGTGTTACTCCACCTACAGATCGAGAAGGTGTGTTACAGGATATTCATTGGGCGGGTGGAGATTTTGGATATTTTCCGTCTTATGCACTAGGCTATATGTACGCAGCTCAAATTTATCATACATTAACAGAAAAATTGAATCTTCAAGATATTATTCAATCTGGTGAGCTTATGAAGATAAACCAATGGTTAGCCACATCTATTCATCAATATGGAAAAATGAAAAAACCATTAGAAATCTTAAAGGACGTAACGAATGAAACATTAAATCCTAATTACCTCGTTCATTACTTAGAGCAAAAATATGCAGCTATGTATCAATTTTAAGCCGACATAACCAGGAAGGAAAAAATATCTTGTCATTTTATGCTATTGCCTAATACTAAAGGAGATTTGACAATGACGTATATTTGTTCCGTAGGGCTTGGTATCCCGAAATATCAACTAAATCAAAATGAAGTAAAGCAACTGGTACAGCATCTTTTTATTAATTCGGAACGACAGATTAATCGATTACTTCCTGTTTTTGAAAATGCTCAAATTGATAACCGGCAATTCGTTGTCCCATCAACCTGGTTCTTGGAAGACCATTCATTTAAAGAGCGTAACGATTTATTTATGAAGTTAGCTAAACATTATGCTTTAAAAGCAATGGATGACTGTTTGACAAATCCTGATTTTTTATTCGAAACGGTTGCTTATCAAGATATTGATATGATTATTTTTGTATCCAGTACAGGTATTGCTGCACCTACTTTAGATACTCATTTTATGAATGAGCGTCCCTTTAGACAAGACGTACAACGAATGCCACTTTGGGGGTTAGGGTGTGCAGGAGGAGCCGGGGGATTGGCAAGAGCTCGTGATTGGTTAACTGCTAATCCTGATAAAATAGCATTAATTGTTTGCTGTGAATTATGCAGCTTAACATTTCAAAAAGGGGATGTAACCAAAAGCAATATAGTTGGTACTGCTTTATTTGGGGATGGCATTAGCGCTGCATTAGCAGTTGGAGCACAGTCGCCGTTAGTGAAACAGAAAAAAGGGGGCGCACCTAAATTATTGCAATCTCATACGTATACGAAAAAAGATAGTCTTTCCGTCATGGGATGGAATGTTACAAATGCTGGTTTTGAAGTTATCTTTTCAAAAAGCATTCCCTCATTGGTAAGGTCATTTTGGAATGAGCATATCCAATTATTTTTAGCTAATCATGAGTTAACAGAAGGCGATATATTTGCTTATATTGCTCATCCGGGAGGAAGGAAAGTTATTGAAGCGATGCAAAAAGTGCTTCATGCCGATCCGAGAAAATTTCGTTATTCGAGGGAAATATTAAAGAAACATGGCAATATGTCTTCCAGTACCGTTTTATATGTGTTACGAGAATGGATGAATGAAAAAATCCCAACTGGTGAAAAGAGCATCATTTCTGCTCTTGGTCCAGGCTTTACTTCAGAGTTGATTTTATTGGAGTGGGAATCATAAATGCCTATTTATATGTGGATGATCTTATTGCTAATTATCATACAACGGTTGCTGGAACTTCGAATTGCTAAAAGTAATGAAGCATGGATGAAACAGCGGGGAGGAGTGGAAAAAGGAGAAGATCATTATAAATGGTTTATTATCGTCCACACGCTGTTTTTTGTCTCGTTACTTGCAGAAGCATTGTTAAACAACCAGCAAACTTTCAAATTCAATTATTTACTATTTCTTCTTTTTTTGCTGACACAAATAGGGCGAATTTGGTGTATTACTAGTCTAGGAAAGTTTTGGAATACAAAAATTATTATTTCACCGCAATTTTCACTAGTCAAAGAAGGGCCATATAAATATGTGAAACACCCTAATTATATTATTGTTGGCATTGAATTAGTGGTCATTCCATTTCTGTTTAATGCGTATATTACCGGTATTGTCTTTCCAATTTTGCATATCCTATTACTTACGATTCGCATCCCCGCCGAAGAAAAAGCGCTCTTGGAATTAAAAAGATGAACTACAAGATTATAATTATGGTTCATCTTTTTAATTCGTTTATTAACTTCTCGCTAGCCAAATCAAGAGATGGGATCTAGGTTTTAATAATTTTAATAGATGGCGCAGCTGGACAAATAAAATGAGGACAACAATGATACAGATGCAGAGCTTCCAGTTTGTTTTCCATCATTTGATATCGGCTTTGCAAACTAGTCCTTCCAAATCAATTCACTTTTTTATTCCTTTTGGAGCAAAAGCCTCATTTTGTAATCGTTTTCAAAAAGAGTTAATATTTTGTTATTCAGAATTACCCTTGTTTGATTCGTCACTACCTCTGTAGCGGTCGTACGGTAACGGATTCCAGCTTCTATATTTTAAATCTTCGGAGTGGAACGATGGTGGAATATCTTCAAGAATCCGCCGAGCCACTCTTAGTTCACGCTGAGCTTCTTCTTTATCCTGATATATGAATTCATCCGAGGCAACTTCTGGTGCTAGTTGTACTTTCTCTTCTAAATCCTCAATTGCCATTTTTTGTTGTGATCGAATAGATTCACGGGCATCCATTACCCACTGTGGCTGCAGTGAACGGTTAATGTCACTTACAAAACTAAATTCTTCGAAAATATCTTTGTATATACGATCGGAATTTAAACGTACATCCATAACTGCTGTCTCTAAATCATCAATGGTCAGTTCTTCAGGCAGTAAAGGTTTCTGACGCTTCGATCCACCTAATTTCTTTTAAATAAAAAGGGAAGATACTCTTAATTGTTTTCCCAACAGGCAAGATAGCATTATTGTTCTTATCAACCCCTTTAGGTTGAACGCCTTGCATAGCGATTCGAGCTGATTCTGGTCGTACAATTTCTTTTGGTGGCAATATTCCATGACGTAACAATTCTCTAATACCAGTTCCGGAAATGTTAATTCGATAACGCTCATCATGAGGGCAAGATTGAACACTAGCTGGATTGTTACAACGAGTACAGAAAAACACCTCATGATACAGTCGAACATCTATACCTAGTACGTCTGGACTAAACTCGTCAAACACAGTATGACTGGCATATTTATCATAATAATCACCGATACCAGCATGATCTCGACCAATAAGAGCGTGTGTACAACCGTAGTTATTCATAATTAGAGCATGCAGAACTGTCTCTCGAGGCCCAGCAAAAATATACATAACTCTTAAAGGGGAAAGAATTGTACGATGTTTAGGATAGTATGTTTTTAACACACTACGGTAGGCTAACATACGAAATTCATGGCGAGTATATTCACGTTTAGCCATCTCTACAAGAGGTTGAACGAATAAGCCATCTATTTCTTCTAAAGCGTTCTTATGAATATATTCATGACCGCGGTGTAGGGGGTTGGCTCCAGTAATAAATCCAGCTACCGAGCGAAATTTATTTTTCTCGTAAAACAAATGCCAAGTGTCTTTCGGTTCTAACCAAAGGGTCCCCAATTTGCACGACGTAATAATTTAATAGGTCCACCTAGAGCAACATCACCCATTCTCCTATAGATAGCATCAACACCTGGATGGTTTCTATCCGTAGTACGAAAGAGGTGAGAGGCACGCTTCTCCTTACTATAAGAAAAAATATCTTCAATTTCTAGAATAGCAACAGGCTCTTTAGTTTCATCAGCAAGAGCTACTTCATCTCCAATGGAAAGGGATTCAATAACTTTTTTATTACGTTCACCTGTTGGGGCGAAGCTTAATGGTACGGGCTATACTAGACCATTTTTCAACCTCCCTTTACTGAGAACGGATTGATAGTCTTCTTCGTTCATAAATCCTTCGTTAGGAGATAATGCACCAGTGGCAATCATTTCCAGTGTAATAACTGCTTCTAAATCAACCATAACTATGGGCCAATTGTTTCGCTCTAGCCAATTCTTTGTCTCTTTTTTTACCTGTGAGGACCTGGTTTACTAGCTTACCACCATGAGGTTGTTGTGGGTAATTGGTAGACGTATCATGTTCCTTAACTATTTCTTTCTGATTCATGAAAAACTCCTCCTCATTTTTGATCCATTCCTCTTCCTACATTCCTAATGACAAGTCCTTTGGAAACAATTCTATAAAAAGGAGTCTAATGACGAGTAGATAAGGTATATATTGTAAACTTATATTCGTAAATTGTACGTAACGATTTTTTATATGTTAGAACTGCTGCTACTCATCTTTCCATATGATTAAATTTCGTGTTCATTATAATCGCTTCCGCTTGTTTCAAATTGATTCCTCCTTACTAGACATGTTAATTTTGAAGCGGAAGGTAATCAATAGCAATTATAAAATTAGGATATATAGAATTTTTTAGAAAAGTAAAGTTTTAGCGTTAGTCTTTTTGAAGACAAGGACAGAGTGTAAAGTAATTATATTTTATACGTTTCTTTTCATTTGTTGAAATAAAGGTAATTAAACTTTGATCGAATCCGACTTCTAATGTCATATATTTTATTAAGATGAAAATAGGGGAAAGAGTAATAATAAAGGGAGAGTGGATGAGCTTCATGTTCACCCATGATGAATTATACTTTCTAGTGATCATCATCTAGCGGGTTTGTTGAATGTTAAATAGGGTGGATGAAAAGCCAGTGGAAAGGGGTATAGTTTTTAAACTAGCACAAATGGGTCTAATTTTTGTGAATTCCTATTTAAAAAGAAGATTGTGCAATGAAAATCTATGGTTTATAGTATCAGAAAAACTTGGCTTTCGCTAAAGCTTGGCGACAAGCCAAGTTTTTCTAAACACAAACAAACCGAACAATTATAAATGAATTGTTCGGTTTGTGCTATTTAGTATTTCTTATCTCCCATCACCTTTTTTCATTTATTAACTTCCAACAGGCCAATCAAAAGGAGGAGACCCAGGTGGAGAGTTTTGAATAATATCGATAAACGGTACGGTGTAAGCAAATAAAATAAGAGCAACCGTGATACAGATCCAGAGCTTCCAGTTTTCCATAAATTTTGGTGTTGGCTGAGCATCTGGTTCTTCCTCACCAACTGGAAATTCTTCCACTCCTTTTGGAGCAAAAAAGGTTAATTTGATAAAAATATACACCATCAAAATAACGCCAATAAATAGAATCGTACCACCAATAGCTTGAGCAATTTGATAACCAATCCATTCAGAAGCCTGTTCTGTTCCTCCATATTCCGAATAGGAGGAACGTCTAGGACCACCAAGTAAACCTTGGATATGCATAGAAGTTGACATAATTGCCATTCCTACAACCCAAATAATGGATTGAATAATTCCTAATTTGTTGATAGATTTGGTTAGTTTTCTGCCGGTCAAATGTGGAATTAACCAATAAGCAACCCCAAAGAAAGTTAAAATAACAGTTGTAGCAACCGTCAGATGAAAATGCCCGGTAACCCACATCGTATTATGAACAACGGCGTTCATTTGATGTGAAGCATTAATAATTCCTCCGGCACCTCCAGGGATAAGCGCAAGCATACCAAGCATAGGAGCTAAGAACCGTACATCGTTCCATGGCAAATGTTTAAACCAGCCAAATAGTCCTTTGTGACCTTTCTTACGGCCAGTGATCTCAAATGTTGCAAATAAAGAAAATGCGGTCATTAAGGTTGGTACCACTACCATAAAGGTGAGTACAACTTGGATGAATTTCCAAACCGGATCAATTCCCGGCTCCGTAAGCTGGTGATGGAAACCAACGGGAATGGAGAAGAACAAAAATAAAATAAACGATAGTCTAGCTAATGAATCGCTAAAAATTTTCCCACCAATAATTTTGGGAATAATTGCATACCATGCCATATAAGCTGGCAATAACCAAAAATAAACAAGCGGATGGCCAAAGTACCAAAACAATGTCCTGCTTACTAATACGTTTATTGTTTCGGCATACCCTAGTGACCACGGGATAAATTGTACAAGAACCGAAGTTGCTACACCAAGTGAAGCAATAATCCACATAATCATATTAATCGTAACCATAAAAGCTAAAAGTGGTGATTTCTGTCCGGGATGTGCTTTTTTCCATACATAGAGCTGACGAAAATTAACAATTCCTGCAAACCAAGTACCAACAATTACTAGGGCCAAGCCGATATAAAATAAAGGATGTGCTTTCAATGGTGCGTAAAAAGTATATAGAACACTTGCCTTTCCTAATAAAATCATTGTGGCTGTTATGATAGTACCAATTAGCATTATCCAAAAGCTAATCCATGCTACTTGTCTTTGCTTTTGAGATATTCCCACTGTTTTTCCCATTAGAGAAAATTGAAATCCAATGATAAAAAATGTAGTTAAAACGAGTGCTAATATAACTCCGTGAACAGTTAAAACTTGGTAGTAATCAATTCCCCAGGGTAATGTGATCGTACCGGAACGAACAAGCGTTTGTAAAAATCCCATCAATCCTCCGATTAGTAAAGAAATAAATGTAACATACATAAAGGACATATAAAGTTTTGCCTCTTTGTTGGAAAAAGGGAAAAGCTTTGGTGCCTCATTGATTACCTTAAATGTCTTTGGTAAAGCCATTATTCAACCACCTCCACAGTAGCAAACATTAAATGATGACCAACACCACAGTATTCATTACATACAACGGTATATTCACCAGGCTCTTTTAGAACTGTTTCCATTTGGCTTATATACCCTGGCTCAACCATCATATTGACATTGGTACCAGTAATATTAAAACCATGGATAACATCCTTCGTCGTTATTTGAAACAATACCGTAGAGCCTTTAGGAATTGTTATTTTTCTGACTGGATTTCCTTCATTGTCTAATCCAAAATCATAATTAAATGCAGAAGCAACCATATTAACGATATACTTATTATCATCTACTTTGGTTAAGCCGAGATTTTCTTGTTTAAACGCTTCATGTGCTTCAATATTTTTTGGATCAATGGTCGCCCCATGGCTCTGTGGATGTGTTCCTTTCCAAAATGCCCCAAATCCTAGAATAGTTAAAAAAAGTGCTAATGAACCAACTCCAAATACAAGCCAGATTTTCTCATATTGATGAAAATGCATTCCCATCACTCCCCTTATCTTTAACCTTACCGATCAATAAAAATATAAAATACGCTGAACCATGCGACGATAATAAATAGACCTAGCAGGAATACCGAGATTAGCGTACCTTTTAAATTGGGCTCTTCATGCTGTTGCTCAGACTTTTTCTTTTTGTTCATCGTACTCATGTTAACCCCCTCCTTTTGATGAGAATTCCGACCTAGTTCCATTATACAAAGGAAAATAGTAAAAAAAGCTTAATTGATAACGTTTTCATAATTTGTTCATTTATCTAATTGTTCGTTGATATGGCAATTTTACATACTTTTTTGTTTGGAAAGTTTTTGACAAAATTTTAACGGAATCGTTACTAATTATTGTCTTTTTAATAAAGTCTACAGTTAAAGTGAGGAAAAAGTTGTTTGTTTTGAGAACGGAAGGAAAGGGATTTATAGAGTTAAAAGTGGTTGACAGGGAAAAGATATGCTAATCAATGGATTCCATTACATATTCGTGAAATATCCATTTTGTGATAATTTGATCAATGTATAAAATAAAAACTAGATAAGAATACGTATTGGATTAGCAGCAGCTTATTACAAGCTCCTTACTAATTAAGGTTGTTTTTATTTTCTTAACAGTCTTCATATTATCTTTCTTTCATTCTGCAAATACGCCTTTATTTCTATCCTACCTCTCTGTTTTGGATATCGTAATTGCATAGACAGTTTCATTACGTCCGGGCTCTAAATGTGTTCATTAAAATTCTTGGGTAATTCCCTAGTATTTTATGCATCGTAAAAGGAATGAATAGCTGAAGAGGGGAGGGAAGTTTTTTAGAAACGTGTCATTACTTTTTTCATTGCAATAAAATTCATGAAAGGAAAATCCTAATAAAACAATTGCTGTGTGGATGTAAAGAAACAGGGGAAACAAGTTTACTTAAGAAGATAAAAAGATTACTTCACATCTTTGGTTCGACGGTTTTTCTCAACACATTGATGGCTGTGATTTATTGGCCTTCTTCATCTACCTGGTAACTTCCCACACCAAACTTCCACTCATTACTTTCTAGGAAGGAAGACCAAAAATGGATCCATAAAAGTATTGTGTCCTAATCTCCGTCAACGCACGGAAATACCGTCTATATTTAAGTCTTTTCGCTATCTTTTAATTTTATGATGCTACTTTATTTAAGTACATAATTAACACTTAGCTAATAAGACTGCGCTAAGTAAGCTTGTATTATCCTTTCATCCTTTTAGCTATATACATAAATGGTGTGTCGATTAACGCTACAATAAATTTAATGATATACGTAGTAAAAAAGATTTCCATAAAAACATTAGTCGGATAAGTTCCGTAAAAGGCAATTGTACAAAATACAATCGTATCCAATAATTGACTTATGCCAGTACTGCCGTTATTTCTGATCCACAAATGTCGATCAGACGGAAATAATTTTCTTATTTTATCATACATCCAGACATCAAAAGATTGACTGATTAAATAAGCGGCAAGACTACCGGCAGCAATGCGAGGAATTAAATTAAATATCGTTGCCAGTGCTTCATGGGCAACATCATCTGCACTAGGCTCAAATGCCAGTGTACCCTGCATTAATACCGTCATTGTTACTAAGGTTGCAAACCCCATCCAAACAGCTTTTTTTGCTTCTGCTTTACCATATTTTTCGTTAATAATATCAGTCGCTAAATAAGCCGTACCATATAAAATATTACCAAGAGTTGCCGTGAATCCGATCAGATCAACTGTCTTTAATACTTGGATATTGGCTAAAATTGTTGCCATACCAATCCATATATAAAGACCAGTTCTACCAAACCATTTATAAAAAAGAAGTAGTAGTGTGAAGTTTACGATTGCAAGTATAATCCAAATAAGTTCATTAGCCAATAAAATTCCTCCTTAGTTTTGATGACGAGGGGGAGTTCTCGAACCGCGAAAATACAACAGCTATTATACCGAAGCAAATGAACAAAACGCAAGGAAGCTTGACTTTTTTCCTAAAAAATCTTTCAAGCATAAATAAAAGGAAGGTTCGAAATGAGAAGCTGTACTTTATGAACATATGACAGGTTTATGAAACGAAGATAAAACATAAACAACAAAGAAGTATACGATAAGGAGATTTTAACCTTGTTTGTTCATACTTTAAAATAAAAGGGGAAATGCCAAGCTCGCCATCGACAAGGATGGAACTAAACTCGCAGGAAAGAGATTGAAGTTTATTCGTTGCTCGATCACTTAAACTCCAACGAGAAGGCTGCCCGAGTCACAAGGAGAGTGAAGCCGACCTCAAAGGGGCTTCGGCGTTGAAGCTGAATAAATTATCCAACCATGTAAGTTTTATAGTTTCCTAGATAAAAAAGACTATCGAAAAGTTCTCGATAGTCTGCAAGGGAAAACATACTTGTTTATTCACTTATTCGGACGAAAAGTTTCAAAAATTGTTAACGATTTGGATATTTTATTCCTTCCGTTACTTCTAATAAATCGCTGCTTTCTCTAAATGCTTTACATGTATTTCGTTTCTCTTTTGCGCAAATAGAGCATTTACTTACTTGAATCAGCTGCAGTCCATAATTGACTGCATCTTCTGAACGTTTAAAGATGTTCTCTGCGCCAATTTTATCATACAGCCCGCTTATTTGTAACATTTCAAGTACATCATCATTTGCTTCTGATATAATTGTAATTCCACCAATATTATTAAAATCGGTTACCAGTGAATCTAAGTTTGCTGCACCTGTAGCATCTAATGTGGAAACATGCTTCATTTTCAAGATAAGCGCTGTTGGGCGTTTGTTAATGGACCGAGTGATGATAGATTCAAACTTATCAGCAGCACCAAAAAATAAAGGGCCTGCAATCGTATAAAAGGAAAGCTGTGGACAAACGGATGTGAGCGATTCAAAATTACGATCATTTGTTGTTTCCTTCATCATATCCGGAATCACTCTTCTTACTTGAAGAACTTCACTCATTCGTTTAATAAACGAAACCATTGCAAGCAGTAAACCAATTTGAACAGCCACAGTTAGGTTAACAAACACGGTTAATAAAAAAGTAGTTACTAAAACGAGAGAGTCGCTGGACCTTAATTTAAGAATATGTGTAAAAGATTTATATTCACTCATATTATAGGCAACAACCATTAATATAGGAGCCATACTTGCTAGAGGAATACTTGATGCATATGGAGCGAAAAGTAATAGTGTAATTAAAACAAATATACTTTGAAAGATTCCTGAATAAGGACTAACAGCACCACTTTTAATATTTGTAGCTGTTCGAGCAATTGCGCCTGTTGCAGGTATACCGCCAAATAAAGGAGTTACTATGTTTGCTATTCCTTGACCGATTAGTTCGCGATTGGAATGATGTCGTGTACCTGTCATTCCATCAGAAACTACTGCGGATAATAGTGATTCGATTCCGCCAAGCATGGCAATTACAAAGGCTGGTTGCAAAAGTACCACTATTTTTTCCCATGTTATATTAGGAAAATGTAGGCTTGGTAATGATTGGGGAATTCCACCAAATACAGTACCTATTGTCGCCACTTGCGTTGGATAAAAAAGAACAGCAATTACAGTTGGCAGAAGAAGTGCTGCTAAAAGTACAGGTACTCTTGGGAATAATTTAGGAATAAAAATAATAACTACTAACCCAATCAGAGCAGTTAATATACTATACCAGTTGATCGTAGAAATATTCTGTGCAATCTGGATCATATTTTCATGAAAATATTGTTTTTTTTCAAGCTCTTCCAGGCCAAGAAAGTTTCCGATTTGCCCGCTGAAAATAATTACAGCTATTCCAGAAGTAAAGCCAATCGTTACGGATCGCGGAATATATTTAATTAACTTTCCCAATTTGAAAATGCCCATTATAATGAGCATGATTCCTGCCAAAAATCCAGCAATTAATAAATTTTCATAACCATGCTCTAACACAATCGCAAGCAGGATAGGAATAAAAGCACCCGTTGGACCAGCAATTTGGAATTTGGAACCACCGAAAAGAGCAACTAAAAAACCTGCGATAATGGTCGTGTAGAGACCGTATTCCGGTTTTACTCCTGAGGCGATTGCAAATGCCATCCCAAGCGGCATGGCAACAATTCCAACCGTTATCCCTGCAATAATATCACGTTTTAAATCATTAGCTGAAACGCTTTTGAAGCGCTCGTCTTTGAACAACTTATCTGATCTCTCCTAATACATATTTTTAAAAATTTTTTCTTGTCTAACAGGGTATTCAAAAGGTACATTAAAAAGGACATATTGAATTTCTTCGTACATTAGAACGTATAAAATTTTCGTTGAAGTTCATTCAACGTAGTTAATATTTAAGTTCTAAGTATACGTGCCATTTAGCTATCGTCTGCGCTTCGCTGAATTGTTAGACAAGTTTTCTCTATAGACCTATTTCTCCGTTCGTTGGAAAAGAAAAACATTTTCCTGTGTGAGTAGAGACTCAAGCAATACCCGTAGTCATTTAATCTATACTCTTACACTCTAGCTACTTGAAACTTCACCTAGAATATGCTAGTGTCAGCATTGCAACAGAACAAGGAAATCAACGTCATCGAAGCGTCACACGCAGAAAAATAACTGTTTTTTCAAGGGCGTCTAAGACCTTAGCCGACCTTGATCCTTTTTATCCCCTTTTTGGAACACATCTAAAACAAGAACCCCTTATTTAACGATGGAACGCATGAAAGTCTGAATCGAAAAAATATCCGTTGTTATATTTATTGAAACTAATTTCGCCAGCTATGTGCCTTTGTTCTTAGGCTCAACGGATCAGTCGCAAAAAAAGCAGTAATCTTAAAATAGATTACCGCTTTATCTATGTGTTTTGGACTATTTATTTTTTAACGACATTAGCTGCTTGTGGACCACGTTCACCTTCAACGATATCAAAAGTAACTTCTTGACCTTCTTCCAGTGTTTTAAAACCTTCTTCTTGAATTGCTGAGTAATGAACGAAGACATCGTTTCCTTCTTCTTGCTGAATAAAGCCATAACCTTTTTCAGCGTTAAACCATTTAACTACTCCGTTTTCCATCTATTAATCCTCCTAAAAAGCTTCACGTTCCCTTGTAAAACGTGGTAATGCAAAGCAGATAAACAGAACATAAAATAGACAGTTCCCATAGAAGTGTAGGATCACTTGTACACCCACTTCTATAGAAGCTGTCTGCATGAATGAATCCGTACATCTTCTTTGCTTGTTTCTAATATAGCTTATTTAACTAGTCACGTCAAGAAAAGAGGGGAGGATAACTCGACATTTTTTCATATTCCAGCTATTATTTAAATAGGTTAGTTAGAAATTGAAAGCGATTCCTTGTTTTTCTAAAATGAAAGGAGTATTGTCATGAATACAGACATAGAAATTGCCCAAAAAACAAAACTATTTCCAATACATAAGATTGCAGAAGAGCTCCATTTATCGACAGAAGATTGGGAGCCATATGGACATACAAAAGCAAAGTTATCTAGTGCATTATTAGAAAAGTTAAGTAATAAGCGAGATGGAAAAATTATCCTTGTGACATCAATTAATCCAACCCCTGCAGGTGAAGGGAAATCTACTGTTACGGTAGGACTAGGACAAGCATTACGTAAAATGGGGAAAAAAGCGGTCATCGCTTTACGTGAGCCTTCTTTAGGTCCAGTTATGGGACTAAAGGGTGGAGCTGCTGGTGGGGGCTATTCGCAAGTTTTACCAATGGAAGATATTAACCTTCACTTCACGGGTGATATTCATGCAATTACTACGGCAAATAACGCATTATCGGCATTTATTGATAACCATATTCATCAGGGAAATGCATTACGAATAGATCCTAGAAAGATCGTCTGGAAGCGCGCACTGGATATGAATGATCGCGCATTAAGACAAGTAATCATCGGTCTAGGCGGCGCTAAGCAGGGAATGCCAAGGGAAGATGGTTTCCACATTACGGTAGCTTCAGAAATAATGGCAATTTTATGTTTAGCAATGGATTTAAAAGATTTAAAACGGCGTTTAGCTTCGATTGTAATTGGCTATACCTACAATGATGAACCGGTTACAGTTAAAGATCTACAAGTAGAAGGAGCTCTGACTTTATTATTAAAAGAGGCAATACGGCCTAATTTAGTACAAACAACGGAGAACACACCAGCGATCGTACATGGAGGCCCTTTCGCAAATATTGCCCACGGGTGTAATAGCATTATTGCTACGAAAACAGCTGCCAAGCTTGCTGACTATACGATCACAGAAGCTGGATTCGGAGCGGACTTGGGTGCTGAAAAATACTTTCATATTAAATCACAAGCAGGAAATATAAATACAGCTGCAGTTGTGATTGTTGCTACAGTCCGGGCGCTGAAGATGCATGGTGGAATGTTAAAAGATGATTTAAAAACAGAAAATATAGCAGCTTTAGAAGCAGGGATGGAGAATTTACAAAAGCATATTGAAACCATTCAAGCATTTCATGTTCCATTTGTTGTAGCTATTAACCAATTCCCGACAGATACAGAACAAGAAACGACCTTTATTGAACAGTGGTGCGACGATAGAGGTTATGATGTAGCACTTACAACCGTATGGGCTGATGGAGGGAACGGTGGGGTAGCTTTAGCAGAAAAAGTGATTAAAAAAGCAGAAGCGGCGTCCACTTCTTATCGACCTTTATACGAGATGCATGAGTCTTTAGAACAAAAAATGAGGAAGATCGCACAAACGGTTTATGGTGCAGATGATATTGAGATTACGAAACAAGCTCGTGAACAGCTAAAGCTTTATGAACAACAAGGGTGGGGGAATTTACCCGTATGCATGGCTAAAACACAATATTCGCTATCTGATAGCCCAACTTTATTAGGGCGCCCAACTGGATTTACTATCACGATTAGGGAATTACGTCCATCTATTGGTGCAGGGTTTATTGTGGCTTTAACAGGAGATGTTTTAACAATGCCCGGATTACCTAAAAATCCTGCTGCTTTACAAATGGATGTAGGAGAGGACGGAAAAGCGAAGGGTTTGTTTTAATGAAACAACAGGAACAATTACTTACGATAAAAAGGTTTGTGCGTCACTTATTTCTAGATGATATTACCGGACATGATTATTATCATATGAAGCGGGTTGCTCACTTAGCCAAATTAATTGCTGAAAAAGAACATGCAGATAGATTTATTTGTGAAACAGCAGCTTGGTTACATGATGTAGTGGATGAGAAATTATTCACTAATCCAACAGAGATAAAAAAAGAATTAGAACGACTTCTCATATCGATTGATTTATCTAAACAAGAAATAGCCCAAATAAAGTTAGCGATAACTGATATTTCTTTTCGTAAAGGAAGGATTCCTAAAAGTTTAGAAGGAAAAATAGTTCAAGACGCTGATCAGCTAGATGCAATCGGTGCTATCGGAATTGCACGTGCATTTGCCTATGGAGCAGCAAAGGGCAGGCATTTTTATCATGAACAATTCAATAATCATACGATTAAGCACTTTTATGACAAGCTTCTCATTATTAAGGATACGCTCCATACGAAAACAGCTCAACATTTTGCCAAAGAACGTCACCAAATGATGGAACAATTTTTAGAGCAGTTTTACAAGGAATGGAATGATGGTGAGACAACGTTAGCAAGAAAGGATGTTGAACATCATTATTAAATTAAAGCTGCTTCAGCCTGAAGATGCCGAAGCATTATTAAAGTTTGAAGCAGAAAACAGAGCATTTTTTGAAACAATGGTGCCAAGCCGTGGCGATGAGTATTATCATGTACCAAACTTTTTAGCTAGACATGAAGCATTGCTCGAGGAACAGAGTGAAGGGCAGGCAAGTTTTTATTTAATTAAAGATAGTCATAATATTTTAGGGAGAATAAATATAGTTGATCTGAATGACGATCGAAAAGTTGGACACTTAGGTTATCGTATTGGCAAAATTCATACAGGAAAAGGAGTAGCTACTCAAGCATTAAGTCTTTTACTCAAAGATTCCATTACAACGAGTCTAAGGCAGCTACATGCTAAAACAACGACGAACAATATTTCATCTCAAAAAGTGTTACAAAAAAACGGCTTTATCCATGAAAAAACAGAAAAGAACTCATTTGAAATGTACGGTGAATGCGTAAAGTTTATTCATTATACATGGACAAATCCAGAGTATTAAACGTTTGCCAAAATAGAGCGTTTCCTTAGGAGAGGATGTTTATCCAACTTGTTAAAAACGCTCTATTTTTTGTACTATAGTACTATAGGAAAGTATAAAATTGAATAAAATGAATTATTATTGCTTTACTTGTTTAGCGCCTAAGTAGCGTGATTCCCAATACGGGTTACTTAATTCACTTATTTCAACTCCTCTTGACTCTCCAGCGTGAATAAAGTTGCCATTACCTACATAAATCCCTAAATGTGATGGTCCGGGCTTATACGTTTCAAAGAAAACAAGATCACCAATGGAAGGTTCAGAAATCGGCTGCGAAAAATTCCATATATCACTTACGGTTCTAGGGATAGTAATGCCTTCTGCTTGAAAAACATATTGAATAAAACCACTGCAATCAAAGCCGCCTGGAGAAGTGCCGCCCCAAACATACGGAGTGCCGATTTGGGCACGAGCCTCCTCGATGATGGAAGAACCATTGACACCTGATACTTCAGCTTTTTTGACTTCCTTAGGTTTATTAACCTCCCGTACCGTTTTTTCCGCTTTTATCTCTTTATTGTTAGCTTGGTTATTCGTTTCCTTATTACTAGGTACAGAGGCAGAAGAGATTGTTTGCGCTTGTGGAGTAGAGGCACTTGCTTCAGAATCTGAAATTAGTTCTAGATCAAGCTCATCCTCCGCAATTTCTAAAGCTGTTTTTGTTAATGGTCCATAAATACCATCTAATTTTCCTTCATAGTAGCCGAAATATTGTAAGGCTTTTTGGACGATTTTCACTTTCTCATGATGCACCCCTGGTTGTAATTCTTTTGCAAAGTTTTGTAGTTGCTTTTTGTATTCCGTTTCTGCGTCTCTAGGTATGAATGTTGTTGTTTTATTTATTTTCCCATTAACAGATAATTGGTACTCATTCAAAGAATGCGCAATCATCTGTTTCAACTTGTTATCAAAATTACTGGTTTCCTGATCAAAATAAGGTAACGTATGTAATTTTCTTTGTACTGTACGGTCGGATTCTTCGTGTTTACTAACTTCTAATTGATCGGTTGAAGTTTTATTTTGCAGCTGCGGGTATGCACCGACATAATTGACAAACGGCTGGGTTAATACAAAACCATACAATAAAGAACGTTTCACTGCATACTCTAGTTGACTGTTCATACACACTCCCCTTTCCATAGTTCCGTGAGGTAAGATTATTGAAGTAGTTAAGATGAATCGTATACTTCTATATTTGTTATAGGATTATGTAGGATTTTGCTGTTTATGAATTACGTTTATATTACAAACTTAGAGACAAGTTTTGTTTTTATGGTACAATGAGACAGATAAGATATAGAAGTTTGGAGGAATTACATATGGTTAGTGGTGAAGCAGCTTACTTGAACTTATGTAAACATATTTTAACAACTGGTATTAAAAAAACAGACCGAACGAATACAGGTACTTATTCCGTATTTGGCTATCAAATGCGATTTGATTTACAAGCAGGCTTTCCGCTATTAACGACGAAACGAATTCCTTTTCGATTAGTAGCCAGTGAACTGCTTTGGTTTATTAAAGGTGATACAAATATTAGATATTTGTTACAGCATAACAATAATATTTGGAATGAGTGGGCGTTTGCCAAGTGGGTTCAGAGCAGTGATTATAAAGGTCCGGATATGACGAATTTCGGTATCCGTTCACAAACGGATCCTGAATTTAATGAACGCTATCAAGAGCAGATGGAGATTTTTAAAAGAAAGATCTTAACAGACGATACTTTTGCAAAGACCTATGGTGATCTGGGTGATGTCTATGGAAAGCAATGGCGTAAATGGAAAACATCGCAAAACGAGACGATTGATCAATTAAAAGACGTTATTGAATCCATCAAAACAAAACCAGACTCCAGAAGACATATTGTTTCCGCATGGAATCCAGAAGCTATTCCATCTATGGCACTTCCACCTTGTCATACGTTATTTCAATTTTACGTTGCAGATGGGAAGCTATCTTGTCAACTATACCAAAGAAGTGGTGATGTGTTTTTAGGAGTTCCGTTTAATATTGCAAGTTATGCGTTGTTAACCTATCTTCTTGCCCATGAATGTGGTTTACAACCTGGGGAATTTGTTCATACGCTTGGAGATGCACATATTTATGTGAATCATGTAGAACAAGTGAAGACCCAACTAAAAAGAGAAATAAGAGCCATGCCACAACTTAAAATAAATATGGAAAAATCCTCTATTTTTGATTTTGACCTTACTGACTTTGAAATTATTGGTTATGACCCACATCCAGCTATTAAAGCACCAATTGCAGTATAAAGTGAAACTTCATTTCTTGGAATGCCTTTCCCAAGAAATGTTAGCTTAGCGAATCGGGCATTTAGGTGCCGTTTTCTCCCACTTTGACCTTTTGTATCACTCAAAATTTTGAAGTGGGAGTCTTACGGCACCTTACATGCGGGATAAAGTGAAATTCATGTTTAGTTAAACCAATCGGACATTTACTGGCAGTTATCCGCCCTCTAGACTTCTTTGATCTCTCTTACTCCCCGAGGCGGGGTCTTACTGCCAGCTAGATGTGGGATAAATAGGAAAGGAAGTGGATCGATGATATCTTTCATTGTTGCAATGGATAAAAATCATGTGATCGGTTTGAATAACCGCCTCCCTTGGCGATTGCCCAGAGATTTACGCTTTTTCAAAGAAAAGACAATGCATCAAACAGTAATTATGGGCAGAAAAACATTTGATTCGATTGGAAAACCACTGCCAAACCGTAAGAATATTATTCTTTCAAGAAGTGGGGGAGATTTTCCCCAGGAAATCGAAGTTGTTTCTGATATCAATAAAATTCTAGAATGGAATGAAGCGGACCCGGAGAAGGAGTATTTTGTAATTGGCGGTGCAAAAATTTATGAACAATTGTTGCCGTTCGCTGATCGTATGTACATTACTTGGATTGATCATGCTTTTCAAGGTGACACGTATTTTCCGCAATTCTCTGAAGCAGAATGGGCGCTAAGTGCCAAAGAGCGAGGGGAAAAAGATGAGAAAAACCCATATGATTTCTACTTTCTTCAGTATGATCGAAAAAAGTAATACGGGAGGGATTTCCAGAATTAATAATCTGTCAATATAAAGCGTATGTTGCTTGTCTCATTATATAAAAACATGTTACACTTAAAGCGCTTTATAATTAATTTCGTTACGAGACTCTCTTTTTGAACACGCAGGTTGAAGAAAATCATTCTATAAAGAAGGTGTAAAAATGTCTAATATAGGCTTTCCTGGATTGATTTTAATTTTGGTTATTGCTTTAGTCATTTTCGGTCCCAAGAAATTACCGGAAATAGGTAAAGCGGCTGGTCAAACATTAAGAGAGTTTAAAAAGTCGGCAAATGATTTGACAAGCGATGCAAAAGAGGAAATCAATGAGACAAAGAAAATAATTTCAGAGCAAGAAAACAACAACAAATAAAGGGGCGTGGGGAGATGTTTCAAAATATTGGTATACCCGGGTTAGTCTTAATACTTATTATTGCTTTAGTCATTTTTGGACCAGCAAAGCTTCCGGAAATAGGTAAGGCATTTGGCAATTCGTTAAAAGAATTTAAAAATGCAACAAAGGGCATTGCTTCCGACGGGGATTCATCAGGAAACGCTGAAAACCATACATCAAAGTAAAAACGGATAAAAGAAGGTGTAAGGTGAAATCCTTGCATCTTCTTTTACTTTTAAATCTGTTAACCAATCATTTTATTTTGCTGTATGGTGTGGGAGAGTGACAGGATGTCTAAGAATCAATCTATTGATGAGAAAGAAATGAACATAACGGGTCATTTGGCTGAATTAAGAAACAGGATTATTGTAACTGCAATATTTTTTATCCTATTTTTCCTTGTTGGATTTATATTTTCAAAGGATATATATCTTTTTTTCCAAGGTGATATAGGTTTTAAACTAACAGTTATTAGTCCCGGGGAAATTATTTGGATTTATTTTACGCTTGCCAGTGTAGTAGCAATTGCTTGTACACTGCCTATTTTTGCTTTACAAGTTTGGTTGTTTGTAAGGCCAGGTCTGACAGCAAATGAGAGAAAAGCAACGGTTGCCTATATCCCAGCAGTATTTTTACTGTTTATTGGTGGATTAGTGTTTGGTTATTTTATGTTCGTTAAATTAATCTTGCCTTTTTTACTTTCATTAAACGATGGGATGTTTAATGAAATGTTTACAGTTAACAAGTATTTTGGATTTTTAATTCGTGTAACTGTCCCTTTTGCTGTTTTGTTTGAAATTCCGGTAATTGCTATGTTTTTAACCGCCTTAGGTATTTTAACACCACAGTTTATGAGAAAGACTAGAAAATATGCTTACTTTATTCTTGTTATCATCGGTACTATTGTAACGCCGCCCGATTTTGTATTACAAATTGTCGTTGCTATTCCATTAATCATTTTATATGAAATCAGCATTTATCTAGCTACAATTGTACATCGAAAAAAACAACGAAAACATGAAGCATTTATGAATAACTCTGAATAAAAGGAGGAGAGGCAATTGCAATCACGATCCTTTTATCATTTTTTAATGACTTTCCGGGGAAAAAAACCGCCTGATGATCCGTGCCGATTAGCTGATTGGGCATTTTCCGATCACAATTTCCCTAAGCAGTCCACGAATTATGATGAAATTAGCAACTACTTAGAATGGAATAGTCCCTTTCCTACGGCATTACCTGTTTTTGATGAATTATGGGAAATTTATACGTTACATGATGAGTAAAAAACTTGAGGATCTATACCTCGAGTTTTTCTATTTATTGGGAATGTTGAGTATCTTTTGAAAATTAGCATTATCGTCTAACTTAAGTACTTAGTGTCTACCTTCTTGAGATCTCTTTTTCTTGTTACAACAACTTCTTGCAGTTGTCTTAGAGAATCTAATGAGACTATTTTCTCTGAATTGTAATGGTATTCTTCTAGTAAACCGTTATGTCCCCACTCTAGGGTTGACACATACATGATGCAATTCGTTTACCGTTTTAGCTTGTTCATTGCTAAAAATATTGTTGAGCAACATAATAGATTGATTACTGTCCAAAGTAGTTTTAATACGTACGATTTTTGAAGTGGTTTACCACAAAAAGTGAACCAAATAATCAAGCTAAAAAAGATTTAAGAAAAATTTAAAATTTACCCCACTCTTTTTTTAAATAGTTTTTCCTATCCTTTAAGTATATAAGATCAAGGAGGAAACTGAAAATGAAGAAGTGGGGATTTTTATTGTTGTTTTTATTATGCTTAGGTTTTGCAGGAGTTACTTTCATTAATAAAGCACTGTTTTTTCAGGATAAAGTAGTTATTCAAAAATATGATCAAAATCACAAAGATAATATAGGGACTTCTGAAAATCTCCAAAAGGAAGAGATTTCAAAAGAACAGATCTATCAAGGAAATCTGCTCTTAATCAACAGTAAATATCCTATTCGCCAAGAGAGTGTGAAATTAGATATCGTAAATTTATCTAAACATAAAGAATTGATAAATGGATACGGGTTGCTTGATACGAATATTTATCTGTCAAAAGGAATAACACAAAAATTTTCACAGATGATCAATGATGCTGAAAAGGATGGGGTTAGTCATTTTTTAATTAGTAGTGGCTTTCGAGACTTTGTTGAGCAAAGTGTGCTTTACCAAGAAATGGGGGCGGATTATGCCTTGCCAGCAGGTTATAGTGAGCATAATTCAGGCTTATCACTTGATGTAGGATCAAGCTTAACGAAAATGGATCGGGCACCTGAAGGAAAGTGGCTGAAAGAAAATGCCTGGAAATACGGCTTTATATTACGGTATCCACAGGATAAAACTGATGTTACTGGAATTAAATATGAACCATGGCACATCCGTTATGTTGGTTTGCCTCACAGCGCGATTATGAAAAAAAAGAATTTTGCTCTAGAAGAATATATAGATTACCTAAAAGAAGAAAAAAACATTTCTGCTAATGTAAATGGAGAAAAATATAAGATCTTTTATCATCCTGTTCCTAAGAATACTACCATTCATGTGCCGACCAATCTTCGTTATGAAATATCAGGTAACAATATGGATGGTGTAATTGTAACAGTATTTCCCTAATCAGCACCCGAAGTTCATAAAGGTGAGGATGAGAATGGAACGAAGGAAATGACACTATTTACATTGTTCGTGTATGCTTTATTCAAAATCATTCGATTCAAATTTAAATTGATTCATGTTATATTTCTCTGCTACTAACTTCAGAAAAATCTTGGAAACCCCGATCATATCTTTAATCGGTTGCATTTGGGAATTTTAATTCTGTTTTAATCCATATTAAATTATATCCAGAACCTGTCTACCTATCGTATAAAAATTGGTAATATTTTCAGTGTTGTCTAAAAACAATGAAATGTCATTCATAGGTGTGTTAGCTCGATCCTTGAGTTTTCGTTTTGAATGTTTACAGGTCGTTTTTTATATCAAAAGTTTTGATGTGGATGATTCTACTGAATACCTCTGGAGGCTTGCTTGGCTATAGGTGCTTTCAAATTGAATAATTCCCGTTAAAGGGAACTTTAATAAAGCAATGAAAAAGTTCAATTTCTCTATGAATTAGTGGGGAGGTTGGACTTTTCAATATAGTTAATCCGCATTTTCCTAACACTATTCCTAATTACTCAAGTTTCAAACAAACGTTTGATTAATTTTTTAATATTAAGAAAAATATAGTTGATTTTATATGCTGAATAATTTTTAATATCGACTAAAAGGCGTTGCAATAGAAGTGGGGTATACTTGCGATAGCAATACACCGAGGTTTCTTAAGGAAGTCTACAAATGGATTTTAACTGTTTCAAGATGAAAAAAGAAAGGAACCCTTCATGAAGTTGCACTTTATCTTGTCAGCAGAGCATTTGTACGCTAATAAGTGATTGCTTCTAAATTTTGTTTTTAGTTACATACCTAATACTGTGATCTTCTGCAATATTCGGCAAATGAATACGAATTATTTGCAAATGCTGTAGCTATATGCGGTTGCCCGGGAAATATTCAGCAAAGAAAAAGTCGCTATATTTTTTCGATTGACTAATTTTTATGCTTCGTTTATCTAAATCCGTAACAACTCCTCATTCGTCTAACAGCTTCCATGCTAAACTTTATAATTCCTCTGTAAACCATAGTAATTCAATAAATGCCTACACTTTTTCTTTAGGTCTACGTACACTAATATAGGTAATAGCATAAAGAAAGGAGGCATATCAACATGGTGTTTTCCCCACAACGATCGGTTAACTTTCCATTCCATATGCAACAAGGCAATATGGGAAATAATTTTAGACCATTTCAACAACTTCAACCGCGTAATTTTCCAAATGCACCCTTTCAAGCTGGTCCTTTTTCCAGAGGCAATTTTTCGGGGATGCAACAGGCAGCTACGAAAGGAGGTAAATTAAAAAATCTATTAAGTTTATTACAGCCACAATCCGGAGCAAGCACGGGTGCTGGAGGGGCTGTTAGTAAGGGAATTGGTGGCTTAAGCGGTGCATTAGATAATATGCAACAGGTTATAAATGTCGTACAAAATGCTGCTCCTATTGTAAAGGAATATGGACCCATGGTAAAGAATTTACCAGCAATGTTTCGCATGATGAAGGCTTTTAAATCCTTAGACGATACAGAAGATGATACAGATGAAGAAGACAAGGAAGAAACGGAAGAAAATAAAAAAGACGAATCGGAACTACCGAAATCAGATCAAACCGAATCAGAATCGGAGGAAGCAAATGAACCGTCTATAATAGAGGATGAACAACAAAAAGGAAAATCTGTACCGAAATTATTTATTTAAATAATGCGTCCAGCTTGATTTTTTCTTCTATTCAGGGAAAAATAGAGGAAAAGAATGAGGGGATGATGGATAATGAGTGACACAATGAAAGAATATGCAACATTTGCTGGGGGCTGCTTTTGGTGTATGGTTGAACCATTTGATAATCGTCCTGGGGTCATCCGGATAACATCAGGCTACACAGGAGGTACTATGCCAAATCCTACGTATGAACAGGTTTGTTCAAATACTACAGGTCATGTGGAAGCAGTACAAATAGAGTTTGATCCAACGATGATGCCTTATCAAAAGTTATTAGATACCTTTTGGCAGCAAATTGACCCAACAGACCCTAATGGACAATTTAATGATCGTGGTGAATCGTACCATACTGCAATATTTTATCATAACGAACAACAGAGACAACAAGCCGAAGCGTCAAAGCAAGCATTAGAAGCAAGTGGTAAGTTTTCCAAACCAATTGTGACGAAAATTCTTCCTGCAAAACCTTTTTATCCAGCTGAAGAACAACATCAGGAATATTATAAAAAACAATCTTTTCATTATCGTCTTTATAAAAAAGGTTCCGGCAGGGAGGATTTTATCAATAAACATTGGAAAAGCAAGGTAAATAAGGTAGACTTAAAAAAGAAGCTGACACCGATCCAATACCATGTTACCCAGGAAAACGGAACGGAAAGACCGTTTCAAAACGAATACTGGAACAATGATCAAGAAGGTATTTATGTAGACATTGTCTCAGGAGAACCACTATTTTCGTCAAAAGATCAGTATGATGCTGGCTGTGGTTGGCCAAGCTTTACGAAACCGATAGACGATTATCAGCTTAAAGAAAAGCTGGATACATCACATGGGATGATACGTACAGAAGTAAGAAGCAAGGATGCTGATTCGCATTTAGGTCATGTATTTGAAGACGGTCCAAAAGACCAAGGCGGACTTCGTTAT
Organism: Cerasibacillus sp. JNUCC 74; assembly: GCF_053667775.1. The sequence continues at coordinate 2,095,488 of NZ_CM132207.1, read as the reverse complement.
TGTATTAATTCTGCAGCACTGCGATTTGTCCCTAAGGAGAAGCTTAAAGAAGAAGGGTACGAAGAATATGAACGTTTGTTTGATGTTGATGAAGTTTAGTTAACGGTAAAATTATTATGTAAACTAATAGCGGAGAGGAGTAACATTATAATGATCCATTTAAACTGGGAAAACAGAGAAACAATGAAGCAATTAAAATGTGTTCATACAAATGCTAAAAAATATATTGTGAATAGAAAATTAACACCAGGAAAAATGTATGATGTTAAAAATGAGACCGATGAGTTTTATTTTATTATTGATAACAGTAATCGTATTGGCGGGTTTCGCAAAGAATATTTTGAAGAGGTTAATTAGCCGGGGAAGAGGAAGAGCTTGTTCTGTTCGTTTCAAGTCTTTTTTAATGAATCCCATGCTCATCACTAATTCATGGTCATAGGGATTTGGTTTACGTTTGAAATACTTAAATAAGTTGCAGAAACAAATTTTTTGGTTTGTCATTGTTCTGCAAATGGACAAAGACCTGCTGTATCTTATATACATGCAGGTGAGTCAGCTAATCAAGCAACGGAACGGATTGTTTTACTAATAAAGTATCTGGAAACTGCATCATACTGAACAAACTCAAAGCAATCTCTAGCATTGCTTTTAAAGTAAAATTGATGATGCATTTGGCTTTTCAAACTGGAAATCATACAGTTTGGCATTGGCAAAAACTTGTCGATTAATTATATAGAGTAATTGGGTTAGCTTCTTTCATAAAGAAACGTAAACTAACCTATTATTACTTTCATTTTTTGTTGAAAATGCGTTATAATAACTAGTACATTATTTATTAATATATTTGGTTTAATGGAAAGAAGGAGGAGAGCCATCTTGGCTTTTGTTATTACGTCAGCTTGTAAAGAGGAAAAATCAGGAGAATGTGTAGAAGTTTGCCCTGTTGATTGCATAGAAGAAGGAAAAGATATGTTTTATATTGATCCTGATATATGTATTGACTGTGGCGCATGTGAAGCAGTATGCCCAGTAGAAGCAATTTATATGGAAGATGAAGTTCCAGAAGAGGAAACTGAATACATTGAGCTAAATCGTAAATTTTTTGAAGAACAATAAGAATAAAAACAAAATCGCAAGTGATCGTTTAGAAGCTAGGCACTAGCGTAAGATATGGATACCTATAAACAATTTTTATAATTTTCCAGCTCATAAAAAGCAAGCTGCTTAGAATAGAGCAGCTTGCTTTTTATGAACCAGAAAAATACTTGAAGTTATGTGATAAAGCATATGTTGTCTTGGCGAGTTAGATACTTTGACTTTTAATTATTTGATGGAAAACTTTGTATGGCCTTTATCCCCTTCGCAAGTTTTTTGTTCGATATGCGTAACCTTGATGAACGGATTAAGACCGTTTTCTAATGCCTCCATAAATCGTTCTAATTGGACTTCATTTCCTTCTGCTTCTAGCTCTACTGTTCCATCATCATTATTTTTGATCCATCCTTTAACTCCTAATTCATCTGCTTTTTGCTTTGCCATGAAACGTAAACCAACTCCCTGAACACGTCCACTAAGTATTGCGTGCTTTAGCATGATACTCACCTCACTAAAAATTACCTATTTTTTTAAAACTAAACCTATTTGCAGAGACTAAAATAAACTAGCTATGTCCATACTAGTTATAAATAAAGTTGAAAGGAGCGGGGAAATTTGGCTCATTCTCAATTACCTTCTCAATCACATTCTTATTGGCGTGATACAGCATCGATAAAAGAATTTCCGCCATTAGATACGTCCATCGATACGGAAGTAGGGATAGTTGGCGGAGGGATTACAGGTATTACAGCAGCATATTTGTTGACAAAAAATAATATCAACGTAACACTGATTGATGCAAACCCTATTCTAAAGGGAACTACCGGTCATACAACAGCTAAAATTACTGCTCAACATGGCCTGATTTACGATGAAATTATTAAACATTTTGGAATAGATCATGCTATGCTTTATTATAAAGCAATGGATGAAGCGAAGCAATTTATCGAAAATACGGTAAAAGAATTAACAATTGAATGTGATTACCGAAAAGAACATGCATATATTTTTACCAATTGTGAAAAATGGCAGCATGATTTAGAAAAAGAAAAAAATGCGTACGATCAAATAAAAATAAAGAGTGAATTATTAGATCAGATGCCGCTAAAAATTCCAATGAAATCCGCCTTACAAATGAAAAACCAGGCGCAGTTTCATCCTTTAAAATATTTAACTGCCTTACTTGATGCAAGTATAAAAAACGGTTTAAATATTTATGAAAATACGGTTGCTGTTGATATGGATGATAATCGTACAAATCCTTCGATTATAACAAAAGAAGGCCATCGAATTAAATGTAATTATATCATTTCTGCATCTCACTTTCCTTTTTATGATCGAGACAGCTTTTATTTTACGAGAATGTATGCAGAGAGGGCTTATGTATTAGCTATTCAATCAGCTAAGGAATACCCAGGTGGTATGTATATTAATGCAGAGTCACCAACTAGATCCGTTCGCACAACGAATTGGAATGGAAAAGAACTATGGTTAATTAGTGGTGAAAACCATAAAACAGGGCAAGGAAAACAGACACATGAGCATTACAAAGCTCTGCAAGCGTTTGCTGATGAACATTTTCAAGTAAAATCATATGATTACCGCTGGTCAGCACAGGATTTAACAACATTAGATAAAATTCCTTATATCGGGAAACTAAAAAAATCACAACCTAAAATTTTTGTTGCAACCGGTTACCGTAAATGGGGCATGACAAATGGCACAGTTGCTGCAAGATTATTAAGCGACTTAATTATAAACGAGACAAGTGAATACGCCGATGTTTTTAATCCATCACGATTTAAAGCAGATCCATCGATACGAAAGTTCACGCAAATTAATACCGATGTAGCAAAACATATGATAAAAGGAAAGCTTGATAACACAAATCCTTATATAGAACAATTACAATCGGATCAGGCAACGGTTACACGAATAAATGGCAATCGAGCTGGAGTTTATAAGGATAAAGAAAATCAAGTTCATATTGTAGATACAACTTGTACACATTTACGTTGTGAAGTGGAATGGAATTCAGGAGAACGTACATGGGATTGTCCATGTCATGGTTCACGATTTTCTTATACCGGTGAAGTAATTAACGGACCAGCAAGCAAACCATTGCAGAAAATTGACCCAGATGAACTAACTAAATAACTATAAAAAAATTACTATGATTCATAGTAATTTTTTTAGTCTTGTCTCACTATCTTAAGAATACTTTGATTTTGAGATTAAAATAATTTTTGTTTAATAACTTCCGATAATATATATTATGTAAACTAGAATGTTCTATTATAGAAGAAAGTGAGTTTTTTGTTTGGGGTAACCACTGATTTCCCACCCGCGAGCTCAACAGACTAAAGTCATACATGAGAAAAGCACCTCAATGTCGTTTTATTTTAAATACGACTCGGGGGTGCTTTTTCCTCTGTCTCATTCAGTTAGGTCTCTCCATATTTGAGGTGTTTTTCTGTCCATATTATGGTGTCACTATACGAATTTTTTGAATATTGGTTTAAAACGCGCCAGAACCGCCACCTCCATCTCTTCTTTTTTTGAATAAGTTTTTTAGCCACTTCCACATAATGAATATCACCCCCTTTAAATATTTCCTTTTCACTTTAACAGACTTTCTTTCACCTATTAAGGAAACTTTAGCAATTATAGAAAAGCATACTTCTAGCAATTACTAACTTCATGTACGTTAACTGTCAGCAGCATTATCGCACTTTGCTTTAGTGATAAACTATTCTCCTTCTCATCATCACACTGAAAATATTGTTTTACATAACGAGAATAAGGCATCAATTATAAAGGCTGAAGAAAAGAGTAATGATGCTTTCCAATTTTGTTTCTTATATTGAAAAAAGAACAATATTAAAATTGACCCTATAAGAGCAGTTAATAGATACAACCAAGTGTTATGTATCTCCAAAACCCCCATAAAAATCAGATTAATTATCATAATAAATACTTTTGGTATAAGAGCATGAAATAAATGACTTTGAACATTTGATGCAAAAATAACCAATAGAAATTTACCTATAAGATATTGTACTAAAAGACCTAACGTTGTTGTAAAAGTCGAAATTATTGTTACAATCAAGACTAAATTTTTATGAGAAATATTATCTAGGACATATTTCAGGTCCTCTAGATCTTGAGATAATAAATTTATTTGATTGTCAGCGACTAGAAATATAAAATAATAGTTGAGGAGCACATATACACTTAATAAGAAAAATGATAATAATAATAATTTTATACGTTCTCCCACATAAGTCCCCCCTGTCTTATATAAATAACGCTTGAATTATCTTTTAAGCGTTTATTTACCATGCTGTGAGAAACGTATATGATGGTTGCCATTTGTTTTTTTGAAAGGTCTACTAGTCTTTCAGAAAGCATATCAATACTTTCTGTATCTAAAGTGGACATAGTTTCGTCAATTAATATTATCTCCCAATCCTTTACGAAAATTAATGATAAACCAATCTTAGCTTTCATTCCCGTAGATGCTCTACTATATGAAACGTCTAAATTACCATTAAAAAAATCCTTAACTTTGGAAAGTTGTTTTGTGGATGGAATAATTTTAAATGTGTTCCATAGAATTTCTAAGTTTTCTCTAATTGTAAAAGGATGAATACCAATGGGATCATGATTTAAATATAAAGTTGGATCTCCACATTTAATAATATCACCCGAATAATTTTTATCGAGACCAGAAATTATTCTAAGAAGAGTACTCTTACCAGTACCATTTCGACCTCTTAGATGTAAAAGTCCTTTTGGTATTTCAAAATTCACTTCGTCTAAAATAAAATGATCCTTGAATTTCTTTGTACAATTTACAAATTTTAAGCTCATATGAATCCCACTTTCTTCTATATATATCCTTCAATGATAGCAGCTATTATTAATATTATTAATGATAGTATATAAACAGGGAATAATTTTTTCATTACACCTAAAGTAACCTTTATTGATCTAGTAAAGATTAATGTCCAAAGCAAATATTGACTAATACCTTGATAAAGTAACATATTTGGAAACTCCAACAACCCATGTGGGGTTAATCTATTCAAACCTTCTTCTGCACCGAATATTCTAAAACCTAAAGTAATTTGAAAAGCTGAGCCGCCCAAATCAAATATCTGAAGTATAGGCGATACTATAAATCCCAATATATACAATACAAAATTCCTTGAATTGTGTGATAAAACTAGATTCCTAAAATCATCACCCAAATCAGGTGGTTCTGGTTCAAATAAATCTAAATTAATTATAGATCCTAAAAAAACTCCTGTACAAATAATAAATAAACAATAGATAAAATAGTATACAAGAAAAAGTTTGAATAAATTATGTTTCATTCTCATTCCTTCTTTCAAGAAACAATAGTGAAAATTGTAATGGATATAAGCATTAAAATAGGCAAGGTTAATTTTAATAACTTGTAATCATTACCACTTGTTAATAACTCAGTTTTTCTAAAATACACTAATCCTATAAAAAGTATCAAAGGAATTGAGATAAAGTTTAAAAGAATCATTGTACTATCAGAAGTATTTAGTAATACCCCTAATATTCCACACAGACATACAATAATTATCATAAGAGATAGCAAATAAATTGTACTAGATGTAAACCTTTTGAATGAACTAACAATTAAAGAGGATTGCAAAGTTTCTATTCTTGCTCTATCAAATAGAATTTCTTCTTTCTTCTGTCCTACTAAAACTTCCATGACCGTCATAAAGTTAATACAAATGACCATTAAAGCAGGAAACCCTGGCAAATTGGGTAATCTAGTTAGGATTGTTTGAGCATAGTAAGTTGCTACAGATACCAAGAATCCAAGCAAGACCATTAATAACTTATTTGTGATTATGTAAGAAAATAATATATATAGTATGTTTCCAGATCTAAATCGTTTATTAGAACTATTTAACATGGACACTCCCATTAATACGGAAATTCTGTGATAGTTAAATAGATAACAGTAAATAAGTACAAATTGAATAATTACGACAAATATGGCTAACCCAAACGAAGATGTTAAAATAAACCATAATTGTATTAAAAACAGCATTCGAAGCAAAATTTTAAACAGTCCGGACGTTAATTGAGACAAAAAAGAAATAATAACTGTAATTAAAGCTAATAGAATAATTAAATATTGATTTAATCTTATAATAAAAGCTATAGAAATTACTAGAGCCAAAAGTAGTTGAAGAGAATACCCCTTTGTGATTGTAAAAAACAAATGTTTCAACAAAAAGCGCTTGGAAATAAAGATTATTCCAGGGTGTTGCTTTCTATATGGTAATATACAACGGTTAATGTTTGCTGTTGCTATAATGTATATAGAAAAAAAAGAAGTTAGAATAAGGGTTTGACTAGGAACTAAATCATGATAAAAAATCAGCGTTAGCAGAATTATTGATGAAAGAAAGATCATCCCAATATAATTGAGATGACCCGTTATACTTTGATCATGCAGTTTAAATATTTTTGTCATTGTTAGAAAGCAGCCGCTTTAGCTTTCCCATGTTTCTTCATAAGTGTAAGAACAGTCGCTGCAAACGCTGATCCAATAGTCCCTACTCCAGAAAACATCCCTATAACTGTTATTACCGTAGCAACTGTTGAACCAACACTTAACAGATTGACAATTGCAATTGACGTCGTAGTGCTAAGTCCAAGTTGAGCTGCGATGAGTGGTCCACTACCAATCGCTAAAGCTAGTAATGTAACTGCAAAAAGCGACAAAGATAGTAGAGCATAAAACTTTGAATCTCTTGCCTTAACCATAAAAATTACCTCCTTCAAATATTTAGTACTAGTACAAACTTATTGTACCAAATTTTTCCTAAACTGGCAATCAAAATTTTAAATTAATTCTAAATTTATAATTTTTTAATGTGTTATTCATGTCCCAATGCTTTAATTGGATCCATTTTTGCCGCTTTATTTGCAGGTAGAATCCCAAAAATAACGCCGATAAACATAGAGAACACTATTCCGCCTATAATAACTGGTAGGGATACCAGAGAAGGCCATCCTGCAAAATATGAGACAAGCATCCCTCCACTTGCTCCTACTAACATTCCGATCAATCCACCAAATAATGTAAGAATAATCGATTCAACCAAAAATTGCGCCAAGATTTGTCCCCGAGTAGCTCCAAGTGACATACGAATACCGATTTCTCTCGTTCGTTCAGTGACAGAAACAAGCATAATATTCATGACACCGATACCGCCAACAACTAAGGAGACGCCGGCAATACTCCCAATAACAATCGTCATAATTTTGGTTACCTGCTCGATCATGTCTCCAATTTCTTCCATGTTGAGAATTTGATAAGCACCATCTTTATCGTGGATTCGATTCAGAGTTGCTACAGCTTTCTCACTTGCTGTTTGTAGCGCTTCCGGAGTTTTAGCCTGGATAGATACCTCGCTAATTTCAGAGCTAGCAAAAATATTTTGCCATGTTGTTAAAGGAAGATAAATTGTATCCTGATTCATTCCAAATAAAGAATTCCCTTTTTCCAGGACTCCAACAATTTTTACTGGTTGTGAACCAATATAAAGCACTTCACCAAGCATTTCATTCCCATCAAAAAGCCTATCCCTAAATGATTCACTTACAATGACTGATCTATTTCCTCCCCAAAAATCTCCACTAGTAAAATTCCTCCCGGAAGCTATTTCTAATTGATTAGCGTTCATATATTCCTCACTAATACCTTTTATATTTCCTTTCGTTTCTGCTTCATAATAACGTAAATGGCTGTTTTCGGTACTGGATTTTATAACACGTTGTACTTCCGGTATGTTCTCAATCGTCCGGATATCTTCTTCACTGAATGCAGATTCGAAAAGTGCGTTCGGATTAGACTCAATTTCTTCTTCAGATGGTTCATAATATAGCTCTCTCGCATTCTCTACCCCGGAAAACTGGGCTTTCAACATGACTTCTCCGCCTCGACCAATTGCAACAACAGCAATAACAGAACCGACGCCAATAATAATACCGACCATCGTGAGAATGGACCGCATTTTATGAGAATATAGGGTTGACAAAGCCATTTTCACATTTTCTAACATCCTCAACGGTCATCACCCTCTATTTCACTTTCTCCATCTGTTGCCGTGTTTGTCAGCATACCGTCCCGAACAAATATCGTTCGATCCGCATATGTTGCAAGTTCCTCTTCATGTGTTACGAGGATAATCGTTGTTCCTTCCTGATGCAGCATCGTAAATAAATCCATAATTTGTCGACCTGTTTTGGTATCCAGTGCTCCTGTCGGTTCATCTGCCAAAACAACCTCAGGCTGATTGACTATCTCTCTAGCAATCGCTACACGCTGTTTTTGCCCACCTGATAATTCATTGGGCAAATGCTTAATATGATCTTTTAAGCCTAATTTTTCTAATACTTCCGTGGCCTTTTCATTCCGATTTTTTGAGCTAATTCCTGAATAAACCATCGGTAAAGCAACATTTTGCAAAGCATTTAAACGAGGAAGTAAATGAAATTGTTGGAAAACAAAACCAATTGAATGATTCCTAATATGGGCAAGTTTTTTTTCTTCGTAATCAGAAACAAGTTGATTATTAAACCAATATCTTCCTTTTGACGGTTTATCTAAACAACCGATAATATTCATCATCGTCGTTTTCCCAGAACCAGAAGATCCCATAATAGCAATAAATTCTCCCTGGTCAATTTGCAGATGTATATCCTTCAGTACCTTTACATGCCCCTCGGCAAGACTGTAATGTTTTTCTACAGATTCCAAGTATATCATTGTACAGTCACTTCCATTCCATCAGTGGCCTCTTCCGGATTTAAGATTACTTCCTCATTCTCTTTCAACCCATCTTTAATCTGGATTACTTCATTTGTAGCTATTCCTGTTTTTACTTCCTTACGGGTGGCTATCCCCTCTTTTACAACATAGACGTAATCGGTTTCTGCTTCCCGTTTTACAGCAGTAAGGGGAAGAGTAAATGCCATTTCCTTATCTGTCTCGACTTCCATCAACATCTTAAATCCAGGTTTTAAAGATATTTCTTCATTATCTATTTTTGCCTCAACGGCGTAACTAGCTCCACTATAATCTTCTTCAGAATCATCTTCCATCGGCAAAGCAGAAATAGAAAGTATTGTTCCTTCCCAGGATTCATCCGGCACTGCATCCGATGTTAATTTGACAGATTGACCTTTTTTAATTTTTAACGTGTCATATTCCGAAATTTCGCCTCTAACCAGCATGTTTTTAAGTGTACCAATTTTCATCAAAAGTGGCTGCTGTTCGATTTGTCCCAAACTAGCGAGCGCTTCTTCAGCAATAGAGATAACTGTGCCATCAATCTCGCTTTTAATGGTTGTATCGACAAATTCCTGCTCGATGGACTCCTTCTCTAATTGTGACTGACTTAATTCCAGTTTTTTTTGCTTTTCTTGAAGCTCTATTTCATCATGTTCCGCTTGTAACTCCTCATTATTTTTATCTTTTTCCAACCTTTTATCTATTTTTTTGTGTTTTTTTTGAATATGTTCCAGCTCCAAGTAAATCAATTCTAATTGTAATTCATTTTGCTTCTGATCATTTAAGAGTTTTTCATTTTTATAGTGGATAAGATCGTCACCTTTTTTGACCTGATCCCCTTCTTTTACTAATATTTCCCCCACTTCACCTTTATCGCTTTGATAAGTGATTACTTGCTCATCTGAAAGTATTAATTCCCCCGGGACAATTACGGTCCCTGACATTTCCTGTTCTTGTATAGCGATTGTCTCTACCTCATTTGAAGAGCTATTCGCAAGCTGACTTTTTCCGATGCTCAAGCCATAAATTATGAAGCCTATAATTATGAAAATAACTCCTCCTGCAATCCATTTCTTTATCATGTCACACCCCTACATATCATTGGGTCATATATAGCCTAAATTTTGAGACCAATAATGTTAAATGATTATTCATGAAGTATACTGTTGCCCTTCTAATTTTTGCATTTTTACACCGAGTACTCCAAGCCATCTGTCCCATAGCAATTAAAACTTACATTATCTTTTATACTAATAAGATAGTATTTTCTAACTAAAGAAAAATTATGGTACGCCCGATATACCTCACCCCCACATTTTTATATTTAATCTAATTGTAACATATTTAAAAAAATTGAGAAGTTTTATTGTTATAAAATTCCTTATATGTATTTTATCTGTAAATAATAAAAAAGAAAAAATGAGTTCTTTTAATGACATAACATAACCTGAGACCTTCTAGAATTGTTCCAAAATTCAAACAGAAAAGATTGGTATTATCATCAGTATGGTTATCCAATAGAAAAAATTGGTATCCCTCGGTAATTAGAGTAAAAAATCTACCTTTTGGGGGTGTTTTATGGCTAAAAATATTGAGGAATTTAAAAATTCATACAAATCATTAAGGAAGAATTACAACACGGAAGCTCCACACCAATATAAGAATAGTTGAAATTCCATGAGATCCGTGTATATAGAAGGATTAAAACGAAGAAACATAAAAAAGGTATGTGTATAATATTTCTCGAGATGATTTAGAAAAAATGGTGGAAAAAAAGAAAGAAGGAACCCTATGATAGATGTATGCTTACCCAGCAAATACATCATGAAAAGAGACCTTCTTATGAAAAACATTATATCAAAACTGTACGAGATAATAAAGAATACAAATAATTTTATTGAAGCAGAAGCAAGTATCCAGAGCTATATGTTGTTTTCAGATTTGTTAGATCAAGTGATAAAGAAACAAGCGTCTGGCTGGTCGGTAAAGAGAGAAGATAATAAAACCGTTTCATTTATCTATAGTTATAGAAGATCTTTAAAGGTGGATGTAAACGGACAGAACCATTATCCATTAGATGAATGAATGGCTAGGGATTAGAAAGTATCAACGTCATCATCCATCGGTAGAAGTAAAGGTTGCTAAATTAGCTAGTGAATGTACGGTATCAAGAAACAGCGAAGACATTAAAAGAATGGACTACTGTAGACATGAGTCACCAGACCGTAGGAGCCATAGTGAAGCGTGTAGGAAAAGCACAAGCAGACGAAGACAGAGAACTGGTTGCTGAATTAGAAGAGTCGCAACACTTCCCGAGGGAAAACGTGTAGACTTTTTATACGCAGAAGCAGATGGTGTTTTATAAAAGAAAAAAAGTTTAGAAGTAAGTCATGCGATTATATATGAAGGCTGGGACAAAAATGGGGAAAGAGTGTCTTTGAGAGAACAAAAAGTGATGATCACATCCAACCGACTGCACGCTTTTGGAGGGAAGTTCAGGCATTTGTAGCGAACCATTATTCTTTGGAAAATACTCAAGGTGCTATGGAGTCAAACCAGCGCCATATTACATTTCGCATGAAAAAGAGAGGTATGCATTGGAGCGCTGAAGGAAGAGAAGCGATGGTGAAATTTTAAGCAGGGGGTCTTGAATCGGACATTAGGAGTGCTTATTTAATCCTACATCAAGCAGCACGTTTATCAATTGGCTGTAAAACAAGGGGCAATCTCGTTATATCAAGCCCATTCAACTGCCAAAGGCTCTAAAGATCCTTACTAAAAATGGAGGCACCAAGCGATAGCGCGATAGAGGAATAAGTGTACATCAATAGAGTACTAAAAGTATTGGCTATCACTATGTCGAGAAAAACTTGACGCATACAGCTGTTCAATTTTACCCGCCCTACATTATTAGACTTGGATGAAATATTTCAGGAACAAGGCAGCGAAGCATGGAATTAAAATCAAAGGGGTGATCTTCTATGTCTAAGAAGCCTAATAAACAGAAGAAAAAGGAAGCAATATTGGTAACGCCGAAGAAGAATTAGAACAAGAGAATGAATTTGTAAGGTGAGAAATGCCTATAAAAAAGATTCATGAATGCCATTGATTATAAACGGATCACACTCTAATTAAATACTAGCATTAAAATGTGTGAAATTTATGCGGAAATCCCTTAATTACAATTTCTATAGGCGTAACGTTAGGTAAGTAGCGGAAAATCGACTATTCTGCTTCAAAAATTAGTAACAGACATAACGGAATTCAAATGTCTTGGAGAAAATAGTTATACTTAGATCCCATCCTTGACCGGAGGACCGGAGAAATTATTACGTTTAATACCAAGAAACCTCTAACGTTAGATCCTGTCATGAATCCCATAAGAAAATCGATAGAAATAACTAAGAAGCGTGTAGACTACCGTACAACTATTCATTCCGATCAGTTGGATAATATATTTCCTGGTACAATCATGAGTGACCCAAGAAAAATTGGATGGATTTAGTCCGATCGAATGCCTAACTCAATCCATCCAATCAGTTGCATAATAAAACTCTAACCTCTGGGGGATTCCACTCTACGAATTGAAAAACTTCGAAAAACAAAGCCGATCAAACGTTACAAATGAAATTATGCGTGCTAGAAGATCAAATTTTTTGATTCGTCAAATTAAGCGAGACAACATGCTTTTATCAAAATCCTGACCGACATAATCTATGAAACACTCAATCGATGTTTTGTATTTCAATGATTTCCTTGGTATGTTATTCCGTCTGAGTGCAACCTCGGAAATATACTCTTGTGACACAGGATCATTATAGTCTGCCTTAAAACGTAAGTTTTTAAAAGGTTAAGTTTTTAAAAAGTGAAATAAGTATAATTAGTGTTAATAAAGAGCCTGCTGATAGTAATGTTATCATTTTCCAACGATTTATCTTTTTTGAAGGTTTTACAGTCTCTCGGGACAACGTAATCCATATAGCTATAGACACTATAACTAAGATGAAAAGAATTTCTTTAGACATAATTAATACCTCTCCTTACTTATGTTTTTTTAATTTTAACATATTTCAAGCCCTGTAAATGAATTATCAGTGTTTTGCTTAGATGGATAATACCGTTAAGTACCAATTAGTTCCTCAAAAAAAAACGGTCGGTTAAAAAAGTTGTAGCTGAAGATATTGTTATTGCTGTCTGAGAACGACATAAAGTGACTCAAGAAAAAATTAAAAAAACAAGTTAGGAGACTCCTATTATGATAAAGTTTTTTTAAAAACAAGCAGTTTCCTATAGATTTCAAGTTCTTTTTTGACTCTCTTAATAAAAGATCTATTCATTGCGAATAGATGTTCTTGATAGTGAATTATTCTTTTCTCTAAGGCTTGTAGTATAATAGACTTCTCCAGATTCACCCGCTATTTATCTTTTTATTCTTCTTACCTAACTAATATAACAAATACAAATTTATAGTAATGCGTATGTCTTAAAAAATTTATTATTAAATTTAATCATTCCATTTTAGTGTATTAAAATAGAAGATCTAGAAACAAACGCAATGTTATACTCAAATTATGGAAGTCTTCGTTATAGTGAGTGTATACTAGTCAAACTTGCTTTAACCAACTCTCGAAATCTCTTATCTGTTAAAAAGGCTAACTGAAATTCATTTAAATTTGCTGTTAGCTTGATATTTTCTATATAGGATAAATTGTTTGCAAACAATGCCAATTCCGTCTTGTTATTTTCTTTATCCGTAGCGTACATAGGCATCGTCAGTACAAATGCTGTCGAACCACCTTTTTGCCCGGCATGAAGTAGCCATTTTTGATTATTAGGGTTATTCATTAATTGCTCCTTAACAGAATTAAGGTACTGATAAACTTTTCGATCAAAGTAGGTTTTTCGGTTCAATTTATCTAAAATAGATACGTATGACTTCGTAGTGGATCTGGGCAGACGATCAGACTAAACTTTTTGAACTTTCATATTTAACAACTTTAATATCTGTTTTTTTGTTTGATTGGATGGTGGATTTTTTATCCATTTATGATGTATGTCTATTGCTCGCTTTCTGTATTCATCCATACTCATGTGCTTCAATACATGATAAACTTCTCGTTTGGATAAATTTTCTTCATTCATTAGTTGTAGTGGAATAAACAGGGCACTAACAATTGGATATAATGGTTCATGATCTATTTCCAGGCTTTTTAGCAAATTATTAATTTCCATTAATCCTAACACTCTTATTAAATAATCTGTATTTGCATTTGAACTATAGGCAATCATACCTTTAGCAACTTCGCTTAGGGGAACACTTGTGGTCAATTTCCCGTTATCTAATCCATTAATCCATGCTTCATGAGCACCACCATCTGTATTGTCTAGCGTATTCGATAGCAACAATAATTTTAACCGTGCTTGCTAAAGGAAGCAGTTCATCTGCATTTATATCTGCCCACTTTGTTCCATTGTAATGAATGGATAATGCTGCACGCTTATTTTGCGTATTTTCCGTAATAAATTGGATAATATATTTTGGACCAGCACGGATTATTTTCATTTTGAATAACCACATTCCGATTCCTGCAAATAAAATAATACCTACGATTGTTATAATAATAAATGCCAATTATCCATCCTCCAATTGCTCATTTTGTATATAGGTGAATTATATATAGATTAACATGTTTGAAAGGAAAACCTGATAATTATTCAAAAATAATCCTAAAGCGACCGACATTTACGATAGCTTTAGGATTATTTTTTCACCGTTATTTAGTTTTCTGCTTCTTCTGAACTCGACATCATGGCAGACCCTAACGTAGACCAACATCCTGATCTGACTCCACACGTCCACTTTCTTTAAGCTTCCTTTCTTGTCGATTTTCCCCCATGTTAAGCTCCTCCTGCAGTATTACTTAACATGGCCATTGTTAATCGTTTATTCATTTCTTTTACAATTAATTAAGAAGGTTATATTATTTACGATAACTGCTTTTACCGATTTTGCAGCTTAAGACGATTTAAAGTTAATGATTAGAACAGGTTATATAAATCAGCAAAATTCATTTTCCATAAGCTGTACTTCTTGACATATAAAAAACTCCCACTCAACGGAAGTTTTTTAACTTACTATAGTTGGTTTATTACAGGATCGCTTCGATAAAATACCCGTTGCAATACTGTGATTAACTCTATGAGGGCTTATTTTTCATGTTTAAATATTCATGTTGAAAAATACACATTCGATAAGCATTATGATAACTGCCTTCAACGAAGAATTCATCTTTTAATTCAGCTTCGACTTTAAAACCGACTTTTTTATAAACATGAATTGCTTTTTCATTATACTTGTCAACGATCAGATAGAGTTTATGCAAATTTAATATGGAAAAAGCATAATCCATTGCTAACCGCGCGGCAGTTACTGCATAGCCCCGACCTTGATGCTCTGGTTTAATAATGATTTGAAATTCCGCATTTCGATGAATATAATCAATCTCTACTAATTCAACGAGACCGAGCCTTTCACCTTCTTTTGATTCAAGAATAAACCGCCGCTCACTTTGATCATGAATATGCTTATCATATATATCCTGTAACTCTACAAAAGAATGATATGGTTCTTCAAACCAATAGGCCATAATATTTGCATCATTTCCTAGTTCATGAACAAATTGTAAATCTTCACGCTCTAAAGAACGTATTTTAATTTCCTTGTTCATTTTCTATAACCTCCAAAAGCTTAACTTAAAACATACATGATAAACTATATCATTATCCAAAGTTTTTATAAAGGAATTGTTATTAACAGGTAAACAAATCTCGTTTACTGTTAGAAATGAATGATAGTTATTGAAATCAATGTATTGTCTGTGAATTTTATTTCTGGATTTTTATTAACGCCATACAGTATAAGAATAAATGGAATGATTTTACAAAGGGAGATAGGCATATTGTACAAAGTAATGGTAATCTCTTATATTGCTTTGTCCATCTATAAAAATACGATGATGATATTAGAAAAATTTGGCTTGTCGCCAAGTCTTTAGCGAAAGCAATAGTTTTTCTTATACGATAAAGTGAAACTTCATTCCGTGAAATGCTTTTTACACGCAATGTTAGTTTGAACGAATCGGGCATTTAGGTGCCGTTCTTCCACTTTGACCCTTTTGTACCAACTCAGGATCTTATAGTGGAAGTCCTACGGCACCTTACATGCGGGATAAACCTAAAAACTTTATGCTTTCCCTATAGTATAAAAAAGAGAATGTGAGTCTTTTGCAATCAAGGTCACATTCTCTATGGCTATTATTGACTATTCAATTCCACAGTTGAAAAAAGATTAAAAAACAAAGGCTGATTGTCTTTAAACTGCAATGAATGATGTAATCCAATCAGGTCATTGCTGTAAATTTATATGCAACTAACAGCAAACTATGCTTAGAAATAGAAAAATGTTATACCGATTGAAATAATCATTATATCAGCGCAAATATGAATAATCCAGGAAGACCAAATGGTACGATCTTTTTCATTTACCCTATGAAAAATAATTGCAATGAGCCATAACCCGATAAAGCAAATGCCAATCAATATCGGGCTAAACCATAAAGCAATCATGGGAATATGGTACGTGGCAAATAATAGCGGACTAAATAGATAAGCCATTTTTCTCGGAAGCAGAAAGAAAACAAATCCTCGGAAGAAATACTCTTCTAAAAATGAGTTGATTAAAGTTATATACAGTCCAACAAAAATAAAACCTATAGTAGTTATCCCTAAGCGATTCGTTAAATCTCCTTTAATTTGATTAATTGTAAAATATGGTTGAAAGAAATAATAGGCAGCAAGAACAATGCTTGCTGATAAGACGCCTAAAAATAACAATCGCTGCAAATCACGCTGGTTAAACTTTTTTAAGGTTAATACATCTAAAAAGCGAAAGTCTTTAAATAATACTTGATATAGCCAAATGTTTAGTAAAAATAAACCTATTTTACTAATTGATTTCATTGCATAATTGGTGTTTAATCCATGCTCGATAAAAGCAAGGAGCAAACAGGTAAAAATGGTACTAATTATAATAAATGTCGTTCGTTTGCGCACTTCTTTCCCCCGAGATAATATGACTTTATCATAAGAAAGTAATTCTCTCTTATATGATATCTTCACTCTTCTGCAAATAAATTCATGCTTAAATATCGCTCCCCTGAATCTGGTGCAATACAAACCACTTTTTTCCCTTTACCAAGTTTATTTGCTACTTGAATAGCAGCAAAAACAGCAGCTGCACCAGAAAGCCCAATAAAAATACCTTCTTTTTGACCTAGTTGTTTAAACAAATCCACTGCATCCTCGTCCGCAATCTGGATAATCTCATCATAAATCGATGTATTCAATATATCAGGAATAAATCCTGGACTGGTGCCGACCAGTTTATGCTTTCCTGGCTTTCCACCTGACAGTACTGGAGATCCTTTTGGTTCTACCACAGCAATATGAAGATCTGGGAGCTTTTCTTTTAAAATTTCACCTGTGCCGGTTACCGTTCCTCCAGTTCCTGCTGTACATACAAGGGAATCCAGTTCGCCTTTCATCTGCTCATAGATTTCTAAAGCTGTTGTTCTTCGATGGATATCCGAATTTGCTTCATTTTCAAATTGTTGCGGAATAAAGCTGCCTGGATTTTCTTTTTGCAGTTCTAACGCTTTTTTGATAGCACCGGGCATTTTCTTCTCACTTGGTGTTAATACAATCTCTGCTCCGTATGCTCGCAAAATGTTTCTGCGTTCTTCTGTACTGTTGTCAGGCATAACAATAATCGCTTTATACCCTTTTGCAGCAGCATTCATCGCTAAGCCAATACCGGTATTTCCACTAGTAGGCTCGATAATCGTATCTCCCGGCTTAAGTAGCCCCTTCTCCTCAGCTACTTTAATCATATTATATGCTGCGCGGTCTTTCACACTTCGACTTGGATTATACATTTCCAATTTCACATAAACATCTGCTGCCTCAGCAGGAACAAGCTTATTCAATTTGACCATTGGTGTTTCCCCGATTAGTTCACTAACATTTTTAACGACACGCATCGTTCGTCATCCTCCTTTTATGCAGTTAAATCAAGAGGTCTATGATCTCGCATATAACTCGTCTTAAGCCCTCTACTTCCATGCTACGAGAGGATTCAACAGCAAGTCAAATCCCCGTTTGGTTCGGTTCAACAGGATAAGGAAAGCTTCCTTGAAGCAGCATCGCACGAAGAAAAAGCGGTTTCCTTTTTCGAGGACGCCCGCGCTTTTAGCTTGAGATCCTTTGGATGGGGATAAAAGAAACCCCTACTGATTGAAGGTACTTTATGATTTAAGCCCTTTTTCGATTTTTATATTTGGATTGATTTCAAGTCGCTGTTTATTCAGTGGCGAGATTGTAGTTACATCGAACTTCCCGCAATCCAAAACAATCCGATCAAGCGATAAAGCAGGAGCAACAGCTAGCGGGTTCTTGCTTGCTGTAAAAATGGTATTAATTTTATTAATATCAATGGTTTGTCGAATTGGTCCGTAACGGATTTTAAGCTGGTTATCGATAATACAGTAATCTGTACGAAACCAAAACCATAATAACAATAATATCAAGGGAAGAATAAGCAATGCAGATATAAAATTCCCCATAATCATCGGTATGAAAACACCTAAAAGGACAATACCCCATAACAAGACAGCCATCCATCGATCTTTTTTGGAAGGAAATATCATTATTTTTCCTCCTGTATACTTTTTCTCTATTATAGAAGTAATCTGATCAATTTCCAACCCCGTCTATCGGAAGGCATATGATGGGTTCGTTTTTCCTTTATATTCTTCTACTAGTTGTGAAGTTGCGTAAGAATTAAATTATCCTCCAGATTACTTATGTCAATCATCTAAAAAAGGAGTGCGTCTTTGTTGCTACAGTATTTTATTCATGCGAAATAGTTAATTGTGCACGATGATTGAAAAATGTTTTATATGTTAAATGCAGAAAGATCACAACTGTAATTGCGACTGTACCGGCTACACCAAGCATAATAGCAATTTGATATTTAACCGCATCTACCGGGGAAGCGCCAGCGATAATTTGCCCTGTCATCATCCCTGGTAAAAACACAATCCCCATACCAACCATAGAATTGATTGTCGGAAGCATGGCAGAATCAAACGCCTCGTTAATAATCGAGTTAGATGCATCCTTTGGAGTTGCTCCAAGCATTAAAGCACCTTCTACTTTTGCTTTTTGCTCTCGCATACCAATTAATAATTGATTAACCCCTAAGGTAATCCCTGTCATCGCATTTCCAATAATCATACCGCTAATCGGAATAAATAGTTGCGGATTATACCACGGTTCTAATTGTAAAACGACAAACAAAAAGTAAATCATACTAATCGATATACCTAGTGCCATCGATAAAGCAATTGTCTTTTTTACGGATAAATTAATCACTACACTTGCTCGCTTATAAACATTATAAATAGCAAAGGCGAGCATAAACAGAACAATGATTAGTGTGGTAAGTGGATGCGGATATTTGAACACTATCATTAATAAATACCCAACTAAAATTAATTGAATAGTCATCCGTAATGTGGAAATGATAATCAATTTTTCTCGAGGTATTCCTTTTACACGAACAATAACCCATAGTATAACAATAAATATATAAGCAAATAATAGCTGCCAAAAAGTCAAGTCTGTTGTGGCATTCATTTTTTACTACTCCTTTCAACGTTTATCTTGTAGTGCATGTTCAAAAAGGGGTTAAGAGAGACCGTGATCGACGAAGTGGGCGGAACAACGTCCTTAGAAAGATAGCGATGTATCCCTTCCGTACTATCCTTTTGCAGCTCCGATTGGCATGTCCTCGAGTAAAGAAACCAGATTTTTTGAACATCCTCAAACTTCTTATCTCGTAACGTTTCCTTTAACTTTGATTCATGGCTGTAGCTTTACTATATTGATCCATATCAATTGTTTCATCTGCTATACGATTTGCTATTTCAAGATCATGCGTAATCATAAGCATCGATTTATTTTCAGCTTTAATAAAATCGATAAATGCACCGACAACGTCATCTGCTGTTGCTCTATCTAATGCAGAAGACGGTTCATCTAATAAAAATACTTCTGCATCGAGCAACATTGCTCTTGCTAAGGACAATCGCTGTTTTTCTCCTCCTGACAGATCTTCTGCCGGGGTTTCCAGCGATTTATGTAAGGATATTCGGTTAAGCACTTTCTTTAAGTAAGCATCATCTGCTAACTCGATACCGGAAAATTTTTGACCAATTAGCAAATTTTCTTTAATTGAACCTGGAAAAATAACAGGTGTTTGCGGAACCATCGTAATTTTCCTTCTTAGGTTTATTGGATCCATACTTGAAATATCTTCTCCATGATATAAAATTTTCCCTTGATCAGGGGAATCTAAATGATTTAATAGCCGCAGAAAAGTCGATTTTCCACTACCGCTTTTACCAATAATACAAATTATTTTATTTGCTTGTATTTCTAACTTATCCATTTCTAAAATCCCATTAACTTTTAAACTTTCTACACGAAACAATGACATTACTACCACCCTCATAACCTGATTTTTTATTGTATCAAGAGGTTTCCTTATTTTACAATGTTATGGTTTGAACCATCTTTTGTAACCGCATCTTTTGTTAATAGAGAAAAATATTTCTTTCGTATTTCTCTTTTACTATAAATTATTTTCATGTCATCTCCAAATTTAATGACCGTAAAACGGTATTGCCTTTTATAGGGGTAAAATACCCCAACAACGCGCATGCAGAAACCCCCTGTGATGAAGCGAATACCCCATATAGGTATAACGGATACCCCCTTACCTTACTTACGATACCCCCGGTGGGTAATTGGCGTTTCTCTCACAAAGACTCCAGGATAATTAAAAACATGAGAAATACAGAACTTTATGTGAGATGACGACATGTGAAGCTGATGTTACTCATTGCAGGAAGGTGATCGAAGTTGGCTATAGTTTGAGCACTTAAGCTAAACGACAAAGCTACGTTCGAAAAGATTTCCCCCATGTAAAAACAATATCATTTCTTAAAAAAGCAAAAAAATAGCCCATAAAATATGAGCTATTAATAACATGATAGGATCACACTAATTTTTCTAAATTTTTAAACTCAAGGGTTTTAAATGTATTTATTATCTTTCCCCTGTCATAATTCCATAATGTATGATCTAACTCACAATGAATTGGAACGTTACAGTTTATCGTAGCAAGACGCCGTGATAAATGAAGCATATCGATATTCATTTTTATTTTCGTTTGCACCCCTTTTGGTAATTCATCGATTTTTTCTAAAATATTTTCGATTGATCCGTGGGCTTGTATTAGCTTCATTGCTGTCTTTTCGCCAATTCCCTTTACCCCCGGGTAATTATCAGATGCATCTCCCATTAATCCTTTTAAATCTACTATTTGATTTGGGGAAATCCCTTTCTTTTCATAGAAATTAGTTTCATTATATACTTCATAATTCCCCTGTCCTTTCTTCATAATAGCTACTTGAATCCTTTCATCAACTAATTGTAAAATATCCTGATCCCCCGTAAGAATCAATACCTCATGATCCTCAGCATAAAGTTTTGCTAGAGTTCCGATACAATCATCTGCTTCAAAATTTTCTATTCCTATATTTGCGATATCAAAGCTATCTACCACTTCTTTTACCAAATCAAATTGCGGTATTAATTCTTTTGGTGGTTCATCCCGATTTGCTTTATAATCTGTATACATTTCTGTACGAAACGTTTTGCTCCCCATATCCCAGCAGCAAATGACATGCGTTGGAGTAAATGTCTTTACTGCATCAAGGAAATAACGTAAAAACTGATAGACACCGTTTGTCGGTATGCCTTCACTTGTTTTCATAAAATTACCGCGAAATGCTGTAGCAAAAAAGCCGCGGAATAATAGTGCCATGCCATCAACTAGCATAATTTGATGTTTGTTCATGTTTATCCTTCTTTCCATCTACTATTTGCAATAATTTCTCTTATTTCTTGTTGTTTGCTTATTAATTGGTCCACAGATATAGTAGAAGTCATCATTGCTAAACTCCGTTGGATATGGTTTTGTAATTGTTTCGTCACATTCTCCCGAAGATAATCGATCATGTCCTGAGATTGCGCTTTATAAAAATTGCCCAAGCTTTTTTCATTGGTTTCCATATATTGTTGTGCAAATGGTTGAAGTACTGTATAAATTGCGTTTTTCATTTGCTCTTTTTCGTTTTTCTCAAAGAAAGCTTTTGTATTTTTAAACATATTTATGATTCGATCAAATGATTTTCTATCCATATCTTGAAATGCTTCTGAAAAATTCGGTGATGCTAACTCTTTTATTTCTGCTTCAGCAAATAAAAACGAAGTATCAATTTGTTTACTTTGTCTTTCCATCTCTTTGTACGCATCTATCATTATATCATGGATAAATGCTTCCATCCGTAGAGAAACTGCTTGTAATTCTCTGATTAGCTCTGTTTGGCAATAGGTAATAAGGTCTTCCAAGCAATCCCAAAGCTGCTTTCTTGCTTGCCTCCCGTTTTCTGTGATCGTAGCAGGGTTGAATGTTTCTTTAAACAAATCATGGAAGCGAATAGCTAATCGCTTTAATACATAATACAGCTGTTTTTCAATTTTTTGCTTGATTTGATTCAAATACGGTGCTGAATCTAGATCATCAATAACTTGCTGTAATTGGCTTTGTTTATCTAGAATGGACTGCTTAAATACTTCTTTCTCTTGTTGATCCAATTTCTGTGAAGCGATAAATTGCTCTAGTTGCTGCTCCATTCGCTCTATATCACGAAAGGCGGAAGCTACCATTAACTTGGTTAAGTCCTCATGAATAAATTGATAAAATTCCGTTTCAAATTTAACCATTAAGGTATCCAAATGTTGATGTTTTTGTTTATTTATGAGTGCATTTCTGCTTGAGACAGGATATAATCGCGGAAAACGTATAGCTAACTGTAATAATTGTTCCTGTACATAATCCGTAACGAGTGTTAGTTCTCTTTCATCTTTTGCTAAATCAGCTGCATTTACAATAAAAAACATTTTATCTAATTGAAAAGAGTCCTTTACTCTGCCTAATTGCATTAAAAAGTCTTTGTCAGCCCGATTCAATGCATGATTATAATACGTAACATAGAGAATTGCATCGGCATGTTTCATATAGTCAAAAGCAACATCTGTATGTCGAGCATTAACTGAGTCTGCCCCTGGGGTGTCCACAAGACGGATCCCTTGACGAGTCAATTCACAATCGTAATATAAATCCATTGTTTCTAAGAAGCAAGCTTTTGATTCATCTGTTACATAAGCTGGAAATTCGTCTAAAGATAAGGTAATCGTATGACCGATGTTCGGTCTTATAGATTTATAGCCATTTATGACTGCTTTTAAATACGATTGGTATGTGTTTGCCAAGGATTCATTACAATATATTTTTTCCCGTTTTATCCAACCGATTAAATCATCAAGGTTAGAAAATGCCGGAGAGAATTTCTTTGTAATTGTGGTAAGCTCATCTACTAATCTCTCATGTGATTTAACTTTGCCGATAATTGTACCATGCTGATGATCATGATCGACAGGATTGATTCGATTTATTGTTGCTGTTGTCGGGTTTGGGGATACTGGCAGTACGCCTTCTCCCATCAAAGCATTGGCAAACGAAGATTTTCCGGCACTAAATGCGCCGAATAATGTTATTGTGTATATACGATTTTTTAATCGTTGCTTTTTCCTTTGTAAATCATGCATCAATGATTGAAATCCTGGCAATTGATCAACGATTTGCATTGTTTTTTCTATGGAATCAATCGTCATTTCTATCGTATTAGCATGCTGTTTTGTCTCATTGGAAGAAGTAACTTTCTTATCACTAGAAAATGGCATATTTTCTAGATTATTTGCTATTGGTATTCTCTTAGGCTGTGTCACTTGTTTTATTTGGTTGTGCTGGTTTTGCAAAGCTTCTTCCATCAGTATGATTGTTGCTTTTTTTAGCGAATAAGCTGCGTCATTTATTTGTCTAATAGCTGCCTGCTTTTTATCCAGCTCATCCTTTAATTGATCATAGCGATTTAACGTTTTTTGTATTTCTTTGAGCTCTGTTAATTGACCTAACAGATTAGTCCGGATCGGCTGATTTCGTTTTTGTAAATATGTTTCAATGTCTGCCCATAATGTATTTGCAGAATGCTTTGCCTTTGTTTTTATAGCTTGAGCAAGATCATTTGTATAATGAAGGATATAGTCTCCACTTACAGTAGCACCTTGTTTGATCACTTCTATAATATCTTTTTGGTCTACGATAATGGAAAAGTCCTGGATGTAGTCACGTATGTGTATATCATCCACTTTATTTGCCTTAAACAACTGCTGCCATTTATCCCGCAGCTTCCATTGCAGTGTAGCTTCAACTGTTTGCTGTAAATCGGCTAAAAAATCATGTGTGCGCTTTCTTCTTTCTTCTTCTGTCTTTTTCTTTGCACCAAACAACCCTATTTTAAAATCGCTCTTATGAGATTCTAAAAATGCTGCCGCTTTATCTCTTAATGTTGCTGGCATCAGATAAGCATTCTTTACTGTTTGTTGTAAAATAGCTTGAAAATCGGTTTTTAGTTGCTGTTCTTTTCTATCCATCTCTTGGAGTTCTATTTGTTTTGTCTTTATTTCAGCTAATTTTTCCCGTTCTTCCGTTGGAATGCGATAAGCTTCTAGCTTCTCTTCATATTGTACGCGCAGAAAGGAATCGTGCTGCTTTATAACCTCTTGAAGTGTATGATCACTACTTAACAACTCGGACTTCCTAGTTGTTAATAGGTTATTTAAAGTTTCCTTTATATCCTCTAATTGATTCTTTTCCAAATTAGGTTCGTATAAGGAAGAATAAAAAATTTGTTCAGGTTCGATCTCCCATAATGCTAACGTCTGTTTGATACTATCTTCAAAATCTGAAAAAGACAATTCTTCCTCAACATGCTTATCAATTTGATTAATAACGATGTAAAAAGGGATCGATTTATCTTGTACATCTTTTAAAAACTGTAAATTAACCTCTGATTGGACATGATTATAATCCATAACATAAAAAAGAGCATCCATAAGATGGAGAGAGGCTTCTGTCATTAATCGATCTCCGTCATCAGCTGCATCAATACCCGGTGTATCGACAAAAGCAGTTCCTCTAGGCAATAACTTTGTCGATGTACTAATTTCGATTTTGACGATTTTATCTTTGTCCATGGAATATTGCTTGATTAACTCTACATCCACTGGTTCAGCATACTCTTCCGGTTCTTGATCTTTAAAATATACGCGGACATATCCACCTCCGGATGTGACTTTAACAATGTTGGCACTCGTTGGAATAGGACTATTTGGTAAAATATCATGATCCAATAGTGTATTAATCATGGATGATTTACCGGCAGAAAAATGTCCGGCAAAACAGATCATCAACTCCTGTTCTTTGTATTTTTTATATAAATCCAGTATTTTCTCCGCGTTTGCCTGATCTTGATGGTCTAGCATTTTTTGATATGCAAATGCTATTTTCTCAAACATCAGTGGCGCGGAACTGATTGTTGTTGTGCTCCCCATACTTTTCACGCTCCCCCTATTATAATATTAGCGTTTATTATACGAGATAACTCTGTTTAATGCTACATAAGCTCTAACAATCTATTGCACCCCCATAAACTCCTCTGTCTAGATTTCAACATACTACCCTTTTCAGATATTTTCTCTGTAAAGAATATCATGTAATGGATTCAGATTAAATTATCCTGCTCCGAGTTTACATAATAATATTATGGTTAATGTAATTATTATGTAAAATATGCCCCATATTAATAATCTATCTCCCTTGCTGCTTTAGAAAAGGGATGGCTTTTAACTTTCGATAATTCGTTATTTTCCCAAACAACTCCTATTTAGTGAATGTCATAATAACAATATTGCAACGTTATCGGTATTATCTGTTTGCTAATTTAGTTTATGAATATGAAATGGTTCTTCCGATAATGTTTCAGCAAGTAGTTGTATAGTCTCTTCTTTTTCGAATACGTTGCAAAGGAAGTCATTTCACATAAAAACTACCCACAAAACCTTAGTCAGTCAAGGTTTTGTGGGTACGTGAATTATTTATACGGGATAGACTCCATGCTTTCTTTCTGTAAACGTAACATGTTTGGAATCATATAACTCATAACGGCTAATTAATTCATCCCGTAGTTTTTCCGGATCAATGATGGCATCTACTACCATTTCTGAGGCTAATCGATAAATATCAATATCTTCCTTATATTCTTCCTGCTTTTCTTTAATAAAGGTAATTCGTTCTTTCTCTGGTAATTCCTGAATTTTATTCGCATATACAGCATTAACAGCTGCTTCAGGTCCCATTACCGCAATTTGTGCAGTTGGTAAAGCCAAACAGCAATCCGGTTCAAAGGCTGGTCCTGCCATTGCATAAAGCCCAGCTCCATAAGCTTTACGGACAATGACAGAGATTTTGGGTACCGTTGCTTCACTCATGGTTGCAAGCATTTTTGCACCATGACGAATAATTCCCGCACGTTCTACTTTCGTCCCAATCATAAACCCAGGGACATCAACTAAAAACAGTAAAGGAATATTGAACGCATCACAAAGCTGGATGAATTTAGCTGCTTTATCTGCGGAATCCGGGAATAAGACGCCCCCTTTCATGCGTGGCTGATTGGCAATGATTCCAATCGAGCGTCCATTCATTCGTGCTAACCCAGTGATGAGTTCAGGAGCGAATTTCTTCTTTATTTCACAAAAACTATCCTCATCAATCAATCGATCGATTAGATCATACATATTAAAGGCTGCATTTTGGTTTTCTGGAATTAAATCAATCATGCTTTTTTTGAATTGCTTGGCCGGTTTTGCTTCTCTTACTGGTGGTTTTTTCCTGAAATTAGCTGGAAAATAACTCATATATGCTTGGGTATAGGCGATTGCTTCTTCTTCTGTTTTTACTAACACATCGCCAACACCAGATACAGAGCAGTGCATTCTTGCACCACCCATTTCCTCCAGACTCACTTTTTCTCCAATAACCTTTTCTGCCATGCGTGGAGAACCTAAATACATGGAGGCATTCCCGTCCACCATAATAACAATATCGCAAAAAGCTGGAATATACGCTCCTCCAGCAGCAGATGGACCGAATAATAAACATACTTGTGGCACACGACCGGATAATTTTATTTGATTATGAAAAATTCTCCCTGCCCCTCTTCTACCCGGGAACATTTCCACTTGATCGGTAATTCTTGCACCTGCAGAATCGACTAAGTAAATCATTGGTATTTCTAATTTCATTGCTGTCTCTTGGATTCTTACTATTTTTTCTACCGTTCGTTTTCCCCAAGACCCTGCTTTTACAGTCGAATCATTCGCCATGACACAGACCGATTGCCCATTTATTTTGCCAATACCGGTTACCACACCATCTGCAGGCAAATCTCCATTTAAACAGTTGGCAAAAAAAGCATCTTCTATTTCGATATTGTCATCAAATAATCGTTGTAATCTTTCACGGACAAACAGCTTGCCTTTTTCTGTATTTTTTTGATGATATTTTTCCTTTCCACCTTGTTCAATTTTTTCTACATGTTCATGAAACACTTTCATATAAGCCATTATAACTAGCCTCCCGTTTTAATTTCCTTGATAATTCGGTGTTCGTTTTTCGCGAAAGGCTCGTAACCCTTCTACCCTGTCATTTGTTGGAATCGTTTGTTGATAGGCGAGTTGTTCAATAATTAATCCCGTTGCTAAATCTGTTTCTAACCCTTTATTTATCGCTATCTTTGCTTGTTTTAACGCAATAGGACCGTTTTTTGCAATCATTTCTGCTAACTTACAAGCAGTTTCCATTAAATCATTTGCTTCCACCGCTTCTTCTACCAGTCCAATTGCTAATGCTTTTTTTGCTGTTATTCGTGCCGCACTATATATCAGGCGTTTAGCCTGCCCTATTCCTATTAAACGCGGTAAGCGTTGTGTTCCTCCTGCCCCCGGAATAATGGCTAAGGAAGTCTCTGTTAATCCCAGTTGACTATGATTTGCTGCTATGCGAATATCACAAGCAAGTGCCAACTCAAGTCCACCGCCAAAAGCCACTCCATTTAAAGCAGCAATAACAGGCATAGACATGTTTTCTACCATCGTTACGGTCTCACTAATAAATGCTACAGCTGCGATTACTTCCTGTTCATTCATTCCAGCGCGTTCTTTTAAATCTGCTCCGGCACAAAATGCTTTTTTACCGCTTCCAGTAATGATGGTACAGGTAATGCTTTCTTCGTGTTCAACTGTTTTTACAGTTGTACGCAAGTCTTCAAGTAAGGCTTGTGACATAGCATTGGCAGCTTCTGGCCTGTTTAGCTTAACAATTGCAATGGAATCGGTTACTTCTAATTCAACGAACCTTCCCACAAATCTGCCCCCTTGTATCTATAAAACTGAAATTTGGTTTTTTCCTCATTTAATGATGTTGGAAATACTATGAAAAAATTGGTTCTCAAAAGTTATTCAATAATGGCAATCGTGTCGCCTTCATTAACAAAATCGCCTTCATTAACCCTAAATTCTTTTACTATGCCACTGGATTCCGCTGCAATTGGAATTTCCATTTTCATTGATTCCAAGATAACAACATCTTGCCCTTCCTCTACTGCTTCACCCGGCTCTACGGTTTTCTTCCAAACACTTCCTGCCATCGTTGCTTTTATTTCCATATTCATTTCCTCCTTGTTTTTAATGGATTTTCTTTGGTAGATAGTAATTTTCAATAAAGTTTGTTGTCGTATTTCCAGTCTTGAACTGTTCGTGATCAATGACTTGCATAAGCATTGATAAATTAGTCTTAATACCCGTAATCTCATATTGATCTAATGCTTGTTTTAATAAAGTAATTGCTTTCTCTCTCGTTTCACCATGGACAATTAATTTAGCAATCATCGGATCGTAAAACGGTGTAACCAGATAATTATTTGTTACTCCCACTTCATTTCTGATTTTCTCTCCTGATGGCGGATGAAACACCTCAATCTGACCAGGTGATGGAAAAAATGTCCGTGGATCTTCTGCATAAATCCGTGCTTCAATTGCATGACCATTTATATTTAAATCACGTTGTTCAATTGTTAATGGTTTCCCATTAGCAATGTCAATTTGTTTTTCAATAATATCAATACCTGTAATCTCTTCGGTTATCGGGTGTTCTACTTGAATTCGAGTGTTCATTTCTAAAAAGTAGAAGTTCTCTTGTTCATCCACTAAAAATTCAATCGTTCCGGCATTTGTATATTGAAGAGCTTCGGCTGCTTGAACAGCTTTTTCCCCCATCTCTTTTCTAGTCTGTTCGGAAATAAATGGAGATGGTGCTTCTTCGATAACTTTCTGATTCCTTCGTTGAATCGAACATTCCCTTTCAAATAAATGGATAACATGACCAAACTGATCGGCTAGTACTTGTATTTCAATATGCCGTGCATTCTCTATCTTTTTTTCAATGAACATGGATCCATCGCCAAAGAATGATTTAGCTCGTTTTGCGTTGTTTTCAAATGCTTTCGTTAGTTCGGCTTCAGAATAAACCGTTTGCATTCCAATCCCACCACCACCGGCAGATGCTTTTACCATTACCGGATAACCAATTTGGTTTGCCAGCCTTATCGCTTCTGCTGTGGAGGCGACAGCTTCCTCGGTTCCAGGAACTATCGGGACACCAGCTTGATGCATCGCTTTTCTCGCAGCTATTTTACTGCCCAGTTGCCGAATAACGTTGCTAGATGGCCCAATAAATAGAATCCCTGCTTCTTCACATTGTTCTGCAAATGTCGCACTTTCACTTAAAAACCCATAACCCGGATGAATGGCCTCTGCTTTCGCTTGTTTTGCTATTTCTATTATTTTATTTGCGTTTAAATAACTTTCATTAACCCGTGGAGGTCCAATACAATAACTTTCATCCGCCAGCTTCACATGTGGTGCATGTTTATCTGCTTCTGAATAGACACTTACCGTCTTTATGTTTAATTTTTTACAAGTACGAATGATCCGTACAGCAATCTCTCCCCGATTAGCAATTACTAGTTTAGAAATCATGGTTTTCCTCCCTCATCCGCTAGCTGCTCCAGAGCCATTTCTCGCAGCTTATATTTTTGAATTTTACCACTTGCTGTCATTGGGAATTCTTCTACAAATTCAATGTATCTCGGTATTTTGTGCCAAGAAATATTTCCTTTACAAAAGTCTCTGATTTCTTCTTCTGTTAGATTACTGTTTTCTTTTGGAATAATCCAAGCCATAATTTCTTCACCGTATTTTTTATCAGGCACACCTATAATCTGTACATCCAATATATCCGAATGCTGGTAAAGAAATTCTTCAATTTCCCGCGGATAAATATTTTCTCCGCCACGAATAATCATATCCTTCATCCGCCCGGTGATTTCCAAATAGCCATCTGTCCGCATAATGGCTAAATCCCCGGTATGGAGCCACCCATCTTCATCAATTGCTTCTTTCGTCGCTTCCGGGTTATTATAATATCCCCTCATTACAAGATAGCCGCGGGTTAATAATTCGCCAGGTAAGCCGGGTTTTTGCTGTTGATTCGTTCCAGGAATGACAATTTTCACTTCTACGTTTGGATGTGGTGCCCCTACCGTGTTCACTCGGAGTTCAATCGGATCATCGGTTTTTGTCTGAGTAATTACTGGAGAAGCTTCGGTTTGACCGTAAGCGATTGTGATTTCTTTTGCTCCCATTTTGTTCATCACTTTAGTCATTACTTCCGTTGGACAAGGTGAACCAGACATAATTCCGGTTCTTAAACTCGATAAATCATATTGATCAAAATTGGGATGATTTAGCTCAGCAATAAACATCGTCGGCACTCCATGCAGCGCTGTACATTGTTCTGAAGACACAACTCTCAAAACTTTTTCCGGATGAAATTGCTCTAATAAAACCATTGTTGCCCCTTTCGATATAGCCGCTAAAACTCCCAATACACAACCGAAACAATGAAAAAATGGAACTGGGATGCAAAGTCTGTCTTGATGAGTCAGTTTCATACAATCGGCAATTTGTTTTCCGTTATTTACAATGTTATGATGGGTCAGCATAACTCCTTTAGGAAATCCAGTTGTTCCAGATGTGTATTGCATATTAATTACTTCATGCTCATCTAAACTTGATTTTCGTGTTTGTAATGCTTTATCACTTATCTTTCGCCCTAAATCAAGCACCTCCCACCAACTGTAGGCAAAAGGGTATGTTTGATCACTGAGAACAATAAGTTTTTTTAGCATAGGCAGTGCTTTTAATTGAAGATTTTCTCGCTTAGAAGTTTCCAGATCCGGACAAATTTTCTTTAAAATATCAATATACGATGTTCCTTTATAGCTTTCTGCCAATATTAATGTAGTTACATCAGATTGTTCTAATAAATAATGTAATTCACTAGCTTGATAGTTTGTATTCACTGTAACTAAAACAGCACCCATTTTACCGGTTGCAAATTGTGTAATCAGCCATTCCGGTTTATTATCTGACCAGATAGCAACATGTTCACCTTTTTCAATTCCTAATGCCATCAACCCTTTTGCGGCTATATTTACACTGTCATTAAAGGTTTTATACGTTTTTCGAAGGTTTAATTCTGGGTAGATAACGGCTTCATGATCCGGGTATAACTCAACTTGCCTTTCAAGTAATTCCCCAATCGTAACATGTAAAAGTGCCATGAAAGACTCACTCCCCTATACTCATTCTTTAACAGCCTAGCTGACGAGCTATAACTAGGCGTTGGATTTCTGAGGTGCCTTCACCAATTTCCAATAGTTTGGCATCACGTAAATAGCGTTCAACCTCATACTCACGCATATAGCCATATCCACCATGGATTTGAATTGCTTGATTAGCACAGCGAAATGATGTCTCAGTAGCATAGAGTTTAGCAATAGAAGCTTCTTTACTGAAAGGTTTGTTATTATCTTTTAACCATGCTGCTTTATGTACCATTGTTCTTGCTAATTCAACTTCCATCGTCATATCTGCTAGTTTAAATTGGATTGCTTGAAAATCAGAAATAGGTTTGCCGAACTGCTTTCTTTCTTTGGCATAGTTTAAAGCTTTTTCCAACGATGCTTGTGCAATACCCACTCCTAGTGCTGCAATGGAAATTCTGCCCCCATCTAGTGTATATAAAAATTGTTTAAATCCTTTTTCCGGATCACCAAGAAGATTTGTTGTTGGTACGCGAACATTATCAAGGACAATTTCAGCTGTATCAGAACCGCGAACACCCATTTTGTCATAGTTACTCGTAATCGCTACCCCTTCTGTATCTGTTGGCACAATAATAGCAGAAATAATCTTTTTACCTTTTTCATCCTTATCTGTGACAGCGGTTACAATTAGTGTTTTCGCAAAACTAGCGTTCGTTATAAAACATTTCTCTCCATTAATAACAAACTCATCATTTTCCTTTACAGCAGTTGTTTTCGTACCACCAGCATCTGATCCGGCATTTGGTTCAGTTAAACCAAATGCGCCAAGTGCCTTTCCTTCTGCTAAAGGGGTTAAAAATTGTTGCTTTTGTTCTTCTGTACCAAAGTAGTAAATAGGGCTTGCACCTAAAGAAACTGCTGCAGCATAGCTTAATCCCGTACTGCCACATATACGCCCAATTTCTTCAACTGCAAGTGCATAGGATAATGTATCACCTCCAGAACCACCATATTCCTCTGGAAAAGGTATCCCTAATAGACCTAACTCCCCCATTTGTTCAAAAATGTCAATTGGAAAAGCAGCAGTTGTATCAATTTCGATGGCACGTGGCCTTATTACAGATTCTGCAAAATCCCGTACCATCTTTTTTATCATTGCTTGCTCTTTGGTCAACTCAAAATTCATTATTTCTCCCCCTTATTGGATTAGACCGACTTATTGGATTAGACCGACTGGTTGGTCTGTAATCTGGAAAACAAGTTAATCGCTTAGGATTGTTCTGTCAGCAGACAGCTCGTTGGAAGTCAATTGGTTCCATGTTTCCTTTGCTACAACAGCATGCAAAATCAGATCAACAAAGATGTCACTAATTTCTTCAATTGTATTTCTCCCTGCTGGATGGTACCATTTATACGTCCAATTGACCATTCCTAAAATAGCCATCCCTGTTATTTCAACAGGTAGATCCTTGCGAAACTCTCCACACTCTTGCCCTTCCTTGATGGTATGAAAGATCAGCTTCTTAAAGCAATCTCGCTTTTCTTTAATGATCACCTCATATTCATGCTTCAGATAAATACTTTCTTGATAAAATACAGAAATATGCGGCTTATAAATATCAAATACTTTGACAAAATCTTTAATTATAGCTCGTAGTTTTCTACTCGGTGATTCATACAAATTAATGGCATACATTGCTTTTTCCAGTACGTAGGTAATAAACATATCATGAATGACATAGAGTAATTCATCCTTTGAAGTAAAGTGATGGTAAAAACCGCCTTTTGAAGTACCAACATCTGCAACAATTTCATTAACCGTTACTCCATGAAATCCTTTCTTTTCAAACAGCAGTAAAGAGGATTGAATGATTTTTTCCCGTAAATCCGTTCTGATCCCCTCCTCATTAATAATATAATATTACATTATCACAGTTTCCAGAAAATTTAAAGTGTTTATACGAATGGGAGCTTATTAAAGTAAAAATCAAAGTCAGCATATAACAGGAAGAAAGCTGCAGCAGCAATCACCATGGTTTCAAGATTTCCTAAAATTTTAAGCCTTTGTTCTACTTCCTATCAGTAAAATAAAACATCCTTTTGCCTCAAGTTTTATTTATCCATGAGTTGAACATCTCTTGTTTCCAAAAAGCGTAGAGCTTAAGCAAAAGAAAAACTAGCCAAGAAATTCAAAGCTTTCATGGCTAGCAATTGTTAGACTTTATTTAATTTCATCTAGATGTTCGAATGGTTTTTCATAATCTACATTTTTCCAAGCAGAAATTACTTCTCCTTTTGTATCTGTATCCACAATGAAAGAACCATTGCTATAGCGATCACTATTGGATAACTCTAATGGAAATACACGATGTATCTCTCCATTGTTTGTCTTAAAGTTTATCGTGTCATGCTCATTAACTAGGAAGAATCCGCGAATTCGATGAGGTTTACTTTTTAGTTCACGCAACATTAATAACCCTCTTTTTGCTCGATTGGACTTCTCAAACTCACTTAATTTCATTCGTTTACAAGCACCACGCTGGGTAAGAACAACTAAAGAAGGTTTCGATAATGCATCAAACAACTCTCCGTTAACAACTTGTTCATCTTCTTTAAGATGAATGGCTTTCACACCAGCAGCCCGCTGTCCTACGACAGAAATCTCGCTTTCATGATACCATAAGCCGTATCCCTTATCCGAAGCAATAAATACATCGGAATGACCTGTTGTACAATGAACATTAATCAGCTCATCATCATCTTTTAATCTCAGAGCAATTAAAGCTTTTGAATAACGCTGCGCTTCATAAAGTTTCAGTTTGCTTTTCTTTACCATCCCTTTTTTCGTGAAAAAGATTAAGTACTTATCCTCCGTAAAATCACGAACAGGAATACATGTAATAATTCGTTCATCTTTTTCCAATGGCACGAAATTTGAAATATGCTGACCAATATCTTTCCAGCGAATATCTGGCAATTCGTGTACCGGTGTGTATATATAATTTCCCTTATTTGTGAAAAGAAGAACCTTATCTGTCGTATTCAGTTCTGCTAAGCTAACTAAATAGTCACCTTCCTTCATGGCAAAATCTTCTCCATTTGAAGCGCTATAGGAACGTAGACTAGTTCGTTTCACATAACCGGCCTGTGTAACCGATACTAATACATCCTCACTAACTACCATCACTTCAATATCAATTTTTAATTCTTCTATTTCATTTTCAATAGCTGTTTGCCTAGGTGTTGCATATGCTTTTTTTAACTTCCTTAAATCTTTTTTAATCGTTTGAAATAGTTTTTTCTCACTTTGTAAGATTAATTCAAGTTCCTTAATTTTTTCTTCTAACGTTTTCGCTTCTTGTTGAAGCGAGGTGATGTCGGTATTCGTTAAACGATATAGCTGCAACATAACAATTGCTTCTGCTTGGGCTTCGGTAAATTGATAGTTGGTAATAAGGCGTTTTTTGGCGTCTTGCTTATCCTTAGAAGAACGAATTGTGCTAATAACCTCATCTAATATAGAAATCGCCTTAATTAGACCTTCCACAATATGTGCTCGATCTTTTGCTTTTTTCAGATCAAAGACCGTTTGTCTTATTACGACTTCTTTTTGGTGGGAAATATACGATTCTAATATTTCATTTAGCGATAACAATTTTGGTGTTTTATCCTGAATAGCTACCATATTAAAATGGTACGTAACTTGTAAGTCTGTGTTCTTAAATAAGTAGTTTAGAACACCTTCTGCATTTACATCCTTCTTGAGTTCAACGACAACTCGTAAACCAGTCCGATCGGTCTCATCTCGAACTTCGGCAATCCCCTCTACTTTTCGATCGATACGCAACTCATCTATTTTTTTGACCATATTAGCTTTATTTACTTCATATGGAATTTCTTCAATAACGATTTGCTCGCGATTACCGCGAATTTCTTCTATACGTGTTTTACCTCGTACAATAATTTTACCGCGACCAGTTTCATAAGCTTTTTTAATTCCATCAATTCCTTGGATAATCCCACCGGTTGGAAAATCAGGACCTTTTATCACTTTCATTAATTCTTCTATCTTGATAGAAGGTTTATCGATTTTAAGAATAACTGCATCGAGTACTTCTCCTAAATTATGAGGTGGTATATCTGTAGCATAACCTGAGGAAATCCCAGTTGATCCATTAACGAGTAAATTTGGAAATTTAGCTGGTAGCACTACAGGTTCTGTTGTTGTGTCATCAAAGTTTGGAATAAAATCTACCGTATCCTTTTCAATATCTCTTAATAATTCAGAAGCAATACTGGATAATCTTGCTTCTGTGTAACGCATGGCAGCCGGTGGATCCCCATCAACACTTCCGTTATTCCCATGCATTTCAACTAACACATTTTTAACTTTCCAATCTTGACTTAATCGGACCATTGCTTCATATACGGAAGAATCACCATGAGGGTGGTAATTTCCAATAACAGTACCAACTGTTTTAGCTGATTTACGAAAGTTTTTATCATGGGTATTTTTTTCTTCATGCATCGCATAAAGAATTCTTCGCTGAACGGGCTTTAATCCGTCTCTCGCATCGGGAAGCGCCCTGTCCTGAATAATGTATTTACTATACCTTCCAAATCGGTCTCCTATTACTTCTTCTAACGGAAGGTCTAAATATGTTCCTGGTTGTGTCATACCAACCCCCCCTTATATGATTTTTATTATAATTCTGTATGAATTCTATCGTTTTCTAAGATATTAGATTCTTCATCCAAACCAAATTCAACATTATTTTCGATCCATTTTCTTCTAGGTTCCACTTTATCGCCCATTAATGTCGTCACACGTCTTTCTGCACGTGCTAAATCATCGATGGTTACCCGGATAAGGGTTCTGGTTTCTGGATTCATGGTCGTTTCCCACAGCTGATCTGCATTCATTTCTCCTAAACCTTTATAGCGTTGTAAGGTATAGCCGTTTTTAAAATCCTTAATTGTTTTCTTCATTTCTTCTTCATCCCAGGCATAAGCCACACGTTTATTTTTTCCTTTTCCCTTGGAGATTTGATATAAAGGTGGCAGTGCAATATACACCTTACCTGCTTGAATCAATGGTCGCATATACCTATAGAAAAACGTAAGCAATAACACTTGGATATGTGCACCATCTGTATCTGCGTCGGTCATAATAATTATTTTATCATATTGCACATCATCTAAATGAAAATCGCCGCCAACACCAGCACCAATAGTATGAATGATGGTCGATATTTCTTCATTCTTAAAAACGTCCTCAAGCTTCGCCTTTTCTGTATTAATTACTTTTCCTCGTAACGGAAGTACAGCTTGAAACTTTCGATCTCTGCCTTGTTTTGCTGATCCGCCTGCAGAGTCCCCCTCAACCAAGTATAGTTCATTACGCTTTGGATTTTTTGATTGGGCAGGCGTAAGCTTGCCGCTTAAGATCGTATCTTTTTTCCTTCTTTTTCTTCCTGTTCGAGCGTCCTCTCTCGCTTTTCTGGCCGCTTCCCTAGCTTCTTTTGCTTTAATCGCCTTTTTAATTAAAAGATTAGAAACATCTGAGTTTTCCTCCAGAAAATAAGAAAGCTTTTCCGAAACAACTGCATCAACCACGGATCTAGCTTCCGGCGTACCTAGTTTTCCTTTCGTCTGCCCTTCAAATTGCAGTTTATCTTCTGGTACACGAACAGAAACGATAGAAGTGAAGCCTTCTCTTATATCTGAACCTTCCAGGTTTTTATCTTTTTCTTTTAAAAGTCCGATTCGTCTGGCATAGTCGTTAAACGTCCTCGTAATTGCTGTTCTCGCTCCAGATTCATGCGTTCCTCCATCCTTCGTACGAACATGGTTAACAAAAGATAGCATACTTTCTGCATAACCATCATTGAATTGAAAAGCAAAATCAACTTCAATTCCTTGCTGTTCACCTTCAAAAGCTACAACAGGGTGAAGGGTATCTTTCTCTTCATTCAGATAATGTACAAAAGCCTTTAGTCCCTCTGGATATTGGTATTCTTCTGTCTGATTATTTCGAAGGTCTTGTAACTGAATCGTTAATCCTTTTAGTAAAAAGGCAGCTTCTCGTAACCGTTCGGATAATGTTTCAAAGTTGTAAACGATTGTATTAAAAATCGTTGGGTCCGGTTTAAAATGAATGATGGTACCAGTTTTTTTCGTTGGTCCTTTCCTTTCTAAAGAGCCGACAGGTTTTCCACCATTTTCAAATCGTTGAAAGTAGATATGACCATCACGATGGATTGTGACGTCTAACCATTCAGATAGAGCATTGACTACGGACGCACCTACACCGTGTAGACCTCCACTAGTTTTATAACCACCCTGTCCAAATTTTCCACCTGCATGCAATATGGTAAATATCACTTCAGGTGTTGGCTTTCCAGAACGGTGCATACCAGTTGGAATACCACGCCCATGATCCGTGATGGAAATGCTATTATCTTTATGTATAGTCACTTTAATGATGTCTCCAAATCCTGCTAGGGCTTCATCTACCGCATTATCAACAATTTCAAAAACGAGGTGATGCAGTCCTCGGGCATCTGTACTACCTATGTACATACCTGGTCTTTTTCGTACTGCTTCCAGACCTTCCAGTACTTGGATTGAGTCATCACTATATGAAATCGGTTGTTTTGTCACTCCGTACTTGCTCCTTTCTTTTCTGTACGTACTATAATAGAACAAACGTTTGTTTGTGTAAAGATAAAACAAACGATAATACACATGAAAGTTATATTTTTTCCTATAAACCATTTATAAAAAACAGGTTTTCCTTAAAGTTTTTATTTTTAGTCATGGAGTAACCCTTTCTCTCACGTTACTAAGTATACTATAGTTACATCAAGCTTGTATTGCAAGAACACAAAAAAATCGTCAATGAAGTAAATTTACAATTGAAGTTATTGTTCATTGGAGGTTGATACATGCATAAGAGGAATAAGCTTATATAATTATGTTAACAGACCATATCATAGCACACGTTAAGAATGTAATGTTTAAGAGTCAACCAGGCTGTGCCGTGTTTTGGAAATAACCAAATTTTTAATTGTCTAGAAAATGATCCCTTCTATATGGTAATAACTTTGAAGGTAGCTTCGTCTAGCTTATATTGCTTCTTTCTATGACATGTCAGCACAGAAGTTCTTTATTTTGTACGTCGCTAAACGTGCCTCCCGCTTTTATATCTACGCTTGCTTTAAAACATGAGAAAAGGATGACTAATCGTACCGCCACCCTTTTTCGTTCGATTATTTCAGCAATACTGCATGGACCACTTTAATGCAAAGATCCATAATTACGGTAAAATCACGTTGTTTTAAATAATGATACGCATCTTCATTAACGATTCCTTGCTGCGCCCAAAAGATTTTACAATTCGTTTGAGCAGCATCCTTCGCAACTTCCGGTAAGAACTCTGACCTGCGAAACACATTTATAATATCTATCGGTTCCGGAACCTCAGCTAATGAAGGATAGGCTTGTTCACCTAAGACCTCTTGTACTGTAGGATTAACCGGAATGATACGGTAACCTTCTCGTTGCATAATTTTAGCAATTTGATAAGAAGTACGTTCCGGATTGTTTGACAAGCCTACAACTGCAATTGTTTTCGCCGTAGCTAAAATTCTTCTCAATTCTTCATTGGTTGGGTTTTCCCATGCCATTATAGCTTCCCCCTTTTTATTTTTCAAGTAACCCCTGTTCTATGAGAAACTCTCTGGCTACATTTTCTGGTGATTCATCATGATAATCTACTTGGTAATTCATTTGTCTCATCTGTTGGTCAGTTATTTTTCCCGCGAGCTTGTTTAAAATACCTTCAAGTTCAGGATACTTGTCCAGTGTATCATTGCGCATTAGTGGAGCCCCTTGATATGGAGGAAATAGTTGCTTTGAATCTTCCAAAGAAATTAAATTTAGCTTTTCCATATAACTATCTGTTGCATATGCATCAATGATATCTACCTGACCGGATGTTAACGCATCTTGTCTAAGACCTGGATCCATGGTTTGTACATTTGCAATATCTAAACCATATACATCCTGCATACCTACATACCCATCATACCGGTCTTTAAACTCCAGTGTAAAACCAGCAGTTAATTGATCCTCTATTTTTTTTAGATCATCGATTGTCTCTAGTTCAAATTGATTGGCTAGTTCTTCTGTTGTGGCAACAGTGTACGTATTATTATAGGCCATAGGCAGTAAATATGCCATATCAAATTGTTTATCCATCCCCTGTTTAGCTTGCTGATACACATCTTCCCTATTGTTACTATCCGCTTTTTGCTCAAGATGTGTAACAATCGCCGTTCCTGTAAATTCTGGATAGATATCGATGCTTCCTTGTTGTAATGCATTAAATAAGAAAGCGGTTTTTCCTAGCCCTGGTTCTAATTTTACGCTTAAATCGGTATTTTCTTCAATTAATAACTTATACATATGAATTAAAATTGCTGGTTCTGATCCTAATTTACCACCAATAACTAAATCTGCTTGCTTCTTATTATTAAAAAGAAAAGGAGAAATAACGATCAAAACCGCAACGATTAACATAGCGATGAACGATTTGATTCCCGTTCGTTTAGAAAGTCGTTCAACCCACCGTAAAATAACGTCAAAAATAACCGCTAGTAAAGCCGCGGGAATTGCACCTAACAATATTAAACTCACATCCGCTCCACGATCAAGACCTAAAAGAATTAATTCACCTAGTCCTCCTGCTCCGATTAATGCAGCTAATGTGGTTGTTCCAACAATTAACACCATAGAAGTGCGAACTCCTGCCATAATTACTGGCATAGCAAGCGGCAATTCCACTTTCATTAAGCGTTTCAATGAATTCATTCCCATTCCTGTTGCCGCCTCAGTTAATGCAGGGTCTACCTCTTTAATGCCTGTATAACTATTACGTAGAATTGGGAGCAGTCCATATGCTGTTAGTGCAATAATTGCAGGGAAGGTGCCAATCCCGAAAAATGGAATGAGAAAAGCTAGGATAGCAAGACTTGGAATCGTTTGTAGTACAGCTGATAATCCGATGATTGGTTCAGCTACTCGAGGATGCCTCGTCAGTATTAATCCTAAAGGTACTGCAATCAAAATGGCAATGATGAGTGAAGTTAATGATATTTGCAAGTGTTCCCATATTGCTTCTACAAGTGTTGCCTGGCGATTTTGAAATACAGTAATAAACTCTTTCACGTTTGGAGCCTCCCGTTTTCTACGGTTGTGTTATGCTTTAAAAACTGTACGATATCACGGTAACGAATAATACCTACAAGTTGACTAGCTTTTAAAACAGGAAAAATTTCTTGGTCGGTTTCTTGGATCATGTCCACTGCTTGATACAAAGAGAGATCATTTTCTAAATAAACACGTTGGGTTAGTTGTCCATTAACAACGAGACCGACATACTGATTACGTTCTTCCACTAAAACATACGTCTTATCAATCCGATAGGTGCTATTATGAAAGGCTGACCTTGTTAATATATACTCCTGTGATGAATTAGCAATTTTATCTACGGTAATTTCCCAAGGTGATTGACGTTTCCCGATAAATTCTTTAACAAATTGTGAATGTGGCTCTGATATCAATTTATCAGCCTCAGCAAACTGCTCAATTCTCCCATCTTTCATTAAACAAATTCTATCTTCTAAATGAAGTGCTTCATCTATGTCATGCGTAACAAATAGAATCGTTTTTTTAATTTCTTTTTGCAATGCTTGAATATCTTTTTGTAGCTGTTCTCTACTTATAGGATCTAAAGCGCTAAATGGCTCGTCCATTAAGATAATATCAGGATCAGCTGCTAACGCCCGAATAACACCAATCCGCTGTTGTTGTCCTCCTGAAAGCTCTCTTGGCAATTTTTTCTTAAATACCTTTGGGTTTAATCCAACCATTTCCAACAATTCGGTCACTCGATTTTGGATTTCTTTTTGTTTCCACTTTTTTAATTCAGGAACAATGGCAATATTTTGTTCTACCGTCAGATGTGGAAATAATGCGATTTCTTGAAGTACATAACCAATGTTCCAGCGTAATTCATGAATCGGATATGTTTGGATGTCTTTTCCACATATGTAAATAGATCCAGATGTTGGTTCCATTAGACGATTGACCATTTTCAATGTAGTTGTTTTACCACAGCCGCTTGGACCAATAAACGTAACCATTTCACCTTGATTCACATGAAAGGAAATATTCTTAACAGCTTCGGTCCCGTCCTGATATACTTTATTTACTTGGTTAAATTCAATCATGTCCTTTCCCCTTTAATACGTATTATAAAAAGCGAGTGATATCCATTTAAACGAACAGACCATGTTTAGGTACGGAAAAATTCGGCATCACTTTTGCTTAACGTTTTGAACTTATTTTTAAGAAATTACTATTGCTAGAATAATATAGTTTATTCCCAGATACAATTAATAACAAACATCTATTTAATAATGGTTCTTAAAATAGGAACTTCGTGCTAAAATAAAAGGCAGTATCGTCCTTATTTATAATTACAATAGGTGCGAAGATAATTAAGAGGAAAGTAGGAAGCATTATGGAGTATCTAGTATTTGCAATTATTGCCTATCTACTCGGATCGATTCCGTCTGCCTTGATTGTGGGAAAGATTGGTTATAACAAAGACGTACGTGAGCATGGCAGCGGAAACCTCGGAGCAACAAACACCTTTCGTGTATTAGGAATAAAAGCTGGGATTATTGTTACACTAGCAGATATTTTAAAAGGTACGATGGCTACGCTTCTTCCGCTGTTTTTTGACGCCGATGTCTATCGGCTGATCATCGGATTATTCGCAGTAGCCGGTCATACGTATCCTGTGTTTGCAAAATTTAAAGGAGGAAAAGCAGTTGCCACATCCGGCGGCATCATTCTTGGTATTAATCCATTATTATTTGTTCTAATGGTGTCAACTTTTTTAATTAGCCTATATATATCGAAATATGTCTCACTTTCATCTATTATTACTGGCATAGTAACTGTTATATTATCATTTATCTTTAAAAATACGGGGCTAATTATTGTTACCTCGATCCTAACCATTTTTGTGATTTACAGGCATTGTGAGAACTTAAAACGAATAAAAAATAAAACAGAGCCAAAAATAACTTGGATGTAATCGCCGATAAAGTGAAACTCATTCAGTAGGAGTTTGTTTCCCTCTCCTACTGAATGTTAGTACCTCAGGGGGTATGACCTAAAGGCCCTTAAACGAATCAGGCATTTAGGTGTCGTTTTCTCCCACTTAACCCCTTTTGTATCAACTCAAGGCTCTTGAAG
This sequence comes from Cerasibacillus sp. JNUCC 74, assembly GCF_053667775.1. The sequence goes on along the minus strand of NZ_CM132207.1, from coordinate 2,052,333 downwards.
TGGTAATCTTACGGCACCTTACATGCGGGATAAAACCTATAGATTGATTCTCGCTTTATCGTAACGTATACTTTAGAAGTAAAGAGAAAGGGGGCTATGTGATGGACAACACAAAAACTTTTCCAGTTAAAAAATTACCGACAAAACAGGAGCGCCATCAATTATTTGGTTCTGTAAAGCCAGCCCCAAAATCGAAACCTGTCGATAAAAAGTATATGGCGGACTTACAGAATACAAAAAAGGATTTCTTATTTGCTTTGGATGCAGTTGGGATAACGAAGGTAAAGCATCCGATTATGATAAATAGCACGATTGCACCTTACACTCAAACAAGTATCGGTTCATTTACGTTTACTTCTAGTCTAAAGCAAACGAATAAAGGAACGAATATGAGCCGTTTTAATGAACAATTAGCAGATTATCATGCAAGAGGCTTTTCAACGGATTTGAATGTATTAAAAAGCTTTACAAAAGAGCTAGCTAATCGCCTCGAACGGCCTGATGCTTATATGGAAGTTAGCTTTCCGTGGTTTTATGAAAGACAAGCCCCTGATACAGGTTTAGCAGGTCTTAATCATGCAGATGCTAGTATAAAGATGAAATACGATGAAGATCGTGGGGTGGATATTCAACTTGCACTCACTGTAGCTATTGCAACGCTGTGTCCTTGTTCTAAAGAAATTAGCGAATATAGTGCTCATAATCAGCGCGGAAATGTAACAATCGATATATCAGTTGATGAGCAATTTGCTGAAACGGAGTTTGATTGGAAGGAAGTATTGCTTGAAGCTGCAGAAAGTAATGCTAGCGCAAGATTACATCCAATCTTAAAACGAACGGATGAAAAGAGGGTTACCGAACAAGCCTATGAAAATCCACGATTCGTTGAAGACATGGTACGATTAATAGCTGCAGATTTATATGAAACACCGTTTATTACCAAGTTCAAAGTAAGCTGTCAAAATGAGGAATCCATTCATATGCATGATGCATTTGCAACAATTACCTATGATAAAACAAAGAATTAAATAAAAGAAGGGTTCCTATGAAGTATATCTTTATCGGATTAATTAAATTTTATCGTGTTGCGATTAGCCCAATTAAACCCCCAACCTGTCGTTTTTATCCGACGTGCTCTGAATATGGGTTGGAAGCATATCGCCGATTTGGCTTTTTTAAAGGCACCTATTTGACAGTAAAACGAATCAGCAAATGCCACCCTTTTCATCCTGGCGGGATTGATTTAGTACCAGAAAAGAAAAAGAAATAAAAAAGGAGCTGTTTTTCAGATGAATATCCAAATCAGCAAAGAGGCAGCAAAATGGTATAGAGATGAACTAGACATTGAAGAAAATGAAGCATATGTGCGTTTTTTTGTCAGATATGGTGGATTTGGGGGAAACGTTCCTGGCTTTTCTTTAGGGGTTAGTAATGAAAAGCCGGTTGAAGTTTACGCTTCCAACGATGTCGATAATATTACTTTCTTTATTGAGGCAAAAGATGCTTGGTATTTTGAAGACCATGATTTAAAAATTAGTTTTAGCAGAAAAAAACAGGAGCCAAACATACAATACATAAAAAGAGCTTAAAATCAGCTCTTTTTATGTATTTTTTTCTCCAATAAATTAAAACGTTTTAATTGTTCCCACTGGTTTTCTTTTTCAAGTATGTATTTTTGTCTTTTACCAAATAAATCAAAATGTGGGTAACGGTTGTTCTTATAATCAATCCATTCAGCTAACAATTGATACTTTTTCCCCCATGTAAGTAGTTTATCCAGATCACTACATCCTACCTTGGTTACGGTAGTACAATCTGGAAATCGCTCATCCAGCCAGTAGTGGGTTATAAAAGCAATTTCACCGGCTTTTACTTGTTGTTTCCAAGTGACCAGCTCTTTCTTAGTAATTCCAAACGCCACTCTAGCTATCTCCTTCTAATTGTTTTTTATATGCTTTATGCCACTGTGGAAATGTTTTTTTTAATGACAATGGACGGAATGTATCTTTGTTTACGATCACATGCTCGGTTGTTCCACTTACAGCAACTTCTCCCTCCCCATTTAAAATATGATAGCCATATACAGTTCTTATCCCGTTATAAGCTTCAAGCCATGTTTCTACTGTGACGTTGTCTCCGTAGCGAATTGGTTTTTTAAATTGAATATTTGCATTTGTAACCGGAGAAACAACGTTATGCTCTTCCATTTCTTTATATTGAAAACCAAGAAATTCAATAAATTTAGTTCTGCCAATTTCAAACCAGACTAAATAATTGGCGTGATAGACAACTCCCATCTGATCCGTTTCCTGATATCTTACTTCGATTGGTGTTTTCTCTTTATGCAACGAAAAATTCCTCCTAAGCTAATATTTTCTCTATTAAGCTTATCATATCTTAAGTGATCCTTCTCGTTAAACCTTTCAAAAAATGTTCGAATTGGTAAACATTAAACATAATTTCTTTTGCGAAAAGAAAATCCAATATTTTTACATTTGAATGAAACATAACTAGTGATCCTCTCTCTTTACTTTACTAGAACAAAAGGCTGGATGCACTTGGTTAGCAACGTACAAATTGGAGAACTTTTGTATCAGATATACCATGCTTTCTTATAACCTCACGTAAAGAATATTCACCTCAAAGATAATCTCTTACGGCTGTTTCTTTTAATTCTTTTGAAAATACGGTTTCCATGTTTTTGATTTTTCTAAACCACGTATTCCTTCATTCTCAAATTTTTCAATCCATAATTTTATACGTTGAACATAACTCATTCATTGTATAATTCTCATTTTTATAAGCCTTTAGTACTTTATATTTTAATTTACTTGAATGAGATCTTTTGGACATACAAAAACTCGCCCTTAAGGAAAACAGATTTTTATTTTTTAATCTGTCTACCTTAAGGGGAGCATATCACTTAAAATTTTTTGGTTTACTTCTATTGATCCTCTTGATTTCTATATTCATCTTTAATTTCGGCTCGCATTCCTTCGATTGCTTGCTCTCTTCGTTTATTTTTAGCTTTAATGGCTTCTTTTTCTTCACCAGATGTAAATTCCATTGTTTCATGTGCTTTTTCAATATTTTGGATTGTATCCTGAACCATTTCTTGTAATCTTTCTACGTTATCACTGCGATCGTCTGGCTTTGGTTGATTATTGTCTGTCATCACCATGACTCCTTTCATTATAGGGTTGCTTTCCTAGTTTTCCTAATCTATCCAAAATTATTCAACGTATAATAAATGTGTCATTCTGTTTTCCTATTAGTTACCGAACAAAGCGAATAAGCTAGACGACGCTACTTTGCAAATAGTTATCAATTATGTACAAACTGATATACTTTCTCAAACCAAAAAGCTATCGTTTTTCTTTTTACGATAAACCCTAAAATTTAATACTTTCCTATAGTATAAAAAATCGTAACCGCTTTACAATCTAGCGGTTACGATTTTCATTGCACTTTTTTCTGTCTGATCCTTTTCTGTTTTTGCTCTATTTGTTGTTCGATTTTTTCCATCAGCAGCTTATCTTTTAAAATCTTTTGACGATTTTCCTGAACTAAGTCATCAAACGTTCTTCTTTTCTTTAAGGACATGGCCGTCCCCTCCTTTTTTAAAGCAGGATGGCCAATTTCTAATCAAAGTATACATCTGTTTTACATAGCTTCAATTGTTTCTTCCATTAATTCATAATTCATAGGACCAGGGTGAATCTTTATAATTTTCCCTTCTTCATCAATAAAATACGTTGTTGGTACAGCGATAACTTGATACGTATTGCGAACCTTACCTTTTCCATCAAGAGGAACTGGATATGTATATCCATATTTGTCTATATATTCTTTCACATCTTCTTCATTTTTCTCTGAGTTGGTCAAATTTACAGCTACTATTTCGACATCTGATTTGGCATCATTATAAAATTTCTCCATTTCAGGCATTTCCTCTCGGCATGGTGGACACCAGGTGGCCCAAAAATTTAAAATTACCTTTTTGCCTCGTAAATCTGTTAATGTGAGTTTATCTCCACTCAATGTATTTAATTCGAAGTCTGGTGCAGGATTACCAACTTCAAGGGTTTCTCCCTTTTTTTTAGACGTAATCATTCCACCTTTCGCATTCATTTCATCACTAATATTGGAATTTGGAGTATCTAAAACCGAATCTTCTTTTTTTTGAAGATAATTAAATAACACAATACCAGCTAACACCACTATTATAGCAACGCCTAGCATTTTTTTATACATTCTGATCCCCTTGCCCCTTTTTAATTATTGTAAAAGCATTATCTAATAATTTACGCTGATTTCATCGTAAGTAAATTCGATACAAATGTAAAGGAATGAGCAGTAATTTTAAGGAAGTCTAAAATTAGGAAATGCTTTGCCGTTTATATAAGTTAGTCTCTCTAGAAAAAAATTCAATCAAAATGCTTCTTGTGGACTGTAAGAATATATTTGCTAATATAAGTACATCTTTTTGATAACCCAAACGTTTGAGAGTCCTAAATTTTTTGGTAACTGTTTGTGGTTTAAAATATAACTAAAAAACTATCCAATGTTCTTATAAAGGATAGGTGTTAATTTTATTTTTAACCCCTTTTATCTTTACTGATTATTGCTATGTAAATAACCTAAACCAAATAGATTAAGTGTCACAATCTAAAGTTAAAAATAAAACGTTTGTCTGATAATTCAACACAGTTTCCAGTGATTAAATAATAGACACCTAACTATCTTTGCTAGACCTTCATATTTGCCTGTTTTTCATAAACTTTATTGTTTTTGACTATAATTTATTTTTGCTTCACAAGAACAAATGTTCTATAATGAATATAATTAAATATGGAGGTGTAATTTATGGACCTAATCTAACTAAAGATATAAGTGTAGATAGTTTTAAAAATTATTACTGGTTAAAGGAAGAATTACAATCCTTTTGTAGAGAAAATGGAATAAATGCTTCTGGTTCTAAAATAGAGATTTCCGATAGGATTGAGACATTTATTCGGACAGGGGAGATTAAAAAACCTACCAGAAAACTTAAAGCGAATAAGAAAATACAACCTCAAGCAAATTTAAGTCTTGATACAGTCATTACAGAAAACCATCATTGTAGCCAAAATGTAAGAGTATTTTTTAAGTCTATTATTCCAAAATTTCATTTTTCCACCTATATCCAAAACTATTTTAAAAACAATGTCGGAAAAACATATCGTGATGCTGTAGACGCTTGGTATGAGGAAGTAGAACGAAAGAAAGACTCTTCGTATAAGAAAAACATTGCACCTCAATTTGAATACAATCAATTCATACGTGACTTTTTTGCTGACCCGAGAAATCAAGGAAAACGTCGTGAAGAAGCGATTGAAGCCTGGAATGAAATCAAGAAACTACCTGGAAGCAATAAATATACGTCTAATAATTAGTTAAGTACTTCTCAACATTTCAACTGTGGTGTGGTTTAACTTTCGACAGGCAGAAACAAGCATTTTTGACTCGTTCATCAAATGCTATTTGTTTGCCTAAATCCCAACGAAACTAATATAGGTTGCTACGTCTTGAAAGCTTTCCCCAATCATCCTTTTAAACGGTTATGAGAGTTATTAACGTGCTAAATCATTGAAAGTATTTCCGCAATCCTTACATAAATAACGTTGTCTTGATATATTTACCATTACGTTTTACAGACTACACTATCACAATGAACACAGACGAAGCCTCACGAATGGTTTTAAGCGATTTTATCTGCCCTTCTGGAAACAAGCCTTGTTTCATAGTGTAAACGATGCAAATTGTTTGGGGCACATAACTGAACGCCTCCTCTCCCCTGTTATATAAAATTTTAAGGAATTTGGTCAAGAAAGCAACAATTTATACAAAACAGTCTTTAATAGCATTCGGTTGGATGAAAGAAGCTCTTTTCCATTAGATTCGAGCTAATGTTGACTTAGCGTAGGAAAAAGACCGAAGTTTGCTACCGCTTGAGCACATAAGCTAGACCATGTTACTTTTCAAAAAGGTTATTCTCAATACGGATATAATCTCCAGAAGATAAAAAAGCCTCTGTAAATATAGATCTACAGAGGCTTACTAGTTTCATATAATTAGATAGCAGCTAACTTTTCACGTAACACCATTTGTAAAATACCACCATGACGATAGTAATCAATTTCTACTTCACTATCAAAACGAGCAATGGCACGGAATTCTGTTTTATTACCTGATTCATCAACAGCTATTACCTTCACTAAATCATGGGCTTTCACATTCTCATTAATATCTATATGGTAGGTCTCTTTACCTGTTAAGCCTAGCTTCTCTACATTTTCACCTGGCTGAAATTGAAGTGGTAGTACTCCCATCATTACTAGGTTCGAACGATGAATTCGCTCAAAGCTCTCAGCAAGGACCGTTTTAATTCCTAACAAATTAGTACCTTTAGCTGCCCAGTCACGAGAGGACCCCATACCATAGTCTTTTCCAGCTATTACAATTAAGCCGGTTCCATCTTGCTTATATTTCATTGCGGCATCATAGATCGGCATAACTTCCTCCGTTGGCCAATAAGTTGTAAAACCACCTTCCGTTCCAGGTGCAATTAAGTTACGAATACGTATATTGGCAAATGTACCGCGCATCATCACTTCATGATTTCCACGCCTAGATCCGTAAGAGTTAAAATAACGTGGGGATACACCTTTCTCCTGCAAATATTTTCCTGCTGGCATATCTTTTGCAATTGCTCCAGCTGGAGAAATATGGTCAGTTGTAACAGAATCCCCAAATTTTCCAATGACTCGTAAACCTTCTAATGACTCCACAGAACCTGCTTCTTTAGATAATCCTTCAAAGAATGGCGGGTTTTGGATATAAGTTGATTCACTATCCCATTCAAATAAAGGTTCATCTGTTGTATCAATTTGATTCCAGCGTTCATTGGAGGTAAACACATCTTCATACTCTTTACGGAAAATTTCCGGCTGAACGACTGCTTCTACCTGTTGTTTAATTTCTTCCATTGAAGGCCAGATATCATCCATATAGACAAGTTTTCCATCTTTATCTGTACCTAATGGTTCTTTTGTCAAATCAATATCCACGGTACCAGCAAGTGCATAGGCAACTACTAATGGAGGAGAAGCTAAGTAGTTCGCCTTAACTAGTGGATGAATTCTTCCTTCAAAGTTACGGTTACCCGATAGAACCGATGCTACCGTTAAGTCATTATCAATAATTGCTTGCTCAATCTCTTCACGTAATGGACCTGAGTTACCAATACAAGTTGTACAACCATAGCCCACAAGGTTAAAGCCTAGTTTATCTAAGTATGGCATTAAACCTGAGTCTTCCAAATAACGAGTTACCACTTTAGATCCTGGAGCAAGCGATGTTTTTACATAATCCGGCACATTTAACCCTTTTTCGACTGCATTTTTTGCAAGCAGCCCAGCACCTAACATCACATAAGGGTTGGATGTATTTGTACAAGATGTAATCGCTGCAATGGCTATTGCACCAGTTTTCATTATGGAAGTGTTGCCATTTGAATGCTCTACAGCTACTTCCTTGTCGAACTCAGATTTATCTAAGCCAAAACCTTGATTTCCTGCAGGTGCTGTAATGGCCTTATTAAATTCTTTCTTCATATCGGACAAAGCGATTAAGTCCTGTGGACGTTTTGGTCCAGAAAGGTTTGGCTGTAACTCGGATAAATTTATTTCTACTACTTCTGTATATTTTGGATCCGCTTCATCGGAAGAATACCATAGATTATTTAACTTACAATATTTTTCAACAAGATCAATTTGCTCTTGTGATCGACCTGTAAGTTTTAAATAGCTTAACACCTCATCATCAACTGGGAAAAATCCGCAAGTAGCACCGTATTCCGGAGCCATATTGGAAATCGTCGCCCGATCTGCAAGCGGCATATCCTTTAATCCAGGCCCAAAGTATTCAACAAATTTACCAACTACATTTTTCTCACGCAGCACTTGAGTTACTTTTAACGCTAAGTCTGTAGCAGTTGTTCCATTCGGGAAACTGCCAGTAAATTTCACACCAATAACATCAGGTGCTGGAAAATAAGAAGGTTGACCAAGCATTCCTGCTTCTGCTTCAATGCCTCCTACACCCCAACCTAAAACACCAAGGCCGTTAATCATCGTAGTATGCGAATCTGTTCCAACTAACGTATCCGGAAATGCCTCATACTCCCCACTTTCATTTTCTAATCCATGAATAACATTTGCAATATACTCTAAGTTTACTTGGTGAACAATTCCCGTTGCCGGAGGAACAGCACGATAATTATCAAATGCTTTTTGAGCCCAGTTCAAAAATTCATAGCGTTCTGCATTTCGTTCAAATTCTAATTCCATGTTTACTTTTAAAGCATCCGATGTACCATATTGGTCTACTTGTACCGAGTGGTCAATAACCAAATCTACTGGTACTTCCGGATTGATTTCACTTGGTTTTCCCCCCATATCAACCATTGCCTTTCTTAAAGAAGCAAGGTCTACTACAGCTGGAACACCAGTAAAATCTTGTAAAATAACACGGGACGGCTTAAATGGAACATCTACCCCTTCGCCATCTTTTGTGCCCCATTTAGCAAGTCCTTTTACATGTTCTTCCTTAATTTGATGACCATCTTGCTGGCGAATAAGCGATTCCAAAAGTACTCGAATCGAAAACGGTAATCGTGATACTTTTCCTAACCCAGCATTTTCTACAGCTTTTAGTTCATAGTAGTTGTACGTTTTTCCATTTAGTTTAAATTGTTTCTTTGCATTAAACGAATTACTCTTCCCCATGTTCGTACCCCTTTCTTCATGCTTCCCCGTAGTTACAACATACTACGGATTTTGTTCATGCAAGTAAAAAACCTCTCACTCCTTCTATCTTATAAGAAAACGCAGCATAAAACAAACCATTGAGCCCTTCATTACATATAGTAAATAGTTATGTGAAGTGATAACAAAAAATTATCTAAAATTAAAAATAAAACAATTGCTAATTATAATTATAACATCTAGCCTATTGACAGTAATAAAAGGGCTAGCTTGTTCTATGTTACGCTTATCTGTTTTTTCTCTTTATTGGCAACTTTTACAACCTGCAACAACAACTTGCAAAAAGCATTTTTTTAAATTTTGTATAAATAATCTTGAATAAGTGCGTTACTTTTAGTAAACTATACCTGTTATGCTGGAGCAGGAAAAATAATACGAAATGTACTACCGGCTCCTTTATTTGCCTTTATTTCCAAGAATGCTTGATGACGTTCCAAAATTTGCTTTGTTATCATAAGTCCTAATCCAGTACCGCTTTGCTTCGTTGTAAAAAAGGGTTCACCTAACCTATTTATAATGTCTTCTGGAATTCCAGGTCCTTCGTCTATAACACTAATATGTACATGCGTGTCAGATGAACTTGTATTAACTTGGATCTTTCCACCATTTTCCATTGCCTCAATAGCATTTTTAATTAAATTAATGAGGACTTGTTTGATTTGTGAACGATCACAGTAAATTTTTTCGCCCCCAGAAGCTGAATACTCGATGACAACACCTCTCATTTTCGCTTGTGGTCTTAGCAGTACAATGACATCATGAATCATAGATTCAACGAGTTGTACTTTTTTATTCTCAGTTAATGGCTTGGAAATGAATAATAACTCTGATGTAATGGTCTCCATCTTTTCAATTTCTTCTACCATAATATTGTAATACTCTTCTTTTCTATTTACACCAGCTTGAAGTAATTGTAAAAAGCCTTTTAGTGATGTCAAAGGGTTACGAATTTCATGAGCAATCCCAGCAGCTAATTGTCCGGCAACTGACATTTTCTCTGATTGGATCATAAATTCCTCTGCTTCTTTTTTATCACGAATATCTGCAACAATAGCGATATAATAGATCTTTTCGTCTTCTTCCTTTAATTTAGTTAGCGTACATTCCGACCAGATATATTCACCTTCACTATTAAGAACATTTATTTCATAGAATTGGTTGGTTGAAGATACTTGCTTCAAGTTCTCTTTTACATATTTTACATCTTCCCGATAAACAAATTCATACCAAGCTTTTCCGACTAGTTGAGAAGGTTGATAACCAAGAATTCGTTCAGCAGAATCGGAAATATAAAGCATTTTTCCATCTTCATCTAGAACGAGAATAACATCATGACAATTCTTCTCTATCCATGCAAGCATAAATGGAGATAACGTTGATAAATTAAAACCTTGTGTTTGCATTGTTGGCTTCGTTTCAGTTATATGAATAAGTTTTTCATGATTTCTTGTATTCTTATCATAATTCATTATGTTTCCCCCTTTTTTTGCAAATATCAACAAATCCTTTCGTTTCAATTTATCCTATGTTTAATTTCTTGAGAATATGACGCTTGTTTGAAAAAGTTTTTCATCATATACTTATAGTAAATCTCGTTCTTAAGTTAACTATCCAATTATTAGTAATCTTACTATAATTGCTTAAAAAAATAAATTAAATAGTTAAATATTTTGTCAAATTATTACGAAATATTGGAAAAAGGGGGGAATAGCGTAATAATATGTCGGTTTTTGTTGATTATTTAATCATTCTTTGGGGTTTTTTCATGATTGGAATTATGGCTATTGGTGGATATTTTATGTTTCGTAAATTTCTGAAACGGTTACCAAAAAAAGACGGAAAATCCATGATGGATTGGGAAGACTATTATGTAAATAAAACAAAACATATGTGGGGGACAGAGGAAAAAGAGTTATTAGAGGAATTAGTTTCTCCAGTGCCAGAGTTATTTCGTGATGTAGCTAGGCATAAAATCGTTGGTAAAATTGGTGAATTAGCGCTAAAAAAGAACAATCAAAAAATAACGAGGGAAATTTTAATTGAAGGCTATATCATTGCAACACCTAAACGAGATCATAAATTTTTACGAAAAAAACTGGCCCAAAAAAATATTGATACAGCACCCTATGAGCAATTCTTTCAACAATCTCGGAGCGATTATGCACCAGATTGGCAGCAAAAACACAAATCATAACCTTTCAGAACTGCTTTTTCTATAAGATGAAACTTCATACAGTAGGAGTTTTCTTCCCTCTCCTACTGTATGTTAGTACCACAAGGGTATGACCTAAAGGGCCCTTGAACCAATCGGGCATTTAGGTGCCGTTTACTCCCACTTAGACCCTTTTGTATCAACTAAAGGCTCTTGAAGTAGGAGGTCTTACGGCACCTTACATGCGGGATAAATCTATCAGGCAACTTTTAATACTGTTATAACTTTAGGGGGGATATCTTAAAACGGATAGCCCCCCTAAAGTACGTATTATTTAATTTCTCATTTTTTGAATATAGCGTAACTTATTACTTATGGTATGTTAAATCGCTTCTGAATCAAATTACTTCTGTATTAATTGCTTTTCCATTTGTAAATATTTATAAAGCATTGCTAAACGCCAGGTTAAAATCATTCCAAATGCCAATAAAAAGAACATTCCACTCATTTCTCCAAAAGATATATGACTTCCAATGGCAAGCTTGAAAATAATGCGAAAAATTAATAATCCAACCAAAATAAAGGCAAAGGCTTTGGAGGGTATTAAATAGATTGCATTATCACGAATTTCAAATTTCGATGTTTTTATGAGGAAAATGGAACAAACAATACCTACACTAAAAGCCTCCATTACTTGATACCAGCTAATATGAAAAACAGGGAATAGAAACATCAGCGCCCCTGTACTCATAAAAAAGGGCGGTAAAATAATCTTCTTTACAGAAGCAGGTTTTTTAGCTGCTCTTAAACGAATAAATATCATTGCTGTGGCCATAATTGCTGCTCCAATTGTACTTGCAATTAACCAAAACATTGTAAGTCCTCTCTCCCATTGCCAAATTACTTGTTATCATTCACCCTTTTAAAACTTAATACACGATCAATCGTATCAAATATACGGTTCTCGTCAAATGGTTTGATAATAAAGTCCTTGGCTCCCAATTCAATTGCTTCAACCACAACTTTTTGCTGCCCCATTGCTGAACATACAATAATCAGTGCATCTTTATCTATTTGCATGATTTCTTTAATTGCTTCAATTCCATTCATTACTGGCATTGTAATATCCATCGTTACTATATCTGGCTTCAATTCTTGATATAGTCGTACTGCCTCTTCTCCATCTTCTGCTTCTCCTACAATTTCATGTTGTTTTTTTTTCAAAATAGTAGAAAGAGTCATGCGCAGAAAATTAGCATCATCGACCACAAGTATTTTGGCCATCGCTTTTCCCCCTATTTAGTCCTTATCATTAGCAATAGTTAAAATAATGGTCATCATTACACCGACAACCGTCAAGTATACACCTATATCAAAAAGCATTGCAGTAGCTAATTCAACTTCACCGAATATCGGAATGTGAATGTAACCAAAGGTATGAGATAAAAATGGCTGCTTAAATAAAAATGCCCCGGCACTTGTGGCAGCAGCAACGGCAAGACCAATTGGAATTAATTTAACAAAATTAATCGGTAATACTTTTTTTACAGTTTCAAATCCATAAGCCATATTCATTAATAAAATAGCTCCTGATGTCATTAAACCGCCGACAAATCCTCCACCTGGAGAGTTGTGTCCAGCTAATAATAAATAAACAGCAAATCCCAATAAAATAAAGGCAATTAGTGATGCGGTAGTTCGTAAAATAAGATCATTTATTTTGTATTTGTACATAATGTATTGCCCCTTTATATAGCATATATAGCTTTATTTTAATATAAGACAGGAGAAAAATCCATTAGAAGCCGTAAAACCCAAACAATCCTGCTAAATATGAAGTTAAAGCTGTCATCCAATCAAAGAATAAAGCAATCCCCATAAAAATCATGACATATCCACCGATTTTTATTAGTTTTAAACTATGTTTTTTAATCCAATTCAGCTTACCAATAAAAAAGGATAAAATAAAAAACGGAATAGAGAACCCAAGTATATAGCTAATCATCATAACCATTCCGGTATTTGGTTCAGTAGCAGCTAATGATAAAACAACCATTAGGATTGGTCCGGTACAAGGAGTCCATCCTAGTGAAAAGGCTAGTCCGATAATAAAAGTACCTAGAAATCCTGCAGGACGATTTTTAAATGTAATTTTTCTATCTTTCATTAAAAAATCAAAGTTCAAGATACCAACAATAACGAGTCCAAAAAAGATGATAACAATTGCACCAATTTGTCGTATGATATCTTTGTTCACCAATAAGAATTGAGATATTCCAGAGCTTGCAAAGCCCATCATAATGAAGACTGCAGAAAACCCCAGTAAAAAGAAGACAGTATGTAATATACTCTTTGCATTTAACATTTTATTATCATCTTTTAATTCGCTTACACTCATTCCGGTAATGTAAGATAGAAAAGCTGGGTACAAAGGCAAAACACAGGGTGAAATAAATGACAGAAAGCCTGCACCGAAAGCAAGAAATATATTGATCTCTGACAAGGTATACCTCCTTTTTATATTTACTGTACATTGTATCAGACAGAATTGTCTTTATGTTATTAATAGTTGACAAAAAAGTGAAAGGCTTTCATAACGTTAACTTAACTATTATGAAAATTCCGTCGATCGATTAAAGTAAAAATTCATTCAGTGGATTCCTCCCATAACCTTTACTGATAAGAAATAGAACAAAGGCTAAAATCTCAGACGTTCTTAAAAAGAGCCACACTTTTTTCTTCATGCGATACCTTTTCAAAAAGCCTTACTTGTCTTTGAAAATCGCGATGTATTACTTGCGGGAGCATACCCTTTGTCCGTTAACCGAACGAATTAGGTACTCTTAATTAAGCGTTCTCGTATTCTTTATAATTCTTGAAGTGGGAATTTTAGAAAGCCTAGATACAGGTAAATAACCATTAGAAGACCCCCTACTATTGTGAAGTAAGGGGTGAGTCTTTGCAAGTTATAAACACTACGAAATATATCAATAAGTGCTTACTTATCAGATTGGTTGTTCATTGCACGCATCATTTGATTGATTTTCTTCTTGGATGGTTTTTGTCCCATTTGCATCATTAAAGTTCGTAGCATTTGCTCATTAATCGGTGGATTCTTTTTTAAATAGCTCATCATATATTTTCTGGCAAGAAAAAATCCAAGAGCAACACCAATTATTAACGCTGCTACAGCAATTAATACGACCCAAATCGTCTCCATGAAAAGCTTTCCTCCTTCGTGTTGTCTCTTATACAGTATAGTAAATCAACGAAAAGAAAACAATACTTCTTCTTCCGTTTGCCTGTATTTTAGAAATGGAGTTATCCAGCCAAAATTACATATATTTTCACCAACTATAAAAAGCATTGGTTCATATCTACGTAACAATGGAAATAGTAACTCCTCAGCATCTTCCAAGGTTTCGCATCGAAATTTTAACTGTCTCTCATCAATATGTAAAGTAATAAACGCTTCTCTATTATATAGTTTCATATTTCGTTTGTCGATATAATCGATGCAATTTATACGTTTTTGTTGTTTCATATATGCTACAATCTCTTCACGACAAAAACGATACGTAATATATTCAAATTGTTTTCTTAAATCTATCCGATTAGGCTGCTTTTTATATTCTTTTAAAAATCGATATAACAACCCGCTCTTGTGAAAATAACGAATCGCCACTTCTTCAGTTAACCAATAAATAGAATACGTATACATCGCCTTTACCTCCTCCATTAATAATCCCTTTACATGACCATTTAGACACTTCATCCTTATCTTATATTGGAAGTTACTTTTCTTTCGTAACTTTACGTGAAGATGTTCTTAAAAAATTCTCTCCAACAATTTATTGCTCTAATCCGTCTTTTAATAGTGGTCATTAATCTCCCCTACTTTCTCTCCGAATAACATACGAAAAGAGTAGTGGTTTTCTCTTTTAATATGGGATAGAGTAAAAACTATTATACAGATTCTATGATTAAAAAACTGTCACATTATAAAAAAATTAACCACTTCTTTTGTCGAAGTATTGCTGTAGACAAATTTTTATAGGTTTATAGCAAAAACGAAAAGTCCGTACCGGTAGCCCAGCCTATGTTTTAACTTCTTCACTTAGAAAAACTTGGCTTGTAGCCAAGTCTTTATGACGAAAGCTATCGTTTTTCTTATACGATAAAGTGAAACTTCATTCAGTAGGAGTTTTCTTCCATCTCCTACTGAATGTTAGTACCACAAGGGTATGACCTAAAGGCCCTTGAACCAATCGGGCATTTAGGGGCCGTTTTCTCCCACTTTGACTCTTTTGTATCAATTCAGATCTTGAAGTGGGGAACTTACGGCACCTTACATGCGGGATAAAGCCTAAAGTTTTATACTTTCCTATAGAGCAAAAAAAGAATGGCCTAAATACTATGGTACCTGTAGGTAGGACACTTAAAAAAGCGTATCAATTGATTCATGAGACCATAGAACAAAATGGATTTAAGAGGATGACCAGGTATTTTTGTGACCTCCTGAGTGTCTCTCGGTCTGGATACTATAGCTACCTCAGGGCTTCCCCTATCCGGGAGGCAAGGGCGAAATTAGACCTTGAAGCGAAGGAAATTATTTTAAAGGCCTTCGACCGGCGAGGATATAAGAAAGGTTCACGCTCCATTAAAATGATATTGGAGAATGATTTTAACATAATCTTTAGCCGTAAAAAGATCCAAAGAATCATGAGGAAATATGGAATCGTCTGTCCATACAGGAGAGCAAATCCTTATAAAAGAATCGCTAAAGCGACAAAAGAGCATCAGGTTGTCCCAAACAAATTAAACAGGGAATTTAAGCAAGGAATCCCTGGAAAAGTTCTACTAACGGATATCACGCATTTACCATATAATGGTAATTGTATGGCTTATTTGTCGACCTTAAAAGACGCATCCACCAATGAAATCCTAGCTTACCATGTGTCTGATCGCATCACTCTGGACATTGCAACCCAGACGATCCATAAATTGATGAACAATAAGAAAGTGATGCTCCATAAAGATGCCTTTATCCACTCCGATCAGGGAAGCCATTACACAAGTCCGCGGTACCAGAAGTTATTAAAAAAATATAGTTTGGGCCAGTCTATGTCACGGAGAGGTAACTGTTGGGATAATGCCCCTCAGGAGTCATTCTTTGGCCACCTGAAGGATGATGTCGAATATTAATCGGCAAGAAACTTGAAGGAATTAAAGTCGAAAATAAATCATTACATGGTTTACTATAACCATTACCGCTATCAGTGGAATTTAAAAAAGATGACCCCTATCCAATATAGGAATCATCTTCTAGCTGCTTAATTTCTTTTTTATAGTGTCCTTGACATAGGTGCCAGTTTAAAAACTAGACCATTCTTTTTTGTTATTTTATTAGTGATTCCACATGCTTCACCACATTCTCTACAGTAAATCCATATTCTTCTATCACTTTTTCACCTTTTGCGGAAGCTCCAAATGTATGGATACCGATTATTTTACCATGTTCGCCAACATAACGTTCCCAGCCGAATGGAGCAGCCATTTCAATAGCAACTCGATTTTTAACTTCAGGAGGAAGAACTTTTGTTTTGTAACTCTCATCTTGAGCATTAAAACGATCCCAGGATGGTATGCTAACAACGCGTACATCGATATTTTTTTCTTTAAGCACTGCTTGTGCACGAACAGCTAATTGTACTTCAGAACCAGTTGCTAACAATATTGCATCTGGAATTTCTTTTTCAGCATCACTAATAATGTATGCACCTTTTTTAACACCTTCATAAGCATGCTCTTTCGTCCCTGGTAGAGTTGGTAAGTTCTGCCTGCTTAGAACAAGTGCTGTTGGTTTATCTTTAGATTCTAATGCTAAACGCCAAGCAGCTTGTGTTTCATTACCGTCTGCTGGTCTAATAAGTGATAACCCTGGCAGAGCTCTTAATGAAGCCAGATGTTCAATTGGTTCATGAGTTGGACCATCTTCTCCTACTGCAATGGAATCATGTGTTAATACATAAGTTACAGGCGTTTTCATTAATGCAGCTAGTCTAATGGAAGGACGCAAATAATCGCTAAATACGAAGAATGTTCCACCAAAAACGCGTAATCCTCCATGTAATGCCATACCGTTTAATGCAGCCCCCATTGCATGTTCACGTACCCCAAACCAAATATTTCTACCGGCATAATTCCGACGGGAGAAATCATCTTCATCATTAATCGTTGTTTTATTAGATCCAGCTAAGTCAGCGCTACCCCCAAAGAAGTTAGGCACAGCTTTAGCAATAGCATTCAAAACTTTACCTGAAGATGCTCTTGTAGCAAGTGCATCTTCTTCCGGATCAAATTGTGGCAGTTCCTTATCCCAACCTTCAGGCAGTTCCTTATTTATTGCTAGTTCCAATTCTCTTGCTAATTCTGGATACTTTTCTTTATACTTAGTTAAAATCTCATTCCATTCTTTTTCTAATGCTTGTCCTTTTTTAACGATCTTTTCATTAAAGTCTTCGTATACTTCTTCTGGAACATAGAAGTCTTCATGTGTCCATTTATAAAATTCTTTGGTTAACTTCACTTCATCTTTACCAAGTGGAGAACCGTGAGAAGCAGAGGAAGCGGATTTGTTTGGTGATCCGTAACCAATTATCGTTTTTACCTCAATCAATGTCGGTTGCTCGGTATTTTCTTGAGCAGTTTTGAGTGCTTCCCGAATTGAATCTACGTCGTTTCCATCTTTTACAGTTAGTACTTGCCAACCATATGCTTTAAAACGCTGTTCGGTATTTTCTGAGAATGAACGATGAAGGTCACCATCAAGTGAAATGTCATTAGAATCATAAAGAGCTATCAATTTTCCTAAACCTAAATGACCTGCTAGTGATGCGGCTTCATGTGAAATACCTTCCATTAAATCTCCATCACTAACTAATGCATACGTATAATGATCAACAACCTCTAAGTCATCCTTGTTAAATTTTGCTGCAAGATGAGCTTCTGCCATTGCCATACCCACTGCCATAGCAATACCTTGTCCTAATGGCCCGGTCGTAGCTTCCACTCCATCTGTATGATGAACCTCTGGATGACCAGGTGTTTTCGATCCCCATTGACGGAAAGATTTTAAATCATCTATTGTAACATCGTATCCTGATAAATGTAGTAGACTATATAGTAACATCGATCCATGACCAGCTGACAGGATAAAACGATCACGGTTAAACCATTTGGAATGCTTTGGATTATGGTTCATAAAATCTGTCCATAAGGTGTAAGCCATCGGCGCAGCTCCCATCGGAAGTCCCGGATGACCTGAATTTGCATGTTCGATAGCATCAATAGACAAAGTTCGTATCGTATTAATTGATTTTTGTTCAATCTCATTTGACATATAGTTGTGTCTCCTTTCATATTTAAAGCTGTTTTCACCCTCTATCCATTCTATAACGAAACCTACTTTGCTACAAGTGAAATCATACACTTATAACCAAGTAGGTCTGTACATCTTCTAAAAACCATTATTATACTTTTTTTGCAGAGCTTTTACTTTTTCAGGTGTCACATCATTCCCCTCAGGGTCAACTACTTTCATTGATTTAAAGTGGTTCTTAAATGAGGCTCTGACACCTTGTAAATATTCATGTCTTAATTTTTTCTGCTCATTTTGTTCTTTAATTGTAAGACCATCTGTTTTTGCTTTTCGTGCTAACTGATTAATTCGCTCAATTTTTGCTTTTGAAAGCATTGATATTCCTCCCTACTAAATTAGCAATAGCATATGATACTATAATAGTCGTATATTTAAAGGTTTCTGCTAGTAGAGGATGTTCAAAAAAAGTAACACATACGTTAGATTTAGATAGGAAGTCTAGCACCCGAGTACTTTAGGGTTGAAGTATAAGTATGTCTAGCTTTTGCCTTAGCCAATGTATGAAAAATAGCTGAGTTTTTTAATTGGCTTGTTTCTAGCACCTCAGGTGATACTACGTTAATGGAGACTGTCCCTTGAACTTTGCAGGTCTATTTCTCCTCTTTTTGAACATGCACTAGCAAGATCTATTTACAATCGTAATCAACAATAAAATAAAATGACAAGAACTAAAATTAAATTCTCATCCATCTATCTTACTGATAATATATGTGATATTCAAGTATTTTGGTATTCTTGATATCTTCGATGTACAGTTGCCTTTGATACTGGATAACCTAATCCAGTCAAAGTAGAGGCGATTTCCGCAAATGTTAAATTATTTTGTCTAAGCCGGATGACTTCTTCTATTGGAAAGTCCTTTCTTTCTCTTCCGGGAGCTTTATGTTGGTTGGAAAGATTTTTACTTGGATCGTATCCTGATTCAATTGCTCTTTTCATTCCACGTTTTATTTTGGCATTATGTATTTTTCGTTGATACTCCTCTACAATTCCAACAATTTGCAGTACCATGGAATCTGCCTCCGATAACTCTAAACTCCCATTATGATAGGAAGTATAGATTGGAATATTTAGTTTATGTAATTGATGAAACAGTGCGATTTTTGTATTTCCTCTTCCTAGTCTTGTTTCATCTTGAATAAGTAAACAATCTGCTTTTTTATCAGAAAATAAATCGAGCAGTTGAAAGATCCCTTCACGTTCAATGCTGTATCCACTCTCCTGCTCTTGAATGCATTCTACTATGGTAAATTGGTGATTCGCTGCTAACTCTATTAACTCCTGCTTTTGCCTTTCAAGTGATGTTTCTTGTGTTTGTTTATCTGTACTCACACGACAGTAAATAACTGCTCTCACTTTCTTAAACTCCTTTTTGTAAATTAACTAATCATAATAGAATAATATAAGAAACCTAATGTGAATGCAAAACCTACAAGATAAAATACATCTGTTTTCGTTAGTTTTTGGAACATGATAATGGCCTCCTTATTCTATAACAGAACTTTTGTTCGCATGTTTAACCAAAGTATGTCACGAACGTATGATCTTGTCAAGTGTTTTTTCGAACGAATGTTTGCGTAACTTATTTTCTAATGGTAAACTAAGATTAATTAATTCTATGTGCGAGGTGATAGATACATGACTAAACTCTCCAAAAGACAGCAAATGATTTTAGATTATATTAAAGAAGAAGTTATGAATAAAGGTTATCCACCGTCTGTCCGTGAAATTGCGAAAGCAGTTGGCTTAGCGTCGAGCTCAACTGTTCACGGTCACTTAGCAAGGCTTGAAGATAAAGGCTATATCAGAAGAGATCCTACCAAGCCAAGAGCAATTGAAATACTAGATTTAGGTGAAGATGCTTCGATTCACAAGGAAGAAGCACGTTACGTTCCAGTAATTGGAAAAGTTACTGCCGGTTTACCTATTACTGCAGTGGAGAATATTGAAGAATTTTTGCCAATACCAGCAAACAGTTCGAGCCCTGATGATAATCTGTTTGTTTTAGTAATTGAAGGGGAAAGTATGATAGAAGCAGGTATTTTAGATGGCGATATGGTAATTGTGAAGCAACAAAACATTGCTGAAAATGGGGATATCGTCGTTGCCATGACCACGGAAAATGAAGCAACTGTTAAGCGTTTCTTTAAAGAAAAAGATCATTTTCGTCTACAACCTGAAAATTCGATGATGGATCCTTTAATCTATAAAGAAGTTACGATTTTAGGTAAAGTGATAGGCTTATATCGAAATATTCATTAAAAAACTGCCAAAAGGCAGTTTTTTTCTAGGTTAGCTTTCAAATACAAAAAATCTTTTCATTTAACGAAAGCTATAAATTATTTCATATTCGGATCAGGTGAGTCATCCGATGTTCTTAAAGCCCATAAAGGCGTATTATAAATATATTTTGGAGCCGGTTTTAGATGCGGTACTTCTCCAAAAGCAATTGGCTTGTCAATATAATTAAAGTTTCCATACCCGTCCATACTTCTGCCATGTGCCCACCTTCCTGTTGCACTTGCTTCTCCTTGGGAAAAATTGAAAAGTGTATAAGATACTTGCTGCTTTTCTAACTCCCGAGGAAATGTACTTGGTACTACAATGTTTTCCTTCTCTTCTAATTCACAAATCGCTGCGTACCATTGGTTTTGATGCATGGTATCTCTTGCCAATAACCACGAAAGCATATCTCGTACCCCGCAATCATTGGTCATCTCATATAATCGAGCTACTTGGAGGCGTCCTTGTGATTCAGCATTCAAGTTTGCCCTAAAATCAGCTAGTAAATTTCCACTGGCAATGATATAATCTGCTGTCCAGCGGTTTCCAACACTATCTCCTGGCATCGCTCCGAGTCCGGAAACGATCGCATGCTGTGGATTCGATCCACCAAGGATTGCAGCAATAATCGGGTCTTTAGCAGCGTCTTCCAATTCGACATCTGGTGCTCCATCTAATAATCTAGCTATCATTGTTGCAATCATTTCTACGTGTGCGATTTCTTCTGTACCTGTATCCATTAATAAATCCTTGTATTTTCCATTACCACGTATATTCCATCCTTGAAATAAATACTGCATCATTACTGAAATCTCGCCAAACTGTCCCCCGAGTATTTCCTGTAACTTTTTTGCATATACCGGATCTGGTCGCTCTGGTTTAGCATGATACTGTAATTCCTTCACATGATAAAACAAATAACTCACCTACTCTTTGTTTGTTGGTTACGTTACATTAACTAGCCTATGTAGGAAGTAATTTGTCCTATGTTTCTTTTTATTAACCGATACCTGTTACATTGTTTTATCCATATTCCAGTCATTTAAAATTATGTTTATTATGTTTTCGTAAAATATCAATTACTAACTAGTTTTAAACATCTGTCATAGCACAACGATTGGGAAAGAAACCCCCACTCATGGAAGTTTCACTTTATAAAAAAAACGCCTGAGCATTCCACTTCTCAGACATTAAAATAATGAATATTGTTTCTACGTTTTGTTACGATATTCAGCTCGTTTTTTAGGTGTTTCATGGTTTCTAGTTTAAGTAACAAATAATCCGTTAATAAAGCAATCAACAATTTCTTCTTCTAACAGACTTAATTTACGATTTAGTTGAGTAGATAGCTCATTAACCAAATTCAAGCGGTTTCTTTGATGTTTTTCTGTTAAGTCACAAATTAACTTCAATAACTTTATATAACCCATAAAATCATTTTTAGATAATGGAGGTTCATGTGAAAGCACATAGATTTCGGCATCAAACACTTCAATATTTTCTAAGAGATGTCTAACATTATCAATCTTGTATTGTGGTTGTTGTGTGTAAATACTAGGATACAAGCAGTCCCCTAAGAAAAGTACTTTTTCTTCCTCTACAAAAATGAGTGATGAGTCATCAGAATGATCTCCACCTAGGTGTTTGACTACACACCGAATACCACCTAAATCAATCTCAAGTTTTTCTTTAAACGTAATATTAGGTAGAGTGATAGTAATATTTCTGTCTACTCCAAATTCTTTTTTTATCATTTCTGAACAAAACTGATTCTCTAAGCCTTTTTCTACACGATAATCTAAAGCTTCGTCTGACCAATCATACTCCATCATTTTTTCAAGATGCATTTTTGTGTTATCATGTGCTATTGTTAACATATTCATCTTATTTGTTCCAAAGCTATGATCCCAATGCCAATGTGTTAATACTACATAATGATAATTAGTAATTTGACATTGGTCTAGTTCATCAAGAAATAACTTAGCGTGTTTATCAGAATTTCCTGCATCTACAATTAAAGTTTGGTGAATCCCACATATAGCAGACAGCATTGGTCGATCTGTTTCAGGATCATGTGGTAAATAATGTATACGGTTGGTTAGTTGTTTCAACTTTTTTTCCATTATCTTATCTCCCTTTGTTTTTTTTAGTTCCGACAATCTTATTTAATGTATCCAGAACATTTTTTAACTCTGTTAAGCTTACTTTCGTGTAATATTTTTCCACAAGAATATCGTCAATTTTTTTAAGAAGCTGATGAAACTCTCGCCCCCTATCTCCAAGATAAATAAAGGTCTCTCTACGGTTTATTGAATTCTCCCTGCGATATATCATTTTTATTTCTTCAAGTTTTGAAATTACTTGGCTAGCCGCACTTTTCGAAATATCAAAATGATTTGCAATATCTTTCGCAATTACCGGCCCATTACGAATGATATAAAACATTATCATTTCTTGTTGAGGAGTTAAGTGAAAGTTCTCCAATTCCTCAACCTCTTTGGTTTCTTGTAATATCAACAACTTGAACTGCTCAAATTTTTGATTGATTTTGTCTATAATTATTAAATAATCATTCACTGATTTATCATCCCCTAATTCATTTTAAAGGTTTATAGATAGGTTAAGTTAAGTTAACTTAACTAATATGCATTTGTCAATTATTAAGTCTATTTAAGCAATTTTAAGAAATTCAACTATCTCTAATTTAAATAGAGAGTGCGATTATTTTGGAAAATATTATAGATTTACATGTTAAGTAACATTGGATACTGCTCATGGAAATGAATTTTATGGTTGCCATAATATGCACAAACGCTGTCCAGTATATGATTCAAAAATAAAAGACGGAAAGTTTAAAGGTTTTGTGTCTTATCCGATTGTGGCTTAAAGGAGGATAATCAACATACGGAAAAATAATTTAGTGCATAGTACGATAAATTTGATTTAAAATAATCATTGCTTCTTTAAAATACGACCTTTTCACAGGAGCAACAATGCATGAAAATATGTCGTTTTCACGTATTCTTGCTCCTAAGGATGGAAACTAAACTGTCACCAAACTGTGCTTTTTAAAGCCTTTGAGTCATCTTCATTATCTTTTTGAGGTTGATTTTTTTCCATCTCTGATTGTAGAACAATACTATTTACATTATCTAAATTAATAATTGTATTACTACTTTTATACCATTTAGAATCATATCGTTTTAAACTAAAGAAAAAGTCATTTTTACTTTCTCTTTCTTCTTCAATTGCTATTTCTGATCCATCGTTCATAACAAATGTTATATAATATTTTTTCAATACGGACACCTCCCCTCTCTTCTATAATACGATAAAATGAAAGCAATTTCTTTCTTATACATAAAAATTTTGAATTAAACGAGAGCACGAGAGAAATAATACTGAATTTCCTAACGCTGTTCGTCGTCGTAAACGGTCAAACCAAAAAATGAATGTATTGTTTTTTCAGTTAATCAAGCAGTTTATAAGAGAGACGAAATAATCCACTGCCCCTGTAAATATTTTATTAATATCAAAAAGACAAAGAGCTTGTACTCCACACCACAATAATCTTATTCCAGCTTATACATACAATTATTTTGATCTCGAATAATTAGTTACTTTCCAATAAAAGAAAAACTTTGTTTGTAAAGAATAAGCTTTATTCCATGAAATTCTTCTTCATGAAGGAGTAGATCACCCCAACGTCCTGAATAAGCAAGAGTTTGGATTAGCCATGTACAACTCTAAAACTTCTGATAAGGTAAAGAAAACATGCCCCTGCAACAGGGGTATGCCGATGGTGGGCAGTAAGCCCGCTTTTAGTCGGCTTTCCTTTTGAATCGAACGATGTTTTGAATTAATGATTATTAGCAAAAATAATAAATTAATAGTTCACGTTGTATTGTAATCATTAAAGGATAAGATAAATCAAATATTTCGATATTATCCTATATTTCTTCTATTTGTTTTAATTTTTCTTCATATCTTCTAAACAAGGACTTTACTACAAACACTTAAAATGAATACAAAAAGCTGAATATACGTATCTCTTCCATATGGAATCCTCCATTTCGACTACATCTTATTATAGATAAGGTAAGCGTTAGGATAAGTTATGAAAAATGGTATAAAATAAATTATAAAAATCTTTTAAATCATTTCTTTATTTTCTCACAAACCTTTTTGTGCAAATTGATACACATGTTTGAAGAACGAGAACTCCGGAATTTCCCCGAAATCGGCTAGCCTTGACCTTGTTTTTAATAACTAATCTATACATCACCTTTTTAACAACTCTGAATATATTATTGACATTTACTTGATAAATATATATAGTATAATTATATATAAATTCTTTAGTTATATATTAATTGACAGAAAATTGTGTTAAAAGAGTAAAACATATGCCAACATAGTTTAATAGCTATACTGACATATGGCAAAACTATTTTCCTAATACAATTAAAAGGCTTCTAAAATAATTACTCCTATAACAATTAAAGTTAAGCCTTTTAACTTACGAAATGTAAACTCTTCTTTGTATACAATAATGTTAAATAAATTATTAAATACAATAGATAAACCTGACCATATTGCAAAAGCTATACCCATATTCATGTATTTTATGGCTATAGATAACAAAATAATCGCCGCAAAAAATGAAAGCAAAGCAAAAACGGTGTACTTTATGTTCGCCATCCCTTCGGATTTTTTTACGAAGATATGACCTGTTACAGCACATATTGTTGAAATCAACAATATGACTATGCCCATCACTGAATCACTCCTGTTCCTTTAGGTTTAGGTTTACGACTTAGGCTAGCAACCCCTGCCAAAATTAGAACAACACCTATTAATTTCAGTGTGGATATTTTTTCATTAAATGCTAAGTATCCAACTAAAAGGATTATTACTGTCCCAAGCCCTGCAAATAAAGCACCTACTACTCCTACTTCCTTACCCCTGGTAATCCACATATATAATAATATGGAGATAAAATAAAAAGTGATTGCAATGATACTTGGGAGCAATTTAGTTAGACCGTAGGAATAGCTTAAAAAAATTACAGCTATTACTTCAAAGGCAACAGCGAATGATAAACCCATCCAAAATCTCACATAATTACCCCCTTCTACACTAAACTAAAAACCTTACATAATAGCCAATATATCAATTGAGTTAATGAATATCAATGAAACAATAAATTTTCGGAATAGTAAATCTTGATTGAAGATAAAAAATAGCACTCTTATTTTAGAAATAATATAGGCTCTTTAACAACTAAAAGTGTTGTTTTATATATGACAACAATAGCCATATATTTTCCGTATTATATATAATGTAATAAATAGAAAAACATTGAACTAAGCATTTTTCTCATAAAGTCTACTAAGGTTCATATTAAAGTGATAGTTGGGCAAGTTTTTATCGTTTGTAATACTTAGCAAGACTAAAGTTTCCTGAGTTTTCTCAATGCTTGTGCGTTTATTAGGTATAGCAGAAATGAATAAGCGATTAGGCCGATAAGATAACCCCAGATTTGAAAGAAACCATCACCATAAACCATGACACCTTTGATTGCTGCTGCTCCGTAATAAATAGGCATAATATAACTCAAAATTCCGAGATGATAAGGAATCAAGTCTAAGGGAATCAACCCTGAAAAAAACACTTGTGGAATGATGGTAAAACGGGATCATTTGTACCACTTGCAGTTCTGAACTAGCAAAAATGGAAATCGTGGCACCAAATAAAACGGCTGTCACGGCTAATAAAACCATCGCGAGCAAAATCCAACCAATGTTCCCCGCGGAACTTAATTGCAGGACAAAAATGGAATAAAGAACAATGAGAATGGCTTGAATTACGGCAAACACGCCATATCCTACCGTATAACAAAGAATAACCTCGCTCCGTTTAATTGGTGTCATCAGTAACCGTTCCAATGTCCCGCCACTTCTCTCTCACAAGTGCCATCCCCGAAATGATAAACACGAAGAAAAATGAAAATAAGGCAAGAAATACATAACCGAGAGAATCAAAAGTTGTCTGGTCTTGTGACCCATAAACATAGGAAATATTTACTTTTGCTGAAGGATTTAAGGAAGCCAGGACTGTTTGAATCTCACTAGCAGCCTTCGCCCCTTTGGCAGAGGGCTCATACATTGTAATATTCATGCCTGAACTTTGTGAGAGGGTAAAAATAGCATCCACCTCATGATGGCCCTTCAAATAGTTTTTTGCATGTTGGGCATCACTGTTTGTGACATCTACAATATTCAAACCTTGTTCTTCTAATGCAGTTATGAGAAAACCTGGCATAGCATTCTTATCAATTCCAACTGTCGGTACAAACCTGAATCACCCAATAAAAAATAAGCTAAAGTCAAAATCAATAGTGGAGCAATTAGGATCATCATGACGCTTCGTTTGTCATTTATTGTTTGACGGATAACACGTTTGGCTAAATGGATCATCGTACAGCACGGCCTTTTGATTCAGTTGAAGCAATGAAAAACAGTTCCTCAACTCGTCCTTTTTCAGTTTTTTCAAGTAAATTTGTCACGGTATCATATTCAATCAAGGAACCATTATAATGAGTGCCGCTTTATGCACTCTGTCACTTCATCCATCACATGTGTAGAAACAATAATGGTTGTCCCAGAATCTTTAATTAAATGAAATTGGTCCCAAATAGTACGACGTAAAACGGGGGCGATTCCAACTGTCGGTTCATCTAAGAACAATATTTTAGGAGAATGTAAAATGGCAGTCGCAAGCGAAAGCCGCTTTTTCATACCGCCAAAAAAATTTGCCACCAATTTTTTCGATGCTCGTTAAACCAACTATAGCTAGTATTTCATCGATGCGATTTTCTGATTTACGTTTATCAATATGGCAAAGCCCTCCAAAAAATGTAAATTGGCTTCTGCAGATAGATCGTTATATAACGCATCATTCTGCGGCATATATCCTACCTTTTTTAACATGTTCATATTTGGCATTTGCACGTCTGCAAATTGAAGTAATTGCGCCAATCATCAGGCGAATTAATGTTGTTTTTCGCGAACCAAAAGGCCCAAGTAAACAACAAATTTCACCTGTCGGAATTGTGAACGTAATATCTTTTATGACTTTCTTTTGAATCAAAACTTTTACTGACATGCGAGACTTGAATATCCATCATAGTTCCTCCTCCGACAAACATAATCCGATAACAATTTCAATAATCAAAAGTAAAGGATGGGGTTGGGACATAACTAGCCGAGAATAATGAAGAATGGTTCCAAACATCAAAAACTGATGATTGGAACCATTTTTTGTTGGGTTGTTGTCGTTATTTATCTATAAATGAATTAGGTGTTTGCCGGTGTATTTCCGTAAGTTCACCGCCATGAACGCAAATCCTAGTTCATCTTTCTTTCTTTTTATTTAAGTGAAACGCAAATTAGCCTTCAGAAATCTGAAGACTGGTTCCGCGTCAATTTTACGCTTGCTTAGATTTCTCCAGTCCTTTTTTGATAGCTGTTGACTAGTAGATTCTTTTTGTTGTTCCCATTTTCAATATCGTGTATTTTTCGATGATTCCCTTCTTTTGCTTTGGTACATCGGGAACATAACGGACAATCCGAACATTCATAGACTTTAAATATTCGTGTAAAACCAGTTCCGTTCGATTCGATATGTAACGGAACGTCAATTTGTTCTTATTTGTACAAATAAAAGTATCCTATTTCTTATTATATTCCAATTTTCCAAAACCGCAAAGCCGATTATACCTAAGCTAAGGAACAGGTCTTTTAATATTATTAAGTAAGAGGGGCGTAACGCAATAAATGTAATTTTCTATTTTCTTCATACCAAAAGTATATTCACCAAAAAATGGATCAGAAAAATACTGCACAGTTTGAAATTATCTGAACAGTATTTTTAACAGCAAATATTTTTTGTGTATTTTTGTGGGTGTTCCGTGAATGAAACGAGTAACTAGGTTTAATTAAACGTTTCGCCCACACAACAAAGCCCTTCTGTATCAAGCTTTAATACATTCTCAAATATTGTTCTCTTTCCCAAGGGTGGACTTGTGTTTTGAACATTTCCCATTCGATTTCTTTAGCTTCTATAAAATGTTCAAATAAGTGATCGCCTAATGAATTAATGATCACATCACTTTTCTTTAATTCCTCTAATGCATCCGCTAATGTACTAGGAAGATCATGAACGCCATTTTCTTCACGTTCTTCTTTCGTCATCACATAAATGTTTCGGTCGACTGCAGGAGGCGGAGTCATTTTATTTTCTATCCCATCTAAACCAGCCGCTAATAGAGCAGCTAATGCTAAGTAAGGATTAGCTGATGGATCGACACTGCGCGCTTCAACACGAGTGCTAATACCACGAGAATTAGGAATACGCATCAAACAGCTTCGGTTTGCACCTGACCAAGCAATATAGCTAGGTGCCTCATAGCCGGGAACTAATCGTTTATATGAGTTAACGGTTGGATTAGTAATTGCTGTAAAACTGCTTGCATGCTTAATAATACCAGAAATAAATTGAAAAGCTGTTTTACTTAATCCCATCTCGCCATTTTTATCATAAAAAGCATTTTCACCATTTTTAAATAAGGACATATTTACGTGCATTCCAGATCCGTTTACTCCGAATAATGGTTTAGGCATAAATGTAGCGTGCAAATTATGCTTTCTTGCTATTGTTTTTACAACCAATTTAAATGTTTGAATATCATCAGCATGCTTCACGGCATCAGAATATTTAAAGTCAATTTCATGCTGTCCAGGAGCTACTTCATGATGAGAAGCTTCAATTTCAAAGCCCATTTCTTCTAGTTCTAATACAATGTCTCTACGGCAATTCTCTCCTAAATCCGTTGGGGCAAGGTCAAAATAACCGCCATGATCATTTAACTCTAAAGATGGTTCGCCTTTATCATCTAGTTTAAAAAGGAAAAATTCAGGCTCTGTTCCAATATTAAACGCATCAAATCCAAGTTCTTGCATTTTCTTCAAGTTTCTTTTTAAATTATAACGTGGATCTCCTTCAAACGGTGTTCCATCGGTTTTATAGATGTCACAAATGAAGCGAGCAACCTTACCTTTATCCGATGTCCATGGGAATACAACAAATGTGTCTAAATCAGGATATAAATACATATCTGATTCCTCGATACGAACAAAGCCTTCAATGGATGAACCATCAAACATCATTTTATTATCTAACGCTTTGTCTAATTGGCTCAGAGGAATTTCTACATTTTTGATCGTGCCTAGCATATCTGTAAATTGCAGACGAATGAATCGCACATTTTCCTCCTTAATCCGTCTTACCACATCTTCTCTCGTATAACCTTGTCCCATAAATTGTCCTCCTATAAATATTTTTTATTTGAAATAGAAAAACAAATAGTTGAAGATTCCCATTTGTTTTCCTATTTAAAACTAATAGTTAATGAAAAACCTGGAAAGTTCTCCTTGCCGTAAATTTGTTTTTATGTGAAAGCTTGGATCTTTCAATTCATTCCTTAAAATTTCACGCAATTCTCTATCAGATAGATTGGATGATTCTGAAACTTTTTTATCATTTTTTTGCTTAGCATTATCTTCTTCCAAAAGCAACTTAATACCAGCAATATTGAGACCTTTATCCAAGTAATCTTTGATTTCTAGCAAACGATCCACATCATTAAACGAAAACAAACGTTGATTACCACTTGTTCTTTCTGGGTGAATTAAACCGTGCTCCTCATAATACCTTATTTGCCTTGCTGTTAATTCCGTTAACTTCATCACAATACCTATGGCAAATAAAGGCATCGAACGACGATCCTTATCATTCAATTCATGACCCCCTAAAAAATAATTCTTTTTCATTATATGTTATGTATTCTAACATGTCAATTACATGTTAGGTTTTCTTACGCGAATTTTCCCAAATTTAAGTTTTCATGTAGCTATGAATATATTGTCATAAAGGATATGGTTTACTTAATAGAAAAGTAAAAAAGAGCGTTATTACAGTACCGACCCCCGTAAGTTAGAATGATAAGTCTAACTTTTAGAGGTCACCACCTTCCCGCTCTTTTATTACTTCCCCTAACTATTCCATTATAAACCATTTATCCCGCATGTAACTTGCAGTAAGACCTCCACTTCCATGCTACGAGGAAAAAACCAGGAGGGTTAGGTGGGAGGATCTAACTGCAAGTAAATGCCCGATTCGTTTAACTAACATTCCGTGTAAAAAGCGTTCCACGGAATGAAGTTTCACTTTATTTGTAATTTTCTTAATGACTCGATTAGCGCTATCTTAACGTGGGCATATGTTAATCCACCTTGAACAAAGGCAATATACGGTGGGCGCAATGGTCCGTCTGCAGATAATTCAATACTAGCACCTTGGATAAATGTACCAGCAGCCATGATTACTTCATCCTCATATCCAGGCATTTCGCTTGGATAAGGCTTAACATAGGAGTTGACAGGTGAATTTTCTTGAATGGCTTGACAAAAAGTTATCATCTCTTCTTTATTATTAAATGTTACCGATTGAATCAAATCAGTTCTGTTTTCATTAAACTTTGGTGAAGATATATAGCCAGCCAATTCCATAAATCGAGCCGTGAAAATAGCTCCCTTTAACGCTTCGCCAACTACATGTGGAGCAAGAAAGAAGCCTTGATACATTTCTTGCAGAACATTGAAAGTAGCGCCACTTTCTTTTCCTAGTCCTGGAGCAGTTAATCTGTTTGCACACTGCAAAATCAATGCTTCTTTACCAACAATATAACCACCTGCTCGGACTAATCCTCCACCAGGGTTTTTAATTAACGAACCAGCGACTAAGTCAGCACCTACATGTGGTGGTTCTTGTAACTCTGCGAATTCGCCATAACAATTATCCACAAATACAATTAAATGCGGATTAATGGATTTGACAAATTGGATCATTTCCTTTATTTCTTCGATCGTAAAAGAAGGTCGATCATCATAACCTTTTGAGCGCTGAATGCCGATTACTTTTGTTTTTTCCGTTATTGCTTGTTTGACAGCAGGAAAATTAATTGCACCATTTTCCAATAGATCCACATGCTGATAATCAACTTGAAAATCATGTAAAGAGCCAGCATTGCTCCCCCGTATTCCAATAACTTCTTCTAAGGTATCATAAGGTTTTCCCGTAATATAAATCAACTCATCACCAGGACGAAGCACCCCAAATAAGGCAGTTGTAATAGCATGAGTTCCTGAAACGATTTGCGGTCGAACAAGAGCGTCTTCACCGCCAAAAACCGTTGCATAAATTTTTTCTAATACTTCACGACCCAGATCGTCATACCCATAACCGCTGGTCGAATGAAAATGACTATCGCTTACTCGATGCTGACGAAATGCATCTAATACCCGTTTTTGATTTACTTCAACCATTCGATTTATTTCTTCATGTTGTTCTTTACAATCTTTTTCTGCTTGTTTTGCTAACTGTTCTACCATTTTATTTCTGTTACTCCTCTAATAACCGATTTAACGGAATCTCATTTCGCATATATCCTTTTACTTCATATACTTGTCTAATTTCATCAAATTGTTTTTTCTCAATAATTGTATCTCGTTCCAATTGCTGTAACAGTTTGCCTTGATCCGGCGGCAGCGAAACCGCATAGTATTCCCATTCTTTTTTTAATAGATGTTCTATCGTCGTTAGAACGCGGTTAATATCAGCTGCCTCATAAGCGCTAATCAATAGATGAGGATGATTGATTGGAATAACATCCTGCTTGATAAGATCTTTTTTATTATAAACGGTAAGCATTGGAATCGTATGCGTATTCAACTCTTTTAACAATTCTAATACCGTATCCTGCTGCTTATTTAGATTCGGATGTGATCCATCAACCATATGAATAAGAAAATCGGCTTCTGTGACCTCTTCCAAAGTAGATTTAAAAGCTGCGATTAATGAAGTTGGTAAATCTTGTAGAAAACCAACTGTATCTGTAATTAGCAACTGCATCCCTGATGGAAGCTGGATTTGCCTTGTCAGAGGATCAAGGGTAGCAAATAATTGATCTTCTTCCAAAGAATTACTATTGGTTAGCCGATTAAAGAGCGTCGATTTACCTGCATTCGTGTAGCCAACAATGGCTATTTGAAATACATCATTCGTCTTACGCCGCTTGCGATATTGCTCTCTTTGCTTTACGACTGTATGTAGTCGCTGTTTGATATCATGTATTCGTCTCCGAATATGGCGTTGATCTGTCTCTAATTTTGTTTCTCCGGGCCCTCTCGTTCCAATACCTCCACCAAGACGTGACAGCTCAATACCTTGTCCTCGTAATCTCGGCAGCATATATTCAAGCTGAGCAAGTTCTACTTGCAGCTTCCCCTCTTTTGTACGGGCACGTTGTGCGAAAATATCTAAAATCAATTGGCTTCGGTCAATAATGCGCACACCAAAGAAGCTCCCTAGATTTCGTAACTGACCAGGAGATAACTCATCGTTAGAGATAACTAAATCAATTGCACTTTCTTTAATCAACGATTTTATAGCTTCTATTTTTCCTGAACCAATATATGTAGCAGGATGAATCTTATCCCGCTTTTGTGTAACGATATGGATGACTTTTCCACCTGCTGTATCACTTAAAGATTGTAATTCAGCTAATGATGAGTCGAATTGGTCTTGATCCTGCGATGGCTGTTTGACAGCAATAATAAGAATTCTTTCTTTTGACACAAACAGAACCTCTTTCTTTTCTCTTGGCTATTCTCGTATACAAGCTTTTCCTATCTATCATATCAAATAATAATAAATACACCAAAGTTTATCCATCAAGAAAAGTACAAAGGGAATAAATGATCGCTTTAATGATTAAAATGGTTTTAATTGTAGATCTTTTGCAGTTAAATAAATGAGATCATCTGTCGTAAAATGTTCATTTTCTAATAATCTAACGGCATGCGTACGAATGGCACCTTCAATTATATTGCGAACATAACGGGCATTAGAAAAATTACGGTTATATTCTCTTGTTTTTCTCAACAAATGCGTTTTTAATTCTAATTCTGCATCTTTGGTTAGCTGGTATTCACGTTCGGTAGCCATTCTCTTGGCGATTTTAAGTAATTGTGTTGCACCATAATCCTGGAATTCCAAAATAAATGGAAATCTTGATTCTAAACCAGGATTTAGCGTTAAAAACCGCTCCATTTCATAAGGGTATCCGGCAAGAATTAATACAAAGTCATACTGATGATCCTCCATCTGCTTTACTAATGTATCAATCGCTTCTTTACCAAAATCTTTTTCTCCACCTCGAGCCAGTGAGTATGCTTCATCAACAAACAGCACCCCACCTTGTGCCTTTTGTACAAGTGCCCTCGTTTTCTGAGCGGTTTGACCAATGTATTCTCCGACTAAGTCTGCACGTTCTGCTTCAATAAAATGCCCTTTTGACAACAGTTCCATATCATAATATAATTTAGCAAGCTTCCTGGCAACCGTCGTTTTGCCTGTACCTGGGTTTCCTTTAAATAGCATATGCAAGACTTGTTGATGGTTCATTAATCCAAGTTCTTTTCTTTTCTTGTTTATAATAACAGTAGCGTAAATTTCCTTGATTCGCTCTTTTAATTCCTTCATACCGATAAATGAAGAAAACGCCTGATCAATTTCGTGAAACGGATTTTTCTTTTTTGCACCTTGTAAGCGTGGAGAGGGTAAATGCGTGCTGCTTTTCTCCTTTAAAATAATATTC
Organism: Cerasibacillus sp. JNUCC 74; assembly: GCF_053667775.1. The sequence goes on along the minus strand of NZ_CM132207.1, from coordinate 2,017,810 downwards.
ACTTGCCCATTTCGGTTTCTTATCATTTGCGTTTCCATGTCATCACCCCTCAGTTAGTTTTAGTATACGTCTAAAACAAAAAGGTGTGACATTTGCCTAGGTAACTTTTAGAAAAACTATAAAAGTTTTATACTTTCCTATTCCTATAGTGTAAAAAAGAATTTTATTCCGCATCTAAGGTGCTGTGGGACTCCTGATTCAAGAGTTGTAGAGAATAATACGAAGAAATAACGAACCTTACATTCGGGAAAAAAGAAAACGACGACAGTGGTAGAAGTCCATGTTGACTTGTCTTAGAAGTTTGCTACAGTATGGCACTTTAAGCTAAACAACGCTCTTTTAAAAAAGGCATCATGCAGAAGCAGATATAATTTCCTACATGATCAAAAACCGGATGCATTTGTGCACCCGGTTTTTATATTATTCCTTTTCCAATTCAACGTTTTTAGCCGGGGAAAAGGTAGAAATCGCATGTTTAAAAATTAATTGCTGCTTTCCATCGGATTCAATTAAAACAGTAAAATTATCAAATCCTTTGATAACTCCTCGAAGTTGAAAGCCATTGGTTAGAAAAACAGTTACTGCAATGCGGTTCTTCCTAAGTTGATTTAAATATTGGTCTTGAATATTCACGGTTTGCGCCATTATACTTCCTCCTCATATCTATCTACTATATCTAGTTCGACCTAGCTATGCAAAAATCCTGCAAGATCGTCTAAAATTTTTCTAAATTTTTCATTAATTGCTCCATTTGAAACGTCATACCAAACGACATCCATTTTATTACGAAACCAAGTATATTGTCTTTTAGCATAGCGACGTGAATTTTGTTTTAGCGTTTCGACCGCTTCCTCTAACGTTTTTTCTCCCTTCAAATAAGGAATAAACTCTTTATAGCCAATCGCCTGCATGGATTGTTCATGAGTATAACCTTTTTGATATAATTTTTCAACCTCATGAATAAGTCCACGTTCCATCATCATGTCAACTCGATGGTTAATTCGCCTATATAATTCATCTCTTTTCATTTCAAGCCCAATTAATTTTACATCATACGGTGATTCCTTCACCTGTTGTTGAAAATCTGACATTCTTTTTCCTGTTGTCTCGTAAATTTCTAAAGCTCTAACAACACGTCGATGGTTATTTGGGTGAATTTTAGCCGCCTGCTTAGGATCAATTTCCTGTAATCTCTTATATAGCGGTTCAATCCCAAAAGCGGCTATCTCATTTTCTAATTTTTCAACGACTTTTTCATCACGTTTGTACGTTGGAAAATGATAACTATAAAGCGCTGCTTGAACATATAAACCACTGCCACCAACAAGAATGGGAGGCTTATTTTTTTTTGTAATGATATCAATATAATGGGTAACGTACTGCTGAAAATCGGCAACAGAAAAAGGTTCATCGGGATCTTTTATATCAATCATATAATGAGGAATCCCTTGCATTTCTTCTTTCGTTATTTTCGCAGTACCAATATCCATTCCTCTATAAACTTGCATAGAGTCCCCACTAATAATTTCACCGTTATATCGTTTGGCTACTTCTATACTTAATTTTGTTTTACCTACAGCGGTAGGGCCCACTATTGCAATGACTTTATTTTTCATTCGTATTCCCCTAATTCTACTGCATTATTTATCTTGTAAATAAGCTCTAAGCATCCAAATATATTTTTCCAGATTTGCCTGTATACCTATAAGTAAATCCTCTGTTGGACTGTCATGTAGACGGCTTGCTTCTGGTAAACCTTGATCTTGAATTTCCGATACCATTTGCTGAAGGTCTGAAACTAGTTGTTGAATGATTTCATGTTCTTCATCATCAGCAGAAGCCTCTTCTAACGTCGCCTCTTTAATATATTTCACCATTGTTGCTAATGGTTTTCCATTAATCATTAAAATTCGCTCAGCAACTTCATCTAAATCTTGAGCTATTTGGTCATACATGTCTTCAAATTGTTTGTGTAATACAAAGAAGTTTCTCCCTTGAATAAACCAGTGATAACGATGTAATTTTACATACAATACAAATTGATTAGAAAGGAGTTGATTTAAAAATTTTACAAGTGTTTGATTTTCCATAGCACACACCTTCTCTATTTTTTCTTAGTATTGGAAAGATGTGGCTATTTTTATACATAGTTACATCACTCGTTTAAACATTTTCTTCAATTCATACGTGGAAAAGTGAACAATAATTGGTCTGCCATGCGGACAAGTGAATGGATCTTCGGTCTGCCGCAAGTGTTCAAGCAGTTGAAACATTTCGTCTTGATTTAAATAATGATTTGCCTTTATTGACCGCTTGCAAGACATTAAAATTGCTGCCTCTTCACGAATTTTTTCAACATCTATTTTTTCCTCACTCATTATTTGTTCGACCATTTCCCGGATAATATCTTCCTCATATCCGGTTGGAAACCAATTTGGGTGTGAACGAACAATATATGTTTGGTGACCGAATGATTCAAAAAAGATTCCTGCTTGTTTTAGTTCTTCTTTATACTGTTCAATCCAAATAGATTCCTGCTTGGAAAATTCAAAAGTTAATGGGATTAGCAATTCCTGCAGTTCATTGATTGGCGCCCCTAGTTTTTTCTTGAAGAACTCATACTTCACTCGTTCTTGTGCCGCATGTTGATCAATCATGTATAAACCATTTTCGTTTTGCGCTAAAATATACGTTCCTTGCAGCTGCCCAATTGGATACATAATTGGGACGCGTGGTTCTTCCGGTCGCGTTTCATGAATTGTCTCGTCGATTTTAACTTCATCGTTACTCGCTGTATATTGCTCTTGTTCTATAACAGGTTCGGATAAGTACGGTTCTTGTTCTGTCGTTGTTATATGCTCTTCTTTCTTCTTATCCATAAAAGAAGAGGATGTAGTCGGTTCATATATCGTCTGTTGCCAATGATCATCATTTCTTGGTTGTGATGTTGGTTTACTAAAATCCATGCTATGCTGAACCGTCTTTACTTTAGGTAAAGGTTTCTGCTCCATTTCGGGAATTAAAGAAATTTCTTTAAAGCGACTTTTTATGGCTAGTTCAATCGCTTGAAACAGTTCTTTCTCTTTACTAAAACGTACTTCCAGTTTCGTTGGATGAACATTAACATCGACTAAAATCGGGTCCATTTGAATCAATAAGACAACAATGGGTGAACGGCCAATTGGAAGTAATGTATGATACGCTTGAATGATCGCTTTATTTAAAGGAATGCTTTTAATATATCGCCCATTTATAATTGTCGAGATGTAATTTCTCGAAGCTCTCGTCACTTCCGGCTTAGCAATATACCCTTCGATACTAAAATCAAGCGTTTCATGTTTAACATCAAGCATCTGCCTAGCTACATTCATACCATAAACTTGAGAAATAACCTGTAATAAATCTCCGGTTCCGGCTGTTCGAAAAATCCCCCTTCCATTATGTGTTACTTCAAAGCGCACTTCTGGATGGGATAAAGCCAAACGGTTGATTAAGTCAGTAATATGACCAAGCTCGGTATGAATGGTCTTCATATATTTTAAACGAGCAGGCGTATTATAAAATAAATCGGTTACCGTAATTTCGGAGCCCTTTCTTGCTGATGCCTTCTTTTTTCCAGTTACTTTTCCTCCTTCCAGAGCCAAATAAGTTCCTGCTTCTTCACCAGTTGAAGTTTGTATCGTTACTTTACTTACAGAAGCAATACTGGCAAGTGCCTCCCCACGGAACCCTAGCGTATGGACATGGAATAAATCTGTTTCACTTTTAATTTTACTCGTGGCATGGCGTAAAAAAGCGGTTTCGCAATCTTCTTCGGACATTCCTTCTCCATTATCTGTCACCTTGATTTCCTCAAGTCCTGCTTCCTTAATATCAATTTTTATCCATGTACTGTTTGCATCGATGCTGTTCTCAACAAGTTCCTTTACTACAGAAGCCGGTCGCTCTACAACTTCCCCAGCTGCGATTTTATTGGCGAGCGCATCTGGCATCTGAATTATTTTCATGCAAACATCCCTTCCTTCTAAAAATTAGAAAGACTTGGCTTCTCGCCAAGTCTTTAGCGAAAGCTGTAGTTTTTCTTATACTATAAACCCTAAAATTTTATACTTTCCTATAGTGTAAAGTGAAACTCCATTCAGTAGAAGTTTTCTTCCCTCTTCTACTGAATGTTAGTACCACAAGGGTATGACCTAAAGGCCCTTGAACCAATCGGGCATTTAGGTGCCGTTTTCTCACACTTTGGCCTTTTGTATCAACTCAAGATTTTGAAGTGGAAGTCTTACGGCACCTTACATGCGGGATAAAGTGAAACTTCATTCCGTGGAACGCTTTTCACACGGAATGTTAGTTGAACCAATCGGGCATTTAGGTGCCGTTTTCTCACACTTTGGCCTTTTGTATCAACTCAAGATTTTGAAGTGGAAGTCTTACGGCACCTTACATGCGGGATAAAGTGAAACTTCATTCCGTGGAACGCTTTTCACACGGAATGTTAGTTGAACCAATCGGGCATTTAGGTGCCGTTTTCTCACACTTTGGCCTTTTGTATCAACTCAAGATTTTGAAGTGGAAGTCTTACGGCACCTTACATGCGGGATAAAGTGAAACTTCATTCCGTGGAACGCTTTTCACACGGAATGTTAGTTGAACCAATCGGGCATTTAGGTGCCGTTTTCTCACACTTTGGCCTTTTGTATCAACTCAAGATTTTGAAGTGGAAGTCTTACGGCACCTTACATGCGGGATAAATATGGAACAAGAGCGCGAGTCCCCACAGCAACCGGTAAATTCCTTGCGCATTTAAATCAACATTGATAAAAGGCGAGAAAGTCCATTTTTCAGTATCTAAGAAACCATCTTCGTTTTTTTACATGCGGTTATCTCTTTTTGTCTAGCTTATGCACACGAAAGCGACTAGCCCCTTGCAGGCAGTCTCCTCTATTGGAGATCCAGCACTTATCGGGGCTGATTAAGGCACTTTTACCTTTTGGTTCTAACAAATTGCTGACTTATCATTCTACTATTTCATCTAACTTTTACGAGCCTTCTTTTGCAAACGATAGAGTTCATTCATTGCATCTATCGGTGTCATGCCAAACAGGTCTAATTCTTTTAATTCCTTTACAACGATTGCTTCCTGTTTGGAAGTGCTTGGTTCTTTCTTTTCTTTCGATTCTTCAACGAAAAAGGAGAGTTGAGCCGTTTGTTCTGTCGTAGCTGCTACTTCCTGTTGTTTATTTTTATGCTCTTTTCCTTCTAATTCTGCTAAAATTTTCCCGGCTCTTGAAATTAAGGTCTGTGGTAAATCCGCTAATTTAGCAACATGGATACCATAGCTTTGATCAGCAGGCCCTTCTTTAATTTGATGGAGAAAAACGACATTTCCTTCATGTTCTTCTGCACGTACATGAATATTTCTTAAATTTGGCAAGGTTTTCTCCAAAACTGTAAGTTCATGGTAATGAGTTGAAAAAAGCGTCTTAGCATGAATATGGTTGTGAATATATTCAATAATTGCTTGTGCTAAAGCCATTCCATCATACGTACTTGTTCCCCTACCGATTTCATCAAACAAAATAAGACTTCTATCGGTTGCATTTGTAATTGCATGATTTGCTTCTAACATTTCTACCATGAACGTACTTTGTCCTGCAACTAAGTCATCTGCTGCTCCAATTCTCGTGAAAATTTGGTCAAAAACAAGAAGTTGTGCTGATTCGCACGGTACGAAGCAGCCAATTTGTCCCATAATTACAGTTAACGCTAACTGGCGCATATACGTGCTTTTTCCAGACATATTTGGACCTGTAATAAGCAAAATATGTTTATTATGATCAAGTTCAATGTCATTTGGTACAAATGATCCATCATCCATCACTTGCTCAATAACCGGATGCCTGCTTTGCTTAATAAAAAGATGTTCTTCGTCAAATGTAGGACGAACATAATTGTTTGCTTCACTTACGGTAGCAAATCCTTGTAATACATCAACATAGCTTACTTCTTCTGCCAATCGTTGTAACTCTGGAATATATTCTTTAATGCGATCGCGAATTTCAATAAATAATTGATACTCTAATTCAACACTTTTTTCTTCTGCTTCTAAAATGAGTTGTTCTTTCTCCTTCAACTCTGGTGTAACAAATCTTTCGGCATTCGTTAAAGTCTGTTTTCGTTCGTATCGTCCTTCAGGAAGCAAATGCAAGTTTGCTTTAGTAACTTCGATATAATAACCAAATACTCGATTATAGCCAATTTTTAAGGATTTAATATTTGTCCCCTGCTTTTCCTTTTGTTCAAGCTCTGCAATCCACTGCTTTCCATTTCTTGAAGCATCGCGATATGTATCTAATTGTTCATTATAACCATCTTTAATGATATCTCCTTCTTTGATCGAAAGAGGTGGATCATCAGCGATGCTTGCTTCAAGTAGATCAACAATCTCAGGAGATACTTGAAATTGATCTGCTAATTGTTGAATTTCTTTTTGGGCAAATTGCTGTAATAATACTCTAATTTCTGGTATTTTTTGTAATGATTTTTTTAATTGCTGAAGGTCGCGTGCATTGACATTTCCAAAAGCAACCCTACCGGCGAGACGTTCCAAATCATAAACTGATTTTAATGTTTCTCTTAATACATCTCGTTCCATAAATTGCCGATAAAATCCATCAACAATCTCCAGCCTTTCTTCCATTTGGGTCGGATTCAATAATGGCCGCTCCAGCCACTTTTTTAACATCCGCGCTCCCATTGCTGTTACCGTTTTATCGAGCACCCAAAGCAAGCTGCCATAACGTTCTTTTTTTATTAATGTTTCAGTAAGCTCTAGATTGCGCTTAGAAAACATGTCTAACGATAGATAGTTTTTAAGTTCAATAATTTTTGCTTGTTGCATATGATCAAGTGAACGCTTTTGTGTATGCTGAATATAATTTAATAATCTGCTAAATGCAGTTAATAGCCGTTCATCATGTAAGTTTTCGCATAAGTGACGGTATTCCCCATTAAAGTTTACTTCATCTTGATAGGAAAGCGTAACTTGTAGTCGCATTTTTAATTGTTTTTGTAATTCCTCAGGCAATTGAGAGGATACAACAACTTCTTTAATCGGTTGATTGTATAATTCATGAATTACGCTATCCCAACCATGTTCAAAGACCGCAATTTGATTTTCTCCAGTGGATAAATCACTATATACTAGCACATAACTGGAATCAAAATGAGAAAGACTAGCAATATAATTATTCTCCTTCTCATTTAACATATTCTTTTCCATTACCGTACCAGGTGTTATTAACTGGATGACTTCTCGTTTTACGACACCTTTAGCCGTCTTTGGATCCTCAACTTGCTCACAAATTGCTACTTTATAGCCTTTATCAATCAAAATTTTTATGTAATTATCCGCAGAATGATATGGAACACCACACATTGGAATTGGCTTTGCCTTTCCTGAATCCCGCTTTGTTAACGTAATCTCTAATTCTCTAGCTGCTTGAATAGCGTCATCGTAAAACAGTTCATAAAAATCACCTAAACGAAAAAAGAGAAAGGCATCTTTATGCTCTGCTTTTATTCTTAAATATTGTTCCATCATTGGTGTATGTTTTGCCATATTTTATCCTCCAAAAAGCCCAAATATTCTTATGCTATTATAGCATACAATCGTATTTTCATTCGATTAATCAAATTTGGAACAAAACAAAAATTAGAAGTGTGTGTTTTAGCGACATACAAACTGGAGAACTTCTGACAAGATAAAGAGAAACTTCATTTCGTGGAACGCTTTACACGAAATATTAGTACCGCGAGGGTATGACCTAAAGGTCTTTGAACCAATCGGGCATTTAGGTGCCTTTTTCCTCTTAAAGTTTTGCAAAATAATAAGCGGATTTTTCAAATGAGAGAAGTACGGCACCTCACATGTGAGATAAATAAAACACATCTCTAAAACAGGAGTATTCCGACCCTGCGGCAAGGCGCTTTTAGTCGGCCTTCCTTTAGATTCGAGCTGATGTTGACTGATCGAAGTTTGCTAGTCGCTGAGTGTATAAGCTAAACGACGAAGCTATTTTCATAAAAAATATCCACCATGTAGAAACGGATTTCCGTTCATAAACAAATGAAAAAATTACGAGGAACAATATTCCTCGTAATTTCATCAGTCTTGATTAACAAAATCCGGTTTCACATCTTCCAATTCATCATCTGTTAGTTCTACATCCCAGACTTCATCATCATCATCATCATCTACATGCTCACGCTTTGGATCAACACGGACTGCTATTTTTGTATCACCAATAATCTGTACACTAAACTCCCGTTCAATTTCTACCGCAATCTTATGACCTTTATTTTCAATTGTACAATTCAAGCAATTAGGCTGCTGAATAACTTTGGCAATGACATCAAAGTCATCGCTTAGGCAATTCTCATCTTTAACAGAAAGCGGAACCTTTTCACTGTATGTTACTCTTTCCGTTATTGCCTCCGTTTTTGTATTATCGTTGTATGAATACCAAATATTAACATCATAGCTGCCAACGATTTCTACTGTGTCTTTGGATTTCTTCTTGGCATTGTATAAATGGTTAATTACCCAGCATCCTAAAATGCTAGAAGGTTTATGTGATGGCGAGATGGAATGGGTTGCCTGCGAAAACTTACGACCTTTACCACATACCGCTTTTGTTATAATCTCTCGATACTCTTTATCTAAAAAAGTCATGATTACCTTTACCTCCTCTTTTTTCATAGTCATTTTATGCAAGACAAATACCTAAAGTGCATAGCTATTTTGGAAAAGAGGAAAAGGAATATAGTGAAGTTGCTAAAGCGAGTGATATATAATGTCCATAACAGGCTTCGTTTTTGATTATTACAGAAAACTCGTAGCTAAAAAAACTCCTAGTAGCCCTCATACAAAAAAACGGACGTCTAAGTCAACTATTACACGAAATTTCGTCTATTCTTAACATGAAATAACGGACAGGAACTAAAGCGATTCCCTGCCCGTTTTTATTAATGGCTGCAACCGGATCCGGATTTACTTCTTAGTTTTGATCCAGTTTCACCAGTCAATACGTTTCCACCTGTTGATTCAATAATATGATTCGTAACTTCTCTTGCAATCGTTCCAGTGATTAACTGCAATACATCATTAACGAGAACTTGTGTCTCTTTAAATTCCTGAACAACTGGAATAGCGTCAATTTCTTTTTGAAAAATATCGAGTTGTTCTTCTACTTTTTTTAATGCTTCTTTTTTTCCGTAAGCTTGTAAGTTTACAGCTTGTTTTTGTAATGCTTTAATCTTAGTAATTAAACTCTGTACTTTTTTATTTTCATTAATTTTTGCTTCTACTTGCTTAAAGCGCTCGATTTCTTCGGTATTGGCAAGCATAACCGCTATTTTTTTTGCTTCGTCAAGCACCTGCTTACGTGTATATTCTGCCATGTTATTCCACCCCAACTGTATTTTCTACCATAACACCACTTAAGGACCATGTTTTTGTCTCTGTTATTTTGACATCAACAATTTGCCCAATTGCTGATTTTGGTCCTTTAAAGTTAACTAGCTTATTCCTTTCTGTATAGCCAGCTAATATGTTTGGATCTTTTTTACTTTCTCCCTCAACAAGTACCTTCACTACTTTATCCTGATAGTTTTTCATTGAAGCAGCAGATTGCGTATTTACTAATTCATTTAAACGATATAAACGTTGTTTCTTTACCTCTTCAGATACATTATCTTTTTTCCTAGCTGCAGGTGTCCCTTCACGTGGTGAATAAATAAATGTGTATGCAGCTTCAAATCCAACCTCTTCTACTAGGCTAAGCGTTTCCTCAAACTGTTCTTCCGTTTCATTTGGAAATCCGACAATAATATCCGTTGTTAATGTCGCATTTGGCATTGCCTTACGGATTTTACGTACCAGTTCTAAGTAGGATTCTCTTGTATATTTGCGATTCATCTTTTTTAATATCTCATTACTTCCGGATTGAACGGGTAAATGGATATGGTCAAGTAAATTTCCACCTTTAGCAAGCACTTCTATTAAATGATCATCAAAATCTCTTGGGTGCGAAGTGGTAAACCGAATTCTTGGAATATCAATTTTACGGAGTTCATCCATTAGATCGCCAAGACCATATGTCCGATTGGTAAAGTCTTTTCCATACGCATTTACATTTTGTCCTAATAACGTAATCTCTTTATAGCCTTGTGCCGCCAGGTGGCGAACTTCTTGAATAATATCCTCTGGAAGACGGCTTCTCTCTTTTCCACGTGTCATAGGAACAATGCAATACGTACAGAATTTATCACATCCATACATAATATTTACCCATGCTTTAATTTTTCCTTTGCGAACCTTTGGTAAGTTCTCAATTACATCGCCTTCTTTGGACCAAACTTCAACGATTTTTTCTTTACCAAACATCGCCTCTTTAATCAGCTGCGGTAACCGATGAATATTATGGGTACCAAAGATTAAATCGACATGTTGGTGTTTCTTTAAGATGCGGTTAACAACTGACTCTTGTTGAGACATACATCCGCATACGCCAAGAATAAGGTCCGGTTTTTCCAACTTTAATGGCTTCAAATGTCCGATTTCACCAAACACTTTATTTTCAGCGTTTTCACGAATAGCACATGTATTGAGTAGAATAATATCAGCTTCATCTGTCTCTATAGTTGATTCATATCCCATCTCTGTTAGAATGCCTGCCATCACTTCGGTATCATGCTCATTCATTTGGCATCCATACGTACGAATTAAAAACTTTTTGCCTTTACCGATGTTATGCATATCTTCTGGAATAGCAAAATCATAATGCACCTTTACCTCATCACGGCCTCGTTTTCGCGCTTTATTTATATTTGGTGGTTCAAATGTGGTTTTAAAGTATTTGGCAATCATTTCATCACTAGAAGTATTTTTGATCCGTTTTATATTATCCACTGCGGATTTTACGTCCGTTGGATTATTGACTTGCTTAATTTGTAATTGCTCTTTACGTTGTTGTTCGTTCATTTGAAAACTCCTTTCTTTAATTAAAGAGAACTTGGCTAGCATCAAACCTTAATACACTTACCACCTAGTTCCATGTATACGTAAAACTTTAAAAAACCTCACTGCAACATCGAATGATTCTGTGATAAAATTTTTATCTTTCTTCATCTAATAAGACTCATCTGATCCTAACTATAAAAAATTAGGGGTCTATCACTGGATAGGATAAACAAGCTTTAGTATCCATTAGTTTATTATAAAGGCTTCATCCAAATTAAACAACAAAAACTAAAGTGGTTGTCTAATAGGAGTTATTTAAACTCACAAGAATAACTTCATCCTGCTTGCCTCTTTTATAAACTATTTATGAGAAGCGACTCGACAAACTACGAAGTTTCCAAAACAATGGCGCAAGTGCCTTGGTCAGCTTCGACAAGTGCTGGAACTTCGGTTAGGTTGCTTTCAAAGGGAAATGACCCGAGGGCTAGGCGCTAAATGTGGCTAAAACGTTATACAAAATTTGTAATTCCTAGACAATAAAAATAGTGCTACGCATAGGCGCAACACTTTATTTTAAATGAAATTAATTCTTATCTAGGCTCTACAATTAATTTAATCGCTGTACGTTCTTCATCATCAATTAAAATATCTGTAAAAGCTGGTATACAAATGAGGTCTACGCCACTAGGTGCAACAAATCCTCGTGCAATTGCTACTGCCTTCACCGCCTGGTTTAATGCACCAGCGCCAATGGCTTGAATTTCTGCTGAGCCACGTTCTCTTAACACATTTGCAAGTGCACCTGCTACTGAATTTGGATTTGATTTTGCTGACACTTTTAATACTTCCATTACTAGTACCTCCTTCATTTAACTATTATAGTCCTAATGTTACTATATTCGTGGAGATGATAGCTTATTACCTTTATTATGCATTAATAATTCTTAACATTCAATTAATAAATCTGTAAAGCCTTTCAATTCTACTTCTGTTGGTAAAAATTTTTAATCCAAAAATGGGTGGTCCTCATTAATTAAGATTCGTTTAATCTTGATTGCTTTTCCGCTCTTTGGATCAATATTTATAAAACACCCATTCAATTGCGTTCTTCCCTTTTTAGGGACTTCAAAACGAACTGGCATAGATGTTAGGAAACGTTGAATTACTGCTTCCCTTTCAACGCCTAAAATACCATCATACGGCCCTGTCATGCCTACATCTGTTATATATGCAGTCCCTTTGGGTAAAATCCGTTCATCTGCGGTTTGAGTGTGGGTGTGGGTACCGACTACAGCACTTACCCTGCCATCTACATACCAACCAAATGCTTGTTTTTCACTTGTAGCCTCTCCATGAAAATCGACAAAGATAATGTTGGTTCGCTGTTTCGCTTCTTCAATTAGTGTATCTGCTTTCACAAAAGGGTCATCGCTTGGAGGTAAGAAAGTCCTCCCCTGTAAATTAACCACTGCAACTTCTACTCCATTTATATTAATATAGACAATTCCTTTACCGGGATTATTATTTGGGAAATTTGCTGGACGGATCATATTTTTAGCATCTTGAAAAAAATCATATATTTCTTTTTTATCCCATGTATGATTACCCAATGTAATAACCTGTATACCCCACTCTAGCAGTTGTTTGTAAATTTTCTCTGTGATTCCCTTCCCTGCTGCAGCATTTTCCCCATTAGCAATGGTAAGGTTTGGGCGATACTTTTCTTTTAGTTTGGGTAAATAGTTTTCAAGCATGTTTCTACCGGGAGATCCAACAATATCGCCAATAAATAATATTTTCATCTTATTCTCATCCTATCTTTCTTCATATCTTCAGTTTTTCATAACGAGCAATAAATGTCAAAAATAAAAACCATTTTTTTCAATTCCATTACGGTTATGGCTCTATAAAAAAGCCAGTTAACAATGCTATTAGCTGCTTCTAGCTATGTAAACGATAGTATGTAATTTTTAATGAAAATTCATTTTTCCAGCACTCCTATATCACTGATCAAATTGCTATGTACATCTATCATCTTTAACAACAACAGTTCTTTGTCCAATGTAGTAGTGGAATATACCTATCAGCCGTGGGCTCATTCACTTTGGCAGCACGATTCCACCTTTTTTTAGTATTTTTACAACTGTTTTGGATAAGATTAGCCTCTAAATAGACTGTTTTCGTTAGCTATGAATCCGCTTGGTTCGTTTCTTACAGAATGAGCAATTTTGTTTTTTAACTTTGATATGAAGTTCTATCAACCATGATTGAAACCTTTTCTATATTCCATACCTCTACATGTTTAACATTAATCCCTACTCTATGATTGTGCGTTTTCCCTCTTTTTTACTTTTCTTGCACAACTTAAGGCTAACAAAAAAGAGAGGGAAAGACGTGTGTTTTTTGTTTATTATAAACCTTGTCGGAATAATAGAAACCGCCCACATTCAGTATAGTGCCCCTTTTTTAAAGCAAAATAAAAAGCGGTCAACGGACCACTTTTTATTTTGCATATTCGACAGCACGTGTTTCTCGAATTACAGTCACTTTTATATGACCTGGATAGTCCAGCTCGCTTTCAATTCGTTTGCGAATATCTCGAGCAATTCTTACCGATTCCACATCATCAATTTCATCTGGTTTTACCATAATTCGAATTTCCCTTCCAGCTTGAATAGCAAAAGACTTTTCTACACCAACGAACGATTCAGAGATCTCTTCTAATTTTTCTAATCGTTTAATATAATTCTCCAATGTCTCACTTCTTGCTCCAGGTCTTGCTGCAGATAGGGCATCAGCAGCTGCTACAAGTACAGAGATAATCGAAGTAGGTTCTTCATCGCCATGGTGTGAAGCAATAGAATTTATAACAACTTCATGCTCTTTGTACTTTATTGCGAGCTCTTTACCAATCTCTACATGACTACCTTCTACTTCATGATCAACTGCTTTTCCGATATCATGAAGCAGTCCAGCTCTTCTTGCAAGTATTTCATCTTCACCAAGTTCAGCAGCAAGTAAACCAGCTAAGTAAGCTACTTCAGTTGAGTGTTTTAAAACATTCTGTCCATAGCTTGTACGATATTTTAACCGACCTAAAATTTTGATTAAATCTGGGTGTAATCCGTGCACACCCACTTCAAATGTTGTCTCTTCTCCAATCTCACGTATATAATCATCAACATCACGTCTAGCTTTATCTACCATTTCTTCGATTCGCGCAGGGTGAATCCGTCCATCCTGAACCAACTTTTCTAATGCTAGACGAGCTACCTCTCTACGAATTGGGTCAAACCCAGATAATATAACTGCTTCCGGTGTATCATCAATAATTAAGTCAATTCCTGTTAAGGTTTCAAGTGTTCTAATATTACGACCTTCCCGACCAATGATACGTCCCTTCATTTCGTCATTTGGAAGGTTTACAACAGACACTGTTGTTTCAGCAACGTGGTCAGCAGCACAACGCTGTAATGCTAAAGATAGAATGTTCTTCGCCTTTTTATCAGCTTCTTCTTTTGCACGATTTTCAGCCTCTTTAATGATTAAAGCAGCATCATGTGCAACCTCTTTTTCCACTCGTTCCAAAATAATTTGCTTAGCTTGGTCTATTGTATATCCTGAAATGCGTTCAAGCTCCGTTTGCTGCTCTTGTAAAATAGCTTCCACTTTGCTTTCCATTTCTTCAATTTGTTGTTGTTTGTCTGTTAAAGACTGTTCTCTTTGTTCCAACATAAGCTCTCGCTTATCTAATGATTCACTTTTTTTGTCTAAATTTTCTTCTTTTTGCATCAGACGATTCTCTTGCTTCTGAACCTCACCACGTCGTTCACGAAGCTCGTCCTCTGTTTGCTGTCGAAGTTTATGAATTTCATCCTTTGCTTCAAGAAGTGCCTCTTTCTTTGAAGCTTCAGCATTCCGACGTGCCTCATCAACAATTTGTTTTGCTAATGTTTCTGCACTAGAAATTTTTGCTTCAGCAATAGACCTACGAATCAGATAACCAACAACAATACCGACGATTAGGATTACAAGCAAAATGGAGATGAGCATAAGACTGTCCATGATTTCACCTCCTCTTGCTATAAAGTTGTACATCAATTATTGTCGGCATGTAAAATTTTCAATGCGTTGAATAAACATAAATTATATCATGAAAATGATAAATTTATACAAATTTAATTTTAATTGTGTCTGATAAGAATGTCAAGGAAACGTCACAACTTAATTACTGATTTACATGATAAATGGTACAATTTACCAACAAAATACAAGAAAACAGGCTACTTTTTTTGTACTGAGAAAGCTGATTAATTTTTGGGGGTGACAATAAAGCTTAGAACGGATGAATCTTTAAATACAGGACAAAAGAAACATATCCCTGCAACAGGAGTATGCCCGACACCTGAGGCAGGCCCGCTTTTCGTCGGCCTTCCTTTAGATTCGAGCTGATGTTAACTTACCTAGAAAGGAGATCGAAGTTTGCTAGTACTAGAGCGCTTAAGCTAGACGATATGCTAAAAGTGATTCACAAGATAGAAACGAATATAATTTTTTCGACAAGAACAAAAAATCCCCTGCTAGAATAGCAAGAGATTTCATTTTAAACATCTAAGCTTTCCTGACTAAACGCTTCAACAGTATCTTCTTCTTTTTCTTTCGGTTCGTCATCTAAATGATGATGCTCTCTGATTGCTGTATGAATTTCTGCCATTATCTCTTGGTTTTCTTTTAAAAACTGCTTTGCATTTTCCCGTCCTTGTCCAAGCCGTTCTCCATTATACGAATACCAAGCACCACTTTTTTGAACGATATCCAAGTCCGATCCCATGTCAAGGATTTCTCCCTCTTTAGAGATGCCTTCTCCATACATAATATCAACCTCTGCTTGTTTAAACGGAGGAGCAACTTTATTTTTGACAACTTTAATTCTTGTTTTGTTTCCGACCATATCGTTGCCCTGCTTTATTGCTTCTGCGCGGCGTACTTCAAGTCTTACAGAAGAGTAGAACTTAAGAGCTCGTCCACCTGGAGTTGTTTCAGGATTTCCGAACATGACACCGACTTTTTCCCGAATTTGGTTAATGAAAATAGCTGTAGATTTTGACTTGTTAATGGCACCTGATAATTTACGTAATGCTTGAGACATTAAACGAGCTTGTAAACCAACATGGGAGTCTCCCATTTCCCCTTCGATTTCCGCTTTCGGAACAAGAGCAGCCACCGAATCTACAACTATAATATCAACCGCACCACTCCGAACAAGTGCTTCCGCAATTTCAAGTGCTTGTTCTCCAGTATCAGGCTGAGAAAGCAGAAGCTCTTCAATATTCACACCTAAAGCACGAGCATATGTAGGATCAAGCGCATGCTCTGCATCAATAAATGCCGCTTGTCCCCCCTGGCGTTGTGCTTCAGCAATTGCATGTAAAGCTACTGTTGTTTTACCGGATGATTCCGGACCGTATATTTCAACAACTCGGCCTTTTGGGTACCCACCAATTCCAAGTGCAACATCTAACGCTAAGGAGCCGCTAGGTATGGTTGCTACTTTTTGTTCAGCCTGTTCCCCCAATTTCATGATAGAACCTTTGCCAAATTGCTTTTCTATTTGTTTTAATGCCATATCTAAAGCTTGTTTTTTATCACTCAAAACATCGCCCTCCTTTATTAATCTATTTCCATCATACATGCTTTTCGTTTATTTGCCAAGCAAAAAACGAATAAATGTTCCCCTTTTTTCACTTGAATATTTACCAAAAAATTAGATTTGTCATAAAATAATTTACTAAAAAAACGAAAATACGTAACATACGTTGTTTTATTTTATCATTTTAGTTTTTTATACAAAAGCTCTAAGCCTTTCACTACAGATCTACGTCTAATTGCACTGCGATCTCCCTGAAATAAACATTTTTCCACATGTGTTCCAATTTCATCATAAATACCAATATAAACTAAACCGACTGGATGACCTTCCATTTCCGTTGGTCCTGCTACTCCGGTAAAAGAAATACCAATCGATGCACCTAATTTATGTGCTACTTGCTCTGCCATTTCTTTTGCACATTCTTCGCTAATAGCACCTTTTGTTTGCAAGGTTTTCTTAGAAACACCTAGTGTGTGTTCTTTCACATGATTTGTATAGCTTACAATACCGCCATGAAATACATTTGAAGCGCCGGAGACGGCAGTTAGCTTTTCAGCAAACAGTCCACCTGTTAAGCTTTCCGCAGCAGCAATTGTCTTCTGTTGTTTTGCTAATAACGCTACGACTTTCCCTTCTAACGTTTCATGATTGACACCGTAGATATAATGTCCAACACGCTCTATTATTTTCGTTTTCGTCGCCGTTAATAGTTCGTCTGCTTGCTTTAGGGAATCACTCTTTGCTGTAAGTCTAATCATAATACCATCTTCCTGTGCTAATGGTGCTATCGTCGGATTACTTTGTCCATGAATAAGATCATACAGTTCATGCTCCAGTTTCGATTCACCAATGCCGACAAATTTTAAAGCCACCGATTTAATCAATTCTTCTTTTCCCATTAATTGCTGTAAAGCAGGAAACATATACTGCTCTGCTAAGGCTTTCATCTCACGCGGTACACCGGGTAAAAAGATCCATGTTCGACTTTCAAAAGAAACCATCATTCCCGGAGCCATCCCCACATGATTTGGCCAAACCATTGCCTCAGCAAATACTCTTGCCTGCTTCCGATTGTTTGGAGTCATGGTTGTCTGCTGCTTTTTAAAATAGGCTTGAATTTTATCCATGGAGGGCTTATGTTCAACTAAAGAAAATTGGCTTAACTGTTGAAATGCTTCTCTTGTTAAATCATCGTCTGTTGGTCCGAGTCCTCCAGTTACAATAATAACATCGGATCGATCATGTGCCTGCTTAAAGGTCTCTACAACTCGATTTAAATTATCCCCCACAACCACATGGTAAAATACATTAACACCATAATTAGCTAGCTGCTGGGATAACCATTGTGCATTTGTATTCGCAATTTGACCAAGTAACAGCTCTGTACCTACAGCTACAATTTCAGCATTTATTGTCTTACTCATTTAGAATCCCTCATTACATGCCAGTTTTTAACAAAATAATCGACACCAGACCATACTGTAAACAATAAACTTATATATAACATAACTTCTCCAAACGGAAATCCTATATAAGAAAACGGAAAATTATGGAGCAATAAAACAGCAATAGCTACCATTTGCGTTGCTGTTTTTAATTTCCCCATTTTGCCTGCAGCTAAAACAATGCCTTCCCCTGCTGCAACTAGTCGAAGACCTGTCACTGCAAATTCCCTGCTAATAATAATGATGACAACCCATGCAGGTGCGACTCCCATTTCAACTAATATAATAAGCGCTGCTGAGACGAGCAGCTTATCAGCGAGTGGATCTAAGAATTTCCCTAAATTGGTAACAAGGTTGTACTTACGGGCATAATGACCATCTACCCAGTCTGTGCCTGCAGCAAAAATAAACAGTAAGGCGGAAATGAAATGTACTACCGGTAACTCAGCTTCACCAATTTGCCAAGTTCCCCAGGAAAACGGTACACTCATTAAAATGATAAAAATTGGAATTAAACAAATTCGTGATAAGGTTAATTTATTTGGTAAGTTCATATAGATCCTCCTAGTAAAGTGATAAACCCTTCCCCAAAAGTTGAAAGGAAGGGTTTATAAAAATTTATTCGGTTTCTTGTTTCAATTCAATCCATATATTTTGTCTTACATTGCTTGCATCTACTGGGTATTCCATTTCTACACCATTAATAGTGATAGTTAAGACGGAAGCATTACCGATTTTGAAAAAGACGCGCTCTTTACCACTTAAATCAATTTCTAATGGAGATTGATCTTGATTAAACATATTCTCGGCAAATAGTTCTTCCCCATTATCTGCTTTAACACCCAACCATGTATCCCCAGTTGCTTCTAATTTAGCTGTTACTTCTTCTCCCGTGTATGTGAATTCTACAGTCGACTCTGGGGTACTGCCGGTACCTTTTTCAATAACATTAAATTCAGCTTCTTTATCTTTGTCTTTATCTTTGTCATCAGCCTTATCTTGCTCATCCGACTTTTCACTATCATCTGCATTTTCATTGGCTGCAGCTTCATTGTCTTCATTATCATCTTTAATGATTATATCATTACTACTATTTCCATTTTTTACTGGCTCTTCACTGCCTGTACCCGACATATTTTGGGAAATAAAGAAAATAGCTACAGCAATGATCCCGATAATAAGTAAAACAACAATAATGGTTGGAAATAAAGAAAAGTTGGAGGAGCTTTTTTCAGCTTGGCTTTTACGAGAACGCTGCATACGAGAGTATTGCTCTTCGCTAGGTTCTTCCGTCTTTGGTACTTCCTCTTTATGTTCCTCTAATAGTTCATCAGGATCTAATCCAACGGCATTCGCATATTCCTTCATAAATGCACGCGCATAAAACTTGCCTGGAAGGATTTGCAAATTTCCTTCTTCAATTGCCTGTAAATATCTTTTTTGAATTTTTGTCATTTCTTGTAATTCTTCTAAAGAGAGGTTCCTCGCCTCTCTTG
Source organism: Cerasibacillus sp. JNUCC 74 (assembly GCF_053667775.1). The sequence continues at coordinate 1,998,196 of NZ_CM132207.1, read as the reverse complement.
CTTCTTTTAATCTTTCTCCAATCTGCATATCCAACACCATCCATTTTAAAAATCAAACATTGATGTTCCGTTTTCTTGTTTAAACTGCTGTGGCTCAACAGGTTCATATGTAATTTCTTCATCCTCATGATTACGTAATTCAATAATATAATCAAAATCAGTTATTTCATATTCCGTCATTTGGACAAATATATCTGGATGCTCCACAACTTTAATTGAGGGGAGTCGCATAACTTCTCGAATAAGTTGCCAATGCTGTTCATTTGCACGACGTGTCGATACAATACCATCGATAATATAAACATTATCTGGATTGTACTCTCCTTCAATTAGCTTATTGCGTACCGTTTGTTTTAAAAGTGTGCTGGATACAAATAGCCATCGTTTATTAGCACATACACTTGCAGCAACTACCGATTCTGTTTTCCCTACTCTAGGCATGCCGCGAATTCCAATCAATTTATGTCCATCTGTTTTAAATAACTCTGCCATAAAGTCTACAAGCAAGCCAAGATCATCGCGATTGAAACGAACGGTTTTATGGTCATCTACATCCCGATGTATATACCTGCCATGACGAACAGCTAATTTATCACGAAGTTTAGGTTGGCGCAGCTTAATAACCCTAATGGTATCCATTGTTTTTAAAATAGATTTTAAACGTAAAATATTTTCATCATATTTAGAAAGGAGCAGCATTCCTCGCCGGTAATTTTCCACCCCATTTATCATGATAATATTGATGGATAGCATACCAAGCAAGGAAGATATATCGCCAAGCAAACCAGGGCGATTAATTTTAATTTCATATTCCAGATACCACTCTGTTTTTTCCATATGATACCCCTTTGTCAAAAATTAACCAAAGATTACTACATATTCCATATGAGCCTTAGGACAATTCTTCATACTATCTAATTATATAATAAAGGATTTTTCCATAAGTTAAAAGAGATTAGGGAATAATTAAATGAAAATAGTTATCTTCTATATCATATATATACCCTATTTTAACGAAATAAAGCAAATATAAAAAGAAAATCATGTATAAAAAATAATTTATAAGTGATTGCTTCTACTTATAAAGTTAAACACCTAATCATTTTACAAACGTCAAGCGACTTCTATATTAAAATTACGCTTTTTATGTGGAAATAGTATGTTACAAAAGTCTAGTAAAAATCCCTATACATGTTCACAGACTTAAAAGCAATATAAAATAGAACAATCTATTTTCGATATTCCATCATGTTGGAAATATGATTTCCTGGATCATTAGAAAAACTTGTCTTGTCGTCAAGTCTTTATGGCGAAAGCGATCGTTTTTCTTATACGATAAAGTGAAACTTCATTCCGTGGAATGCTTTTTACACGGAATGTTAGTACCACAAGGGTATGACCTAAAGGCCATTGAACCAATCGGGCATTTAGGTGCCGTTTTCTCCCACTTTGACCCTTTGTATCATGTATCAACTCAGGTCTTGAAGCAGGAGTCTTACGGCACCTTACATGCGGAATAAGGCCTAATTAGACTTTCCTATAATAGAACAAAAAGAAGCCGTTCCAATCACGAAACAGCTTCCTTTTTTTAATTCACAATTATTTATCGATATTTGTGAAGAATAATAATTCCAAAGAGAAATAACCAGAAGTAATGTATTACACAACCGACAATTAGGGTATGATTCCTACCGCTTGAACGTTGAACAAGACAGGAAAAATGGAAATTCTACCCGAATATGAGTTGTCAGAAGAATATGGGATATAATTTAGTGGGCTTTACGTAATAAGTATATATCCACAGAACTTGCTTCTATCTTACTGCTGATTACCTTGGCTTTGGACAAATTTAACCATTGCATTGGCAATAGCTTGTTGTTCTTGTTCAGATGCAGAATTCCATAAATCACGCAATACTGCTTCTTCTTTATTTTTTGCATCAACATTTTTAGATAGGTAATCACCAACTTCATGAGCTACATTTTGAATCGTTTGATTACTCATACCTTGTTGCTGAGCTTGGTTTAACTTATTTGCTAAAAAGCTTTTCCATGAATCAAAATTATCTAAAACAGACATTTACTTCTCCTCCTTCTAGTTTATACACACCTAGTATTTGAGTTATTTTCTAGTTTATGCATATCAGAAGGAGTAAAATTACCATCCACCTGTAATATCGATAATTGCTCCTTGAATATAGCTGCTCTCATTAGAAAATAAAAACCTTGCCATATAAGCAATATCATCTGGAGTTCCCGCTCTATTTTGGGGAATCTCTTTAAAAATGGCTGCTCTTTCTTTCTCGCATAAATGACCGTTCATTTTTGTGTCAATAAATCCCGGACTTATCGCATTTACAGAAATTCCAGATGGAGCTACTTCTTTTGCCAGCGCTTTTACAAAGCTGTTTTGTGCACCTTTTACAGCTGAATATACAACTTCATTACTTGCTCCTTGCTCTCCCCATATTGACGTAATAAATAGAATCGTTCCTGTTTGTTTGGAAATCATTTTTGGCAGAAGTTGCTTTGTAATTAACCAGGGAGATTTTACATATAGCTGGATCATTTCATCCATTGTAGTTTCTGAAGTTTCCTGAAATAGCCCATAATAAGCTTTACCGCTAGCAAATACAATCCCATCTATTGATATTTCGAGCATTTTCAAAAATCGTTTACAGTCTTGCTCGTTGCTTAAATCCGCTTGATAAATAGCCAAAATAGCTTCCCCATGCTCTTTACAAAGTTCGTTGACTATTTGTTTATTCGTGTGATAATGAAGCAATAGCTGATGGCCTGCTTCTAGTAATTGGCGAGCTATTGCTGTCCCAATATCACCGCTTGCACCAACAATTAAGATATTTTTCCCCATTATCTTTCATTACTCCGCTGCTATAGTGCATACTGCTAAGCGCTCGTCAGCTATCCAATTTTCCATAAATTGTTTGGCATCTTGCAACGTAAGGGTTCTAACAGTAGGCAACAGCTGGAAGAAATCAATACCCAGTAAGTAATAATGGGTATAGGAATTAGCTATTGTTTCCAAGCGATTCATCATACGTAATAGTTGTCCGATCTTTTTCTTTTTGATGCGTTGGAATGTTGCTTCACTTAATTCTCCCTCTTGAATCTGAAGCAGCATTTCCTTGAGTCTTTTGGCAAATTCCTGTGGGCTTCTTGTATTGCTACCAATTAAAACATAACCAAAATCACGATCGATATTGGTCTCATAGAAGAAGCTGTCATCAATGAGTTGTTTATTGTACAATTCTTGATAATATGGGCCGCCTTTTGAAAAATAATAATCCATTAACATATCTTGCAATAGATCATTTTTCAAAACCAAGTCAGGTGAATTTTCGTTGAAAGCACCTTTAATACCAACCGTACATTTCGGAATGGATACAGGCATCGTTATTTGTTTTTCTTTCATAGCCACTTTTTTAGGTTCTTCAGGAAACTTCCTGCGTAATTGCTCCATTCGGTCAAACTTCTTTTTGGCCTGATTTACTTTAATTAATTCCATCATTTGTTTGGGATTAAAATTCCCGGTAATAAATAAAATCATATTTTCCGGATGATAAAATGTATGATAGCACGTATATAAATCATCCTTTGTAATTTGATAAATGGACTCAACGGTACCAGCAATATCAACATTTATCGGGTGGTTTTGGAACATCGCTTTGATCGTTCCCATAAACGCTTGCCACTCTGGCTGATCATCATACATTTTGATTTCTTGCGCAATAATCCCTTTTTCCTTTTCTACAGATTCTTCGGTAAAATAAGGATCCTGTACAAAGTCAATCAGTGTTTCCACATTTTTTTCAATATGATCTGTAGCTGTAAATAAATAAGCTGTTTTGGTAAATGATGTATACGCATTGGCTGAAGCGCCTTGTTTCGAGAAGTCATAAAAAACATCCCCTTGCTCACTTTCAAATAGTTTATGCTCTAAAAAGTGAGCAACACCTTCAGGTACAGTCACTGCTTCATCTTTTCCAATTGGTGTGAAATGCAAATCAATCGAGCCATAGTTGGTTGTAAACAGTGCATGTGTCTTGGCCATCTCTTGCTTTGGTAAGAGACAAACTGTAAGTCCATTATCCAGTTTTTCTGTATATAATGTCTCCCCGATATCTTGATACGTATGTTTATTCATGGGAATCCCCTTTCTCTGACGTTAATAAATATGTCGTATCTTCTTGTAGTTTTTTACTAACAGCAACAACTTCTTCCTTTGTTACTTGTTTTATCCGTTCAATAAAGTCGATCGGGTTTATTTGTTTATCAGCTAATACCTGTTGGTATAAAAACTCTATCGTTCCTTGTGGATGGTCTAATGTTTCCAGTAATTGGTTCGTAATTTGTGCTTTAGCTTCTTCTATCTGATGACTAGTAAAATCACCCTGTTTCATTGCAGTCATTTGATTCTTTATAATATCTCTTGCCTTTTCGAAATCTTTTGGAGCAATACCGCTAAAGACAAGTAATAACCCTTTATGACTTTCAAGCCGAGAAGCAGCATAATAAGCAAGACTATTTTTTTCTCTAACATTCTTAAACAACTTTGAGCTTGGAAATCCGCCAAAAATGCCATTGAATACATGCAGTGCATAATATTCCGGCTGACCGAACGTTACATTTGTTCGATAACCAATATGTAGCTTTGCTTGTTGAATCTGGTCTGTTTCAATCACTTGCTTTGGCGACTTCTCTACTATGGAACGACTGGCTTCTCGATGAATTTGATTGCGGTCTGCATTTGGCGTGAGTTCGAAAATGGATGCTATTTCTTTCATTCTATTTAAAGGTAAATCACCTTGTATATAGATATCCATTCTATCTTCATGAATCATCTGTTGGTAATAAGCGTATAAGCTTTTCGAAGTGATCGTTTCCAACTCATCCATATATCCATGTACATGTAGCTGATAAGCTTCCCCTTTGCACATTTCATCAATTAAGCGCATGTTTGCATAACTCATTTTGTCATCTTTTAAAGAAAGGATTTTTTGTTTCAATGTTTCCTTTTCCCGATTAAAAACGCTTGATGCAAATTGAGTGCCATCACTATTTGGGTCAAATAGTACATCATGTAGTAAGTTTAATCCTTGAGTTAATATCGGCGGGTTGTCCTGCAAAAACTTCTGATTTGCAATTTCCAAACGCAAACTAATAATATGGTTCTCTCCTTTTTTCGCACCATCTAAAGATATGGATGCCCCATACAGTTCATCTAATTTCAGTTGAAATTCCTGCTTTGTCGGATACCGCTTTGTTCCTTGCCTTAAAACATATGGAAGAAGCGCTCGTTTCGTTATCGTTTTTTTTTGTAACGGTGCCTTTAACTTCACCACTACCGTAACCGTTTTATACTTTTTAGTAGGGATATAATGAAAATAGGTTCCATTTGTTTGTTTTATTGTTTCAGTTATTTTCTCCATTCGAATCCTCCTTTATCAATTCAATGCTTTTGTCTATTCTGCACTATTTTTCCATTCGTCATCCATTATAAAGCAAAAAAAACTGACTTGCGACTTTTACACGCAAACCAGTTTTTTACTGCTTAGGAAAGTATAAAGTGAAACTTCATTCCGTGGAACGCTTTTTCCACGGAATGTTAGTACCACAAGGGTATGACCTAAAGGCCCTTGAACGAATCGGGCATTTAGGTGCCGTTTTCTCAACACTTTGCCTTCTTTGTATTGCCTACACTCTTGAAGTAGAAGTCTTACGGCACCTTACATGCGGGATAAATTTTTTCAAAATATCTATATTCATTGCTTAACCCCTCGAGATCGCTTCACTCCTCTACGATTACAGGCAGTCTCCTCCTTGAAGTTTCAACACTTGTTAAGCTGACCAAGGCGCTTGCACATTGTTCCTGATTATCGACTACCTTTCACATAAGGTACACCATTCGCTTTTGGTGCTTCTGCACGACCGATAAATCCAGCTAGCGCTAATATTGTTAATACGTATGGAGCAATAAGTAAAAATACTTGCGGTACATCAGCTAATAACGGAATCCCCGCACCGATCACACTTAAACTTTGGGCAAAACCAAAGAATAAAGCGGCTCCCATTGCACCTAGAGGATGCCATTTTCCAAAGATAACAGCTGCTAACGCCATAAATCCTTGACCAACAATAGTTGCATGGGAAAAATTTAAAGCAATCGTTAAGGCAAATACAGACCCGCCTAAACCTCCCATTGCTCCAGAAATAATTACTGCAATATAACGCAGACGATATACATTGATTCCATTCGTATCTGCTGCCATTGGATGTTCCCCTACTGCACGCAGTCGTAATCCGAATGGCGTTTTATATAAAATATACCATGCAATAAATGCCAAGATAATCGCAATATATGAGATGGTATAAATTCCTTTAAAGAATATCTCTCCAATAATTGGAATATCTGCTAATATTGGAATATCCGTTGTGAAAAATGGTTGTGTGACCATATCAGTTTGACCTTTATCATACCATTGCTTTGTTAAAAACACACCAAGTCCTAATGCTAAAAAGTTAATTGCTACTCCGCTTACGACCTGGTCTGCATAAAGGGATACGGATGCTACTGCATGGATAACAGAAAAAAGCGCAGAAAAAAACATTGCGACGATAATGGATACCCAAGGGGTCCATGCACCAAATACTTCAGCAAAAGTAAGGTTAAACACAATACCAACAAAAGCACCCATGACCATTAATCCTTCAAGACCAATATTAACCACTCCAGATCGCTCGCTAAATACACCGCCAAGAGCTGTAAAAATGAGTGGTGCTGAATAAAAAAGTGCGGTTGGGATAATGGATTGTAATAATTCAATGAAACTCATTTATTTTCCCTCCCTTTAAAGCGAAGTATAATCCAACGAATGAGATAGCTTGATGCAACAAAGAAAATGATCAGCGCGATAATGATATCCACTAGTTCATTGGGAACTCCGGCTTGAGTTGGCATATTTAAAGCCCCAACCTTAAGAGCACCAAATAAAAGTGCCGCTAATATTACTCCTATTGCATTATTTGCTCCTAATAACGCCACTGCAATTCCGTCAAAGCCAAGATTGGAAAAGCCTGAGCTAACAGTCATATTTCCATACGTTCCTAAACCTTCCATAGAACCAGCTAAGCCGGCAAAGGCTCCGGAGATGATCATAGCTAAAATAATATTCCGCTTCACACTCATTCCTGCATATTTAGAAGCATGACGGTTATAACCAACCGCCTTTAACTCAAAGCCAAGATTGGTTCGATCGATGATAAACCACATGACAACTGCTGCAATCACTGCAAGAAAAATCCCATAATGCATGCGGGAAAAATAGGTTAAATTTTCTAGCCAAGCGGATGCCAGTGAAGCTGTAGGTGCAATCATGTCTGTTTTGTCTGCACTCTCTGTTAACACATTACGAATAATAGCATTGGTACTATATAAAGCAACATAATTCAGCATGATAGTCACAATTACTTCATGTACTCCTAAACTAGCTTTCAACAAACCTGGAATCAGTCCCCATAATGCTCCAGCTAGTGCAGCTACTAATAAAGCTAAAGGAAGGTGAATATACATGGGTGCGTCCACGGTTGTACCAACCCATACTGCAGCAAGCCAACCAACAATAACTTGACCTTCTGCTCCAATATTAAATAGTCCTGCCCGAAAAGCAAAAGCGATGGCTAAACCGGTGAAAATATATGGAGTAGTCTGGCGAATTGTTTCACCAAAAAAGTAGGGATCACCAAATGCGCCTTGGAATAATGCGATATAGCCTTGTATCGGATTATAGCCAAATAACAGCATAATAATTGCTCCTGATAAAAGTCCGGTAAAGACAGAGAAAATCGGAACAAGAATATTAAACCATTTATTTGTCATCATGAGCTCTCGCCTACCTTTTCATGTCCACTTCCAGCCATCAAGAGACCTAAATGCTGTTCATTTGTCTCCTCAGGCTTTATATCAGCAACAATTTTTCCATCATAAATAACCGCAATTCGATCGCTTACATCTAAAATTTCATCTAATTCAAATGATATTAATAAAATTGCTTTCCCTTTATCGCGTTCTTCAATGAGTTTTCGATGGATAAATTCAATGGCGCCAACATCAAGACCTCTAGTCGGCTGGGCAGCGATTAATAAATCAGGAGAGCGATCAATTTCCCTGGCGATAATTGCTTTTTGTTGATTTCCCCCGGACAGTGCACGTGCTTTCGTATATACAGTTGGTGTTCTCACATCATATTCAGCAATTAATTGTTCAGCTTTACTAAAAATTTGCTTATAATTTAAAATTTTATATTTAGAAAATGGTCGTTTATAATACGTTTGTAATACGATGTTCTCACCGATCGAATAGTCGAGAACAAGACCATATTTATGTCGATCTTGAGGAATATGTCCTATTCCACTTTCTGTTACTTTTCGAGGAGATAGATTGGTTATATCTTTATTATTCAAGAGAATTTTTCCTGCATTTGCTTTTCTTAACCCAGTAATTGTTTCAATTAATTCAGATTGACCATTTCCATCAACTCCGGCAATTCCGACGATTTCTCCAGCGCGAACAGATAATTCCAATCCCTTTAGCCTATCTATCTTTCTACTATCCTTGACAACGAGATCATTTATTTCCAGTACCGTTTGCTTTGGTTTAGCAGGTTGTTTATCAACTTGAAACGAGATATCTCTACCTACCATTAAGGATGCTAGTTCCTTCACATTTGTATCTGCCACATTAACTGTACCAATGCCTTTACCTTTACGAATTACAGTACAGCGATCGCATATTTGCATAATTTCTTTTAATTTATGTGTTATCAGAATAATCGATTTTCCTTCTGCAATTAAAGTTTTAAAAATTTGCATAAGTTCAGTAATTTCTTGAGGAGTTAATACAGCAGTCGGCTCATCAAAGATGAGTACTTCTGCCCCACGATAGAGTGTTTTCAATATTTCAGCACGCTGTTGCATGCCGACGGAAATATCGCTGATTTTCGCGGTTGCATCTACTCGTAATCCATATTTGTCGGATAATTTTTGAACTTCTTCTTCAGCTTCCTTAATATTAACTCGACCATGTTTCGTCGGTTCATTCCCAAGAATAATATTTTGCGTAACCGTAAACGTCTCCACTAACATAAAATGCTGGTGTACCATCCCAATGCCTAAATCATTAGCTACATTTGGGTTGGTGATATTAACTTTTTTCCCTTTTACACGAATCTCTCCTTGCTCTGGCTGATAGAGTCCAAACAATACGTTCATTAAGGTCGATTTTCCAGCACCATTTTCACCTAATAAGGCATGGATTTCACCTTTTTTCAACTGAATAGTGATATCATCATTTGCAACTATCCCAGGGAATTCTTTACGAATATGCAGCATCTCTATTACATAATCCACCAATTAGCATCAACTCCTTTGCTGCCGAAAGCAAATTTTAGGTTACATCAATTACAGTTTTTTAAGTAAGTTAGCCTTGACTTTCGCTGATCCGTAGACTTATGAACAAAGGCGGAAGCGCCCGTTTAGCAACGTAGTGAATGGAACGAATCAAACGAGATAAAAGTGAAACTTCATTTCTTGGAACACATTTCCCAAGAAGTGTTAGCTGAACGAATCGAGCATTTACTTGCAGTTAGATCCTCCCACCTAACTTCCTAATTTTTTCCTCTAGCATGGAAGTGGAGGTCTTACTGCAAGTTACATGCGGGATAAAGGAATCATTCCACTAAAACAGGGGTATGCTGACGTCTGGGCAGCAAGCCCTGTTTTTAGTCGGCCTTCCTCTTAGTGACGAACCGTTGATGACTTATCGTAGGGCGATTTCGTGAAGTCACATCGTTGCTGGGCGGATAGAGCCGGACGTGACTAGTCAGTTATTTCGCTATCCATAAGCACATCATTTTATACTTTCTTATCTTGAAAAAAGAGGCTGGCTATTTCCAGCCTCTTTTTATAGAAAAGATAGAAAAAAGATTGGGTTTATTTCTTTATAGTTACTGAAGTTAAAACTTTTAGCTTATTTCAATCATGTTGTAGTAACGGTTATACAACAAGCTGCCTTCTATTTTGTGATGAAGTAATGGATAGTGCATAAACGATAGTCACATTACCATTTCTTGTAAATTTTTTATAATGATTCTTCAAATTTCTTTAATTCATCACGTGTTTTGGGAACTTCTATATCACCATTGGCAATTTTTTCTTTCCATTCCTCTACTTTTTCCTTAATTTCTTCGGTATAAGCATCCTCGTTTGTTGGGGCAAGGAAAACCCCGTCATCTTCTAAGCCGAATTCCAAAATTTCACCACCTGGGAATTTACCTTCAATGCCCAGATTACTTACTTTTTCAACAGATAAATCAACGCGTTTTACCATGGATGTAAACGTCACATTATGTTCGCCAATTTTTCCTTCATCATGCTGATCCCGGTCGACACCAATGACCCAAATTTCTTTTTCAGGTGCATTTTTTTTCAAATCTTTTGCTTGAGCAAACACGCCATTACCTGCTGCTCCTGCTGCATGATAAATAATGTCTGTACCATCCTTATACATCCGTGTAGCAATTAGCTTAGCATCCGCTGCTGAACTAAAATCACCTACGTATTGAATATCTACTTTAATATCAGGTTTGACAGATTTTGCACCTGCCACAAACCCGGCTTCAAACTTGGTAATTAGATCGGAATCAACTCCACCAACAAAGCCAAGCTTGTCGGTTTTCGTTTTCATCGCTGCTGCAATTCCTGCTAAAAAAGATCCTTCATGTTCAGAAAAAGTGAGGCTCGCCACATTCGGTGCTTCAACAACAGTATCAACAATCGCATAATTAGTATCTGGATTTTGTTTAGCAACTTTTGTTATGGCGTCTTGAAGTAAATATCCAACACCAAAAATTAAATCATAACCATCTTTTGTTAAACGTGTAAGGTTAGGTAAATAATCGGACTCATTATCTGACTGTGCGTAATCAAAACCTTTTCCCTTAGATAGGCCTTGTTCTTTACCCCACGCTTGCAATCCTTCCCAAGCGGATTGGTTAAACGATTTGTCATCTACTCCGCCCTCATCTGTAACTAAGGCAGCGGAATAATCTTTTGATTTGTCGTCGCCACCTGCTTCTCCGCTTTTATCATTATTTGATTTATTAGTCTCTGAGCTACCGCAGGCTACTAATATGAAACCCAAGCTAAGAACGAAAGCTAACAATAAAACATGCTTTGACTTTTCCAAACGAATAACCCCCTTTAAATAATTTGACTACTTTCATGCAAATCCGAACATCAAAATCCAATTTCCGCTTCATCACCTCCTAAAACAACAGCTAAGGTAAGCGATTTCATTTTATTGCTAACCATGTTTTACGTGCGCTTTCGTAAAACATGGAAACGAAACATGTCGGAACGAAAATAGTTAGCTGAGTATAAAACCGCTTCATCCTCACCTGTATAGTGCATTTGCTTTAATAATAAAAGCGGTTGATCAGGGCGACAATTTAAAATAGTATAAATTCGTTCATGATACCCAAGTGGCTCAATGTAAGTCACTGCATATGCTACACGTTTATTCGCATAATCCTCCATTAACTTAAAAAAAGAGTCTGCCTGACGTACACGATCAATAGGAATGACATCTTCCGGAATTTTATCAATACAAAAAACAACAGGTTCCCCATCGGCGGTCCGAACGCGTTCAATCTTCACTAATTTATCTACCGCTCTTGGCGCAAACTTGCTTTTATCTTTATCAGAGGCTTCTTGAATATCTGTAAACAAGTATTTTGTACCAGCTTTTTTTCCTGATTGTTCGATCATGTATGTAACACTTGTAAGCTGTTCAATTCCTGATGAAAAAACAGGTTTGGGATTTACAAATGTACCAACACCATGTCTTCTAGTAACAATATTATCTTCCTCTAAAATGCGAAGTGCTTCACGTAATGTTGCTCGAGAGACTCCTAGCAGCTTTGCAAGCTGGAATTCAGAGGGAAGCTTTTCGTTCTCTTTATATACTCCATTTTCAATATCTTTTTTTATCTGATCAATTACTTGTAAGTATAAATGTCTCGAATCACTCTTAATCGACAAAATTATCCCTCCAACTCCCTTTTGTTACAAACAGTAATCTGACCTCTGACGTATAACAGCTTATTATCCTTATCATAGCATGGATAGATACATAAATAAATAGCTAGCGCACAAATTTCGAAATACGTTCTTCTATTTTGATAATAATCGACATAACTTTAACAAAAGTACTATTTCGCAACCAATTAAAAACAGCAAAAAGCCAGTTTTAATTTGCTAGCTTTTTGCTGCTCATTTTAATGATTGTATCTTCTAATTGATGGAATGAGATTGTTCGTCTGTCTGCTGACTAACTAACACTTTACGAGGTTTACTTCCTTCATATGGTCCAACAATTCCTCGTAATTCCATTGCGTCTATTAATCTAGCTGCGCGTGTATAACCAATTCGGAACCGACGTTGCAGCATGGATACGCTGGCAGTTTGCATCTCCGTAATTAATTGTACCGCATCATCATATAATTCATCATCCACTTCATCTAACATTTCACTAGGCTCTTCAGGTATCATTTCTTCCTGATAGGAGGCCTTTTGCTGTTCAATACAATGATTTACTACACGTTCTACCTCTTCATCAGATAGAAAAGCTCCTTGCACACGAACAGGTTTCGATGCTCCTACTGGTAAAAACAGCATATCTCCTCGTCCCAGAAGTTTCTCAGCACCCCCGCTATCAAGAATGGTTCGTGAATCGGTAGTGGACGATACACTAAAGGCGATCCGTGAAGGAATATTGGCTTTGATGACCCCAGTAATAACATCAACTGACGGCCGCTGGGTAGCAATAATTAAATGAATTCCTGCTGCCCGCGCCATTTGTGCTAATCTTGTAATCGCATCTTCAACATCTGCAGAAGCAACCATCATCAAGTCGGCAAGTTCATCTACTAACACAACAATATACGGGAGATTAGGTTGTTTATCATCTGTACGCTTATTATATTTGCGAATATATTCATTATACCCTTCAATATTTCTTGTACCTGTGTCGGAAAATAAATCGTATCGCCTCTCCATTTCTGCTACAACCTTTTGTAATGCGCGAGAAGCTTTTTTCGGATCTGTTACGACAGGTGCTAACAGATGTGGAATACCGTTATAGACATTTAGTTCTACTTTTTTCGGATCGATCATCATCATCTTTACTTCATGTGGTTTCGCCCGCATTAATATTGTCGTAATAATACTGTTTACACAAACACTTTTCCCGCTTCCGGTTGCTCCGGCAATCAGCAAATGCGGCATCCTATTTAATTCAGCAACGATCGCTTCTCCAGAAATATCTCTGCCAAGAGCAAACAATAACTTCGAGCCCTGTTTATTAACAATACTATCTAATACTTCTCGTAATGACACCATTGCGATCTCTTGATTTGGTACCTCAATACCTACGGCAGATTTTCCTGGAATCGGTGCTTCGATCCGTAAATCTCTAGCTGCTAAGGCTAAAGCAAGATCGTCATGCAAGCTTACTATTTTACTAACTTTCACACCGGTACCGGGATATACTTCATACTTCGTTACAGCTGGTCCAACATGAACTTTTGTCACCCGTGCTTTTACACCAAAACTTGTAAATGTTTTTTCTAATTTTCGGACTGTCTCCTGAATCTTTGATTTCTCCTGTAACTGTGAATTATGTGCAGGTTCTGCCAGTAACTGCATGGATGGAAGCACATATTCATAGTTTTCCACCTCGGTCATCGGCATATTTTCTAATTCTTCATCATCAGACCGCTTCGATTGCGGTTCTATGTTGGATATTTCATGCTCGTGTTCCGCTGGTCGTTCATGATTCATTGTATGATCTGTAAAGTCCTGAATTACCGGCTCAGCAACTGGATGTTCCTCTATAACTTCCTCGTTTTCCTTAACATTACCTTGATTTATTTGGACTTCTCGCTGTTTCGTTTGTTTCTTTTTCAGTGAGGTCTTCATAATCTTTAAAGAGCTTGAAATCCGTTGCAGCAGTTTAGAAAAAATATCACCCACCGATAAATCCGTGACAAAAACGATGCCAATCATTATCGAGAAAACAGCAACAATTTTAGCTCCAATTAATGAAAACAAATAGTAGGCTAAGGTTAATAATAATGCTCCGACCATCCCACCGCCTAAATATTCTGATGGAAGCTGTTTATCCAAATATAAGGAATAATTCTCCCATGTGGATCCAATAATGGATATTTTATTCTCGCCAGCTATTACTTGATCAAACATTTGGATATGCGTTAAGAGCAATACACCACAAACAATAATATAAAAACCAATAAGTCGTTTCGTCATAAAATAAGGTACTTTTCGTTTAACAACCAGAATTATCCCTGTGATAAGTAAGAGAACAGATGCTATAAAATACCAAATTCCTAAAAAGAAGCGAAATAAATGTTCTAAACCTCCTGGTATAACACCATCACTTATAGCACTCGCGCCGCTTCCGAATATCCCCAAAAAAATAAGCAACAGCCCGAGTAACTCTAGTTTTAACTGTTTTTTTAGTTTTGTATTGCGCTTCTTTTTCTTTCTTGCCATACTTTCACCTCAATCATCTTGGCAACTTTATCCCGTATCTAAGGTGCCTTAAGTCTCCCACTTCAAGAGTATGTCTAAGTGGGAGATAACAGCTCTTCAATTCCCCACTCGTTTGGGCCGACAGGACAGAAAAGCTGCTTAAATAAACATCGCGATTTTTCAAGGACAAGAAGGACTACGCCAGGATACTTCGCGGTTTTTTAAGAACAAGGAAAGCTTCGTCAGCGACACATCGCCTTTTGTTCAAGGACTAGAGAGACTGCTTAATAGGCAACGCACACAGAAAAAGTATTTTTTAAGGACGCCTGCGAACTTAACCTTGTTCTACTCTTTTGAGCAGAAAAACACTCCTTGACGATACTACAAGAAACAGCAAATCAATAGTTTTTTACCAAACATTTTATGTATCGCGCACAATGAACTGCCCCTGTTAAAAACAGCTTACAGCATAATTCTAGTATATCACATAGACATGGTAATTGACTTGCTTTACATAAGTAAAGTTGTCGTAGCTACAGCTAGAATAACTACTAGAATATCGTTTCACTTTGTCTTTCTTTAAAGTGCGTGTTTAAATAGAGAATAAAAGGATCAAGGTCAACTAAGGTGTAGACACTAGCATGTCCTGTACGCCGAAGTTTGATTGCGGTGTAGTTTCGAGTAGCGAGTACCGGCCTTTTGAACATCTTTTTATTAGCTGAACGTTAAAATAGAGTGGAAGCCGCTTCATAAGATGCAACTCCTCCACTCTATTAGTTAAGGGGATAGTATTAATGGTTATCGTCTTTAGAGATAATCGTCCCTGGTGAAAATTGCTGATTTAAAAAATCCTGTGGATCTGTAGATAACAACTGAAGGATTTCATAGGTTCCATCTGTTTTTTTTTCACAATACATCGATTTTCCATTGTAGGATACAACTTGACGATTTCCGAAACCTTGATCAGTCGGAAATATATCTTCATTCGCAAGTGGAGTATATAAAATCATCATTGAATCACCTGCTCTTGTTGCATTCCATTATCCTTAATCATTTCATTCACTTTTTTCATCGCCTCTTTCACACCGCCTACTCCATCGATCAAACCATATTCTACTGCAGCTTTTCCGACCACATTTGTCCCAATATCACGTGTTAAGTTTCCTTTGGCAAACATAAGGTCTTTAAATTTTTTCTCCGAAATATGGGAATGATTAACTACAAAATCAACTACCCGGTTTTGCATTTCATCCAAATATTCAAATGTTTGTGGAACACCAATTACTAACCCTGTTAAGCGAATAGGATGTATGGTCATCGTTGCTGTTGGCGCAATAAAGGAGTAATCGGCAGCTACAGCAATTGGTACACCAATAGAATGCCCTCCTCCAAGTACGATAGAGACCGTTGGCTTCGAAATAGATGCGATCATTTCTGATAACGCTAAACCTGCTTCTACATCACCACCAACTGTATTTAGTAAAATAACCAGTCCCTCTATTTTGGGATTTTGTTCAATGGCAATTAATTGGGGCAATAAATGCTCATATTTGGTCGTTTTATTTTGTGGAGGTAACTGAATATGACCTTCTACTTGCCCAATAATGGATAATACATGAATATTTGAATCTGGTACCTGTGGTACATTTGTTTGCCCCAGCTGTTGGATTTTTTGCACTAACGCAGAAGGATTATTCTCTTGACCTTGCTCCTCTTGCTTCTCTGGCTCATTATTATTCATTTACGTACACTCTCCTCATAAGATATTCTTTTCTTAGTATGGACGTAAATAAATATAGCCATGCAAATAAAGTGAAACTTCATTTCTTGGAATGTCTTTCCCAAGAAATGTTAGTAGAACGAATCGGGCATTTAGGTGCCGTTAACTACCGCTTAGACCCCCTTTGTATCACCCAAGATCTTGATGTCTACGGCACCTTACATGCGGGATAAAGTGAAACTTCATTTCTTGGAATGCCTTTCCCAAGAAATGTTAGTAGAACGAATCGGGCATTTAGGTGCCGTTAACTACCGCTTAGACCCCCTTTGTATCACCCAAGATCTTGATGTCTACGGCACCTTACATGCGGGACAAATAGAAGAAAACTTGGATAACGACAAGCTTGTAATAAAAAAAGTTACCTCATTCATATATGTACACTTAAAATTATTTAACTCGCTAAGTTTCAATCTTTATTAGAGCGCAAAAAAAGAAAATACCGGCTTTACTTACCGATATTTTCAATGATTACAGTTAATTCATCTCGCTCCTCCGGTGTTAAATCTAAAAGTGGTAAACGTAATCCTCCGACATCCATTCCTTTTATGCGTAAGGCTGCTTTTACAGGAGAGGGTGAAGGAGCTTTGAACAATCCTTTCATTACAGGTAAGAGCTTACGATGGAATTGAGCTGCTTGTTGTGTCTTCCCATCATAAAACAGGTTTACCATTTGCTTCATTTCATTTCCTATTATATGAGAGGCAACAGACACAACACCGGTACCGCCAATTGATAAAATAGGCAAAGTCATACTGTCATCGCCACTATAAACGGAAAAATCATCATCTGTACGTTCAACGATCTCTGCAATTTGATCAAGGTCTCCACTCGCCTCTTTAATGGAAACAATATTACCGATTTTGCTTAATGCGATCGTTGTTTCAGCAGTTATATTTACGATCGATCTGCCGGGGATATTGTAAAGCATTACTGGACGAGTCGTTTCCTCTGCAATCACCTTAAAATGTTCATATAAACTGCGTTGATTTGGCTTATTATAATAAGGTGTAACGAGCATAATTGCATCAACATCACAACGTTCTGCTTCTTTCGTTAAAGCAATAGAAGTTTTTGTATTATTGCCCCCTGTTCCCGCTATCACAGGAACTCGCTTATCCACTGTTTTTACGACATGACGAAAGAGACTAATCTTTTCCTCAGCTGTTAAGGTTGGTGACTCTCCTGTTGTACCTGCAACAACTAAACCATCTGTTCCGTTATTCAACAAATGCTCAATGAGTACGTTAGTTTGGTCATAATCAATGTTGCCCTTATGATCAAATGGTGTAACCATTGCGGTTAAAACTCGACCAAAATTCATTCCTTATCACCTTTTTTCTATTCTCTGTTCTTTAAAAATTCTACACATGACTTAAATCAAATGCTTCGTGTAATGCATTTACAGCCATTTTTAAGTCTTTTTCATGCACTAGAACCCAAATCGTCGTATGACTGTCTGCGGATTGAAGAATTTGTACATTTGCATCAGTTAGTGCTTGCACGATTTTAGCGGCAACACCAGGAACTCCAGTCATTCCTGCACCTACCGCTGAAACTTTAGCACAATTTTCGGTGATTTCTGGGTGAAATCCTAGTGTTTCTAATATGTGTACGGCCTTTTCTGTATAAATATCCGGAACAGTATAGATCACTTCGGTTGGTGAGATAGTAATAAAATCAACCGATATTCCTGCCTCTGCCATTGCCTTAAACACATCTGATTGTATACCAAACTCTGCTTCTTTTGTTTGTACCCGAATTTGCGTAATGGAGTCTATATGTGCTATTCCTGTAATTAAACGATCTGTTATATCCATCCCTTCTACACGGGAAGAAGTAACAAGTGTTCCTGCATCCTTCGAATATGTTGACCTTACACGCATCGGAATTTTTCCTTGCATGGCAATTTCTACGGCGCGCGGATGAATCACCTTAGCTCCTTGATATGCTAAATTACAAATTTCCGAATACGTAACTACATCTAGAGGTCTCGCCGTTTCCACAACGCGCGGGTCGGCGGTCATAATCCCATTTACATCGGTAAATATTTCGATACGTTCAGCTGCTAAAGCGACCCCTAAGGCTGCTGCTGTTGTATCACTGCCACCTCTGCCAATCGTTGTTATATCACCAGCTTCTGTTACCCCTTGAAACCCCGCAACAACTACCACATCATGGGTTTCTAATTCTTTTAAAATTCGTTCTGGTTTTACTTCTTTGATTTTTGCTTGAGTGAAATCATCCGTCGTAATAAAACCAGCATGTGCGCCAGTTAAAGCTGTCGCAGTAATATGATGCTTTTGTAATTCATTGGACAAAACAACCGATGAAATAATTTCACCGCAGGACATAAGCATATCCAATTCTCGTGGCGTATTTTTATTCGCCGGAAAGCCAACAAGTCCAAGCAGTGTATCAGTTGCATAGGGGTCTGGTTTTCGCCCTAAAGCAGAAACGACAACTACTAATTTATATTCTTTTACTAATGCATCTTTAATATGTTTAATAACATGTTCTCGATTTTTTTCGGACTGAACAGAAGTACCGCCGAATTTTTGAACGAGTATTTCCATACGTACACCTCTATCGTTGCAACCAATTGTTTTGAATTAATTCTTGAGCGATTTGAACTGTATTCCAAGCTGCGCCTTTTAATAAATTATCCGATACAATCCATAAATGGAAACCGTTGTTATAATCTAAATCTTTTCGAACTCTACCGACAAATACTTCTTCCTTTCCAGCGGCAGTTAATGGTGTAGGGTATAGCTGTTCCGAAGGGTTATCTTGCAAAACAAGACCGTCAGCTCCCTCCAATTGTTTCCATACATCTTCCACTGTAACATTTTCCTTTTCTACTTCAATATAAACACTTTCCGCATGAGAAGTGAAAAATGGAAGCCTTACACAAGTTGCTGCTACAGGCAACTCAGAAGCGTGCATGATTTTTTTGGTCTCATTAATCATTTTCATTTCCTCAAACGTATAGCCATTATCTTGAAATACATCAATTTGCGGCAGCGCATTAAATGCAATCGGAAAATGCTTTTTATCTCCTTTAACTGGAAGAAGCTCTGCATGAAGCTCTTTCCCTGATAGATGGTCCTGAGATTGCTTCGTTAACTCATCACATGCTTCATTACCAGCCCCGGACACAGCTTGATAGGTAGAAACAATGATGCGTTTTAAGCCGAAAGCGTCTTTAAGCGGCTTTAAAGCAGCTACCATTTGGGTCGTTGAACAGTTCGGATTGGCAATAATTCCTTGATGCTGCTTTAAGTCAGCTTTGTTTACTTCAGGAACGACCAATGGAACAGAATCATCCATCCGATAGGCGCTTGTATTATCAATAACTACTGCTCCACGCTTTACTGCCTCTGGAGCTAATTTTTTGGATACGGAACCTCCAGCTGAAAATAGAGCAATATCCACTCCGGTAAAACTCTCTGGAACTGCTTCCTCAACAATGACTTCCTGTTGCTTAAACTTTTTCTTCGTACCTGCTGATCGCTTTGAAGACAACAACTTTAATTGATCTATTGGAAAATCTTTTTCTTCTAATAACTCGATTATTTTTTGCCCAACTGCACCTGTTGCTCCAACGACAGCTACATTATAAGCTGATTTTTGTGACATTACCGATTGCTCCCTTCAAAAAACAAGTTTATTAGACTTCTAGCTTATAATTTTACCATAGTTTAGCCTTCGTGAGGAACAATAACAGGCTGAAGTTGTTTAAAATTTAATGCCGATTCTACAGTTTCTGGTAATAACTCCATTTTAGCTACAAGTGAGTTTGGCTTGTTATACGGATCGTCTTGACCAAATGGAATAAAATAAATGAATTTACTAGCCATCAGCCTCATTACGTTTACCCCATTTAAGCCAAGTGCATCATTTGTTGAGATGCCCACTACAACTGGGCGTTGATTCCGCATCGTTGCTTTTGCCGCCATTAATACAGGAGAGTCAGTCAAAGCATTCGCGAGCTTACTTAAAGAATTTCCAGTTAATGGTGCAACAACCATACAATCTAATGGCATTTTTGGTCCTAATGGCTCTGCTTCAGGCATCGTCGTGATAATTTCTTTTCCTGTTATGGCTTTAATTTTATCCAGATGATCTTGAGCATCTCCGAATTTCGTGTCAGTTGTTCGTACAGTATAAGTTACTACTGGAACCACTTCTGCTCCAAGCACCATTAAACGCTCCATTTGTGGAAAAACCTGATCATACGTACAATGAGATCCCGTCAAACCAAAACCAATTCGTTTACCTACTAAACTCATTTTATTACCCTCCTATTGATATATTTAAAAGTTATCTTTTATCAAATAGCAGTTAATTGTTGTTTAATAACATCTGCCAATATTTTTCCAGCTGTTTTAGGTGCTACAATCCCCGGAAGACTTTTAGCCAATATTGCTTTAATTCCACGCTGCTTCGCATATTGGAAATCTGTTCCTCCCGGTCGAGAAGCTAGATCAATAATGACGGCATGTGAGGGGAGATGTTTTAACTCTTCCTTTCCAATGACTTGTGCAGGAATCGTATTGATTAAAAGATCACAATTTTCCATATGCTGTGCTAACTGCTGTAGCGGTACGGCAGTTAACCCCATTTCAGTAATTCGAGCTAAATCCTTCACTTTAGTTGCACTAACTGACACTTTTGCGCCCAATGCAGCGAATTTATTTGCTACGGTATTTCCTACTCGACCAAATCCAACCACCATAACATGTGAAGAATGAATCGTGAAATCAGTATGTTCGATTGCCATCATAATCGTACCTTCTGCAGTTGGTATCGAGTTATATATCGCAACATCATCTCTATCTAATAATGGAACTAGTTTAATATTTGCCTTCTTCGTCGCTTTTGTTAAATAATCATTTGTTATCCCAGTAAAAACAATCGTGGATTTGCGAAGCTTTTGAAACCAATCCATCGGAAGATAAATTGGTTTTTCGGAAAAAACCGGTTCGACACGCCCTTCCATGTCAGTTCCTGTAATTGGTAAAATAACAGCATCTAAATTCCTTGAATCAATTTCATGAATAGTAACTTGTTTTAAACCTGTAAACCCCTGCTCCAACTTATCGAAACCGACAAGTATAATCGTTATATCTGCTGATGCTTGAAGTTGTCTAATTAATTCCAAATAACGCGCATCTCCGCCAATAACTGCAATTGTTTGCTCCATACTTGTGAACACCCTCCAAACGTACCAATTTGAATCACACTTCTTTATAGCTTATGTGCTAATTACAAGATAGTGATTATGTTTTAAGAAAACTCAGCTAGTATTAATCATTTATACGACGATTGACATCGTTGTTTATGGAAGTAAGACAGGAACAATTATTTTATATGCTCTCTAAACATTAGAAAATCTTGGCTTGTCGCCAAGCGACCGGTTAGCAACGTACAAACTGGAGCACATCTGACGAGATAAAGTGAAACTTCATTCAAGGAGTTTTCTCCTTGAATGTTAAGTAAAGAATCGATGATTTAGGACCCGTTTATCTCATCATGTTCGCAACATCATTAGCACATTTTTGAAATGAGAAAAATACGGATCCTTATATCAGGGATAAAGTGAAACTTGGATTCAAGGGGTGCTTTTCTTCTTGAAACAATAGATCAAAGGCTAAGTTCGCAGGCGTCCTTGAAAAAGGTGATGTGTCGCTGACGAAGCTTTCCTTGTCCTTGAAAAACCGCGATGTATTGCTGCCGTAGCATTGAAAAATCGCGATGTTTATTCAAGCAGCTCCTCTGTCCTGTCGACTCAAACGAATGGGGCATTTAGGAGCTGCTTCTGTCATAAAAGTTCGTGAAATCTTAAGCGGATTTTTCAAAGGCAAGAAATACAGCTCCATCCATTCGGGATAAAGGAAACATGCCCTGCAGCAGGGGTATGCCGACGCCTGAGCGGCACCGGTTTTTAGTCGGTGTTCCTTTAGGTTCGAGCCGATGTTGACTTATCTTAGGGAGGAGATCGAAGTTTGCTAGACGCTCGAGCGCTTAAGCTTTACAACCCAATCTAGCTTTTCGTAAAAGTTATTCACTATGTATATACTTGTATAGACACGAAAAAAGCTAGTACCCAATAGGGAGGTACTAGCTAGCACTGCTATTTTATACCGTAATTGGATAGTCTTATTTCGTATCGATTATTATCATATCCTCGCCAATCTTTTTAATCGCACTCCAACGAATTTTTGTTTCTTCCGCTTCTTTTTTTAAACCAAACCATTTATAATTTGGAATAATAAATGATTCAATTTGTCCGGTCATTTCATTTATTTCTAAATCTGTTTGCCCCAATACTCCTAATCTTGAACCTTCATTTACATTGACAATCTCTTTTCGACTAATTTCCTTATAGCGCAAGTAAGCCTACCCCCCATTCTCTTTTTACTATGTATATGCAATTAAAAAAAACCTATGTTTCCATAGGTTCTACAAATAAGTTATAGGTTTGTTTGATCTCTTTAACCACTTATTTAGAGTCGGATGAAATTAATGCAATCGAAGGTGCTTGTTTAAATACTATGTCCATTACATGCTGTATGGATGAATGATTAACTGCATCAATAAGTTCTACCATTTCATCTAAACTAAGATGTTCTTTTAGAATTAATTCATTTTTTCCGTTTCTGCTCATCCGACTATTTGTACTTTCGGAGCTTAATAATAAACTCCCTTTTAGCTGTTCTTTACTATTTTCAAGTTCTCGATCGGTTAAACCATTAAATATAAAATCATCAATTGTTGTTTGAATCACATCAATTAATTTCTCTAATTGATCTTTGCCTGTTCCTGCATAAATCGTTAATAACCCACTATCCATAAATGAAGAATGATAGGAAAATACGGAATAAGCTAAGCCCTGTTTTTCCCTAACATCCTGAAACAGTCGAGAACTCATACTCCCACCAAGCACATTGTTCATAATAATCAAGCTATAAATATATTCATCATTTATGGGTAACCCATTATATCCTAAGCATAAATGAGCTTGTTCGGTGTCCTTATAACGCTCTATTCGTTTACTTAAAAATGTGGGTTCCGTAATAGTTCTAGGAGTAGAAGCATAATGATAGCTCCCAAAGTAATCTTCCACCATTTTTATAAAAGTAGCGTCTACATTTCCCGCTACCGATACGACAACATTCTCAGGATGATATCTAGTATGCATATACTTCCTTAATCTTTCTTTAGTAAATGCTTCTAAATGCTCTTCTGTCCCTAAAATAGGCAATCCAAGCGGATGTTTTCCATAAGCAGCTCTTGCTAATAAATCATGGACAAGGTCGTCAGGGGTATCCTCGTACATTTTAATTTCTTCGTAAACTACTTTTTTTTCCCTTTCCATTTCGACTTCATCAAAGGTAGAGTTAAAAAACATATCTGCTAATATTTCTAAAGCTGTTTCTTTATGTGTATCCACGACTTTTGCGTAAAAGCATGTATATTCTTTTGATGTAAATGCATTTACATGTCCACCAATAGCATCAAATTGCTCTGCAATATCCTGAGCAGAGCGTGTCTTTGTTCCTTTAAAAAACATATGCTCTAGAAAATGAGAAATGCCATTTTCTTCGTCTGTTTCATTACGAGAACCTGTTAGTACCCAAATTCCAATTGTCACGGATCGAACTGCGGGAATTCGTTCCAAAACAATCCGTAAACCATTTTTACATATATGTTTTTCTATCACTATAAATCCTCCTAATGTTATCAAAATAACATGATTATCTTTGGGTATCAACCAGCTTTTCAATCGTATTTATTTTAAATTTTTTATCTTTGATAGATGTAATCAATTGATCTAAACCACGCGCTGTTGCTTCTGTTGGGTGCATTAAGATAGTTGCACCCGGATGAAGCTTTTCATTTACCCGGTTAAGCATAACAGAAATAGAAGGATTCTTCCAATCAATCGTATCAACGGTCCAAAGGACTGTTTCCATGTTTAATTGATGACCAATTTGGACAACATGATCGTTGTAGCTACCGCTAGGAGGAGCAAACCACTTTGGGGTGGTTCCGATAATAGCTTTAATGATATCATTTGTTTGTACAATCTGTTCCATCATATTTTGATTGGATAACCTAGACATATCGGGATGATTATAAGCATGATTTCCGATCAAATGGCCTTGTTCGTGAATCATTTTTACTAATTCAGCATTATTTTTCGCCCATTTTCCTTCAATGAAAAAAGTTGCCTTTACATGATGCTTTTTTAAAATTGATAATAGTTCAGGAACATATGCTTCTCCCCATGAAACATTAATAAGAAATGCTACCATATTTTTTTCCGGATGCCCACGATATATTGGTGAAGGCGGCAAATCCTTTAAGCCTGTTTTCGGTGGAACTTCATCATAGACTAATAAAGTCTCTTTAAATACCCCTGCTTTTTTCATCTTTTCATAGGATTTATCTATATTAACGATTCGGCCATTACGACCCGGCGTTTTTTTCCATACCCGGTCAATATATGCATCTTGTGGTGCCTCTTCATACTGTTTTGCTTTTGTTTCAATCTCCTTATATAGTGAATCTTCTCTATTTATTGTTTCCATAATATTAGTCGTATCCATTGGTGTAATTACATTTCTATTTATATCAAACGTCAATACTACAAGTGTGATAAAAACGATAAAATGTATTAAATGCCGATAACGGTGCACACGTATCCCCCCCTCATTACTACATATATGATGAAAGAGGACAAGGTATGCTATCCATCATAGCGATTTTTATACTTAAAAAGGGAGTAAGTTAACCAATAGCGCAGACGGAAAAGCTATTATTTACTGGAAACCGCTTTTTTACAGAATAATCAATATGGAATTATAATCGTATATGTTTAATTTTATTAATTGGAATAAATGGGCGTATTCATCTTTATTCCAGTGCTTTTGCTTTTCATAAAGAATAAAAGCAAGTGCTCCGTTTAGCGATGTACAAACTAGAGAAGTTCTGTCGGAGAAAACATGCCCTGCAACAGAGGTATGCCGACGCCTGAGCGGCAGTCCGCTTTTAGTTGGCTTTCCTTAGGTTCGAACCGATGTTGACTCACCATAGGAAGAAGAGCGAAGTTTGCTAGCAGCATGATCGCTAAACTAGGCGATATTAATTTTCAAAAAAGTTATCTACAATATAGAAACGAATATACTTTCTTAGATAATAAAAAAGAAACTGGGATGCCAGCTTCTTGTTTTTTATGATTTTGGCTTTGATGCTTCTTTTCGTTCACGTTCTTCTTTTAATACTGCTTTTCTAGACAAATTTATCCTTCCATGTTGATCAATTTCTTTTACTTTTACTAGAATTTCGTCACCAATAGAAACAACGTCTTCTACTTTATTTGTTCTTTCCTCTGCTAATTCAGAAATATGAACAAGCCCATCTTTTCCTTTAAACAATTCAACAAAAGCACCGAATTTTTCAATCCGCTTTACTTTTCCAAGATACATTTGACCAACTTCTACTTCTCTTACTAAATCCTCAATAATGTGTTTCGCTTTTTCATTCATTTTTTCATCTGTTGAAGAGATAAAGATATTTCCATCTTGTTCAATATCGATTTTTACACCAGTTTCATCAATGATTTTATTGATTTGCTTTCCGCTAGGCCCAATAACATCACGAATCTTTTCTGGGTTAATTTGCATGGTTAAAATTTTTGGCGCATATTCCGAAAGCTCTTCTTTTGGTTTGGAGATTGTAGCGAGCATTGAATCAAGAATTTGCATACGACCTTTTTTGGCTTGATGCAGTGCTTCTTCTAGAATTTGTTTAGACAATCCATCAATTTTTATATCCATTTGTAATGCCGTTACACCTTTTGCGGTACCTGCCACTTTAAAATCCATATCACCTAGTGCATCTTCCATCCCTTGAATATCGGTAAGAATCGTATAATCTTCTCCCGATTTTACAAGACCCATGGCAATCCCGGCAACTGGTTCCTTAATTGGAACTCCTGCATCCATCATTGCAAGTGTGCTTGCGCAAATACTTGCTTGTGACGTGGAACCATTAGACTCCAAGACTTCTGATACAAGCCGAATGGTATATGGAAACTCTTTTTCAGAAGGAATTACTTTTTCTAATGCCCGTTCTCCTAATGCACCATGTCCAATTTCGCGTCGACCAGGTCCACGCATTGGGCCAGTTTCACCTACACTGTATGCTGGAAAATTGTAATGGTGCATAAATCGTTTAGATTCTTCTAAATCAAGTCCATCAAGAATTTGTACATCTCCTAATGCTCCGAGTGTACATACGCTTAAGGCTTGCGTTTGTCCACGTGTAAACAAACCAGATCCATGTGCTCTAGGTAATACATTAATTCGTGAAGAAAGTGGACGTATCTCATCGATTTTACGACCATCTGGACGAATTTTTTCTTTCGTAATTAATCTTCGTACTTCTTCTTTTACCATATTATCAAGTACTGCTTTTACTTGTTTAACTTCTTCTTCCTCTTCGTCGTACAATGCGAGCACTTCTTCTTTTACAGCTTCAATAGCTTCCTCACGTGCCAGCTTTTCTTTAACTTGAATTGCTTGAAGCAATTTTTCTTTTGCTTGTGCTTCTACTTTTTCTGCTAAGTCTTGATCAATTTCAAATAAAACGGGTTGTTGCTTCTCAACACCAGTCGCTCGAATAATTTCTTCTTGAAACTCAACTAAACGAATGATCTCCTTGTGCCCAAACATAATTGCCTCTAACATTACTTCCTCTGGAACTTCATTAGCGCCTGCTTCGACCATATTGATCGCATCTTTCGTTCCGGCTACAGTTAAATCAATATCACTTTGTTCTTCTTGTTCCACTGTTGGGTTAATGACAAATTCACCATTTACTCGTCCAACATGAACTCCTGCTATTGGCTCGGAAAATGGAATGTCTGAGATGCACAGAGCGATAGAAGAACCAATCATTGCTGCTATTTCTGAAGAACAATCCTGATCAACACTCATAACTGTACTGATCACTTGTACTTCATTTCGATACCCATCAGGAAATAAAGGACGAATAGGGCGATCGATTAAGCGTGAAGAAAGAATTGCTTTTTCACTAGGTCTTCCTTCTCGCTTGATAAATCCTCCTGGAATTTTTCCGACTGCATAGAGACGTTCCTCATAGTTAACCGTTAGCGGAAAAAAAGGAAGATCTTTAGGTTCATTAGACGCTGTTGCTACAGATAACACAACAGTATCTCCATAGTGAATCATACAAGCGCCATTTGCTTGCTTTGCTAATTCTCCGGTTTCAACAATAAATTTCTTTCCGGCGATTTGTGTAGAGAATTGATGTTTGTCTTCTGCCATTAGTTCAAGTACTCCTTTCAAAAACATTATACCTTATATTTTAGAATGAATAAGCATGATTGTAAATTTTATGTAGATAATAAAAGGATTTACTAATTTTAATATACATATACCCTATTTATACAACCATCCTACGTTTTCTATTATATACGTGGAAAATCTGTAAGAAAAGTATAGCCTGTTCTAGATAGACGAAGAAAGCAAAAAGCCTAAAATTAACCTTCTAGTTGCACTTATACGTAAAACTTAGAAAATTTGTTACAAATGCTTCCGTATGTGAAGTAAACTTAGCTTGTACCATCACTGTAATTGTATGTATTGTCTAATTGCTTTTCTTATCTCATAGGATACTCTTTACTCTCTTAACGTAGAACGAACAAAAGCTTAAGCACTCGTTTAAGCGGCTTACGAACGGAAGAACTTCTGACGAGTTAAAGAAAACATGCCTCTAAGACAGTAGTATGCCGACGCCTGAGCGGCAAGCCCACTTTTAGTCGGCCTTCCTTTAGATTCGAAGCAATGTTGACTTATCGTAGGAAGAAGGTCGAAGTTTGTTTACAGCTAGAGCACAAAAACTGGACGAACCTACTTTTGAAAAAGAAGACCACCATGTAGAAACGGATATAATTTCTTAGACTATAAAAAAGCAGGATTTCTCCTGCTTTTTTACTTATCTGCGTAGACCTAGCTTATTAATCAATTCACGATAACGAGTAACGTCTTTTTTACGAAGATAGTTCAATAAATTACGACGCTTACCTACCATTTTCAATAGTCCACGACGCGAATGGTGGTCTTTTTTGTGTACGCGTAAATGTTCATTTAGAGTATTGATTTCTTCCGTAAGTACAGCAATTTGCACCTCTGGAGAACCAGTATCCGTGTCATGAATTTTAAAATCATTGATGATTTCTTTCTTACGCTCTTGTGTAATAGCCATTCTGGCTCACCTCCTAATTTTACAATTTGACATCCCCACTCCCCTAGCAAACGCCGGAGTTACGTTTTGCCAAGCGGTGGTTCGACTTTTTTTATGTTACACTTCTTTTGCCAAAAATGCAAGTGCTGGAATTAAGTTTATCGAGAAAAAAACGTACGGATTTCTTTTTCATCTTTTTTTATTTGGTCAATTAACTCATTCTTCCCGGGAAATTTCTTTTCATTTCGAATAAATCTATGAAACTCAATTAATAGTTCTTCCCCATAAAGCTCATGATTATAGTCAAAAATATTTACTTCTAGAATCGGTTCATCCATTTCTGTTTCAAAGGTTGGATTAAATCCAAGACTTGCCATCCCTTCATACTTTTCTTGCTTATAAATCGCTTTCACCGCGTAAACACCAGGTCTCGGTAACAGTGCTTCAGGATTAGTATGGATATTAGCTGTTGGATAACCCAATTGCTTTCCACGCTGTGCACCCTTTATAACGATTCCATCAACAAGCAATGGTCTTCCAAGCAATTGATTTGCTTCTTCTATTTCTCCTATACGAAGCAATTGCCGAATTTTAGTAGAACTGATTTTTTCATTATTGCATTCTACTTTCTCTACTTTTGTATAAGTGAATGCCCCTCCTGCATGAGTAGCAATCGTATTCATATTTCCCTTCCCTTTATGTCCATAGGAAAAATCAAATCCAGCAACGAGATGCTTTATATGCAGACCCTTGATAAAATGATCAATAAACCCTTGGGCTGATAAAGCTGCTAGTTCAGTATTAAACGTAATAACATATAGTCTATCTACATCAAGCCGTTTTAAAATTTCCTGTTTTTCTCGCATTGGGGTAATATATTTAACATGCTTAACTGCTTTATTTAATACAACAGAAGGGTGTGGGTAGAATGTAATGACTGCGCTTTCCATGTTTCTTCGTTTTGCTTCTTTCACTGCAGTTTTAATAACGTGCTGATGACCTTTATGTATACCATCAAAAAACCCAATAGCGGTAACTGTTTCTGGTAAATCTTCCAGCATGAGAGTGTGCGGATATGTTAACTGAAATGTTCGCATCTTTTTTCACCTACACTTTCTTATCTACTAAATACACGGACTGGTTTGATATATTCTGGTTGATCAGGATGTATTTTATAAATTGCTACAGCTTCATTTTTATGCATCATTATAAAAGGATCCGTCTTCACGTTCATTATACGTGGTAGTTTTTGCCCGTGAAACACTTTTTTTGCTGTCTCTTGGTCAACAAAGTATTGATCCAAATGCGGTAATCCAGCTTGAATAGGATATAGTAGCTCTGTTTCTTGCTTACGCTTGACAGCCTCTTCTATTGTAGCAAATGTTA
This sequence comes from Cerasibacillus sp. JNUCC 74, assembly GCF_053667775.1. The sequence goes on along the minus strand of NZ_CM132207.1, from coordinate 1,968,130 downwards.
CTGCATTTTTGTGGGAAAATGCACCTGTGGCTTCTCTGATTAGTAAAGACATATGGGACGGATATCCTAACTCTTTTCCAATATCAACGCATAGTGTACGTATATACGTTCCTTTTGAACAACTAACCCGAAAAGTTAACGCATGATTTGTTTGATCAGGCGGAGACAGCAATACTAGTTCATATATTTCCACACGACGTATTGGCCGTTCCACAGTTTCATTATTTCTTGCGTACTCGTATAACTTTTTTCCCTTTACTTTCACTGCAGAGTACATTGGGGGGATCTGTTCTATTTCTCCGGTAAACTTAGCAAATACGGTATTAATTTCATCTTCGGTTGGAACATTGCTTACCGCTTTCTGTGCAATAATCTCTCCTGATGCATCTTCTGTCGTTGTAGCTATCCCTAATTTCAACTCAGCTTTATAAACCTTTTTGGTATCTGTTAAAAATGGCACTATTTTCGTTGCTTTGCCAATACAAATCGGTAAAACACCTTCTGCATCTGGATCCAGCGTTCCTGTATGTCCAACTTTTTTTGTGCCAAATAATTTACGCACTTTGTATACACAATCATGGGATGTAAATCCTTTAGGCTTCCATAATGGTAAAATTCCATCCATATGTAAAAAACCTCCATTTTTTAATTAACAGATGAAGGAAAAATCTGACCTTACGATGAGGTCAGATTTTATCTACTGTAGCAAACCATTCACGTGAAATGGTCTGAACTGGCAAGTATAGATCCTTCAAAAAACAAAGAGGATTACTTCTTTAAGTCGCGAAGAATCGTTTCAATTCGATTGCCATACTCATATGCTTCATCAAATTCAAATGTTAACTCAGGTGTTTTGCGCAAACGGATTCGTTGCCCGATTTCTGAACGAATGAATCCTTTTGCTTTGGCTAAGCCAAGTAACGTATCTTTTTTTTGTTTTTCGTCACCTAATACCGAAATATACACCTTTGCCTGCTGCAAATCACCTGTAACTTCTACATCTGTTACTGTTACAAATCCAACTCTAGGATCTTTAATCTTCCGAGTTAAAATTTCTCCTAATTCTTTCTTCATTTGTTCACTTACTCGGTTAGCTCTTAATTGAGACATTTCTTTCACCTCATCATAGAACTCCTGCATTTAAAGGGAGTCGTAATTTAGATTCTTTCCACATTAGTAATGGTTCGTTCAAGTTCAGTATATGAATCAATCACATCCATTACGCCCTGAATCACTTGTTCAGCATGTACTTGCTCCGTTGAAATCGTAACGATACCAAGCTTTGTCCGTTGCCATAAATCATGATAGTCCAATTCCGTTACAGCTATATTAAAGTCTTTTTTTAATTTAGCTATAAGGCGCTTCAATACGGAGCGTTTTTGCTTTAACGACTGACCCTCATACAATATACATTCTACTTCGGCATAAAGGATCATTATCGTTTAATTTCCTCCATGACAAACGCCTCGATGATATCTCCTTCTTTAATATCATTAAAGTTTTTGACCGTAATTCCACATTCATAATTTTGCGCTACTTCTTTTACATCATCCTTAAAGCGTTTCAATGCTGCAATCTCGCCTTCAAATTGAACAACACCATTACGAATTAAACGTACACCGGAATTTCTGGTAATTTTCCCATCTGTTACATAACAACCAGCTATGGTACCAACTTTTGATACTTTAAATGTTTCTCTTACTTCTGCTTGACCGATGGTTTTTTCTTCATACTCCGGATCAAGCAAACCTTTCATTGCTGACTCAACTTCTTCTATTGCTTTATAAATAACGCGATGCAGTCTGACATCTACCTTTTCACGTTCTGCTGCTTTTTTTGCATTGACATCTGGACGCACATTAAAGCCGATAACTACCGCGTTGGAGGCAGCAGCTAAAATAACATCTGATTCGGTGATAGCACCTACACCGGAATGGATAATTTTAATATTGACGCCTTCTACTTCAATTTTTTGCAAGGAAGAAGCAAGTGCTTCGGCTGATCCTTGAACATCTGCTTTAATAATAATATTAATTTCTTTCATATCACCTTGTTTAATTTGTTCAAACAAATCGTCTAAACTAACTTTCGTTTGTTCACTGCGGTTTTCTTGGATTTGCTTTTGTTGTCTTGCTTCCCCAATTTGCCGAGCTTTTTTCTCATCTCTAAACACAAGGAATTGATCGCCAGCCTGCGGTACATCATTAAGCCCTGTTATTTCCACAGGAGTTGACGGTCCAGCTTCTGTTACACGTTGGCCAATATCATTAACCATTGCACGAACACGACCATACGTACTTCCAACAACGATCGAATCACTAACATGAAGCGTACCATTTTGCACAAGTAATGTAGCTACTGAACCTCTTCCTTTATCAAGTTCTGCCTCTATTACCGTACCAAAAGCAGGCTTGTTTGGATTTGCTTTTAATTCTTCAACTTCCGAGACAAGTATAATCATTTCTAATAATTCGTCAATACCTTCTCCTTTGATAGCAGAGATGTTTACAAAAATGGTATCCCCACCCCAATCTTCAGGGACTAGTCCATATTCTGTTAGTTCCTGCATGACTCTGTTCGGGTTAGCAGTTTCTTTATCAATTTTGTTAACCGCTACAATAATTGGTACTTCGGCAGCCTTTGCATGATTGATCGCTTCTACAGTTTGCGGCATCACTCCATCATCAGCAGCAACGACAAGTATTGCAACGTCCGTAACTTGCGCACCACGTGAGCGCATGCTAGTAAACGCAGCGTGACCTGGAGTATCTAGAAAAGTGATTTTCTTGCCATCATTTTCAACTTGGTAAGCACCTATATGTTGTGTAATACCACCAGCTTCTCCTGCTGTTACTTTTGTGTGACGGATAGAGTCCAGCAAAGTTGTTTTTCCATGATCGACATGCCCCATAATAGTAACAACGGCAGGCCTTTCAACCAAATCTTCCGGTTTATCCTCGGCGATATATTTATCTAAGTCTGTATCTTCAAGAATTACTTCTTTTTCAACTTCTACACCGAATTCTGCACAAATCAACTCAATAGCATCATCATCTAAGTCTTGATTTTTGGTAGCCATTACGCCAAGGAACATTAGCTTTTTTATAATCTCTGATGTATCCTTATTCAATTTATCAGCTAATTCACTTACCGTTAGCGTACCGTGATACTTAATTTCCTTTGGAGTTTCTTTCTTTTCTACCGGTTCTTTAGCTGCTATCTTATTATTTCCCTTCGTTTTCTTACCTTTCGCTGGCTTTCCTTGTTGCTTTTGATGTTTGTTATTCGATTTGTCCTGTTTATGTTGGCGTTTTTTTGATGTAGCTTGATTTGCTTTCGTTCGCTGGTTTGGATTTGATTTTGATTTAATTTCAGTTTTTGAAGCTGAATCATCGGTAGATTTTGCTTCTTGCTTCGTTTTTTTAAAATGTTCATCAAGCTTTGCTATCTCATTCTGTGCAATAGTTGACATATGATTTGTAACATCAACATTGTTTTCTTTTAAAAATGCTACTACTGCCTTACTTGAAATATTATTTTGTTTTGCATATTCATATACACGCATTTTACTCATACGTTCACCCCCGAATTTATTCCCCGAGTAACGACCTTAACTTAACAGCAAACCCTTCATCTAAAATCGCAATTGCTACTCTTTGGGTTTTCCCAATAGCTTTCGATAACGTTTCTCTATCGTCTACTATGGCATATGGTATTTCATAGGTTTTACATTTATCCGTTAGTTTTTTTTTCGTTTGTGGACCAATGTCGCTAGCTAATAAGATTAATTTTGCGCGATTGGTACGAATATCTTTAATAATGGCCTCTTCTCCAAGCGTGCATTTGCCAGCTCTAAAAGCAAGACCAAGTATATTCAGATAGTTATTTTTCATCATTTGCACCTGCTACCAGTTCTCTGATCTCTGTAAAAATGGCAGCATCAACGGTAGCATTTAAGTGTTTGTTTAACACATTCGTTTTTTCCGCTTGATCGATCACTGCTATATCTTTTGAGAGGTAAGCCCCTCTCCCATTTTTTTTACCAGTTGGATCCACAAACACTTCTCCCTCTTTATTACGAACTATACGGATTAAATCCTTTTTCGGTTTCATTTCGTTCGTCACGACACATCTACGAGTGGGAATTTTTCGCTTCTTTATCATGTGTCCTATCCTCCTTATTCAAACAAACTTTCTTCATTGTCAGAATAGGCTTCGTCAGTTTCGTCGAGCAATCCTTCTTCCTTCGCTTCAGACTCACTTTTTATGTCTATTTTCCAACCAGTCAGCTTAGCGGCAAGACGTGCGTTCTGTCCACGTTTTCCAATTGCAAGCGATAATTGATAATCAGGTACAATGACCTTTGTTGCTCTTTCTTCTTCATTCACCAATACCTTAATAACCTTTGAAGGGCTTAATGCGTTAGATACATAAATAGTTGGATCATCCGACCATTCCACGATATCAATTTTTTCACCTTTCAGTTCATTAACAATCGCTTGCACACGTTGCCCTTTTTGCCCAACGCAAGAGCCAACCGGGTCAATTTCTGGGTCTCTTGCATAAACAGAAATTTTTGAGCGATCTCCAGCTTCTCTGGCAACGGATTTTATTTCTACAATACCATCATATATCTCAGGAACTTCCATTTCAAATAGTCGCTTCAATAAACCTGGATGTGACCTTGAAATATAGATTTGCGGACCCTTACTTGTGTTTTCAACTTTTGTTACAAACACTTTAATACGATCGTGAATGTTGTATTCTTCCGTCGGCATCTGTTCCGATTCAGCCAGCTTTGCTTCTATTTTACCGAGGTTAACATACACAAAACGCGGATCTTTTCGCTGAATGATTCCTGTCATCACATCTTCTTCACGGTCAGCAAACTCCGAATAAATAACCCCCCGCTCCGCTTCCCTTACACGCTGTGTGACAACTTGTTTAGCAGCCTGAGCAGCGATTCGTCCAAAATTCTTAGGAGTTACTTCCACTTCAACGATATCATCAACTTCATAATTTGGGTTGATTTCTTTTGCTTCATCTATTGAAAGTTCTTGTTGTGTATCTTCTACTTCTTCTACGACTGTTTTTCTGGAAAAGACACGCATCTTACCTGTTTCTTCATTAAGCTCAACACGAACGTTTGTTGCTGATTTAAAATTTTTCTTGTATGCTGAAATCAACGCGGCTTCCAAGGCCTCCAATAGAATCTCCTTATCAATTCCTTTTTCTTTTGCTAAATTATCAATGGCATCGAACAACTGCGTACTCACTTTTTTCTCCCCCTTTTCAGAACTTTACAGCCAATCTGGCTTTGGCTATCTTATCAAATGGAATTTCTACTGTTTTTTTACGCGTTTTCACTCTATATTCGACTGTTAACACATCGTCTGAATAATTGATTAACTCACCATCATACGTTTTTTCACCATTGATCGGTTCGTATAATTTAACATGGATGTATTGATTAATACTATTAGCAATATCTCGTTTCGTTTTTAAAGGGCGCTCTACGCCTGGTGAAGAAACCTCTAGGAAATAAGCTTCAGAAATCGGATCGGCTTCATCCAACCGTTCACTTAATTGCTCTGATACTTCACCACATTCTGTGATATCCACGCCGCCATCTTTATCAATATAAACGCGGAGAAACCAGTTCTTTCCTTCTTTTACATATTCAATGTCTACTAATTCAAGGTTTTTTTGTTCTAAAATAGGGAGAACCAATTCTTCCGTTGTTTTAACTACTTTCGAGCTCAATGCTTATCCTCCTTTAAACTGTTTTAGTTACTAGTATAAACCATTTTCTCCTATTTCATTTCTGCAAGGAAAATTCCCGCCTATCGCTTTTTATGAAAAGCAAACTTTAAGAAGTTCCCCTAATGATTCGATTTAAAACCGGTTACCTTTTTACTGAGCTATCGCCTAACCAAAACTGTCAGATATACCATCGTTTTAATAATCAATCCATCTTTATCCCGCATGTAAGGTGCCGTAAGATTCCCACTTCAAGATCTTAGGTTGATACAAAGGGTCTAAGCGGTAGTTAACGGCACCTAAATGCCCGATTCATTCAGCTAACATTCAGTAGGAGAGGGAAGAAAACTCCTACTGAATGAAGTTTCACTTTATCCCGCATGTAAGGTGCCGTAAGATTCCCACTTCAAGATCTTGAGTTGATACAAAGGGTCTAAGCGGTAGTTAACGGCACCTAAATGCCCGATTCATTCAGCTAACATTCAGTAGGAGATGGAAGAAAACTCCTACTGAATGAAGTTTCGCTTTATTTTTAGGATGATTCCGGTAACCAACCCTATTCCACCATACAAGCTGTCACCTTTTTTCAATATAAAACCCCTGCCTAGAGGTTCGGCAAGGGATTCATCGTTGCAAGCTAAAGTATGAAGAAAGAGTGGGTAATCACCCACTCTTTTAAAACGTTCGTATCGTTAACTTACCAAAATAAGTATAGCATATCGTTTATTTCATTGCAAGGATCAAAAGCGCAAGCGCTCGGTTAGCCGCAACTACGCTAAACCCCCGCCGAGGAGACTTCGCCCCTTTGGGAAGGAGTAAAGCCCCCTCGAAGAACCAAGCACAAAGTGTCATAAGCTGGACAAAGCTACTTTACGAAAAAGATATCTGCAGTCGAACAATTTCCTAAACGGCTAGAATAAGGATAGTTGATTTTGCTCAGCCATTCCCTCTAAGCAGCCGTGATTGTCCAAATATTCCAATACGGTTTTAGAAATTTTACTTCTTTCCCGCAGATCTTCCTTGGATAGAAACTCTCCTTCTTCTCTAGCTTTGACAATATTTAACGCAGCATTTGTGCCTAGTCCATCAACAGCATTAAATGGTGGAATTAAGGAATCCCCATCGACGATAAACTCCGTCGCACTAGATTTATATAAATCCACTTTGTTAAAGGAAAAACCTCTTTCGCACATTTCAAGTGAAATCTCTAACACCGTTAATAAACTTTTTTCCTTTGGTGAAGCGTCATTTCCTTTTGCTGTAATAGCTTCAATTCGCTTACGTATAGCATTGGATCCTTTGATCATCGTATCCAGTTCAAAATCATCTGCTCGAACTGTAAAATAAGCTGCGTAAAAATAGATTGGATAATGAACTTTAAAATAAGCAATTCGCACAGCCATTAACACGTATGCAGCTGCGTGAGCTTTCGGGAACATATATTTAATCTTTTTACAAGATTCAATATACCAATCTGGCACATTATGTTTCTTCATTTCTGTAATCCATTCATCTTTTAGCCCTTTACCTTTACGGACAAACTCCATAATTTTAAAGGCTAAAGAAGCTTCAAGCCCTTTGTGCATGAGATAAACCATGATATCATCTCGACAGCCGATAACATCCGGCAATTCACATATCCCATTATTAATCAACTCTTGCGCATTACCAAGCCACACATCTGTACCATGTGATAAGCCAGAGATAATAACAAGTTCTGCAAATGTTTTAGGCTTTGTATCTTCAAGCATTTGCCGCACAAATTTCGTTCCAAATTCCGGAACACCCAATGTACCTGTTTTACAGTTAATTTGTTCCGGGGTCACCCCAAGCGCTTCTGTTCCTGAAAAAATGGTCATTACATCCGGATCATCCGTTGGGATCGTCTTTGGATCAATTCCGCTTAGATCTTGTAACATTCGTATTACGGTTGGATCATCGTGGCCGAGAATATCTAACTTCAATAAATTATCATGGATAGAGTGGAAGTCAAAATGAGTCGTTCGCCACTCACTATTTCGATCATCAGCCGGATATTGAATTGGCGTAAAATCATAAATCTCCTTTTCATCAGGTACAACAATAATACCACCGGGGTGTTGCCCGGTTGTCCGTTTTACGCCTGTACAACCTTTTACTAATCGATCCACTTCAGCATTTTTTAAGGCAAGCTGATTATCAGACGCATAGCCCTTTACATAGCCGTAAGCCGTCTTTTCAGCGATCGTTCCAATCGTTCCTGCACGATAAACATTATCAATTCCAAACAATTCTTTTGTATAATTATGGGCTCTTGGTTGATAAGAACCTGAAAAGTTTAGATCAATATCTGGTACTTTATCTCCTTTAAAACCTAAAAAAGTTTCAAATGGGATGTCTTGTCCATCTTTTGTTAATGGAGTTTGACATGTTGGGCAGTCCTTATCTGGAAGATCAAACCCGCTTCCGACAGAACCATCCGTAATAAATTCATGATAGTGGCATTCTTTACAAATATAATGCGGTGGTAAAGGATTTACCTCTGTTATTTCGGTCATCGTTGCGACAAATGATGAACCAACAGAGCCCCTAGAGCCAACCAAATACCCATCCTCCAATGATTTTTTCACTAGCTTTTGAGAAATAAGATAAATGACACTAAAACCATGTCCAATAATACTCTTTAATTCTTTTTCTAATCGTTCGGAAACAATTTTCGGAAGCGGTTCACCGTATATTTTTTTAGCTCTTGTATAACAAAGGTCTCTTATTTCTTCTTCCGCTCCTTCAATCGTTGGAGTGAATAATCCATCCTTTACTGGAGATATTTCTTCTATCTCATCGGCAATTAAATTCGTGTTTGTAACCACAATTTCTTTTGCTTTCTTTTCTCCTAAAAATTGAAATTCATTTAGCATCTCATTGGTAGTACGAAAAGGTGTTTGCGGTAATGTAACCCGATTTAACGGATTTCCTGCTTGAGAGGCAATGAGAATTTGCCGATAAATTTGATCTTGTTCATCTAAATAATGAACATTACCGGTTGCTACTACACGTTTGCCAATTCTTTCTCCTAATTTCACTAATTTCTTAATAATATCTAGTATTTGTGCTTCATTTTGCACCAAATCTTTTTCAATTAAATGGGCATAATTTGCCGGTGGTTGCACTTCAATATAATCATAGAATTGTGCCACGTTTTCCGCTTCATCTTCTGATTTTTGCATCATTGTTTCAAAGACTTCACCTTGATCACATGCGGAACCTACTAATATACCATGACGATATTTTTGTAATAGTGATCTAGGTAATCTCGGTACACGGTAGAAATAATCAATATGGGCATAAGACACTAGTTTATAAATGTTTTTAAGCCCTTCTTCTGTCTTCGCAATTAATGTACAATGAAACGGTCTGGAGCGTTGATACGCATTTCCTTCACCCATATGATTGTTCAATTGATTGTGATTTGTAATATCTTTTTTTAACAATTCTTGCACAAGCTTCCACAATAAATATCCCGTTGCCTCTGCGTCATAAATAGCTCGGTGATGCTGCGTTAGTTCAATGTCCAAATATTTACACAATGTATTTAAACGGTGATTTTTTAACTGAGGGAAAAGAAACCTGGCTAGTTCTAATGTATCAATGACAGCATTTTCCGCTTTATCATACCCGATTTTTTGTAAGCCTTGGTTTAAAAATCCCATATCAAAACTGGCATTGTGCGCAACTAAAATACCATCTTCCATCCAATTTCGAAAGTCTCGTAATACATCATCTACTTCTGGAGCATCTTGTACCATCTCGTCGGTAATTCCGGTAAGGTCAATGGTTGTTTGGGATAATGGATGGTGTGGGTTGGCAAAAGACTCAAATCGATCAATAATTTCACCTTGGTGAATTTTTACGGCCGCCAGCTCAATTATTGTGTCATACACAGCCGATAAACCTGTCGTTTCAACGTCAAAGACAATATATGTACCTGTGGCTAAATCAATATCATGTTCGTTGTAGGCAATTGGTACACCATCATCAACTAAATTCGCCTCTACTCCATACAGCACTTTAATTCCATGTTTTTCCCCTGCATGATGTGCTTCCGGAAAGCCTTGAACACCAGCATGATCAGTTATAGCTACTGCTTGATGTCCCCATTTAGCAGCTTGTGCGATTAAATTTGTTGGTGAAACAACTGCATCCATTTGACTCATCGTCGTATGTGCATGTAATTCCACTCTTTTCTCGTCCTCTGGTGCTGTATCTTTACGTGGCTCGACTCTGATTTCTTGTATGTCATTTGCCATCATTACTAATTCATTGGAATACATATCTGTTTGGATGCTGCCTCGGGCTTTTATCCATATCCCTTCTTTGACAGCTTTAAATTTTTCTCTGTCTTCATCTCCTTTTGAGAACATCTTGATTTGGAGAGAGTCGGTATAATCGGTTACTTTAGCAATCAGCAAGCTTCTTCCCGAACGCAACTCACGTATGTCAACAGAAAAAATATACCCTTGCACGGTTACCCTGCGTTCTTCTTCGATGATTTCTTCCATATGAATTGGCTCATCCTGTATTTTATAGCCTAACATGACCGGCTTGTTATCAGATTGGAGTTTCGTTTGATCGCGTTTTTCTTTTTCTTGCACTGTCCTTTGAACGATTTTCTGATCTTCAACTGCTGTTTGTTGCTTAAACCGTTGTAAAGCCTCGATCTCTGTTCTAACGTCAATTTTAATTACATATCTAGGCAAACCCGCTTTTACACAGAAATGTTTAAATGATGCTTCTAAGCGTTTTTTAACTGCTAATGCTTCTGCTTCATTTCTTGCAGTTAACATAATATTATTACCGTCAACTTCTGGGGTCTGGTTTAACACCATGTCCTTATATGCCGGTGATAATTGTGCAGCCGAATGAATGAAATCCTGCCAATATTTTAACGTATTAGCTTCATCACAAGTCTTTTCTGTCGTTTCAATCGAAACATCAATATTTGCAATCTTTTGAAAGCATGTTTGCAAGCGATGTTTAAACAGCTGATAAACTTCACAGGGTAACACTTTTTTCGTACAAATGTGAAAATGCCATGTTTTTGTATGTTTTACTATTTCCAATTTATTTAAGTAGCTATCTTTAAAATAGACTAACTGATCTTCCGACATCTGCAGTTGTTTTAACAGTACATCCATTTTTTCTTTTTTTGTTATATCCATTGTTCTCCTCCTGTACCGTTAATCAAATTTAGATCTTATTTATGCTATAAAACCCCTGTCTCTTGGCATATGACAAGGGTTTTACAGATAAAACTATCCGTATGGTAATCTTTTTGACTCTAAACTAGTTGAAGAGACCTCCAAAACCATATATTTGGATAAATTCTTGTTTCTTAAAGGGTTGATAAGGATACCATTTTTAAAACTGCTTAGGCGTACATTAGAATCTATTATCTAACTGAAGCTAAGGTAAATTCGTTGTTTTAAACAATCACTTTTCTTAAGCGAAACCAAGCTTTAAAAATCGGCCCATTGTCTTTAGCCTTTCATCCAAAGTCTAATGATCCATTCATGTGGATATGCAGCAGCTTTATACAATTTAAAGGAATAAGCGCTGAATATCATTCCACGTAACGATAATCATTAAAAGCATTAAAAAGGCAAAACCAACAAAATGGAACAAGCCTTCTTTTTCCGGCGCAATCGGCTTTCCACGAACGGCCTCAATACCAACAAATAATAATCGACCCCCATCTAGTGCAGGAAGTGGAACAAGATTTACTATTCCTAAGTTAATGCTTAACATTGCTGTCCACAGCAGGAAATTAGTAAATCCTGTTTGAACAATTTGATCCGTTGCATCATAAATCCCGACTGGTCCGGATAATGTTTCAATTGGTAATTGACCTGTTATTAGCATTCCTAAGTTCGTTAAAATAAGCTTTGTCGTTTCAAAGGTTTGCGTAAAACCATAGGAAACTGTTCCTAATAGTGATTTCTCAAAGGCCTTATAGACACCAATTTGCCCAAATGGCTCTTGTCCTTCCATTCCTTGAACCTCTGCAGGAATAACGGTTAACGGCACTTCTTTCCCTTCACGAAGAACAACTAGATCAAGCTCCTCACCGGGGTTTTCTCGAACAATGGTAGTAAATTGTTGCCATGTCGAAATGGACTGATCCTCTATTTTTACAACCTCATCGCCGTTTTTAATCCCCGCTTCAGCTGCTGGGCTATCCGCTTGTACTTCACCCATTTTAGCTTCTTCCACAGGTACTCCTTGAATAACACCCAGTATTAAAAAGATGACAATTGCCAGGACAAAGTTCATCATTGGACCTGCAAACAATTGCATAGCACGTTGACCGACGGATTTGGATGCAAATTGCCGATTATAAGGTGCAATTTGTGTCTCTTGTTCATCCATAACAAACTTGGCTTTTGGATGCACCTTAAACCGTAACTCTTCATCCTGTTCATCAATTTCATAACCTACAATTTGCAGCTTATGATCTAAATCTGCTTCCTCTATTTCAATCACGCGGGCATTGGGATGCTTTGATTTATGATTAACGATGATTTTAATGACCTCATCTTGTTCATTAAATTCGAGCCCAACATGATGACCAGGCTTTAGATCAATAATTTCTGGGTCTTCTCCGGCCACTCTTACATATCCGCCAATTGGAAGGAGTCGAATCGTATACACCGTTTCGTTTCTTGTAAATGCAAATACTTTAGGTCCAAAACCAATCGCAAACTCTCGTGCGAGCATACCAGCTCGTTTGGCAAAAATCAAATGACCCCATTCATGGATAAAAACGAGGAGACCGAACATGAAAATAAACGCGATTACCGTATTCAAAAAGAGCACCTTCCTTTTAATAGGATGTAGACTTATTTCTCGTTAATTTTTATTGCTATGACGATGTTAAAAAAGCATCTAAAAAATGATGCATCGAATCTCGTTGTTCATTCAAACGTATAAAGTGAGACTTGATTCAGTAGGAGTTTTCTTCCATCTCCTACTGAATGTTAGTACTGCAAGGGCATGATCTAAAGATCCTTGAACAAATCGGGCATTTAGGTGCCGTTTTCTCTCAGTTTAATTTCTTCGTATTTCCTACACTCTTGAAGTGGAAGTATTACGGCACTTACATGCGGGATAAAACTTTAGAATATGTTTCCATGTTGTAAAGATTATTATTTCTAAGTATGACAAGTCAGTAGACAGCCAAGTTTATTTATTGTTCAGGAAACGATACCCGTTTACACTACTAATTATTTTATTATGTGCTTAATTAAAAAAACCTACTAAGTGTAAAATCGGTAATACAAATAATAAACTGTCAAACCGATCCAATATACCTCCATGACCAGGAAGCACGTTGCCAGAGTCCTTCACACCAAAATGCCGTTTGAATGCAGATTCTACGAGGTCACCAATTTGTCCAAATACGGAAGCGATAATGGCTACACCAATCATACCGATTAATGTATCTTCAATGGGATGAATTAATTGAAAAATAATACTCGTAATGATCGCCATAACGATGCCACCTATTGCACCCTCCACTGTTTTATTCGGACTGATTTTTGGCCAAAGCTTCCGTTTTCCAAATGCTCGTCCAACAAAATAAGCACCTGTATCTGTCGACCAGATAAGCAAAAATATATACAGGATAGTGGCTAATCCCCCGCCATTTTCACCTTCTCTAGCTAAAATTAAATAATAAAAACCCATGCCTACATAGATAGCGGATAATAAAACAACACCAGCGTGATCAAATGTAAATTTATTTTTTACTAATACGGTATATGATAGTAATAATAATACTATAAGCATAACTATCTCTGTTTTCGTCAGCCATGCAAAGGGAGTAGTTCCCGAATGCTCCTGCATCATTAACACCCATAATAACACAATTCCCATAACGGATGGAATCGAGTATTTAGCTATATTTCCCATCCTGATCAACTCAAGAAAGCCGATAGTTGCCATCATATATACTAATATTTCAAATGGCAAACCGCCAATAATAACAAATGGGACAAATACAATGAGTGCAACAATGGCTGTTATAATCCGTTGCTTCATATTATCCTCACCTTAAATTCCGCCATAACGGCGTTGACGTTGTTGGTATTCTTCAATTGCTTGTTTAAATACTGCTTCATCAAAATCCGGCCAAAGCACATCGGTAAACCAAAACTCCGTATAGGCCATCTGCCAAAGCAAAAAATTACTCAAACGTTGTTCCCCGCTTGTTCGTATTAATAAGTCCGGATCATGAAGTCCATTTGTGTATAGATACTTAGAAAAGACGGTTTCATCAATTGCATCCAGTGTTAACTTAGCTTCATTAATATCAGACACGATATGTTTCATTGCTTGCACAATTTCATACCTACTACCATAGTTTAATGCAAAGTTCAGTAATAATCCATCATTATTCTTTGTTTTATCAATCGCATATTGAACGGCTTCTTTTGTATGTGCTGGTAACGCATTAAATTCCCCGATTGTTTGGATACGTACATTTCTTTCCATTAGCTCTGGTAAATGAATATGTAAAAATTCCTTTGGCAGTTTCATTAAAAATTCGATTTCTTTTTGGGGTCTTTTCCAATTTTCTGTTGAAAAAGCATATAAGGTTAAAATTTTAACATTGAATTGATGTGCTGCTCTAACTGCTTTTACAACTGCATCAACACCCTCTTTATGACCGGCAATTCTTGGGAGCGACCTTTTTTTCGCCCATCTACCATTCCCATCCATAATAATGGCGATATGATTCGGAACGTTTTTACTATCCATTAGTTGTATTGTTTCTCTTTGTTTCTTTTTTATGAAAGGAAGTCTAATTGACATAATTTGTCCTCCGAATATTGTTTACCGTTTCTGTTTCTTCATCTATCCATCGTATGATGTTTAAGCACATTTTATGCTTAAGTTAAACACCATTATATCACGTAAATCAAGTTTTATTATACTATTTTTCCTTAAGAAAACAAAAGCCCCCTTAAATAAAGAGGGGCTTTTTCTATTCATTTTACATGGAAATAGGTTAAACTTCCATAATTTCTTTTTCTTTATTTTTTGCCAGTTCATCGATTTTTTCAATGTACTTATCGGTAGCTTTTTGAACGTCGTCTTGTAAAGCTCTTCGTTCATCTTCCGGTAGACCTTCCTCTTTTTTCAACTGATCATTTGCTTCACGACGGAGATTTCTTACTTGTACACGTGATTCCTCTGCATATTTACCGACAACTTTGACTAAATCTTTACGGCGTTCTTCAGTTAGTGGCGGAATATTAATACGAATCACATTACCATCACTGGACGGAGAAATCCCTAAATCTGCTTTTTGAATGGCTTTTTCAATATCTGAGATAGCTGTTTTATCATATGGAGTAATAACAAGAAGTCTGGCTTCCGGAGCAGAAACGGATGCTAATTGATTTAATGGTGTACTTGTGCCGTAATATTCGACAAATACACTATCTAATAAACTTGGATTTGCTCTTCCTGCTCTAATTGTCGCCAAATTTTTAGTAAATGCTTGAACAGCTTGTTCCATTTTTTCTTTCATTTGTTTCATTATATCATCCGACATATTTATTTCCCCCTTATCGTCGTTCCTATTACTTCTCCTTGTACGACTCGTTTTATATTGCCTTCCTCCATAATCGAGAATACGACTAATGGAATATCGTTATCCATGCACAAGGTTGAAGCTGTTGAATCCATGACACCGAGTCCTTCATTTAGCATTTCCATGTAAGAAAGCTGATCATACTTCGTTGCATTCTTGTTCAGCTTAGGATCTTCGGTATAAACTCCATCTACATTGTTTTTAGCCATGAGGATAACTTCTGCTTCAATCTCTGCAGCACGTAAAGCTGCCGTTGTATCCGTAGAAAAGAATGGATTTCCAGTTCCTGCAGCAAAAATGACTACACGCTTTTTCTCCAGATGACGAATTGCTTTTCTCCTTATGTACGGCTCCGCTACTTGTCGCATTTCAATTGATGTTTGCACTCTTGTTGGAATACCGATATTCTCCAACCCATCCTGTAGTGCTAGAGCGTTCATAATGGTAGCTAGCATCCCCATATAATCTGCTGTTGCTCGATCCATGCCCATTTCACTACCAATTTTACCACGCCAAATGTTTCCTCCACCAACAACAATTGCAATTTCTACACCTAATTCAGCTACTTCTTTTACCTGATTAGCGATCGACTGAATGACCTTTGGTTCAATACCAAAACCATTTTTGCCACTTAATGCTTCTCCACTTAATTTAAGTACGATTCTACGGTAACAAGCTGTTGTCATAGTAACCTCCATAGAAAAATGATAGTTATTTATTGTGAATGTATAAAGCTGTATGGAGAAATAGGGAACAATTTCTTGCTCCCTATGACCAACCATTACTTTTTGATTTGACTCATTACTTCATCTGCGAAGTTTTCTTCTCTTTTTTCCATACCTTCGCCTACTTCATAACGAGCAAATGATTTTACAGAAGCACCTTTATCAGAAACATACTTTTTCACTTTTTGGTCTGGATCTTTGACAAAGTTTTGTTCCAATAAACAAATTTCTTCAAAAAATTTGCCAAGACGGCCTTCTACCATTTTTTCTACAATATGCTCGGGCTTTCCTTCATTTAATGCTTGCGCTTTTAGCACTTCTCGTTCATGATTTACTTCTTCTTCAGCCACTTGATCACGAGAAATATAACGCGGATTTACAGCTGCTATATGCATGGCTACATCTTTTGCCACTTCTTTATCAGTTGTTCCTTCTAACAGTGTAAGTACACCGATGCGCCCACCCATATGCAAGTATTCGCCAAATGTATCATTATCTGTTTTTGTTAAAATCGTAAAGCGGCGAAGTGATAACTTTTCACCGATTTTTGCAACAGCAGCTTTGATGTAATTTTCTACTGTGTCACCCGTTTCCACCATTGTTTGTTGAAGTGCTTCTTCAACAGTTTCCGGTTTTTTCTGAAGCAAATGATCAGCAAGTTGAACAAGCAGTTGTTTAAATTGATCATTTTTCGTTACAAAATCTGTTTCACAATTTACTTCTAGTAAAACAGCCGTGTTGCCTTCCGTTTTAATATAGGTTGAACCTTCAGCCGCAATGCGATCAGCTTTCTTAGCTGCTTTAGAAAGTCCTTTTTCTCGTAAATAATCGATAGCAGCATCCATGTTCCCATCTGTTTCTTGTAGCGCTTTTTTACAATCCATCATGCCTGCGCCTGTTTTTTCACGTAATTCTTTAACCATTTTTGCAGTAATAGCCATTTAAAATCCTCCTTGACACGAATACGTTTTTCTTTAAAAAAGGTGATAAAAGGCTCTCATCCTCTTATCACCCTCACCTTTAATTGATGATTAATCTTGTTTTGTTTCAGTAGCTGCTTCAGCTTCTTTTTCTGCTTTAGGTTCTTCTTTTTCTGCTGCTGGAACTTCTTCCATTTCTTCGCCTTGTTTTACCTCTAAAATAGCATCTGCCATTTTTGAAGTCAAAAGTTTTACAGCACGAATTGCATCATCATTTGCAGGGATTACATAATCAATTTCATCCGGATCACAGTTTGTATCTACAATTCCGATAATTGGAATATTTAATTTATGAGCTTCAGCAATTGCAATTCGTTCTTTACGTGGATCAATAACAAACAACGCATCTGGAAGCTTATTCATTTCTTTAATCCCGCCAAGGAATTTCACTAAACGATCTTTTTCTTTTAGCAGGTTCATAACTTCTTTCTTCGGTAATACGTCGAATGTACCGTCTTCTTCCATACGCTCAATGTCTTTTAAACGATTGATACGTTTGCGAATCGTTTGGAAGTTAGTAAGTGTACCACCTAACCAGCGTTGATTTACATAGAACATACCGGAGCGAATCGCTTCTTCACGTACTGATTCCTGTGCTTGTTTTTTGGTACCTACGAAAAGGATGGTACCTCCGTTTGCTACAACTTCCTTCACGTAATTGTATGCTTCATCTACCTTTTTCACTGTTTTTTGCAAGTCGATGATATAAATTCCATTACGCTCTGTGAAGATGTATTTTTTCATCTTCGGATTCCAGCGACGAGTCTGATGACCAAAATGTACACCAGCTTCAAGTAGCTGTTTCATTGAAATAGCTGACATTAAAAATTCCTCCTAATGGTTTTTATCCTCCGCTTAGATCCTCTTTGTAAAAAGACCATAACTTAATTACGGCACCACATTTACAAATCCCTAAGCGTGTGTAATTTACAAACTAACGCTCTCATGCGAAAAATATTGTATTCACACCACAAGATAATATATCATAACAAATAGAAGGAATCAAGTATAATTATATAATATACAGTTTTATCAAAAAAAATTCTTTTTTACATTATAGAAAAGTATAAAACTTTAGGCTTTGTCCCGCATGTAAGGTGCCGTAAGTTTCCTGCTTCAAGTCCTGAATTGATACAAAAGAGTCTAAGTGGCAAAAAACGGCACCTAAATGCCCGATTGGTTCAACTAACATTCAGTAGGAGAGGGAAGCAAATTCCTACTGAATGAAGTTTTACTTTATCGTATAAGAAAAACGATCGCTTTCGCCATAAAGACTTGGCAACAAGCCAAGTTTTTCTAACATATAACATTTATTGTTGATGTAACTTAATAATTAGTTCCGCTTCTGTTTTACCGCAATTTAACTGCTTGGCGATCTCCCCTGGAGAGAGGCCTTTACTATAAAGCTGTAGTATGTTTGCTTTTAGTGATGTAACTACTTTGTCCTCTTTGCTGTCATCAACCATTGGGACATTTTCCACTATGGTGCTTGCGATCTCTTCCATGTTTTCTTCGCTATCGGGCTCTAATTGCGCATGGTTCGTTTGTTTAAGCGCCTGTTGCAGGCGGTTATTTTCCTCTTTAAATTCCGCTAAATAGGATTCAAATAACGCTCCAATATTAGAATCAGTTGTGTTCGATTGGTGGTGTTGTTTTACTTGTTTAAATAGCTGATAAATAGCCGAAAATGAAATGATATGCAATAAAAAACTAATCAACAGTAAAAAAGATGTCATGAAAAATCCCTCTCTACCCGTTAAAATCAATCTGTTTTCCTAAATACGGATGTTGATATTTTTGTAATTTTTTCTTATTGTCTTTTCGCTTATTAGGAAACTTCTCATAGGTGTTTTTATCAGCTTCCCCCTCCCATTTAGATCGATATAATTGTTCGGTTTCCGCTACTTGCTTGCGCTTTAATTCTTCCTGAAGCAGCTGATGTTGAGTAAGGGAAGCTTGAAAATCTTGGCCTTGTCTTAACAATTGCTGCTGAAGCTTTCCGGCGTCCTGAGAACGTGGAAGAGCTACCTGCATTTCAACCGATTTCCACCCCACTAGATCACTTCCTTTACAATCAAATAAAGTGAACTTCAGTCAAGGAATGCTTTTCTCCTTGACTGTTAGTACCGCAAGGGTATGACACCTAAAGGTCTTTAAACAAATCGGGCATTTAAGAGACGTTTCTCTCACCATGTCGCCAGGGGGTCATAAAGGACATTTGAGATAAGAGAAATACCGATCCTTACATGCGAGACAAAGGATGTATGACAATCTCGTTGTCAACTAAATGCATTTTAACATAATGATGATCTGCTTTAATCACCCGACGATATTTACCAAAGGCAACCGTAACATTTGAATACAAATAATTTCTAACAATAAGTTCCGCTTCCTGTTCACTTCCTAAATAGGAATTAAGCTCATTCACAGCTTGTTCGACCTCTTCCAATTCAGCCTTTGTCTTACTCCATGAATGTTTTTGGCGAAGCGCTGTAATTCTTAATTTAGGATCATCTGTTTTTTTATTTGCCTTCAGCTTCTCGCCTAATAAAGTTAATTTCGCCAATATCGCTTCCAAATCCTGCTTTTTAGTAAGCAACTTGTTTTTTTGTTGCTCTACTAATTGATTCAGTCCAAAAATAATTTCCGTTTTCGTACTTAGTCGATTTCCTACATCTTTTGCTTCAGCCATCTTTCCCACAGATAGCGTACCACCAATTATACTTCCTTTTTGGCAAAAAACATGTCCCTTTATCGTACAAATACTATGAATGATGGAATTCTCTACATATAAATCTTTTTCTGCAATTACATTACCTTGATTGATATAGCCAATTTGAATAGACTCCCCAGCTTCAATTGTTCCCTTTCCCTGTCCAGCTAAACCTTCTGATACATGAACGGAACCACCAGCAGATATGGTTGCAGCCTCCACCATCCCAAATATTTTGATGTCTCCACCTGCTTTTACACTATAACCTGCAGGAACATCTCCACGGATAATAATAGTTCCTACAAAATCTAAGTTTCCTTTTTTCATAGAAAGTGTTTCATGAATTTCAAAAACAGGTTGTATTTGGATTAACTTCCCTCTAATGCTTAATTGCCCTTCTGATACGGCGTAAAAAGTTTGATTTTCTTCTTTAAAAACCACATTCTTACCCGCTTTTATTAAAGCGGGACGACCTGGACGAGCTGCAATCATCTTACCATTTACCATGTAACCCGGTGTCCCTTTTGTTGGGGGCTTAACCGTAGCTATTTTCTCTCCTTTTTTAACGGAAGGAATTCGCATGACATCGCGAAAATTCCATTGTTGATCACGATTTATCTCTGTGGAGAAATCTGAAACATACTCGACTTTTCCATCCTTACCATGCTCCGGCTGCTTCCCCCGTGCAATAGTTAATGGAAACACATCCATAGTTGGACGTTGAATAAAGTGCGTTATTGCTTCATCCATAATTCCATATTTGATATGATGTTGGGCTAGTAGCTGACGAAGCGATTCATCTGTTAATTCCACATTTGAAAGATCTTGACCTTCTTTTACATCAATTTGCGCGAGCATTTTATCTTTTGCAACCGTAACGGTTAACACTTCTTCTAATTGTAATTGACCCATAACATATGTTCCGCCCTTCTATTCTAGCTAATATCACCTAACTAGAAAATGAGAAACCATTGCAGAATCACAAATATTAGGAAAGAACTTGAATTTTATTCAAGGAATGACGAAGTTTTAAAATGGATTTTTTATGAATTTGTGATATTCGTGATGTAGTTAATCCTAGAACCTCCCCAATTTCTGTTAATGTTAATTCATCGTGATAGAAAAGACTGATTACGAGCTGCTCATTTTTATTCAACTTTTTTATTCCTTCTATTAATTCTTCTTTCAATTCATTATTTAATATTTGTTCTTCTGGAGCAAGCGATTTCTCATCTGGTATCGAATAACCTATTCCTTCTTTTAATTTCATTTTCGGATCACTAGGTTTTTCTTCTATCGATAATACATTTGCAAAAAGAGAATCACACATCGCACTCTCCACCTCTTTAACCGTCATACCTGCATGCCTGGCAATTTCAGCGGCACTCGGTATTTGTTGATTTTGTTGTTCAAGCTGATGAGCTATTTTTTCAACCTTTTTTGTTTTTTCTCGTAAGGAGCGAGGTAGCCAATCCTCTCTGCGTAAACCATCAATAATTGCGCCTTTGATACGAAAAGAAGCGTATGTGTCAAACTTAAAGTCTCTCGTTGGATCAAATTTTTTTAATGCATCATAAAGTCCCATTAACGCAAAGCTTTTCACATCACTTTTCATCACGCTATTTGGTAAGTGGCTTGCGATTCTCTCCACATGAAAACTGACTAGATACATATACTTTTCAATTAACTCATTTGCAGCATCCATATCATTGTTGTTTAACCAACTATCCCACAGCTCTTGTTCATGTGGAGATGGATTCACTTTCATCTTTGTTCACCCCTTATTACAATAAGCTAATCCTTTTATATGAAGGTATCACCCTTATTTACCGTCCTGATTTTCAATTGACTTGTTTCTGGATCAAATTCAATTGTTCGTCCAGCATTTCCTCCTACGTCAGAAGCAATAATGGGAATCGATAGCTGTTTAAGCTGCTCTAAAACAGCTTCGACATTACGCGGTCCAATTCGCATGATATCTGAACCATTGGAGAACTGAAACATCTGTGCTCCACCTGCCACTTTTGCTTTGAGCATACCTTTTCTCGCGCCTGCTTTAAAAAGACGGTCTACTAAATAAGGAATAGCTGTATCTGCGTACTTATACATATTAAAATCTGGCTGTCTTGCTAGTTTTGAATTTGGCAAGAGTACATGAGAAAGTCCTGCAATTTGTTTACGTTCATCATAAATAACAACACCTACACATGATCCTAATCCTGCTGTGCGTATTTTTTGCGGAGCCTTAACTATATTTAAATCAGCAATACCCACCCTAATAATCGATGATGTTGTTTTAGTCATGATCATTAATTCCTAACGCTTGAAATATTTTAGTAAACGAATCCGGATTAGGGATAAATAAAAAATTACCTTTAATTTTATTTGTTAGATAAGAAGGATGAATCTTCGTATCAATAATTAAGGCGTAATCTGTAACCTGGGATATTTCCAGTAATCCTACTGTTAAAATAGCCGCTGCCATGTCAACACTTAAATAAGGTATAGAAGGCTGCAGGTTCATATTCGTAAAATCCGCCAATGCAGATAGATAAGCACCCGTCAAAATATTTCCAGCCTCTTGCAACACAGATGCCGCCAGTTCATTATCTGCCGTATTTGTAAGTTTAAGTTCACTATTTTGCGTTATCTCCTTGATTAGAGCATTCGCTTCCTCTATGGATAAAATGAAGTAAACTGTTCCTGGTGCATCTCCTTTTATTTGAAATAACAAAGCAACGATGATTGCTTCCGGTCCCCCTATTAGCTCCATCATTTCATCATAACTTACAATTTTAACGGCAGGCACTTCCATTTCTACTTTTCTATTTAATAGTTTTGACATGGAAGTCGCCGCATTTCCAGCTCCAATATTACCAATCTCACGCAACACATCTTTTTGCATTTGCGTTAATTTTGTAACATCCATACATATTTATCCTTCTACCGATTTTAACTCTTGAATTTCTTCTTCGGTTAAAACCTTTTGCATATTTAGTAAAATCAATAAGCGATTATCCAACTTCGCTACACCATCAATGTATTTTGCTTCAACAGTACCTATAACCTCTGGAGTTGGTTCAATTTCTGATTCGGGAATGTCAATCACATCATTCGCAGCATCTACGATCAGCCCTACCTCCATTTCATCTACAAAGACAATAATGATGCGGGTAGAATCATTGTAAGCCGTTTTCTCCATACCAAAACGGAGACGCAAATCAATAACCGGAGTTACTACTCCTCTTAAATTAATTACTCCTTTAACAAAATCTGCCGTTTGCGGAACTCTAGTAATTGGAATCATTCTTTCAATTGATCCTACTTGCTGTACAGATACTGCGTATTCCTCATCTCCAAGCTGAAATACGATTACTTTTCTGCTAGTCGTTGCGTTATTTTCCATCGTTTTTTCCTCCAATATTATTAGTTATTTAATGAGTGCATTGCTATCAATAATTAATGCTACTTCACCGTCGCCAAGTATGGTTGCTCCAGAAATAGCAAATGTTTCTGTTAAATAGCTTCCCAATGATTTTAAAACAACTTCTTGCTGTCCAATAAACGAATCAACTACTAATCCGGTTAATTTATTGCCCTTTTTCACGATAACAATGGACAAATAGTCGCTTGATGGCGCTTCCTCGTTGATCGGTACAGCAAAAATTTCATTTAAAAATGCTAATGGAACAACCGTACCACGAAAATCGATCACTTTCGTATGATGTGCATGCATAATATCATCTTTATGCACAATTGCAGTTTCAATAATGGATGATAATGGGATTGCATACTTTTCTTTTTGTAACTCAATAAGTAATACGGAAATGATTGAAAGCGTCAGCGGTAATTGAATCGAGAAAATAGAACCTTGATCTGGTTTTGAGTCAATGGAGATTCTTCCACCTAAAGATTCAATCGTGTTTTTAACAACATCTAAGCCAACGCCTCTACCAGATAAATCAGAGACTTGATCTGCAGTAGAAAAACCACTTGACATGATCAGATCAAATACTTGCTGATCGGTTAAAATTTCTGCCTGACTCTCAGAAAGAATGCCTTTTGCAATTGCTTTTCTTAGAACCTTCTCTCTGCTAATTCCCGCTCCATCATCTTTAATTTCTATAAAAACATGATTTCCACTATGATATGCCTCTAGTTTTAATGTTCCTTGTTCTGGCTTTCCTTTGTTCATACGTTCTTCTGGAGATTCGATCCCATGATCCATTGCGTTACGAATTAGATGTACTAGTGGATCGCCAATTTCATCAATAACCGTACGATCTAATTCTGTTTCTGCACCAATAATTTCTACTTCTACTTTTTTATTTAGATCACGAGCTACTTGACGAATCATTCTCGGAAAACGATTAAACACTTGTTCAATAGGTACCATTCGCATGGTTAAAATAATAGATTGCAAGTCACTCGATACCCGCGACATATGTTCTACGGTGTCTTGTAAATCTTTATTATCCAAATCAAAAGCTAGTTGCTCTAATCTGCCGCGATCGACAACTAACTCTTCAAATAGATTCATTAATACATCCAGTCTATCGATATTTACGCGGATAGTTTTATTAACAACACTATGTGAATTTGCTTGGTTGTGTTGTTTTTTCTTTGGTGACTTTGTTTGTTGATTTTCTTTTGGTGTTTTTTTCGTTTCACTTTCTGCTTCACTTTTATCAAGCTGGTTCGTTGAAAAAGGATATATCTCCACGGATTCAATCTCAGAAACCTTTTCGATGTTTTGTTTTACTAAGTCCTCTGGATGCTTGGTAATAAATAAAAGAGAAAATGATCGGTCAAATTGTTCTTCCTCGATCTCTGTGACAGACGGATCCGACTTTATAATTTCTCCAAGCTTTTCTAATACTTCAAAAATCATGAAAGCACGAGCGCCTCTTAATAAACAGTCTTCTCTTAGCGTTACCGTAATTTCATAATTAAAATATCCACGTTCTGTTGATTCATTTAAAATAGTAATGGCAAATTCATCTATATTGCTTACTTTATGTGGATGTTCTGCTGCATCGGTTGCTGGCTTGGTTTGTTCTTTTGCTGATGGAACAGACTCCCCCTGTTCAAGCTGTTTTAATTGTTCAACAGCATCGCTAACGTCTCTGCTTCCATCTCCGCCTTGTGCAATATCTTCAACCATTTCATTTAAATGGTCAACGGAAGCAAATAGTACATCCATCATTTCCGTATTTACGGAAATTTTTCCTTCTTTAATCGCATCAAACACATTTTCTAATTTATGTGTAAGATTGGCTAAGTCATTAAAGCCCATTGTTGCAGACATTCCCTTTAGCGTATGAGCCGCTCGAAAGATCTCTTCAATGATTGCTTTTTCGTCCGGATTTTTTTCTAAAGCTAGTAATTGATTATACAAGACTTCTAAATGCTCATTACTCTCATCAATAAAAATACTTAAATAGCCTGATGTATCCATTTCGTATCCCTCCATTTATACTAAATTTGTTATTAAATTGCTCATTTCACCTAAAGGTGCTTGCTTATTCACGTAATTTGTTCGAACAGCAGCTTTTGGCATGCCATAAACGATTGCAGTTTCTTCAGATTCGGCGATAACATAGGTATGCTGATCCATTTTCTTTAGTTCTTTAATGCCATTCGCCCCATCATTCCCCATACCTGTTAATACAACCGCAATCTTATTCACTTCTTTTACCTGAGCCAATGAAGTAAATAGCATGTCAACTGAAGGCCGATGTCCACGTAAAGCAGCTTCTGTCGTTAAATCAATAAACAAAGAGGCTCCAACTTGTTTCACTTTCATGTGAAAACCGCCTGGTGCGATATAGATAACACCGTTTTCTAGTAGCTCCCCATCCTCTGCTTCCTTTACCAATAAAGCAGCTTTTTGATTAAGCCGTTGGGCTAATGACTTCGTAAAACCAGCTGGCATGTGTTGTACAACTAAAACAGATGCTGCTAGATTTTTTGGTAAACGCTCGATAATATGTTCAAGTGCACGTGGTCCTCCGGTAGAAGTCCCAATAGCTACAACCGTTTGCTTATGTTTAACTGCGGGATTAGTTTGCTTTACTAAAGTTGAAGGCTGCTTGACAATCTCCTTTTGCTGTAATGGCAGACTAACTTGTGAAGCAGTCACAACTTTGTCAATAATTTCCTGTTTCATCGTAGCAATATCGATGGAAATAGCACCCGACGGCTTGGCAATAAAATCTACTGCACCACTTGAAATAGCCTGGATGGTTTTAAACGATGCATCCTCCGTAGCGCTTGAAAGCATGACAACTGGAGTAGGATGAGATTGCATCAGCTCTTTTAATGCTGTTATTCCATCCATTACTGGCATGTGAATATCTAATGTCACTACATCTGGATTCAGTTGCTTGATTTTTTCTAATCCATCTTGACCATTTCTAGCTGTTGCAATAACTTCTATGCGAGGGTCACTTGTTAATAAATCGGAAATTACTTTTCGCATAAAGGCTGAATCATCAATTACAATGACACGAATTGGGTTCATCTTTCTTTACCTCTCTGTCCATAGTTGTTTTAGTTTGTTTAAAAAGGATGAAACATTTGTCTGTTCTGCTCCAGATGCTTGCTCCATATACGTAAGTACAAGTCGTTTGATTGCTTTTGTAATCGGTGCTCGCTCATAAAGGAAAATAAAGGGTGTTTGTCTAATGACTGCTTTCGTCACTGCTTTATCTTCAGGTAAACTACCTAAGAGCTTTATTTCTAATTGTAAAAATTGACGAACTACCGCTTGAAACCGCTCCAAAGACTTCCTTCCTTGCGCCTCCGATTGACTTCGATTCATGATCACTTGAATCGGGAGCGAAGGATTGTAGGAAACAATGTGCTTAATCATGCTATATCCATCGGTAATAGAAGTTGGTTCAGGTGTTGTAATAACGATACATTCATCCGCAGCCAAAATAAACGTTAATGTATCTTCGGTAATTCCTGCACCCATATCAAAAATAATATAGTCATATGTTGGAATGATTGTTTGATATTGTTGAAAGAAAAAATCTTTTGTTGCTTGATTCATGGAAAAAATATCCGATAAGCCGGAACCAGCTGCCACATAATGAAGATTATTTGGGCCTGTTTCAATAATTTCTTGGATAGAAAGATGACGCTCAAACATATCGATAATTGTTTTTTGTACCTGTAAGCCTAATAAAATGTCAATATTCCCCATTCCGATATCCATATCGATGATGAGTACACGTTTCTTTTGATTTAATAATTCAAGTGAGAGATTTAGGGTTATATTTGACTTACCGACACCACCTTTGCCGCTAATCACAGCGACTGTTTTGGCATGTTTTTGTTTACTTAATGCTGGATGTAATCTTCTTCTTAATCCAGATGCTTGGTCATTTTTCATAAGCATCCCTCATTACATATGTCGCTAGTAGCTGTGAAGAGGGATTGAGTAAATGTTCCGGGACATCTTGTCCATTCGAGATATAAGCAACACCTATATTTTTCCTTAATGCGATATTCAACATACTGCCAAACTGACTCGTTTCATCCATCTTGGTGAAAATGACCTCTGTAATGTTTAGCGGTTTAAATCGATCAAAAATATCAGTTATATCTTTAGGCTTTGCAGTTAAGGAAAGCACTAAATAGGTATCTGCACCCTCTGATCTTCCAATGCCGATATCAGCCTGCAGCTGTTTTACATACATTTCTTCACGAAAATTACGCCCAGCTGTGTCAATAAATACGACATCATATGTCGAGAACTTTTTGATTGCTTCTTCAAAATCCGCTCTCGTATACACAACTTCAATTGGTACCTGTAATATATCAGCATATGTCTTTAGCTGCTCAACTGCTGCTATCCGATACGTGTCAGCCGTTATTAAAGCCACTCGCTTACGGTCCTCAAGCTTACTTTTAGCTGCTACTTTGGCAATTGTTGTCGTTTTACCAACACCAGTTGGCCCGACGAAATATACAAGCTTATTTTTATAGGTTAGACCTTGAAACGATACCCTCTCCAGTCGCTTCGTTATTTCCTCTTCTACTTGTTTTACAATGAATGGACGATTATTCATCTGCTGCTTATTTTGCTGATGTTCAATGACAGCTTCGATAATGCTTGCCGCAAGCTGCTGCTCTACTTCTTGATCCAGTAAGTAGTGGTAGACCAGCTGATAATCAGCCGGATATGTAATTGTTTCAATGGCAGATTGATGTAGAAGCTGTTTTACCTGCTCTAATTCCTTCAACAGATTACTATTTTCTGTCGGTTTCACCATCTGATTCTTATGTAATCCTTTATCTTCTGTTACCACTTGTTTTTTCGGTACTACTGGTTGTGGATCTTTCACAGCTACGACTTCAATTTGCTGTTTTTTTAACAGTCCGAAAAACCGGCCTCTTTTAATATTTCTCGTTTGTAATATAACAGCTTCTGTTCCGAGTTCTTTCCGAATTTGTTTCATTGCTTCCGGCATTGAATCGGCAATATATTTCTTCACCTTCATGCGATATTCACCACCCCAACACTTTGTACCTGAACATCAGGCTCCAGTTCATTATAGGATAGGACAACAACATTTGGTAAAAAGCGGTCTAACAACTGTCTTACATACATACGAACAGCGGGTGAGCATAATAAAATTGCTGTTTCCTCTTGAAGCGTTAGCCGTTCTACTTCTTCCTTCATCTGTTTGATTAATTGTTGTTGTAATTCCGGATCCATCGATAAAAAACTACCGTGCTCTGTCTGTTGAATACTTTCAGCTATTGCTTTTTCAGCTTTTGGTGATAAAGTGACTACTTTTAGGGATTGATTATCCTCTGTGTACTGCTTTGTAATTTGGCTAGAGAGTGCTTGACGAACATATTCCGTAAGCAAATCCGTATCGTTTGTTAATTTAGCAAAGTCAGCAAGTATTTCAAAGATAATCGGCAAATTACGAATAGATACTCTTTCTTTTAATAACTTTGCCAACACTTTCTGAATATCACCTATGGATAATGGTTCTGGAGTAACTTCCTCCACTAATATTGGATAGCTTTCTTTTAGATGATCAATTAATTGCTTCGTTTCTTCTCGGCCTAAGAGCTCATGCGCATGTTTTTTAATCGTTTCCGTTAAATGTGTGGATACGACAGATGGAGGATCAACCACCGTATAGCCCGATAATTCTGCTTCATCTTTTAACTCTTCTGTTATCCATTTTGCAGGTAAGCCAAATGCAGGTTCGTTCGTGTCGATTCCTTCCAAGTCATCTTCTTCTATATCTGGTGCCATTGCTAAATAATGATCAAGAAGCAGCTCGCCAGATGCAACTTCATTCCCTTTTATTTTTAAGCGATATTCGTTTGGTTGCAGTTGAATATTATCACGAATCCGAACGACTGGAATGACAATACCTAATTCAATGGCTAGCTGTCTACGAATCATCACAATCCGATCGAGCAAATCGCCGCCTTGATTGGCATCTGCTAACGGAATCAATGAATAACCGAACTCAAATTCAATTGGGTCCAAATTTAACAAATGGACAACATTCTCCGGAGATTTCATTACTTCACTTTCGGTTTGATCGTTCTCCTCATCTGTTGGCTCCTCTACTACCTGCGTTTGCTTTAGTAAGAGATAGCCGCTCAATGCTAATAGTCCGGCAATAATCGTAGTTAAAAAGAAATTGATTGGTGTTAAGCCAAGTAAAAATATGGTTCCTGCAGCAATGAATAATAGCTTCGGATATTGCAACAATTGTCCTGAAACGTCTTCTCCCAGATTTCCTTCTCCAGCAGTTCTTGTTACGACAATACCGGTGGCAGTAGAGATTAATAATGCTGGAATTTGACTTACTAATCCGTCACCAACCGTAAGACGCATAAACGTATTAATGGCTTCTTGGAAAGACATGTCCATTTGTACCATACCGATAATTAAACCAAAAACAATATTGATAAGAACGATAATGATTCCGGCAATTGCATCCCCTTTAACAAATTTACTCGCCCCATCCATGGATCCGTGAAAGTCTGCTTCCTTTTCAACTTTTTCTCGCCGTTTTTTTGCCTGTTGTTCCGAAATTAAGCCTGCATTTAAATCTGCATCAATACTCATCTGTTTTCCAGGCATAGCGTCTAATGTAAAACGAGCAGCCACTTCGGAAACACGTTCAGCTCCTTTTGTAATAACGAGAAATTGGATAATGACTAAAATAACGAAAACGACAAAACCAACTAATGGATTACCCCCAATTACAAAGGAGCCAAACGTGTCGACAACACCGCCAGCATCAGCTTCTGATAAAATCGACCTTGTTGTGGAAACATTTAATCCTAAGCGAAATAAAGTTAGTAATAATAACAGGGTAGGAAAGACGGAAAATTGCAGTGCTTCATGTGTGTTCATCGAAACTAAGATAACGATGAGAGCTAATGAGATATTGCAAAGTATTAATACACTTAACAGCCATCCAGGCAATGGAACAATTAACATAATAATAATTAAAATTACGCCTAATAGTACGGATAGGTCTCTTGCTTTCATCGGGGTCTCTCCTTATTGCTTAAACTTTTTTCTCTAACTTATATACATATGCCAATATTTCGGCAACCGCCTGAAAAAATACTTCAGGTATCATATCACCAACGTCTATTGCTCGATATAAAGAGCGCGCTAAAGGTTTATTTTCCACCATGATGACGTCATTTTTTTTGGCGATTTCTTTTATCTTTTGGGCGACATCGTCTACCCCTTTAGCGACAACATATGGTGCAGAAGCTTTTTCCTCATCATACTTAATAGCAATTGCAATATGCGTAGGGTTTGTAATGATAACATCTGCATGAGGAACTTCACTCATCATTCTGCGTGTTGCCATTTGTCTTTGTCTTTCTTTTATTTTTGATTTAATGAGTGGGTCTCCTTCCATATTCTTATATTCATCTTTTATATCTTGCTTTGACATTCTCATATTTTTCTCGTAATCGTATCGTTGATAAGCATAATCAAATACAGCTAAAAACAATAATAATATAATCGCTGTTATTCCCATTGTGATCGTTACTTTCCCGAAAAAACCTAATGACGCTTCAGGGGTTTTGAAGGCCGTCATCATCATATCATCTTTATAAAACCAAATAACGGCAAACGTCGCTATACCAATACTTACGATTTTTAATAATGACTTTAGAAGCTCAACAAGTGCACGAATAGAAAAAATCCGTTTTGCTCCTTGGATCGGGTCAATCTTCTTCAAGTCAAATTTAAGTGGTTCTGTTGTAAATAAGAAGCCAATTTGCAAAAAGTTTGCCGCTAATGCTGCAATAATGGCTATGATCATTATAGGAGCCAACATTTTAGCTACTTCCAGCGTAGCTCCTGAAAAAATTTGCTGAACGGTTTTTTCTGTTACTTCCCAATGGATAAATTCTGTAAATGTATGTTTATATAAGGAAGTCATCGTTTCCTTCATGAAATTTCCAAACGAAAATAATATGATAAACGTAAACAACAGTAAAAAAGCTGTATTAACGTCTTGACTTTTGGCAACCTTCCCTTTTTTTCGTTCATCTTGACGTTTTTTCGGAGTAGCCCTTTCTGTTTTCTCACCTGCAAAGAACTGCAAATTCATCTTAAGTTGCAAGTTAGCCACCTCCGAATAACTGCATTAGCGTACGAATAGTATCAAACATAATTTCAAATAAGTTTTTAACTAAAATGACGTATAAACTCATAAAAAACAACAACACAATAAAACTAACCATTATTTTTAGAGGTAAACCAACAACAAATACATTTAATTGCGGTACGGTTCTTGCAATAATGCCTAAAGCTACATCAACTAGAAATAGACAGCCAACAATTGGGATTGCAATTTGAAAAGCAATCAGAAACATATGATTAAAACTATCGATAATGTAATTCACAATCGATTCATCTTGTAAAGGCAGGAATTGGTCGATTGGAATAAATTGATAGCTATTTACGATCCCATCTATTAAAATATGATGACCATTTACCGATAATAAAAATAGTAGCGCAATAATATAGAAATATTGCCCGGTTAACGGACTTTGTGCTCCAGTTTGTGGGTCAATCACATTGGCGATGGCAAATCCCATTTGAAAATCAATGAAGCCTCCGGCGATTTGCACAGCTGATAAAATAATATAAGCCATTAAACCGATTAATAGTCCTATTAAAACTTCTTTAAACACCAATAGCAAATAAGTTAAATCTATTGTTAAGGTTGGTGCGCCAACCGTATAAAACAATAGATATGCCAGGAAAAAACTAACCCCTATTTTAAAAGGTGTTGGAATGGTACGGTAAGAAAAAAGTGGCATTACGATGAAAAACGCCAACACTCTTACAAAAACTAGTAAAAATACAGGAATGCTATTTATATTTATTATTTCTAACATCATTTACCCTACAAACTGATTTATATTTTGAAACAGATCAGAAGTAAATTCTACGATTACGGACAGCATCCAAGGTCCAAAAACAACTAATCCAATTAGTACAGCAACAATTTTAGGGATAAACGCCAATGTCTGCTCTTGGATTTGTGTTGTCGCCTGAAAAATGCTGACTAAAAGGCCAACACCTAATGCGAGTATTAGTAAAGGCCCTGTGACCAATAGAATGGTATATACACCTTTTTCTGCAAGAGTTAATACAAACTCACTGCTCATATTACAACAGCCTCCTTCTTTCTATGGCTAAGGTTCAGCTACCGTCTAATCAGCAAGCTATCTATAAACTTCCTTGCGCGATTCTCGAAGAGGACAGAATAAAAGATGAATAGCTTTAAAGAATGATTGGTTAAAAGCTATCAAGCAATGAATGTGTAATTAAATACCAGCCATCTACGAGAACAAACAACAAGATTTTAAAAGGCAAGGATATCATAACTGGAGGAAGCATCATCATCCCCATTGACATCAATACACTGGCAACAGCCATATCAATAATCAAAAACGGAACAAAGATCATAAATCCCATTTGAAACGCTGTTTTCAGCTCACTAATGGCAAATGCAGGAACTAAAGTAGTTAAGGGAATATCTTCCACTGTCTCTGGACGCTCTAGTTCAGCATAATTCATAAATAGTGCTAAATCCTTTTGCCTGGTATGCTCTGCCATAAACTCTTTAATCGGAATGCTCGCTTCTTCATACGCCTCATCTAGTGTAATCTCCTCTGCAAATAACGGCTGTAATGACTGCTCATAAACCTCATTAAATACCGGTGCCATAATAAAGAAGGTAAGAAATAAAGCTAAGCCTATTAGTACTTGATTCGGTGGCATTTGCTGAGTCGCAAGTGACGTACGAACAAACGATAAGACGATAATAATTCTCGTAAAGCTTGTCATTAAGATTAATATACTAGGAGCTAAGGTCAGAACAGTTAATAATAAAATAAGCTTTACCGATATCGATATATTTTCTGGATCAGAACTGGAAAACATATCTACAAATTCATTCATTTTGATCTTCCTTCTGTTTGTACTCCTGAATCATTTTATTACGGTTCTCCTTTAGTTTGTCCAGTTCATTCATAAACTGCTTCTTAAAAGCTGTCGTTGTATTTGTGTTTTGCTGTTGTTCTCCTTTTTGATCTTTCTTTTTTCGAAATAAAGCAAAAGGGATGGTGTCCATTGCATCATCTTTCGCTAATTCCCCGATAAGTGTATCATCATCGATTTCTTGAAGCAGCTCAACATTATCGCCAACTCCAATTAAATAAAATTTACTACCAACCCGTACAATTTGCAGTGATTTATTTTGTCCTACCGATATGCCACCGAGGTTTTCTAACGCCTTTACTTGATGAAACATAGCGTTCTTCTTTTTTAAAAACATTAAAAAAGCATAGATTAAAGCTAAAATCAGAAATAAAACAATAATTAGTTTGATAAAATTTAACCACAGAGGTGTTGTTTCTGCTTTTTCATTTACAAGTTTGGATGATTCCTTGTCCTTATCTATCGGTTTCTCTTCAGATGGTTCACAATCAGCTTCTTTAATACAATCATTAACCGTTTTAGGTGCTGCTTCTACTTCTATTTCGAAACAAAACAGAAGTAGAAGCAAACTAAGTAAGCTAATGCCATACATACGTAACGATTTATTCAATATCATTCACTCACTTTTAGCTCAATGCCTTTTGAATCGCTTCAATCACTCGATCGGCTTGGAATGGCTTGACAATAAAATCCTTAGCTCCTGCCTGGATTGCATCAATTACCATAGCTTGTTGCCCCATTGCAGAGCACATAATAATTTTTGCCTGTGGGTCACTTGCAAGTATTTCCTTTAACGCCGTGATTCCATCTTTTTCCGGCATCGTAATATCCATTGTAACTAAATCAGGTGTTAATTCCTTGTACTTTTCTACTGCTTGCGCTCCATCTTGTGCTTCACCAACTACCTCATACCCATTTTTCGATAAAATATCTTTAATCATCATTCGCATAAATGCTGCATCATCTACTATTAAAATACGATTTCCCATAAAAACAAATCCTCCCTAAGAACTGATGTTTATTTTAATTTTTTTATCCTGTCAGACGGACTTAAAATATCTGTCACTCGAACTCCAAAATTTTCATCAATAACAACTACTTCTCCAATAGCTATCGGTTTTTCATTCACTAAAATATCTACCGGTTCCCCTGCTAACTTATCCAGTTCTACAATCGATCCTTGTGATAAATCTAATATATCCTTAATCGTTCGCTTGGTACGCCCGAGCTCCACAGTAACTTTTAATGGAATATCCAAAAGCATATCCAAGTTTCGCTGTTTTGTCTTATTTAATGTAACCGGTTCGAATGGAGTAAAATCAGCTTGCTGTACCTTCTTTTGTTGCGTTATCGTACGATCTCCTAAAAACTGTGGCTCGTCTTTTTGTTTTGTATCCACAGGCTGATCTTCTTGTTGCAACATAGGAACCTCCGCTTCCTTCAAAGCTACATCTAATTCCTCTTCAACTGTTTCACCATTCATCAATTGATCTACTAGATCTTTAGCAAATCCGATTGGCATTAACTGAAAAATGGTTGAATCGATTAAATTACCAACCTTTAATTGAAATGCTACTTTAACAAATGGATCTTCCCCTAACATAGAGTTTGATTCCTGTTCAGGATCTTCTATGTGAATGGTTGGCGGTGATATGTCTACACGCTTATTAAATATCGTAGACATACTTGTTGCAGCTGCCCCCATCATTTGATTCATCGCCTCTTGGACAGCACTTAAATGAATTTCATTTAATTCTTCAGTTGGATTTGTTCCGTCGCCGCCAAGCATAATATCAGAAATGATAGCAGCATCCTCTGATTTAATAACGAAGACATTCTTTCCGGAAAACCCTTCTAAATAATTGACTTGAACACTAACTGGCTCAAATGTAAAGTTTTTTAACTCTTCTTGGGCCATCACAGAAACCTGTGGTGTCGTTATTTCTACCTTTTGATTTAATAAAGTTGATAACGTTGTTGCTGAGCTGCCAAACGAAATATTACCTATTTCACCTAACGTATCTACTTCTATCGTTGATAAATATTGGTTTGTTGAAGATGATGTAGTTTCCTCGTCATCTGCACTTACGTTTAAAAGTGCATCAATCTCATCTTGAGATAGCTTCTCGTCATTCCCCATCTTCATTTCCCCCCTTAACATCCTCTAATATCTGAACGGACATTTTATTTTTATATGTACCTGGTTGTGCAAGGAATTTTGGTTCATTATTTACTACGAATGTTAATGGACTATCAATTTCCCTGTCCAAGCCTATTACATCTTCTTTGCTTAGTTTTAGGAACTCGTCAATGGTTATTGTTGCTTCTCCTAAAATAGCTTTTACTTCCACTTCTGCTGTTTGAATATTTTTTGAAAGCTTTTGATAAGCTTCTTCATCTCTTTCTTTTCCAGCTGTCTCCATCCAATAATGAACGGACAGTTTCGAAATAATGGGTTCCAGCACAATATGAGGTATACAGATATTAATCATGCCACTAGCTTCACCAATTGCGGTATTTAATGATACGACAACAACCGTTTCATTCGGTGCAACCATTTGCAGGAATTGCGGGTTCACTTCAAAATCCTCAAGTATTGGGTCAATATCTACGATAGAAGACCATGCTTCCTGCAATTTAACATTTGCTTTTTCAAAAAGCTGCGACATTAAAATCGTCTCAATCTCAGTTAAATTCTCTACCTTATTAAAACTAACACCTTTTCCACCTAGCGTGCGATCAAGCATGGCATAGGCAATATTAGGGTTGATTTCCATGACGATCCTACCCTCTAACGGCTGGACACTATATGTATTTAAAATCGTCATTTTCGGTACCGAGCGAATAAATTCTTCGTATGGAATTTGGTCAACAGATGCTACTGTAATATTCACATAGGTCCTTAACTTCGCTGAGAAAAAAGTTGTTAATAATCTAGCATAATTCTCATGAATCCGAGAAATACTGCGAATTTGATCCTTGGAAAAACGTAACGCTCGTTTAAAGTCATAAACACGAACTTTCTTTTCTTTTTCTTCTTTTTTTAACTCCTCTGCGTCCATCTCACCGGATGATATCGCTGATAAGAGTGCATCTATTTCATGTTGCGAAAGAACTTCCTCTACCAAGTACAATCACCTCCAATGTGGAGTTCATTATTATTTTGTTTACTGCAATATTTTATTAGTGGTGTACACATCCGTAACCTTCCCTGTAGTCATTAGTTCATTTAATTTGTTTTTAATCTTCTCTTCTAAATCCGTTAACCCGGATTTAAAATCCTCTTCTTTCATCGTTGCTAATTCTTTAATGAGGATATTTTTTAGCTGGAAATCACGCTGACTAATTTCTTTTTTCGCATCCTTACCATTCGTTACGATTTGAAATTGAATACGCACAAAGCTTCCATCTTCAAGATCCGTTGTTATCTCCGGCGTTTCATACGAATATTCCTTTATTTTTTTAATGGATGGGGTTTCTCCATTAGTATTGTCGTCATTGATATACCAAACGACGACAAATGCAGCAATGCCTATAACAGCTAATACAGCTATTGAAGTTATCATTGTTTTTACTACATTACTCATCTTCTTTAATTGCCTCCTTTTGTACTACTTGGATGCCGATTTGCTGGTAGTAGGCTAAAACGCGCTCAAGCACTTCCGAGTGAGTATTTTTCACGACTAATTTCTTACCATTAATCAATGTTATCGTCGTATCTGGAAAGTCCTGAACTTGTTCAATCAGGATAGCATTTAATGTAAATTTTTCACCGTTTAACCGTGTTAATGAAATCATGATTTAGGTGGGAGTGCGCACTAACGCACTCCCCTCCCTCCTAACTTAGCGTTTTAAGTTTACAAGCTCTTGAAGAATTTCATCCGATGTTGTAATAATTCTTGTGTTTGCCTGGAAACCTCTTTGAGCTGTAATCATTTCTGTGAACTCTTCTGATAAATCAACATTCGACATTTCAAGTGCACCAGCTATAACTTTTGCTGTACCATCTGTTTCAGGAGCACTTATGCCGTTATAACCAGCATTTTCAGACATTAAATAAAGATTACTTCCTGCTTTTTCTAATCCGCCTGGGTTGGAGAAATTCGCCAAAGCAATTTGACCAGCATCCTGATTAGACCCATCCGCCGCAATGTACGTAACCATTCCATCCGATGAAATATCAAAGCTTTTTGCATCTTGCGGAATCGTTATATATCCTCCATTCATACTTTGCAAATAATATCCATTAGCATTTACGATGCGATCATTGTCATCTAAGTAAAAGTTACCGGCACGGGTATAATAAGTTGTTCCATTTCCTTCCAAGATAAACATACCATTTCCTTCTAACTGAAGGTCTAACGGATTACCAGTCGACTGCCGGAAGCCTTGAGTATGAATATTATCAATCGAACCTAGTTGTGAACCTAGACCAACTTGAATCGGGTTCACCCCTCCACGTCCAGCTGTTGGTCCTTGAGCACCGGATGTCGTTTGACTCATCATATCTTGAAAGGTAACTCTTCCCTTTTTAAACCCAGATGTATTGACGTTTGCGATATTATTTCCAACTACATCAAGCTTGGTTTGAAATCCTCTCATTCCAGAAATTCCTGCGTACATTGAACGTAACATGTTCATTTCCCCTTTTCTAAAATATTTAGCTGTATCTGTCATTCCACAGCTTCTGGCCTCCCAAAAAGGGTCCGGCCTTAGTCATTGATTAAAATAGCACCATTAATATTAGTAAAAATTCGATCTTCTGCCTCATTGCGATCCATTGCTGTTACAACTGTGTTGTTTCTGGCACTGACTAATAATGCTGCATCATTTAATAAGACGAGTGAATCATTAATTCCTTTTCGTTTTGCCTCTGATAATTTAGCTTCAATCCTTTGCCATTGTTTTGCATTAATTTCAATCTTTCGTTCTTGTATACGTGCTGCTGCATGCTTGCTGATTTTTAACTGGCGTTGTTCCAGTTGCTCTTGTACTAATATGTCTTTAAAGCTGGAACTATTTATCTCTTTATTACTTTTCTTTACTTCTCTAGTTATAAAAGATGGATGCTGAGGTGCTTGAAGAATTCGATGATCCCATGTATTCATCTAGCTCTTCTTCCCTTCATTTTTCGAATCTTCCGGTTGCTCGTCATCTTTTTTCGACTCTGGATCATTTACTTGTAAAACAGCATCTGCATAAATTTTTTCACCATTTTCCAGTTCTAAAATAGCCCAGCCGTCTTTTTGACTTACAGCTACTACTTTACTGGATACGATCTCTGTTTTTTGGCCTGTTTCTTTGTCATACGCTTGGTAAGTAACTTCTCTTCCTAACATGTGACTATACTTAATAACTGGTGAAATAAGTTGACTTTCAACAAGAGCATCAATGGATTTTGACATATTCATCATTTGTTCTAATGAACTAAACTGAGCCATTTGCGCTATAAACTCACGATCATCCATTGGATTGGTTGGATCTTGATTTTGCAGCTGTACCATTAAAATTTTAAGAAATTCATCCTTCCCTAAATCCGGGCTTGGTGTTCGCTCCTGCTTCTGATTTCGTAAATAGAGCGATGGATCAATTTTGGCCAATATATACACCTCCTTCTACACTTGTTCGTTCAATAGTATCTCTTGGAAGGTAGAAGCAAACTCCCCTTCGGATTTCGCATCCTCACGTTCTGATTCATGCTGATTATCCTGCTCATGGTCTGTAAATTGTTGCGGATTTTCCCCTGAATCCTTTTGCAGTTGTTGTCCCTGTGTTAACTGTGCCTCTTGTCTTTCTATGACTACTTGCTGCGGAGAAAACATATTTCTCAATTTGTGAATATTGGATTCGAGTAAATCTTTAGCAGCTTGAGACTGTACAAGGATACGGACGGTCATTTCGCCATTCAATTCAGTGAATCGTACGAGCAAATTCCCTAAATGCTGGGGACGTAGTGTGATATGAAGCTGATTTATACCATTTGGCATTTTCATAAACCTACCCGATTTCATGATCCGTTGGAATTGCTGAATCAACTCTTGTCCCATTTGCTTCTGTGAGTGTTGTTGTTCCGGATTTAAATAGATAACATGCTGTTGCATTTTGTCTAACGGGACAGATGAACTATTTGCTGCTATCATCATTTCTTTATTGCCCATATGTGCATGTTCTGTTTTAGAAACTGTCTCGATAGCATTTGTAAGCCACTTAGTAACATCCGCACTATTTACTTTGGCTTCCCTACTATAAGGTTGTTTTTGTGCAAAACTTTCCCTTTTTTGAAAGGCTTGAACCAACCTCTGCCAAATCGCGTGCTCCTTTGTGTTATCTTGCAGTAGACGTCCAGCTGTCTCAGGAGAAACGACAGCTTCTGCATTTTTCATAACTGCATTCCACTGTTTAAGTAATTCCATTAGTTTCGTAGCGGCTTTCGTTATGTCTTGTTTATTATGAACTTGAGCAAGAATCGCTTCTACATTTGAAAAAATAGTAGCTAATTGTTGTTGCGCAAGAACCAAATTTACTTCGCCGTCTTCTACTTCTCCTTGTTGTTCAGAAAGCTTTTCTGCTTCTGGAATCTCATCAAGTTCTGATATTTCATTATTTGAATCAAGCAATAACTGTTGAATGAAAGGTTGTTCTAACATTTTCCAGACATTCGTTTGCTCCTCAATACTTAGTGTTGCAGGCTGATTAGGACTTACAAGGTTGCTCACATATTGAGCAACTAACGTCTTCCCATCAAGTACAGGCAACAAATCGGTTGTATCCATTTGCTCTTCTTCCATTTGGAAAAGCTGATTACCTGTCTCGGAAAGCATTTGATGATGAATCATAAGCTCTTGAAATGGTGAATTAGCTAGGTTTTCCTTGGTAGTTGCTTGCTTCGGCGTCTCTTCACCGATTGTTATTGGCAGCTGCTGTAATAACATGGCAATGGCACTCATTCTCTCACCCCCTTTCAAAGTGAAGTCGATACTTAGCTTAGTTTTCGGTATCAATAAATTGTTGTGTTAATTGTGCGGCTGTATCAGGGTCCATAGCTTCTAACACACTGGCACGCGTATCATCTTTTAGTTCTTTCATAATTGCTAAGGCTGTTTCCCTTTTTAAGCTTTGCAGAATTTTTGCAGCTTGCTCTTCATCCATCCTATTAAAAGATTTGGCCATTGACTTTATCGTATTACCTTGAGCGTCCTTTTCCTCTTCGTTCGTCTTATTCCCTTTTTCAGCTTTTTCAGCCGATTTTTGCTTGTTCTTAAGTTTAACGATATCCTGCTCTAGCTTTTCTAACATCGCTTCTTTATCTTGAAGCTCCTTTTTCAACTCGTCAATTTCAGCATTCTTTTTATCAAGCGTTGATTTCATATGTTTTTCTGCAACAGCCGTGTTATCTTCTTCTTCCGTATCAACAAATGAAGATACAACAGGAATATCCTTGCCTTTATCCTTTAACCACCCAGTCACATCCACTCCGGCGACCATTAAAATAATGGTTACAAGTGC
Organism: Cerasibacillus sp. JNUCC 74; assembly: GCF_053667775.1. Next base: position 1,927,284 of record NZ_CM132207.1, on the reverse strand, counting down.
AATTGTTATGCTAATTGGAATGACGATCGCAAACAGGAACCAAAGGATGGGATTCATTTTTTTCTTTTCCGTATCTATTTTCTTAGCCATTCACGTCACCTAATTTTTCGATTTAGAAATTGATGTATAGCTACTTCATCCATCATTGCTTTTTCATTTTTCTTGATTGCTTCTATTTTTTCATTCCTTCGATTCTCTATTAACTTTTCAAACTTTTTCATTTCTATATGAGCGTTATTTAACTCAGATTGCTTCGTTTCCATCTCCATTCGGGCTCGTTGTACATCTTCTTGAAGTACCATAATCATTGCATTTAGCTTTTCAATATAACTAAATTGCTCTTTTAATTTTTCCAGAGTCGTTGTCTGATGCATTTTTTCTTCATATGCTACTTCAGCCAGTTCTTTCTTTTTCAAGAGCTCATACAGTTCCATGGCAGTTTGTTCAAAAAAATCAAGTGATTGCTGATAAGCTTTTTGAGCATGTTTCTTTTCTGTTTCTCGAATATGTAAAATCTTAGATAACACCATCGTATCGGACACTATTTACCACCTCCATTAAGTAAAGCTTTCATCGCATCGACCGACTCCTGGAAAGGATGGTAATCGTTAATTCCTTGCTGCAAGAATGATACTATGTCTGGATGAAAAGAAATAGCCCGATCAATTCCTTGATCTGTTCCCCGTTTGTAAGCGCCGATTTGAATCAATTCCCGGTTCTCTTCAAACGTGGCAATCAGAGAACGGATTTCATTAGCTACTTGAATATGATCATGATCAACAACTTGGTTCATCACCCGGCTAATTGATTTTAATACATTTATTGCAGGGTATTGTCCTCTTTCAGCAAGCTTACGGTCCATTACAAAGTGCCCGTCAAGAATACCACGAACCGTATCAGCGATAGGTTCATTCATATCATCTCCATCCACAAGCACCGTGTAAAATGCAGTGATTGTTCCCTTTTCGTTTGTACCAGTGCGTTCAAGCAATTTCGGTAATGTAGCAAAAACAGAAGGGGTGTATCCTTTTGTAGTTGGTGGTTCTCCAGTTGCTAATCCGATTTCCCTCTGTGCCATCGCTACTCGAGTTACCGAATCCATCATTAAATTAACGCGATACCCTTGATCTCGAAAATACTCACTAATTGCCGTCGCTGTAAACGCACCTTTAATCCTCATCAAAGCAGGTTGATCAGATGTGGCTACAACCACAATCGATTTCTTAAGTCCTGCTTCACCTAAATCTTGTTCAATAAATTCCCTTACTTCGCGGCCTCTTTCTCCAACTAGCGCTATTACATTGATATCTGCTCCGCTATTTCTAGCGATCATTCCAAGCAGCGTACTTTTACCAACACCACTGCCAGCAAAAATACCAATCCGCTGTCCCTCACCAACAGTTAATAAGCTATCAATAACTTTAATACCTACCTCTAATGGTTTCGTAATTGGTGGTCGAAGCATAGGATTAGGAGGAGCCTGATCGGTAAGAAAGCTGGTTAATCCTTTTGGTAGTGGCTGTCCTTCTAATGGATTACCCAAGGGATCAACCACATTTCCAATCAGCCCCCTACCAATTTTGACACTTAATGACTTGCCAGTTGACTCCACAAGGCACCCAGGACCAATTTCCATTACTTCTGCATATGGCATAAGTATAATTCTCTCTTGATGAAACCCTACTACTTCTGCAAGAATTGGAACTCCCTGATTGGTAGCCGGATGGATATAACAGACTTCTCCGATATTTGCTGCAGGTCCTTTTGATTCAATCATAATTCCAACGACACGTAATACTTTTCCGTATCGTTTATAGGTATCTGCTTTTGAAATTGCGGTTAAAAAATTATTTGTATTCATTGTTTGCTTTCTCCAGCTATTTCTAATAAAATGTAGCGAATTTCCTCTAGCTGTGTGTCAATACTAGCGTCAACTTGTCCAAATTGGTGCTTAATCATGCAACCATTCTCCTTTAGTTCATCTGAAACATAACAGGAAAGCTTTGTGTTGTTCTCCAGTAACGATGCTAATTCGTCTTTATGTTGAACAACAAAAGCATATTGATTCGGATGCAGATAAATAGCAACCTCTGATTGATCATTCAGCTCCTTAATTGCGGCTTTAATGATTGAAAGAAATACTTTTGGATCATCATTGAGCTTTTGTTGGATGATTTTTTCAGCGGTTTGTACTGCAATTTCTAAAATCGCATCAACATGTTGTTCTATAATTGCATGATAATCACGTTTTGCAGTCTCAATAATTTGGTTGGCTTTCACTAAGTATTCTTTATATTTATCAAGACTTTCTGATTTCCCTTGAGAAAAACCTGCCTCAAATCCTTCTTGCTTTGCTGCTTCGATATATTTCATTTTTTCCGTTTGCCACGCTTCTTTTTCTGCTTGAACTTCCGTTTTTATTTGTTCGAGGAGCTTTTTACGCTTCAGCTGCAAGTCAGCTAGTTCCTGCTGTTGTTTTTTAAGCTCGCCTCCAAGCTGTTCATGCTTCAGTAAAGATTGATTTGAGGAAGCTTGTTCTTCTATTTGTGTCTGTAAAGGCTTGATTGTTCTGATTTTAATTTGTTTTCGTTCATTTGCCGTATACAAATTAGACAATGATATCATCACCTCCACCTCGTGCTATGACGATTTCACCGACATCCTCTAATCTGCGAATAGTAGCAACGATTCTTGTTTGTGCTTCTTCCACATCACGTAAGCGAACAGGACCCATATATTCCATCTCTTCTTTAACGGTCTCAGCCATCCGCTGTGACATATTCTTAAATACAATATCTTTCACTTCGTCACTTGCTACTTTCAATGCTAGACGAAGATCTTCATTTTCCACTTCCCGAATCACTCGCTGAATAGCTCTGTTATCCAATATAACAATATCCTCGAATACGAACATCCGTTTCTTTATTTCCTCAGCTAATTCCGGATCTTGGATTTCAAGAGAATCTAAAATGGTTCGTTCCGTGCTTCTGTCAACTCCATTTAATACTTCTACCACAGCCTGAATACCACCAGTTTGTGTATAATCCTCGGTGAAGGAAGCAGAAATATTTTTTTCGAGTACTTGTTCCACCTGAGAAATAATTTCTGGTGATGTCGAGTCCATCGTAGCAATCCGCTTCGCAACATCTGCCTGCATTTCCTGTGGTAAAGCAGATAAAATCTGCCCGGCCTGTTCTGGATCTAAATAGGAAAGTACGAGAGCAATTGTCTGTGGATGTTCTCCTTGTATAAAATTAAATACTTGCTGTGGATCAGCTCTTCGGGCGAAATCAAATGGTCTAACCTGTAAAGTGGATGTAAGACGGTTAATAATATTAGTAGCCTCTTGTTTACCAAAAGCTTTTTCTAAAACTGTTTTGGCATAGCCGATTCCGCCTTGAGCTATATAATCTTGCGCCTGTACAATTTGATGAAATTGTTCAATTACATCTTCTTTTAGCTGATTATCTACCTTTTTTACTGAAGAGATTTCCAGACTGAGTTTTTCGATCTCCTCTTCCGTTAAGTGTTTATAGACTTGCGCTGATACGTCTGGACCTAAGGAGATTAATAGTATTGCAGCTTTTTGTTTTCCAGTAAGTAATCCTTTTTGTCTTGCCAATGTTATTACCCCCTATTCCTCTCCAATCCAGCTTCTCAATAGTTTCGCAAAATCTTCTGGTTTTTCTTTTGCAATTTTTTCTAATTGCTTTTTGCGTATCGTTACTTCCGATTCCTCTTTTTCCGGAAAATCTGGAACTTCTAACTGGGATTGTGCTGTATAAACTTCCTCATCTTCTTCGTCCTCATCTTCTCTTCGTTTACGCAAGAAGTAAACGATTAATCCGATAATTATCAGTAACAAGATGCCACCTACAACATAAAGCCATGTTGGTATCGATGGTTCTTTGGAAGCAGCTATTGAATCCGTTCCGTTGAATTCCTGAAACACAATCGATACATTTTCTTCTGGATCGACATCTTCAGCATATTCACCATCAATAGAAGTAGTAATAATTGAATTGATAATCGAATTGATTCCATCTTCAACTTCCATCTCTTCTTGTTGTGTTAAATATTCAACGTCTTTTTTATCCGCTGACTTCACTCGATTCACAGCAACTTGAATGCCTAAATCACGAACTTTATATGGACTTTCGACAATGTTTTTTCTAATTTTATTAAATTCATTATTAACGGTCTCTTTTGTCATTTCATATTCGCCGTCACCGTCTTCATCAGTCGCTTGATAGTTAGCAACATCCTCGTCTCCAGTACCGACGGCTCCACCTGCAGCTGCTCCGGCTCCTTCATACGTTTCCTTAATGGTTTCTATGCTGACAGGCAATCCTTCCATATTTTCCAAATCAACTGGTTCAACAAGATCCTCGGTTCGATTTTCTTGTGTAAAATCAATATCGGATGTAACAGACACGATAACATTACCTGAACCTACCATAGCTCCAAGCATTTGCTGTAATCGCTTCTGAATGTCTTTTTCAATATCTTTTTTAACGGATTGCTGATATGTATACGCATCTTTTATATTGTTTCCCGAACCTTTCGCGTCAGTTTGCTCGAAACTTTCGAAATATTGATTCGTTATCGCAATATTTTCTGCCGGTAAATTAGGTACGGCTTTAGAAACTAAGTGATAAAGTGCATTTATTTGCCCGCTTTCAAAGTTATAGCCAGGCTCTGTATTAATGACGATTGAAGCGCTCGCTTCCTGTTTTGCATCCTTAACAAATACCGGCTCTTCCGGCATATTAATCATAACTTTAGCATCTTGAATACCATCTATCCCTTTGATCAAATTAGCTAACTCTGTTTGCATCGCATCCAGCTTCATAACATTAAATTCGTTTTCGGTAACACCCCATGATGCATTTTCGCTAAAGAAGGAGTAATCTATATTTCCGCTCTTAGGTATCCCTTGTGCCGCTAGATCGACCACTAAGCTGTCTGCCTGCTCTTCAGGTACTTTAATTTCTTTACCTCCACCTTCTAATTCATATGGTACTCCTCTAGTGTCCAGTTCCTCTTTAATTTGTCCCACTTCTTGTACAGATAAATTATTATATAATGGAACATACTTCGACCTCGTTGTAAAGAATACGATAGCTATGATTAAAAGAATAATAATAACGACGGAACCAATAAATATTAACCTTTGCGCTTTAGTACGATTGTTCCAGAAAGCCGCAGTAGTGTTTTTCCAATTTATCATTTTCTCTTTCATAAGTTCCCCCACCAACGTGCTGTAATAATTAGTCTATTTTTTGTTATGTTTTACACTTGCATGCTCATAATTTCTTTATAAGCATCTACTACTTTTTTCTGGATTTGTACAGTTGCTTCTAGTGTAATACTGGACTTTTGCGCTGCAATCATCACATTGTGTAAGTCATCAATGTTTCCATTGGCCAGTGCTTCTGTTTTCTTATCTGAGGCTACTTGAGATTCATTAACATTAGCAATAGCTTTTTTTAATGTATCTGCAAAATTTGCTTGAGCTTCGCCAGGTGATCGTACTGACTTTTCCTCAAGTGGTGCCATCTTCGTCAGCTGTTGTGTTTGGTTTCCGATCGATTGGATCATTACAAGTCACTCCTTTTCCTAATAACTAATTTCATTTTCTTCCAATATATTTTATTAACCTTAAAATAGTTGTAAAATGGCAGAATAAATGATTTTTGCGTTATTTACCGATTTCCAATGCTTTCATTAACATGGACTTACTTGCATTTAATGAAGTTATATTCGCTTCGTAGGATCTAGTTGCACTCATTAAATCTACCATTTCCTTTAACGGATCTACATTTGGTAGTTGGACGTACCCATCTTCATTGGCATCAGGATGCTCGGGATTATACATTTGCTTAAATGGGTTTTCATCTTCCACTATTCCAGTTACTTTAACTCCATTAGAAGAATGATTTCCTATTGCTTTATGTAAAAATGATTGAAATGAATTTGCTTGCGGTTGCATGGTTACCATTTTCCTACGATATGGCTCTACTTCACCAGCGTCATTGATAGTGGCTCTTGTTGTTTGTGCATTTGCGATATTAGAGGAAATAACATCCATGCGAAGTCTTTGAGCTGTTAATGCACTTGCGCTGGAATGGAGCGCGTTGAACATTGTCATGTTACCTTCCTCCCCTCAATACAGTTTGTAAACTTCCAAACTTTCCATTTATCCGGTCTACGAGTGCCTGATAATAAATCTGATTTTCTGCTAAATCAGCCATTTCCTTGTCGACATCGACATTATTACCATTATGCTGATAAGAAGTGCTATGTTTCGTCACAGTCCGATACCCATTAATGGTATCATTTGTAAATGCTAGATGCTTGTGATGCGTTCGTTTAGCTTCTAGCGGCTTTGCTAATTCATTTGCTAAAACATTCTTAAATTGTACATCTTTTGCTTTGTAGTTTGGCGTATCCAAATTTGCTATATTTGTAGAAATAGCTCGGTTTTTTGCGGAAGCATAATTCATAGAATTTTCCAATGATTGAATTGTTCCACCAAACAAATTCATATTATCCACCCCTAAAAAAGTACTAACACTATTTTTCTGAACAGTCATAAAGTATCATTTTTATCTACGAATAGTTTAAGTCATATTTCCACTAAAGTCTATCGGTTTCCGACATTTTTCTTCAAAAAAACAAAAGATAGTCATTTTTTACTAGTCTTTTTTTACTACAACCATGCCTGGAATTACTATTTTAATACATTTTTATTTTGTAACATCCTATTTTGTTATATTTAGTTGTCGAATTTTAGAAAAATACAGATTTTTATATTTATTTATAGTTCTTATGCCATGCAAAAAAAGTCCTTATTTACTCAACTACTACGTTTTATTTTATAATTTGCCTTTTATTTTAAGATGATAAGTGAGCTATTTTTTTACTTTCGACTGCTTCCTAACATAGAAATTGGTTGTGCATTCATTGATTTTACTGTTTATAGAGGAGATGGAATAGTTTTTGAAATAAGACTAGTGAACAACAATCACCTTTTTCTTCAAGAATAATAAGATATGTGAGAAATCACCTAATTTCATAAAAGGTAAAAGGACTTTAGAATCATAGAAAGATTGATTTAGATAATAGGTATTAAAGCCCTGTATATACTGAAAAAAACAATGCTTTACAAAACTAAAACTACTATTAGAATGCTTACCTTTATTACTGATAAGTGCGTGTTCGAGTAGAAGATAAATAGCTTTTGATCGGCTAAGTTGCAATGTATTGCATGGAGGTTTTTTCTTACTCTAGAAAAAGAAGATCGCTTTTCTGCGCACGATGCCTATCATCATGCTCCGATTGTTAGAACTTTGCTGAAGCTTGGGCACGCATTTAAGTAAAAATTAGGTTTTCCTATCCAGTAATCCCGTTAAAGCGGCAAATTATTCAGTTTAATATTGCTAAACCACTATGTAAAAAATTTCCTCTTACAATTGATCCAACAGGCATTTATTTCGTCATGAAGGAGAAACGATTATCATCATTTTTAGCAAGAAATAGATACAAAGCTAATTGCCATATCTTCTGGAAATGTCCGGTATGTTTGAATCCTAAATTTCTTCCCATTTCGATATTCACAGCTGTTGGAAATAATTGTCTAATACCACCCCACTTGTTGCTGTAGAAGAAAATGCATAGATTGGATCTTTTTCAAATACAATAATTTTTCCATCGTTCAATACTTGAACCCATTACACCACCCTTAACCATGATGATATCTGCACTTTTACTCACCGGATCATCCCTTGAATGAGTCATTCAAATTCCATTTTATATGTCATATCAAAAAAATCTGCAGTTAGAATAAACAAATTTAATGTTAAATTATTTAAAAATATAACGTGATAAAATAAAGCAATAGGAGTTATAAATTTAAGGAGGGAAGCAGTTGGAAGATTTCGTGCAAGATGCACAAAATGATATGAAAGCGATTACGGAAGTGCTGCCACTTTCAATTCGTTTAACTGATGTGGCAAATTATTGCCTATTCTAATTATAGACGTGTAGGGGCTTCTCATCGTCCGTCAAAAGACGGAATGTTAAAAAATGATTTTGTCATCTATGAAGAGAAAGATATTCTCAATGAGAAAAACGTTCTCCCTGAAGTAGCTGTTCCCTAATCAAACAAAAGTTGTATTAGGGATTATCAATACCCCTAAAAAATAATGCCATATGTAAAATTAGTCAAGAAGGATATTGAATTAATGTGGAAAGAAGCAGTTATTAAACAAGTGGATGAATTAGAAAAACATCCTTGAATCATTTATAAACTATTGCTATTAAGTAATTTGCTGATCCAATACGAGTTAAACAGTATTGTCAACATCTTTATATGAATGAGCGAACAAAATATTATTGCATACTGCCTGTCATTGTCCTATTGCAGCAACCAAAATAATTCTTTGGCCTTTTAATGACGTTCTAATGACGGTCGCGTGACATGTTTATAAAATCATCCAATGATCAATGTGCTTATTTAAATGGTGAAAAGTTATTTATTCCAAAGGCCATTTTAAATTTAGAAGATGAATATCAGGCTATGGAATGCTTTAGGCATAAGTCAGCTGCCTTTCTAAAAGTATGCTATCGATAACCACTCATCATTAGCGGTATCATTTGTGATTCTCTTTTACAGGTAAACACATCTTATCATAAAGCCGAACATTTACTGGGTTTTGTCAAAAAGCATAAATTACAATCGGAAATTTTTGATTTATATTCATACTTTACTAGCAATTTTTCCAGGATTGATACAACATTTCTCAGCTATATAAAAAAACGTTTGGCAAAATGAATCATATGAGGAATCAAGGCGTAATTTATTATTTATTATTTATTATGATTGCAATATGAATATAGCACATGCAGCCAAACAGCTATTTATCCATCGGAATACGCTTATTTACCGGCTCCATAAGAAGAAATATTAGCGTGATTAAACACACGGAACTTCCAGCATTGTTTTATTACTATATACTGCCTTTAAAAAATTCTCTGTATATAAAGAAGGAAATTCCCTTTCCGGAAAAATTAGGCATTTAGGTATTATTATCCTCCCACTTCAACTTTTTTCGTTCTCTCTATAACTCTTGAAATGGGAGTCTCATGTCACCACACTAAGCTTTAACTTTTAGGATCTCTTTATCAATTATAAAACCAGAGCAACATGCTCTGGCTTTACAATCTTATCTTGAACGTAATTTTTCTAATTCTACAAGGAAGTTGTGATTTAGTACTTTGATGTATGTTCCTTTCATTCCTAATGAACGAGACTCAATAACACCAGCACTTTCTAGCTTTCTTAACGCATTAACAATGACTGATCTTGTAATTCCAACTCGATCAGCAATTTTACTTGCTACAAGTAATCCTTCACTACCATCAAGTTCTTCAAAAATATGGTCAATTGCTTCTAATTCACTATATGATAAAGAGCTAATTGCCATTTGTACAACAGCTTTACTTCTTGCTTCCATTTCAATCTCTTGAGATTTTTCATGAAGAATTTCCATTCCTACTACTGTTGCACCATATTCAGCCAATAATAAATCATCTTCGTTAAATTCTCCATTTAGACGACCAAGGATTAATGTTCCTAATCTTTCTCCTCCACCAATAATTGGTACAATCGTTGTTAAAGCGTTTTGGAATAAGTCACGATTTTCTACTGGAAAAACAGTATGTGGGCTATCAATACCTAAATTAGCTGTTGTTTCATGAATATTGTATAAACCTTCTGTATATTCTTGAGGAAATTGACGTTCCTCTAGCATCGTTTTCATTCTTTCATTTTCAATTTCTTGATTGATAGCAAAGCCCAAAAGCTTTCCACGTCTGCTTAAAATATATACATTCCCTTTTATTACATCACGTAAAGATGCAGACATATCATTAAAGTCAACTGATTTTCCTCCGAATTTTTGTAGCATTGCGTTAATTTTTCTTGCACGATTTAATAGTTCCATAATGATCCTCCATTCGATCTTTAGTTTATAGTATATATTGGCTTAAATCTCTATTTTTAGCGATAGCCCTGAGTTTTTCGTCAACGTAAGCTGGAGTAATTTCAATGGTATCCATATTAATTTCTGGTGCTTCAAAGGAAAGATCCTCCAGCAATTTTTCTAAAATAGTATGGAGTCTTCTAGCTCCTATATTATCCATTTCTTGATTTACTTCATAAGCTATTTCAGCTAGTCTATCTACAGCTTCGTCTGTAAAAACTATATTTATACCTTCTGTTTGCAATAAAGCTGTATATTGCTTTAATAGAGCGTTAGATGGCTCTTTGAGAATACGTTTGAAATCCTCTGTAGAGAGCTTTTCCAATTCAACACGAATCGGGAATCTTCCTTGGAGTTCAGGAATCAGATCAGAAGGTTTCGACATATGAAAAGCACCGGCTGCAATAAATAATATATGATCTGTTTTTACTGGACCATGCTTTGTAACAACAGTAGAACCTTCAATGATCGGTAAAATGTCACGTTGAACCCCTTCTCTTGATACATTAGCAGATTGTTCTTGCTTGCCTGCTACTTTATCAATTTCATCAATAAATACAATACCAGCCTGTTCTGCTCGTTGAATAGCCTCCTGAACGGCTTCTTCCATATCAACAAGCTTAGCAGCTTCCTGTTGAGTTAATACTTTTCTTGCTTCCGATACTGGTAATTTGCGTTTCTTTTTTCTTTTTGGCATAAACTGACTTAATGCATCCTGCATGTTCATGCCCATCTGCTCCATACCGGAGCCTTGTAACATATCGAACATAGATGGAGCCTGTTCTTCTATTTCCACAGATACAAGATGATCCTCTAATTCTCCTAACGCTAATTGATGCTCTACCCGCTTTCGCTTATTACGAATTTCTTCATTTTTTGCAGAAGACTTATCATCATCCGTGTTATTCGTTGACTGTGAAGAAAATAACATTTCAAACGGGTTTTTCGTCTGGTTTTCTGTTTTTGCCTGTGGAACTAAAAGTTTAACTAATTGCTTATTTGCTTCCTTTTCTGCTTTATCTAAAACTTTTTTCATTTTTTCTTCTTTGACCATACGTACAGACATTTCTACTAAGTCACGAATCATGGATTCGACATCTCGGCCAACATAACCTACCTCAGTAAATTTAGTCGCCTCTACTTTTACAAATGGTGCTCCTACCATCTTAGCTAATCTTCTAGCTATTTCTGTTTTCCCTACACCAGTCGGACCGATCATCAATATATTCTTGGGAACAATTTCATCTTTTAGGCTATCTTCAAGCTGCATTCTCCTGTATCTGTTTCTCAGTGCTACAGCTACCGAGCGTTTAGCACTTTTTTGCCCAATAATGTATTTATCCAATTGTTCCACAATTTGTTTCGGTGTGTAGTCAATTCCCATACTTCCAAAAGGCCTCCTTTAATCAAGCACCTCGAGTGTAATGTGATTGTTCGTATACACACATATTTCTCCGGCAATATTTAAGGCAGCTTGTGCGATCTCTTTAGCTGTTAACTCCGTTGAATATCTAACCAATGCTCGGCCTGCGCTGAGTGCATAATTTCCTCCGGAGCCGATTGCTAAAATTCCATCATCAGGTTCAATCACTTCACCAGTACCAGAAACTAAAAACATATTCTCTCTATTCATGACTATCAACATAGCTTCCAGTTTTCTTAAAACTTTATCACTGCGCCACTCTTTTGCAAGTTCTACAGCGGCTCTCGCAAGATTACCGTTATATGTCTCCAATTTCCCTTCAAACTTCTCAAAAAGTGTAAATGCATCTGCAACAGATCCAGCAAATCCTGCTAACACTTGCCCCTTAAATAATTTTCGGACTTTTTTCGCTTTATGCTTCATGACAACCGCATTTCCCATTGTTACTTGACCATCACCACTCATGGCACATTGGCCATTGTGCTTAATGGCAAATATTGTTGTGGCATGAAAATCATTCGTCACGCCTCTCACCTCTTCAATTAAAATTAATCATTTGCTCTTGGATGACTTTTCATATAGACGCGCCGCAAATGATCTTTCGTCACATGAGTATATATTTGTGTTGTTGACAAATTTTCGTGACCTAATAACTCTTGAACACTGCGTAAATCAGCACCTTCATTTAAGAGATGTGTAGCAAATGTATGGCGTAATTTATGCGGATGTACATTCACAGTTAAAGCCGCTTTTTTTACTACTCTGTTTAATACATCTCTGATTCCTCTGTCTGTCAATGGAGACCCGCGATGATTCAGGAATAATGCATTAGTTTGCTGTTTTGCTTTAGCTAACAACAACTGTCTACCATCCTGTATGTATGTTTCCAAAGCAATTTCTGCAAATTTACCATACGGGATGTAGCGCTCTTTTCTGCCTTTTCCTATTACAAACACGGTACCAATCGTGAAATCGATGTTATCAAGAACTAATTGCTGACATTCACTAACACGCATTCCCGTTGCATAAAGCAATTCCAATATTGCTTGATCCCGTTGACCTAATGGATCTGTTAAATCGTTGACTTCAAATAGTTTTTCCAGCTCTTCAGCATACAAAAATCCCGGTATATGGCTTTCTGTTTTTGGTAACCGAATCAATGTAAATGGATTGTCTATTACTATCTCTTCTCGTTCCAAAAATTTAAAAAAGGTTCTTAGTGCAGAGATTTTCCTAGAAACAGATCTTCTGCTGAGCTTTCGATTGTACAACGCATTAAGAAATATACGTACCACTCGCTCATCTACTTCACGAAGATCATTCACAGCTTCCGAAGCCAAGAAGTCAAAAAACAATTCCAGATCATTCAGATAATATTTAACAGTATATGGTGAAGCATTTTTTTCTATTTGTAAGTACTCCTTAAAGGATTGCCAATAGTTCCTGAAATTATTCAAATTTTCACCCCATTAAGCAGCGACTACAGCATAACATAGAACATATTGTTTCGCAATAAATTTAACTAAATTGTAACAAAATTCAGAATCAGCTTCACTTTCTATGTTTTTTGCTTGCTTTCTTCTATCTGCTTATGCTTGTGAAAAATCAAACGTATAGACGCAGAGGTTCATTGATTATCGCTCCTGGAAGTCAAGTTATAAAAACTAAAAGCACTCTATGCTATTTTTAACTAAGTAAGTTCACTGTACAAGACATAACAAGTGTCAAGTAAATACCCTTACCAATGCGTAATTATATATGTTTCTAACTAATTAGTCAACAAATTGTATTTAATAATTGAAAACTAATTGAATTGTTGCTTAATATAGCTTTTTATCTATATAAATACTTTCGTTAAAACAAATACTTTTTGTACTTTATTCTTTTTTCCGCAGATATAATGTAAAAGGTATATTCTACAATTATCTAAAATAGTTCCATTATTCATTGTTAGAAATTTGTGTTTTAAGCATAAATTTAAATCAAAAAGCAAAACACTTTTAGGTCTATTGTATGAACATAGAATTGTTTTTTGAATGTAGCAAGATAATTACGTATACCCATTTTTAAGGTTTTCAAACTTTATATGTGTTTCGATCAGTTGCTTCGCTTCCCCCATAAATATAAAGGAATACTTCATTCAATAACCTCTCTGCCCTGAATTAAAGTGGAATAAAAGCTAAAAAACACAAGCTTCCTTAAAAAAACGGCGGTGTGCCGCTGACAAAGTTTTTCCTTCTTGAAAAATCGCGAAGTATCGCTAACGTAGCTTTCCTTGTCCTGTCGCGCCAAATAATCCCACTTTAACCCTTTGTATCAACTAAAGGCTCTTGAAGCGGAGTCTTACGGCACCTTACATGCGGGATAAAGCCTAAAGCCTTATACTTACCTATAGTACAAGAAAAGCTATCCACCACGGGGAAACAGATATAAATTCCTATACAATCATGATCACCCCTCCAACGGGTGGCTTGCACAACGGCTATAAGCCTAAATTACTGGCCAGCGTCTAAAGTCATAATAAAAACTGCTCGATGGAACGAGCAGTTATGTTTGTGGTTGTTCTTTATACTCACAATTTGTACATTGGATTTGTGATCCTTTTTTTGCTTTTTTCTCTACTAATAAGGAGTTACACTTTGGACACGAACGGGCTATAGGTTTATCCCAAGATAGAAAATCACAATCCGGGAATTGGTCACATCCATAAAAGATTCGTCGCTTCTTTGATTTTCGTTCAACGACTTCTCCCTTTTTACATTTTGGACAAGTTACACCTATTGTCTTCAATATCGGTTTCGTATTTCTACATTCAGGAAAGTTGGAACATGCAAGAAACTTACCATATCTGCCCATTTTATATACCATTTCATGTCCGCATTTCTCACATTCAATTCCTGCTGGTTCATCTTTAATTTCTACTTTTTCCATTTCTTGCTCAGCTTTTTTCAAGCGTTTTTCAAATTCTTGATAGAATTGATCAATGATTTTTACCCATTCTGTTCTTCCATCTTCAATGGCATCTAAATCATTTTCCATTTGGGCCGTAAAGTCAACATCAATAATTTTTGGAAAAAACTCCTCGACTAACTCGATAACAATCGTTCCTAATTCAGTTGGAATAAACCGTTTATTATCTATGCTCACATAGCCCCGACGCTGAATCGTATCCAATGTAGGAGCATATGTTGAAGGTCTTCCAATTCCCAGCTCTTCCATCGTCTTTACTAATCTCGCCTCGGTATATCTTGGTGGTGGCTGAGTGAAATGCTGATTTGGTTTAATGTCGTTTGCCTTTACTTTCATTCCTTCTGTCAAAGTAGGCAAATATTTATCTTCTTCTTTTTTATTATCATCTGTTCCTTCAACATAGACTTTCATAAATCCTTTAAACTTAATCTTGGAACCAGTAGCTCTAAACTCTACATCATTGTTTAATAGATGTACGGTCATTGTATCCATAATGGCAGCGGCCATCTGGCTAGCTAAAAATCGCTCCCAAATTAATTTGTATAATCGAAATTGATCCCTTGACAACACCGATTTTAGTGTTTTGGGTTCTCTTACGACAGATGTTGGACGAATTGCTTCATGCGCATCTTGCGCCGTTTCTTTTTGTTTTTGCTTTCGATTCACCCCAACATATTCTTTTCCATACTGCTTTGTAATATAATCTTTGGCTTCATTTTTAGCTGTTTCTGAAATTCTTGTGGAATCAGTTCGCATATAGGTGATTAAACCTGTAATTCCACCGGCTTTTTTCCCAAGGTCAATTCCTTCATATAATTGTTGAGCTACCATCATCGTCTTTTTAGCTTTAAAATTTAACTTCCTAGCAGCTTCCTGTTGGAGGGAAGAAGTAGTGAACGGTTGGGCGGGATTTCGTCTGCGTTCTTTTTCAGTCACTTTATCAACAATGAAATGATCACCGTCGAGTTTTTGCAGCACTTCCTTTACATCTGCCTCTGTTTTTAAGGCTGTCTTTTTACCATTTAATCCGTAAAAAGAACCTTGAAACGAGTCTTTATCCTTTTGAAATTGCCCTTCTATTGTCCAATATTCTTCCGGCTTAAAATTTTCTATTTCTTTTTCACGATCAATAATTAATTTAACAGCAACCGACTGCACTCGTCCTGCACTTAATCCCTTTTTTACTTTTTTCCATAATAATGGACTAATATTATAACCTACAAGACGATCTAAAATTCTTCTAGCTTGCTGTGCATCGACTAGGTTCATATCAATACTTCTTGGATGCTTGAATGACTCTTTAATTGCATCCTTTGTTATCTCATTAAATACGACCCGACAGTCGGATTCATTATCAATATTTAATATATGGGCTAAATGCCAGGCGATTGCCTCTCCCTCACGATCAGGGTCAGCTGCAAGATAGATTTTTTTAGCTTTTTTAGCTGCTGCTTTTAGCTCTTTTACTACATCGCCTTTACCACGAATTGTAATATACTTTGGGTTATATCCGTTTTCTGTATCAACCCCCATTTGACTTTTTGGTAAATCCCGCACGTGACCCATGGAAGCTTTTACTTTATATTTTTTGCCTAAGTAACGTTCAATCGTCTTTGCTTTCGCAGGTGATTCGACGATTACTAGATAATCTGACATATCATTTCCTCCCAAAAATGAGGTTATCCTTAGAAAACCCTACTACATAATCATCAAACACTGTCATACTAATGATTTTCACATCCATTTTATTTCTCTATCTCATTTTCACTCTGCTCCATCTAATCATCCTATGAACCTCTTATAATAATTTGCAAATCTTCACTAATAGTAAATATATCCGATGCATTTGTCAAACATGTAATGAATAATTTCTTTATAAATCGAGCGTTTTAGTTATCATTTTTAGTGCTTTTATTACGCTTTGCAATTACAAATCAAACTTTTTCACTATTTTTTTTGCTTATAAAATTTCCTGTTTTTCCTTTTACGAAAGCCGTATGGTTGTTTAAGCTATTCCACTCATCTAATATATCATTAGCGCTCATCACTAATTTAGCTCCATCCTGAATCAGAAGGTGACACCCTTTTGTCTGTTCGCTAAACAGAGAACCAGGAACAGCAAACACTTCCCTTCCCTGGTCTAATGCATGATCTACTGTGATCATTGTTCCGCTTTTTTGGGTTGCTTCGATTACTAACGTTCCAAAACTTAAGCCGCTTATAATTCGATTTCTTTCGGGAAAATGGTACCGGGTCGGTTGGATAGATGGTGAGTATTCAGACAAAACAAGCCCTTGCTCTATTATTTTTTGGAAAAGCTTTATGTTCTCTCGTGGATAAATATGATAAAATCCGCTGCCTAACACTGCTATCGTTTTTCCTTGATAATCCAATGTTGTTTCATGTGCGATCCGATCAACTCCCTTAGCCATTCCACTTACAATTAACCAGTTTTGACAAACTAAAGGTTTAATCATTCGTGCTACCTTACGCATAGCTTCCCGTGATGGATTTCTTGTACCAATTACACTTAAAGTCGGAAATTGCTTTAGTAAGTTTATATCCCCTAATGCATATAAAACAAGGGGAGGGTCCTGAATAGCTTTTAACATAGGGGAAAAACATTTGTCAAGGATTGTAACAACATGAAAATCATTGAATTCTAATTCTAACTGACGCAATAATGCAGCATCATGAAGATCTTGATAAAGGATAGTTGCATTCTTTAGAGGGAGTTGGTAATAGTGGTTAATTTCTTGTGGAGTCATTTGATACAACTGTTGAAGGGAACTGTCTTTTTGCAATACCTTTCTAATCCAATGTCTCGTTATTCCTCTACAACGGCTTACATGTATAAGACTAAAACGTGAATCGGTCAATATTTCACTTCCTTTTTTATACTATAGGAAAGTATAAAATTTTTATGGTTTATCGTATAAGAAAAACTACAGCTTTCGCCATAAAGACTTGGCGATAAGCCAAGTTTTTCTAATGAATAGTGAGTACTGTGTTCAAACAAGGGGGAAATAGGTCTAAGGTCGTCTAAGATCGCAATGTCCTTTAAAGACTGTGATGTATTAACTGCCGTTTTTTTTTATTGTCTCGTTATAGCACCGACACTAGCACATCCTGTGCGTTGAAGTTGAAAAAGAAGCCTATCGAGTAGTGGGAGAATGTATATAACCCCAAAATCAATGTGTCGTTTTTACTGGACTTTTTGAACATCTACTTATAGAGAAAAGGGCCTAAAAAAGTATTTTAGGCCCTCTTGAAAACAATGTTTAATGTGTTTTACATTTTTCTTTCAAGCCATTTTCCTCGAGTACTTTAATCATTGTTTCGCCCATTACCGCTGGAGTTTCTGCTACTTTAATACCACACTCATTCATAACACGAATTTTTTCTTCCGCAGTACCTTTTCCACCGGAAATAATGGCTCCTGCATGACCCATTCGTTTTCCTGGAGGTGCAGTTGCACCGCCAATGAATCCTACTACAGGTTTTTTCATATTTGCTTTTACCCACTCAGCTGCTTCTTCTTCCGCAGTTCCGCCGATTTCTCCTATCATCATGACGGCATACGTTTCTGGGTCATTATTAAAAGCTTCTAATACATCAATAAAATTAGTTCCATTTACAGGATCTCCACCGATACCAACCGCTGTCGTTTGACCATAACCGGCCTCCGATAATTGATGTACAGCTTCGTAGGTAAGAGTACCAGAACGAGATACAACACCAATATGACCTTTTTTATGAATATAACCAGGCATAATACCAATTTTACTTTCGTCTGCTGTAATAACTCCAGGGCAATTCGGTCCAATTAAACGTGTCTTCTTCCCTTCCATATAGCGCTTTACTTTTACCATATCCAAAACAGGAATATGCTCCGTAATACAAATTACTAAATCCAACTCCGCGTCCACTGCTTCCATAATCGCATCTGCAGCAAATGGTGCTGGGACATAAATAACAGAGGCCGTTGCATCGGTTGCTTCAACCGCTTCCTGTACCGTATTAAACACAGGAACCCCTTCAACTTCTGTACCACCTTTTTTAGGTGTTACACCACCAACAATTTTCGTACCGTATTCAAGCATTTGTTTCGTATGGAATCTTGCTGTTCCACCAGTAATACCTTGGACAATTACTTTTGTATCTTTATTTACATATACGCCCATTTTCGTCCGTCCTTTCCACAAGATCTGAACATATTTAACATTTTTTGCGACTTATTCAACCATTGAGACAATCTTTTTAGCGCCATCAGCCATAGAACTTGCTGACATAATATTTAGTCCGGAGGAGTTTAAAATCTCTTTTCCTTTAACAACGTTCGTTCCCTCAAGACGAACTACTAACGGAATCTCTAATCCTACCTGTTTCGTAGCTTCGACAACACCTTCTGCAATAACATCACATTTCATAATTCCACCGAAGATATTGACAAAGATCCCTTTTACATTACTATCAGACAAGATTATTTTAAAAGCTTCTGTTACCTTTTCAGCTGTGGCACCGCCTCCAACATCAAGGAAGTTTGCAGGTTCTCCGCCATAATGTTTAATAATGTCCATCGTTGACATAGCAAGACCGGCTCCATTAACCATACAACCAATATTACCATCTAAAGAAATATAGCTTAGATCATACTTAGAAGCCTCAATTTCTTTTTCATCTTCTTCGTCTAGGTCTCGTAAATCCATAATATCGGATTGGCGAAATAAAGCGTTGTCATCAAAATTTAATTTTGCATCGAGCGCCAACACTTCGCCATCTCCTGTAGTTACTAATGGGTTGATTTCAGCAATGGAACAATCTTTTTCTACAAAAGCTGTATAAAGCCCCATCATAAATTTAACCGCTTTCCCTAACAACTCATGTGGAATATTAATATTAAAAGCAAGTCTCCTTGCTTGGTAAGGAGCTAAGCCGATAACTGGGTCGATTACTTCTTTAAAAATTTTTTCTGGTGTAGCAGCTGCTACTTCTTCAATTTCTGTGCCACCTTCTTCAGATGCCATCATAACTACACGCGATGTTGCTCGATCAAGTACAACACCAATATAATATTCTTTTTTAATATCGCAGCCTTCTTCGATTAATAATCGCTTAACTACTTGCCCTTTTGGTCCTGTTTGATGTGTTACTAATGTTTTTCCTAGAATTTCATCTGCGTATGTACGCACTTCTTCTACATTTTTTGCAACTTTAACGCCACCAGCTTTGCCGCGACCGCCAGCATGGATTTGCGCTTTTACTACTGTGACATCGCTTCCTAATTTCTTTGCAGCTTCCACAGCTTCATCGACTGTATATGCAACGTATCCATTAGGAACGTTAACGCCGTATTGTCGCAAAATTTCTTTCCCTTGATGCTCATGAATGTTCATTCTACATCCTCCCATCTTAATTCACTGCATATCCATTGTATAAAAAAACAGTTCAATTAACAAGAATAGTATATCAGAAATTGTCGAATCGACAAGCTAATGAATCAACTCGTTAAGCCGTTGAAATACGGTATGAAAAATAGTTTATCTATTATAAATGACCAGGACTTGAGTATGTAGACATATGCTTATTCAGAGAGACCTAAGAACTAGGTTACTTTAATTGCTGATCAGCACGATACACAAAAGCAAAAACTTCGGCAACTGCTTCATAAAGTTCTTCTGGAATCGTCTCATTAATATTTAACTGTGCTAATAATTCAACTAATGAAGCATCTTCAAGAATCGGAATATCGTTCTCCTTTGCTCTTTCAACGATATCTTTTGCTAACCATCCTTTACCTATCGCAGTAACGACGGGAACCGCATGACGCGTTTCATCATACCGTAACGCTGCTGCTTTACGTCTATTTTGTTTCATACCCGATAGTCAACTCCTTGGTATCCAAATGGATTTGCATCATGCAATTGTTTTCGCTCTTCATTGAGGGGCTTAAAAGTAACGGTTGATAAATAATAATTCATTTCCTCCAAGCCTTTTTTTAATAAAGGCTGTAACTTCGAAGATAATGATCGCAATTTCGGATGGTCATTAAACACAGTAATTGTAACATTACGATTTTGTACATGCATATCGACGATCGTTTGTTTCATATTTGTAAGTTCCAAACAGAATAATATTCGGCAATGGTCGGGGTCCAATTTTCCTGATTCGGTTTTTTTTCCTTCAAATTTTAATTCGATGTCATTAGCTAACCCTAGTTTACTTGCAGGCAGTTGTAGATATGCTGCTAAGAAACCATTATTCAATTCTTGAACAGAAAACAATTGCATTCCGTTAAAATTATGTAGTACACGTTGAATTTGCTCTTGTAATACTCCCTCTGTCTGTTGGAGGGCTAGAATAAGTTGACCCTTTATTGTTGTGTTTTGTAACTTTTCATTCATTATTTGATGCTCATAAGAAATACCAGAATATTGCAAATGTTGTTTTACTAGAGCTAACCATTGCTGTTTTGGATTTACGAGTAAATGACTCTTTGATACGTTTATCAGCTGCTTTAGATGCTGATACGTATGCGGTTTTTGTAATAAACGCAGACTCTTTAATAATTGACCGTAATTATTGCTTAATGGCAAATCCTCGGTGAACAAACTAGGAAAAGTCTGAGAGATTTCTCGCTTTAATTGAGCAAGTTCTGCATCATTGAATAAATACTGATTTGCTGCTGCTAATAACAGCTTACTTTCCCATTTTCTTAAAGTAAGATCAGCTCGTTTACTATATTCCTGTTGGTTATATATTAGTTCGTTCCATCGTTTTAATGTTTGTGGAGAAGTCATATCCTCTCCCCCTAATGCTTGGAGAAGTGGAAATAAGTTTTTGCTGGCTCTGGCAAGCTGCTTATATGCCAATTGCTGGCTATTAGCTTGCTCTTCTGTTGACGGCTGTAGCAATTGTCTTAGTTGTACGTTTAATTCCGAATGAATGGAACGCTGCTGAAGAGAATTCAGCAGTTGCTCTAACTGTGGTGCTAATGGCACCGTTCCTTTTATATATAATGCCTGAAAGACTGCTTCAGTTATTGGAAACTGCTGTCGAATCATTTCTTTTACTATTGGTAACGCCTGTTGCTTGTTTTTATACTGGGATAATAACTGAAAGGCATTTTGCAACTGCTTCCTATCAAATGGTATGTCTTCTTTGATTAACTGTTTTGTCAAATCTACATGGTTCGTGTTTACTCTTAAACCAAGTTGCTGCAACAACTGACTTACCATGATATCCGGTTTCTGATTGGTTTGTCCGCCAATCACCTTTAACTCTATAATTTCACCTAGTTGTTGAATTTGAAAGTGATAATGATTACCAACGGTTAATGGAGCCTGTAGTTGAGCAACTAGCCGTTCTCCCCCTAATTGTATTTCTGCTTTGTGTTGCGGAAAAATTTTAAGCACCTTACCTTGAATAATTTGTCCTATCTTTAATTGACTCAGTGAGGCGCTTTTATTTAGTTGCAGAATTTCTTTTAAATTATGGATACGCAAAAAATCTCCCCCTTTAGATGGATATTTGTTTAATCGGTGCAAAAGAGCGCCGATGATGGGGACAAACACCATGTTGCTTCAGCTTTTGTAAGTGCTGCTTCGTTCCATAACCCATATTTGAAGCAAATTCATACATTGGGTACTGCTTATGTAATTGTTTCATATATTGATCTCTAGTGACTTTTGCTAAAACACTTGCGGCAGCGATAGAAATACTGCTTGCATCTCCTTTCGTTATCGCTTCTGATGAACAGGTAAGTTGATCTAGGCGAACTGCATCAATGAGAACATGATCTGGCTCTGGATCTAACTGATTGATCGCATGATACATTGCTGACTTTGTGGCTTCGTAAATATTGATCTGGTCAATAATTTTACTGCTAATGATAGAAATTCCATAACTTATCGCCTGGTCTTTAATATAATGATAATACTGGTTACGCTTTGCTTCTGTTAGCTGCTTGGAATCATCCAAGCCTAATAATACAAAATCAATAGGAAGGATAACTGCTGCCGCAACGACTGGTCCAGCTAGTGGACCTCTGCCGGCTTCATCCACACCAGCAATATATTTGAATCCCTTATTATAATAGGACTTTTCAAACACTGACATTTCCAGATGCCTTTTCTTCAATGCTTGTATTTTTAGTTGTTGTTTTTCATAGCTTGTTATTAATTGTTGTACCCCTTTTCGTTCATCTACACGTAATTTTTCGATCACTTCGTCTGTTACTTTCCCTAATTCAAATAATTGTTTTAGTTGAGCAATGGATTGTTTTTTCATGAATAACCCTACCTTTTTTTCTATTATCGACCACTTTTTAAAAATCATTAGAACAAAACCGGTAAGAGACAAAGAACCGAATAAAGTGTAGGAGTTTTCTTCCATCTCCTACTGAATGTTAGTACCTTAATGGTATGACCTAAAGGCCCTTAAACGAACCGGGCATTTAGGTGCCGTTTTCTCTCACTTAGACCCTTTTGTATCAACTCAAGATTTTGCAGCGGGAGTCTTACGGCACCTTACATGCGGGATAAATAAAACAAGACACTCATCCGATAGATGCATGTCTTCATATAAGTTATTATTTATTCAAATCCTATATCTTTTTTTCTTATCAAGCAACTTTTCTCCCGGCGCTTCTAAGGAAATATTACCTAGTCTACCTGAACGCAAATCTTGAATCACAATTTCTGAAACTTTAGATAAATTCACCTTTCCACCACTTTCCAATGCCCCACGTTGTTTACCGATGGTTACAAAAATATCCCACATATCCTCCATATCTTGACTTAAGTTATATCGTTTTTCAAGGTTGTTAGGATAATGAACTTTCATATAGTTAATGACAAAAGCCGCGATATCCTGCATTGGTAACAGCTGATCTTTAATCGTACCAATGGCGGCTAGACGATATCCAACTGCTTCCTCCTCGAATTTTGGCCATAGTATGCCTGGTGTATCTAGCAGTTCAAAATCCTTTTTAACTTTAATCCACAACTGCTGTTTCGTAACACCCGGCTTATCACCAGTTTTTGCAATCTTTTTATTAGCTAATCGATTGATGAGGGTTGATTTGCCAACATTTGGTATTCCGATAATCATCGCTCGAGCAGCACGTGACTGAATTCCTTTTGCCTTAAGCTTATCCAATTTTATTTGGGCTTGTTCTTTTGCTAATTGAATGACCCGCTTCATATCCTGTTTATTATTTACATTAACTGCAATCGCTGAAACTTCTCGTTCCTTAAAATAGAAAAGCCATTGATCTGTAACTCGTGGATCAGCTAGATCGCTTTTCATCATCAACGTAATTTTGGATTTATGTTGCAAGATATCTTGTAGCATTGGATTTTGTGAGGACAGA
Source organism: Cerasibacillus sp. JNUCC 74 (assembly GCF_053667775.1). Next base: position 1,903,472 of record NZ_CM132207.1, on the reverse strand, counting down.
GGCGCTCTTGCATCGACTAATTCTATTACAAAATCGACTAACTTTAGTTTTTCCACTACTTCTCGCTTCGCCTTTGCCATATGTCCAGGAAACCATTGAATTGTCATCGTATAGTACCTACTTTCCAATAATTTGTATCCGATCAATGGGCCAATAAATCAAGCCTGTTTTCCCGACAATTTGATCCAGAGAAACTAGTCCGATTACCCGGCTATCTGTTGAATTTTCTCTATTATCTCCTAAGACGAGCACATAATTTTCCGGGATCTTATGGTGCTTACCAGGAAGATCTTCCAATGTAAAGTCATTGGTTTGTATTTGGTATGCTTGTTGATCGGTTAAAAAGGGCTGACTCATTTCTTTACCATTAATGTATAATACATTATCCTTTACTTCAACATGTTCACCTGGCAGACCGATTACACGTTTTATAAAATCTTTTTCTGATGAAGCATGGAAAACGACAATATCATATCGTTCAGGCTCTTGAAAATGGTACGTGAATTTATTTACGATCATTTGATCCCCGTTTTGTAATGTAGGCAACATAGACGGTCCATCAACTACAATTGCGGCAAAAAAGAATGTTCTTATAATAAAGGCCACACCAAGAGCGATTAAAAGTGCTTTTAACCAGTCCCACCATTCATTTTTTCTTTCTTTCGGTTTGTCTGCCACTAGCTCCAACCTCCTGTTTTATAACCTCATTCCTATGTATTAGCTTTTTATAAAGTGAAACTTCATTCAAGGAGTGCTTTTCTCCTTGAATGTTAGTACCGCAAGGGTATGACCTAAAGGCCCTTGAACGAATCCGGCATTTAGGTCCCGTTTTCTACCACTAGACCTTTTTGTACCAACTCAGGCTCTTTGAAGTGGGAGACTTACGGAACCTTACATGCGGGATAAACTTGGCTTACTAGAGCAAAAAGGAGCTTGCGCACTTTTGCCAAGCTCCTTTCCAAAACATGTTTTCATCATGTATTCGATTAGCGACGTTCTTTTATACGAGCCGCTTTTCCGCGAAGATTACGTAGATAGTATAGTTTCGCGCGACGTACGCTACCACGGCGGGTTACTTCAATTTTATCGATACGAGGTGAATGTACAGGGAATGTACGCTCAACACCTACACCGTAAGATAATTTTCTCACCGTAAATGTTTCACTAATTCCGCCATTTTGTCGTTTAATTACGACACCTTCAAATACCTGAATACGTTCACGAGAACCTTCCACAACTTTCACGTGGACTTTAACTGTATCCCCTGCACGAAATTCAGGATGATCCGTACGAAGTTGGTCTTTTGTAATTTCTTCAAGCAATTTTTGCAACCTGGTTCACTCCTTCCAACTCAATGCTCATATCTCCTAAGCGACAGCGGAACATCGTTGATCATGCTTAAAGACGAAACTTTAAACACAACATATAATATACCATATGCAATAGCATACTTCAACTACTTATTTCCATTAGCAGAATTTTTTATTTCATCTAGAAACACTTGGAGATCTCGTGGTAAATCTATCTTTTCTAGTAGATCATTTCTTCGTTCAAACGTTCGCCTAATTGCCTCTCGTTTTCTCCATGCTTCTATTTTTTGGTGGTCCCCCGAGAGTAATACGTCTGGAACCTTCATGCCTCGAAAATTAGCAGGGCGTGTGTAATGTGGATGCTCAAGTAAACCAGTAGAAAAAGAATCTTGTGGAGCTGAAGCTTTATTACCTAATACATCAGGCAAAAGACGGACAACACTATCAATGACTACCATCGCTCCTAATTCACCGCCCGTTAACACATAATCGCCTATGGATAGTTCATCTGTTGCTAGATGTCTAATTCGTTCATCAAAGCCCTCATAATGACCGCAAATGAAAATTAAATGTTCTTCTTTGGCTAGTTCCTCTGCCTTTTCCTGTTGAAATTGTTCCCCTTGAGGGCACATTAAAATTATTCTTGGCTTCGTATTACGTTTCGTTTTGATGGCATCTACGGCATCAAAAATAGGCTGTGGCGTCAATACCATTCCGGCACCACCACCATATGGGTAATCATCCACCTTTTGATGCTTATTTTCAGAGTAATCACGAAAATTAATTAAATTATAACTAAATTTATTCTTATCCTGCGCTTTTTTTAAAATCGATGCGTTCATCACGCCATAAAACATTTCAGGGAAGAGCGTTAAAACATCCATATGCATTAGTCCAACAGTCCTTCCATTGGCCTAATGGTCACTTTCTTTTTAGCTACATCTACTTGGAGCACTACTTCTTTAATATAAGGAATAAGTACATCTTTCCCTTGTTTTCTTTTTGCAACCCAGACATCATTTGCTCCCGGTGATAAAATTTCTTTGATTGTTCCTATTTCTTCGCCAGCTTCAGTGACCACCAAACACCCGATAATTTCATGATAATAATATTCATTCTCTTCCAATTCCGTAAGTTGTGATTCACTGATCTTTAACTCACAACCTTTAAACGGTAAAATATCATTTATATTATGAAAGCCTTCAAACTGAAGTAAATCGAAGCCTTTATGTACACGATGATTCGCAATGGTAACTTGAAAAGGGGATTGATTGGCCTTTATTACAAATAATGTATTCCCAATTTGAAAGCGATCTTCGAAGTCAGTAATCCGTAATACTTTTACTTCTCCTTTTATTCCATGGGTATTAATTATTTTTCCAACTGTAAATAACCGTTCTTGCATGATTTCACCTGCTATTCTTCAATTCGTATTACCACATTATCCTTTACAACAATAGCGCTTTTTCCCATTATTTCATCCCAATGCGATCCCTCAGAGACCTCAACAAGAGCTTCAACTTCCTTTTCAACAATCTCACTACCAATCTCCAGCATGTCCAGTTGATCCATTTTAAATTCGGCTAGTTTTATCTTTTCTTTACGATTATTAATTTCTTGTTGAAAACGCTGGTCGATTTCTTGTTTAGAGAACCCTGATTTATTCTTTAATTTTCGTTGTTCAAACAGCAGCTGTTGACACTCTTGTTCAAGTCGCATTTTATGATGAAGAAAATTCGCTTTTATTTCTTCTTTGCTCTGTTCTGTAATTACTTGCTTAACTTGGACCTTTTTAATTATTTGCACGTTGTACCCCTCACTCTCAACAAAACATCTAAGCAAAACATCGTTATGTTTTAGAAAAACTTGGCTTGTCGTCAAGCTTTTATGGCGAATGCTATCGTTTTTCTTATACGATAAAGTGAAACTTCATTCAGTAGGAGTTTTCTTCCCTCTCCTACTGAAGGTTAGTACCTTAATGGTATGACCTAAAGGCCCTTGAACCAATCGGGCATTTAGGTGCCGTTTTCTCCCACTTTGACTCTTTTGTATCAATTCAGGACTTGAAGTGGGAAACTTACGGCACCTTACATGCGGGATAAAGTCTAAAGTTTTATACTTTCCTATAGTGTTAAAAAGGGAAAGGTTTATTTTCTCCCTTTCCCTTTACATAATATCTAGAAAAACACGCTTATTGCTATCTGTTTTCGCTGCATAGACAACTGTTCGAATCGCTTTTGCAATTCGTCCATTTCTACCGATCACCTTACCAACATCATCTGGATGAACGGACAAGTGATAAACAATCTTGGTATCCTCTTCAGCTTCCGTAACTTTAATTTCTTCCGGATGATCTACAAGTGACGTAACAATTGTTTCAATAAGGGTCCTCATGATATCACACTACTTTGCAATTTCATTTTTTTGTTCGTGAAACTTTTTCATGATGCCTTCTTTTGAGAATAGATTTCGAACTGTATCACTAGGCTTTGCACCTTTTTGCATCCAGTCAAGTGCTTTCTCTTCATCTATTTTAACTTCTACTGGATTGACTACAGGATTGTATGTTCCAATTTGCTCGATCGAACGTCCATCACGTGGGGCACGTGAATCAGCCACAACGATGCGGTAAAATGGATTTCTTTTCGATCCCATACGCTTTAAACGAATTTTAACTGCCATATTATTGCACCTCCATATTTAAAACTTAACACATTTTTAGATTGTAGCAGAAAACAGAAAGTCTGTAAAGTGTTTTTCCATTACAGACGAAAAGAATATTTGTCATTTACATAAATGGCAGTCTCATTCCCTTTCCCTTTTTGCCTTTTTTTCCTTTTTGTATATTGGTCATTTGCTTCATCATTTTCTTCATTTCATCAAACTGTTTAAGTAGTCGATTTACTTCGGATACGGATGTTCCTGATCCTAAAGCGATCCGTTTTTTTCTGCTTGCATTCATAATACTTGGGTCTTGACGTTCTTTTTTGGTCATCGACTTAATGATTGCTTCTACATGTAAAAGCTTTTTCTCATCAAATTGGGCATTTTTTAATCCTTTCATTTTATTCGCACCAGGTATCATTGTCAGTAAATCATCCAACGGCCCCATTTTTTTAACTTGCCCCATTTGCTCAAGAAAATCATCCAGAGTAAACGTCATGGTACGCATTTTTTCTTCTAATGCCTTTGCTTGTTTTTCATCTACAGTTGTTTGTGCTTTTTCAATTAAAGATAGCACATCACCCATTCCGAGAATTCTCGATGCCATACGATCCGGATGGAACGGCTCTAATTCATCTAGCTTTTCTCCCATTCCAGCGAACTTTATTGGCTTATCGGTAACAGCTTTGATGGAAAGAGCCGCTCCACCACGTGTATCCCCGTCCAGCTTTGTTAAAACAACCCCGGTAATATCCAGTTGTTCATTAAAGCTCTCTGCTACATTCACCGCATCTTGACCTGTCATAGAATCAACTACTAAGAATATTTCATGCGGTTGAGCTTCCGTTTTGATTTGTTGCAATTCTTGCATTAATTCATTATCTACGTGTAACCGTCCTGCTGTATCAATGATTACATAGTCGAGATGTTCTTCTTTCGCCTTATCAATTGCTCGTTTTGCAATCTCCACCGGATTTGCTTCTGTTCCCATGGAAAATACAGGCATATCAAGCTGCTTTCCTAAAGTTTCCAGCTGCTGGATCGCTGCTGGACGATACACATCACAAGCTACAAGTAGTGGTTTACGGTTATACTTTTTTCGCAATAAGTTAGCTAACTTTCCTGAGGTAGTTGTCTTTCCTGCACCTTGTAAACCTACCATCATAATGATAGTAGGGCTTTTATCAGCTACTGCAATTTTGCTTTGTTCCCCACCCATTAAAGAAGTTAGCTCATCTTTGACGACTTTAATAACCTGTTGTCCTGGAGTTAGACTTTCCATAACTTCCTGACCAACAGCACGTTCCTTGATTCTTTGAATAAGATCTTTTACAACTTTATAGTTAACATCAGCTTCCAATAAGGCAAGACGAACTTCTCTTGTCATCTCTTTTACATCTTGTTCTGAGACCTTACCTTTACCTGTAATTTTTTTAAGTGTACTTTGCAGGCGGTCGGCTAATCCTTCAAATGCCATAGAAGGTGTCCCCCTAATCCAAGTCTTTTATTTTTTTTACAAGCTGCTGCACATCTTCCTGTGCATCTGCAAGCTTTTCTTCCAATTGCATCAACAGCTCAAAGCGTTGCTGGAATTTACTATATAAGCCTAGCTTTTGTTCATAGGTTTCCAGCATTTGTTCTGTTCGCTTTATATTATCATAAACAGCCTGTCTCGATACATCAAATATTTCGGAGATCTCACCAAGAGAATAGTCCTCTAAATAATACATCTCCATATAACTTCGCTGTTTTGGTGTAAGTAATGCTTGATAGAAATCAAATAAATAGTTCATTCTCGTCGTTTTTTCCAGCATCAGGCTACAACCTCTTATCTGAATAATTTGCTATTTATCCCGCATGTAAGGTACCGTAAGACTCTCACTTCAAGACAAGAGTTGCTACAAAAGGGTCTAAGTGATAGAAAACGGCACCTAAATGCCCGATTCGTTTAGCTAACATTCAAGGAAAAAAGCGCTCCTTAAATGAAGTTTCACTTTAATGGCTAGCGTCAAACTCTGGCGCTAGCTAGCTATATTTATCTAACACGAAACACGTTGATCAGCGTTTACACTTAATTTTAAACTTTTTAATGTGTAATGTAAGAATAACGAATATTTTATTTATGTGTCAAGCAAAATTCCTTTATTCCTTTTCTAATAAATCAGCAAACAATCCGTACACAAATGCATGAGCGTCAAATGCTTGTAAGTCCTCCACTTTTTCCCCTAAACCAACAAATTTAACCGGAATGTTCAACTCGTTTCGGATAGCTAGAACAATTCCTCCTTTAGCTGTTCCATCTAATTTAGTTAAAATAATACCTGTGACATTGGTCGCCTCGGAAAAGACTTTTGCTTGATTCAGCGCATTCTGACCAGTTGTTGCATCTAAAACAAGCAATACTTCATGCGGAGCATTAGGAATTTCCCGTTCAATGACATGCTTTACCTTTTTTAGTTCATTCATTAAATTAACTTTATTTTGCAATCTTCCCGCAGTGTCACAAATTAATACATCTACATTCTTGGATTTGGCCGATTTAATTCCATCGAAAATAACAGCAGCTGGATCGCTCCCTGAGGTCTGTTTTACAACATCTACCCCGGTACGTTCTCCCCAGACTTCTAATTGTTCAATAGCACCAGCGCGAAATGTGTCTCCTGCAGCGAGCATTACTTTTTTTCCTTCTTGCTTTAAATTATGAGCAAGTTTACCAATGGAAGTTGTTTTACCAACACCGTTTACGCCTACTACTAAGATAACGGAGAGCTGGTCCTTTTCAAGGTGTAATTTTTCCATTTCCTGATCGTCATCACCATAATAAATTTCTACCAGCTTTTCCGAAATAATATTTTTCATCTCGGACGGTTGTTTAATGTTTTGTCGTTTCACCTCCATTTTTAATTCATCAATTAAATCCATCACTGTAGTTACGCCTGTATCAGCTGAAATTAATATTTCTTCGAGATCTTCGAAAAAATCCTCATCCACCCTGCGATATCTTGCAAGCAAATCATTGATTTTTCCTGAGAAGGTTTGCCGTGTTTTTTTCATCCCATCTTTATATTTTTCCGAAACCTCTTCTGCGTTTTCTTGATTTCTTTGAAATTTTGCCTTTAATTTATCCATAAATCCCATTATCATCGCCTCCTATTGCTGAACTAAATCTTTCGTATCTTCCAAGCGTACAGAAACAAGTCGTGAAACACCTGATTCCTGCATGGTAACTCCATACAATACATCTGCTTCTTCCATTGTACCTTTTCGGTGGGTAATTACAATAAACTGTGTGTTTTTACTAAAAAGCTTTATATATTTTGCAAAACGGGATACATTCGCTTCGTCTAGTGCGGCTTCCACTTCGTCTAGCACACAAAACGGAACAGGACGAACTCGCAGAATAGCAAATAACAAAGCTATAGCAGTTAATGCTCGTTCTCCACCTGAAAGAAGCCCTAAATGCTGTAACTTTTTTCCAGGAGGTTGAGCAATAATATCGACTCCTGTATTCAATAGGTTTTTCGGATCCGTTAATTTCAATTCTGCATGTCCTCCACCAAACAACTGCTGAAACACATCAGTAAATGCAACCTTTATTTGTGAAAAGGTGTCGCTAAATTGGCGCTTCATTTCCTCATCCATTTCACCAATGACTGTATAGAGAGTCTGTTTTGCTTCGACTAAATCTGCTTGCTGTTCTTTTAGAAAAGAATAGCGCTCATTAACGCGCTCATATTCATCAATGGCACCAAGGTTAACCGTACCTAGTTGCTCGATTTGTCGCTTCAACTGTTTAACGGTTGCTTGTGCTTTCTGTTTATCCTGTGCTTTCTCAAACGTGTTTTGTGCTTTTTCAAATGTAATCGTATATTCTTCTTGTAAGTGATTTAATAAATTTTCTAGCTCGACATCAATCCGATTTGCTTGCACCTCTTTTTGTTGAATCGCTCGTTTAAGCGTTTCGTGCTCTTGGCTAACTTGTTTCATTTCCTGTTCTTTTTCCTGTAACTGCTTCGTGCGAACCGTACGTTTCGTACGAAGTTGCTCTAGTTTGGCAATAATTTGTTGTTTTGCTTCCGTCTGTTCTTGAATGGAACGATCAATGTCATCCTCCGTTTCATTGGAATCTTGAAATTCAACAAGGTTTTTCCATTCTTTTGCATATGCATCATATTCATGTTGTAACTCGGATAATTGTTCTTGGACCTGCTTTGTTCTTTCTCGCTGATACTTAACACGCTCATCTTGTTCTGCTAGAAGAACCTGGTGTCGATGCAACTCTTCTTGCAGTTTTTGTTTGTTCTCTTTTAGTTCAGTCTGTTGTTCTGTTAAACGGGTGATCTCCTGTTCAATCTGCTTCGCCTGTTTAGCTAGCAGGTCTAATTCGTCAGTAAGTTGAGCTTGTCGGTTTATTAGTTGCTGTTTGTCTTCTTTAAATTGTTGCTTATCTTGATCATATATTTTTAATTGATCATTTAATGCTCGCAGTTTCATTTCCAGCTCACGATGATTCGTTTCTATGCTTTGCATGTTTCGTTGTTCAACTTCTAAAGCCTGTTCCTCTACTGCTAATTGGTTTTCCAATTCCTCAATCTTATCTTTTTGTTTTCGAACATTATGCTCAAAGTCCAATATTTGGGTTTCGAACGTCTGAAGCTTTGCTGTCATTTCTTCTAGCTCTTTCTCCCGTGTAAACAACGACTGATTCACTTTCTTTTTAGCTCCACCAGACATAGAGCCGCCTGGATTTACAACGTCACCATCCAATGTGACAATTCGATAACGCCTTGCTGATAGCCTTGCCAACTCATTTGCATCTTTTAACGTTTTAGCGATCACAACGTGCCCCATTAAATGGTTGATAGCTCTACGATAATGGGGATCTGTATGAATTAATTCCGCAGCGATCCCAACAAATCCAGCATGATCCTTTAGCTTTTCTTTCACATTCTCAGGAACAAAACGTTCCTGAATGGAAGCAAGTGGTAAAAACGTAGCGCGACCGCTGTTGGTTTCTTTCAGCCAAGCAATAGATTCTCTAGCTGATTGGTCATCTTTTACAACAATATATTGCGCTTGTCCGCCAAGTACTGTTTCCATCGCTGTAATATAAGGATTTGGCACATCCATCAGTTCAATAACTGCACCATAAATATTAGTGATCTTCTGCTCTTTTTTAGCCTTTAAAACCGCCTTAACTCCTTGAAAAAAGCCTTGGAAATCCTCTTTCATTTCTTCTAGCATTTCTTTTTTTGACTTAATTTTTTCAATGTATTGATAGCCTTGATACAATTTCTTTTGTGCACGTTGAAATTCCAAACGATGACGCTCTAATGCTTGTTTGATCGATTTTATCGTTTGCTCTTTCGTTTTACACAACGACTTTTTCTCTTGTAAGCGTGGTACTAATTCATTTACCTGTTCTTGTAAAGCTTTTCTTTCAGTTATTAGACCAGCAAATTTTTCTGATTGAACTTCTGATTTTGTATCTAATTGCTGCAAGCGTTCTTCGATTGTTTGTTTCTCGTTACGCTTGGCTGCCTGCTGATTCAAATACTCAATATAATCTGATTTTCGATCTTCAATCGTTTCCTCAAGGTTTTCTTCACCCACGCTTAATTTCGTTTCTAATTGCTTTACTGTTTCAGCCGTTGCTTTTTTGATAGATTGCAATTCAGTTAATTGTTTTTTTTCTTGAATGAATACTTCATGCAAATTGCCAATACGAACAGACGTATTGTTTTTTTGTATTTCTAATTTTGCCTTATTCTCTGCAAAATGCTTAGACCTTTCCAGAAACAGTTGTTTTTTACCTTCATATTTTTCCAGGTTTTTTGTTACTTCCAGTAATTCTGTTTGCAGTTGTTCTAAATCTTTGTCCATCTGTTCGATTAAATCGCGTTCAGAAATTTGGTCTCTTTCCTTTTTCTCCATCGACGTCTTTATTTCCAGTTCCTTTTGTTTTAACTGGTTTAACTCTTGTAACAAGCCTTTCCATTTGTCATGAAGTTGTTCGATTTCAGCAAGCAAATAAGCAATCTCTGTTTCTCTTAATTGATCTTTTAATAAGCGGTAATTTCTAGCTGTTTCTGCTTGTTCTTTTAAAGGTTGCAGCTGGCTTTCAATCTCATGAATAATATCTTCAACTCGGTATAAATTTTCCTGTGTTTCAGCTAATTTATATTCTGCCTTTTTCTTTCGCTGTTTATATTTTAAAACGCCGGCAGCTTCCTCAAAGATCGTTCTTCTTTCTTCAGCTTTTGAGCTGAGTATTTCTTCTACTTTTCCTTGACTGATAATCGAAAATGCTTCACGACCAAGTCCAGAGTCCATAAATAAGTTAATAATATCTTTAAGACGACAGGATTGATTATTAATATAATATTCACTAGCTCCTGACCGGTACACACGTCTTGTCACACTAACCTCTTCATAGTCTAACGGAAGAAGCTGATCATGATTATCAAGTACTAGGGTTACTTCTGCCATATTTAATGGCTTGCGTGTATCACTTCCTTGAAATATAATATCTTCCATTTTCGAACCGCGAAGCGACTTGGCAGATTGTTCGCCGAGAACCCAACGGATGGCGTCAGTAATATTACTTTTCCCGCTCCCGTTTGGTCCAACCACTGCGGTAACTCCTGGAACAAAATCAACATTTATTCGCTTGGCAAAAGATTTAAAGCCAACACTTTCTAGCCTTTTTAAATACATCCTACATTTCTCCTATTTATCATCGTATTAAAAAAGGTAGTGTAGAGGTGTCTCCATCTATATTTCTACTTTAACCATCCTAATTTAAAACGAAAATCTATTCCATTCTTGTACTAATACATTAAAAACTTTTACTACTAGCTACAAACCATCTTCAAGTTAGTGTTCAAAGACTGGGATGTTCGAAGCAATGTTGCACAGTAGAAGGTAAGCATTTAAATTAGGTTCACTAAAAACCAACTTAAAAAACAGCTTAGCCATAGCGGTAATAGGCTACTGCCCCGTTGAACTTATTCTTCAGTCAATAAAAATTCCACTCATGTCATCTAAACTTCCACACTAACATTTATATTTGAACAGACAAAAAGTTTTGGTGTGTCATTTTTTTGAACAGCCTCTAAAGGTAATGTAGCTAGCGTTAAGCTTTTGGCACAAGCAAAATCAACTTGTACATCAAAATTTTATGTTTTAACATTCGAGTATTAGTTATCAACGATTAGCTGTATGTAAGGAACATAATAAGGGGTTGCAGTTACAATCCTCCATTGTTATAATCATTCCAACTGAAAAACTGGTTTTTTACCGCATTTATTTTATCATAAATGCTTTCACAAAAGAAGGTTAGACGTGATATATAGCTAAAGGAGTGGTTAACAATGAATTTAGAACAGTCTTCGGAGGAAAATTTTAAAATACTATTAGATGAAATTGCTGAACATCTATCCATTGTCAATCGAACAATTATGGATCCAGATGATTATGATCTTAAACAATATGATAAGTTAAAAGCCATGTATGATATGATCAAGCGACAAGGGAATTTAAGTGTACAAGAAACACAAGCTTTTCTAGAGGAACTTCGTACGATTCGCAAATAAAGTGAAACTTCATTCCGTGGAATGCTTTTTACACGGAATGTTAGTACCTTAATGGTATGACCTAAAGGCCCTTGAACCAATCGGATATTTAGGTGCCGTTTTCTACCACTTAGAGCCCTTTGTACCAACTCAGGCTCTTGAAGTGAGAGTCTTACGGCACCTTACATGCGGGATAAAGAGAACGGTTCCTTCTTGGAAGTTTCCCTTCAGCTAACGGAGGAACGAGTTTATGGTCTATTTATTTTATGGTAGATAGCTTTTACACATATATTTGCTCGATTTGGGCGCTTAAGCTAGACAACGTGCCGCTCTTCAAAGAAGTTATCTACAAAAGAGAAACGGAAATAATTTCCTAGATAGGTACAAAAGCTTAGGCGTAGCTGCACTGTAATACAAAAGGCTGTACTTTTTATACAGCCTGTTCACTTATTATGCGTTAGTTTATATTTATCGATGGCGGCTTTGGCAGCGCGTTGCTCTGCTTCTTTCTTTGTTCTCCCAGCCCCTGAACCATAGACTGTTCCTTCAATTAATGCATTAGCCATAAATTCCTTATCATGAGAAGGACCACGCTCTTCTACAATTTTATACTCAACCGACTGGTGTTTTACTTGTTGAATTAACTCCTGTAATTGACTTTTATAATCCATCGCATGCGAAAAAGCACCATTTGTAATTTTCGGAAATACATGACGTTCCAGAAATTGAATCGTTCTCTCAAAACCATGGTCTAAATATAAGGCTCCTAAAAAAGCTTCAAAAACATCGGCTAACAATGTATCTCGATCACGACCGCCTGTCTGCTCTTCGCCTTTTCCTAGTAAAAGATAATTGCCAAATTTTAAACTCCGTGCAAAACCCGCTAACGATGGTTCACATACGATTGCTGCACGTAATTTGGTCATTTCTCCTTCTGGCATTTGTGCATTTGTTCGAAATAAATATTGGGAAACTCCTAATTCTAGTACAGCATCCCCTAAAAATTCCAATCTCTCATTATCCGAAATTACTTTTTCACGATGCTCATTCACATAAGATGAATGGGTGAATGCTTGTATAATTAACGAGTGGTTGTGAAAGCGAAGATTTAACTGTTTTTCTAATTGTTCAACATTCATCAATGGCACCTCTATTTTCAAAATATACAGAAAGCCTCGCTGACACGAGACTTTCCTTTTGCTTACTGTTAACCCTGTAATTTTTCTATGTAGTTAACAGCATCACCCACTGTATTTATTTTTTCTGCTTCTTCATCAGCAATTTCCATATCAAATGCATCTTCAAGCTCCATCACAAGCTCTACTACATCTAATGAATCCGCTTCTAGATCCTCTTTAAAAGAAGCTTCCATCGTTACCTTAGATTCATCCACATCCAGACGATCTACAATAATTGATTTCACACGCTCAAATACATCTGCCACGACTCGTCACCTCCTTTCAAGTAGTATTATCCAATTTTTCGCTTACATAACCATACCACCATCAATATGGATCGTTTGACCAGTAATATAACTTGCATCATCACTTGCTAGAAAACGAACGACCTTTGCTACATCTTCTGGCTCTCCTAATTTTTGTAGCGGAATCATTGCTAACATTTCTTCCTGCTGTTCTTGTGATAATGCTTCTGTCATATCTGTTGAAATAAACCCTGGTGCAACAGCATTAACAAGAATGTTTCTTGATGCCAGTTCCTTTGCAGTTGTTTTTGTTAAACCAATTACTCCCGCTTTTGCAGCCACATAATTTGCTTGACCGGGATTTCCGCTTATCCCAACGATCGAAGCAACATTAATAATTTTCCCTGCTCGCTGCTTCATCATCTGTCTTGTCACGGCCTTTGTGCAAAGGAAAACGCCCTTTAAATTTGTATTTATTACTTCATCAAACTCTGTTTCCTTCATACGCATTAATAAATTATCTCTAGTAATACCTGCATTGTTTACGAGAATATCTAATGATCCAAATTCTGATATAACTTCCTTCACCATCATCTTTACTGCTGCTTCATCAGCTACATCGGTTTTTATTTTTATGGCTTTACATCCTAGTTTTTCAACCTCCTGGACAACAGCCTCTGCTTTTTTTTCATTTCCAGCATAATTTACCGCTACATTCGAACCTTGTTTGGCAAGCTCCAGTGCAATAGCACGACCGATACCACGAGATGCTCCAGTAACTAATGCATTTTTTCCTTCTAGCATCATGCTTCCTCCCTGTACCATGAAATAAATTCATTTAATGACTCAACATTCTGAACGGAAAATGTTTTTATTTTGCGATCGATCTTTTTAACAAGTCCGCATAATACCTTGCCATTTCCTACTTCGACAAATGCATCCACATTTTGCCCTATCATATTTCGAACCGCCTGTTCAAAACGAACAGGCGAATATAATTGTTTAATTAATAAATCCTTAATCTGATGATGCTCTCTCACTGGCTCAGCAGAAACATTCGCATAAACTGGTATGGAAGCATCATGAAGTGTCACTTGATTTAAATACTCAGCAAAAGCTTCATTTGCCGTTTTCATTAAGCGTGAATGAAATGGACCACTTACATTTAAAGGTAAAACTCGTTTAGCGCCTTTAGCTTTTAACATCTCTGTTGCTTGTTCAATTCCTTTTACAGAACCGGAAATCACAATTTGCCCTGGACAGTTAAGATTCGCAATGTCGACAATTTCGTCTGTTACTTGCTCCAATGCTAATTGAATGGTCTCTTCGTCTAATCCGAGGACAGCCGCCATCGTTCCTTGACCTTTGGGAAAAGCCTTCTCCATTAATCTGCCTCGTGCAGCTACTAATGGAAGAGCTTCATCAAAAGAAAGAACGCCCGAGGCAACAAGAGCACTATATTCTCCTAAACTATGACCAACCGCCATGATTGGCTGTACATTTGCTTTTATCAGCAATGTATGTAAAGCCGTGCTCATTAATAGTAGAGCAGGTTGAGCATGCTCTGTTTGCGTTAAACGCTCTTTCGGTCCTGCAAACATAATCGAAGTTAAGTCTGTTTTTAACAATGAATCAGCCTCTTGAAATAACTCTTTTACAACTGGATAGGCATCGTATATTTCTTTTCCCATCCCAACAGACTGTGATCCTTGCCCAGGAAACATAAAGGCTACTCTTTTCATGTAGTTTCCCCTTTCTTTATATCTAGTGACGCTATGGTTGATTGTATTGTTTCTGTAATTTGATATTCAACCATGTGCCGAGCTTGCTTTACTGCATTGTATATTGCTCGTTCATCCGACGAACCATGAGCTTTAATCACCGGTGCTCGTAAACCAAATAAACCTGCTCCACCGTATTCAGAGTAGTCGAGCTTGGTTTTTAGTGCTACTAAATCTTTCTTTAATAAACCAGCTGCGAGTTTACTTTTTACAGACACCATAAATGTTTCCTTTAGCATCGAAAATATCGCACCTGCTGATCCCTCAATCGTCTTTAGAGCAACATTTCCAGTAAAACCGTCTGTTACAACAACATCTGCTTGTCGTTTTAACATGTCTCGCGCTTCAACATTACCGACAAAATGAATCGGTGCTTCTTGCAATAGTTTAAATGTTTTTTTAGTAAGGTCATTTCCTTTTCCATCTTCTGTTCCAACATTTAAAAGACCGACCCTTGGACGTGTAATCGAACGAACCTTTTCCATATAGATAGAGCCCATTAGTGCATATTGTAGTAAATGTTGAGGTCGTGCATCGACATTTGCTCCTACATCTAAAAACAAAAATCCTTGGCCGTCTAGTGTCGGTAACGTCGGACTTAATGCGGGACGGTCAATTCCGGTAATCCGTCCAACGATAAATAATCCAGCACTCATTAATGCCCCTGTGTTTCCAGCTGATATACAAGCATCAGCCTTGCCTTCTTTAACCTCCTTAGCCATTAAAACCATAGAGGAGTCTTTTTTTCGTCGTACTGCACGTACTGGCTCATCATCACTTGTAATAATTTCATTAGCATGTAAAATATCGATTCGCTTATTCTCTGTCAAATATTTTTTTATTTCTTGTTCCCGTCCAACCAATGTAATATGTAAATCTTTTATTTCCGAGACAGCCTTCATCGCGCCAAGGACAGTTGCTTTTGGCGCATGATCTCCTCCCATCGCATCTATCGCTATTCTCATTTAATTTACTCCTTTATGCTGATTCGATTGATACATATGAAAGACTCCAGTAAATACCAATTCATTTTCGACATAGCTGTTAACATGGACCATTGTTAATCCTTTTTCTTTTCCTTTAACCATTGCTTTAGCTATTACTCGCTCGCCTTCTTTTACTTGTCTTGTAAATTTCAATTCCGATTTTGCAGTGAGTGCTAACTCATCATTTAACACTGCCACTGCTAATGAATTAGCCTGAGCAAACAAATGATGACCTCGAGCAATCTTATTACGAGAAAACACATGCTCATGACGAATATCCAAAATGGAAATAGCTCGCTTGTCTAATTCCAGATCAATTACTTCACCAATTACTTCTTCAAGCGGCAATGCTTTAACCATTTCATTCCATTGGTCTGTTGCAACCGATTTAATCCGCTGGCGTAATTCTGGAATAGACAGCTCCATCCGATCTAATCGAATCGTTTGAATGCTTACATCAAATTGCTTTGCTAACTCTTCATCCGTAATAAATGGTGTTTTTTCAATTGTTTCTTTTAATAAGCGCTGACGTTCAGCTTTTGGTCGTTTCATGCTTGCACCATCCAACATATATTTATCCCTTTTATCTGCGTACATTTAACATGCCACCCCCAATCAAAAAATTTCATATTGGAGTATGGGGTAAATAATGGCCCTAAATGCACGAGTGTTTAACAAACATTTCGTGGGGGTTGATGCTCCCTTCACAAAATGATGTTTCACTACAAGAGCTTCCGTTTTTATGACTTGATCCTAATAGTAATATATAATACCTGAATCAATTATGCAAACATTTATTAATCTAATTTTTCATTTGCTTGAATACTATTTTCCACATGCTTTAAAAGCGGCTGAAATTCAGGGGTTTTTAATAATTGATTATCGATTATTTCTTGTGCATCTTTACGCGCTGTTTCCAGTGCACGATAATCATGCACCATGTCCGCTACTTTAAACTCGGGTAAACCACTTTGCTTTTTTCCAAAGAAATCGCCTGGACCACGTAACTGAAGATCTTGCTCGGATAATACAAAGCCATCCGTTGTTTCCGACATAATTCGCATCCTCTCTTTTCCTACTTCTCCTTTTGGATCGGCTATTAAAATACAATAGCTTTGCTTGTCGCCTCTACCAACTCTTCCCCGTAATTGATGCAGTTGAGATAAACCAAAGCGCTCTGCATCATAAATAACCATAATCGTTGCATTTGGCACATTCACTCCCACTTCTATTACGGTAGTAGAAACAAGCAACTGAAGCTCATTGTTGGCAAATTTCTTCATAACCATATCCTTTTCTTCCGCATGTAACCGTCCATGCATGAGGCCAATATGAATCGATTCCGGAAAATAAGCTTCTAACTGATGATACACATCGACCGCATTTTGAATATCTAACTTATCAGATTCCTCAATAAGTGGACAAATAACATAAGCCTGTTCTCCTTGCCTAATATGTTTTTCGATAAATTGTAACACCCGATCAAGAAGTGTCTCCTTCACCCAATATGTTTCAACTTCTTTTCGTCCAGAAGGCAGCTCATCAATGATAGATACATCCATATCGCCAAATGCTGTAATCGCAAGCGTACGCGGAATCGGTGTTGCCGTCATAAAGAGAACATCTGGATGCAAGCCTTTTTCTCGTAATACACGCCGTTGTTCGACTCCAAAGCGATGCTGTTCATCTACAATAACAAAACCAAGGTCATTAAAGGTAACATCCTCTTGAATTAAAGCATGTGTGCCGACAACAATATCTATTTCGTGGTTGCGGATTTGCGTTGTTCGCTCTTTGCGTTTTTTTCCTTTTATCGAACCGGTAAGTAGAGTAACCCTTGCCCGATCCCCCAATAATTCTTTTAAAGAATGATAATGTTGTTCAGCTAATATTTCGGTAGGAACCATTAAAGCGCCTTGCTTACCAGCTGTAACCGAAGCATACAAACATATCGCTGCGACTGCCGTTTTTCCTGAACCTACATCGCCTTGTAATAGTCGGTTCATACGATAAGGAGATTTTAGGTCATCCATGATTTGCTTTAATACTTTATTCTGAGCATTCGTTAATGTAAAGGGAAAAGACGCTATAAATTCCTTTACCTTTTTTTTATCAAAATGTTGAGCATTACCTTCTATTGCTTCGCGCTTCCATTTTCGTAATAATTGCATCTTCAATTGAAAAATTAAAAACTCCTCATAAATAAACCGCCTGCGCGCATGCTTTAAAGCTATACGATTCTTTGGCATATGAATCATTTGATAGGCCGCTTTTCTATCAGGCAGTTTATAAGCTGTTAAATAAAATGGAGGTAAAATTTCGTCAATCGATGAAGCATAGCTCGCTAATGCTTGTTGAATCACTTTTTTTAGTTTTTTTGTCGTCAGCTCACCCTTTACCGGGTAGACTGCTTGCATTTGATCTTGTTGTTTCGCTTTTCCTTTTTTGTAGGTAATAACTGTAATTTGCAGCCGATGAGCATCCCATTTTCCTGTTAAAGTGACGATGTCGCTTTTTTGAATATGCTTTTTAGCAAAGGCCCGATTAAACATAACAGCTTTAACAGCGACTTGCTCGACTTCCAGCATAAACGTTAGTCTTGATTTACTTTTTCCATAAAAAGTAAGAGAAGGATCGTAAATTACCCTTCCCTCAATGGTTACCTTATCATCATGAACTAACTCACGAAGAGGTCTAATTTCAAAAACATCATATCGATAGGGAAAATGATTGATTAAATCTTCTACCGAATGAATTCCCATGCGAGCGAGATCCTCTGCCATCTTTTCGCCGACACCTTTCACATGAGTTACAGAATCACTTAGCATGTAAAATCACTCTTTCCTAACTTATAGTTCCAAATAATTTATCCTCTCCCCATCGAGCTATACCCTGTTGGGAGGCAGTATTTGTAGTTTGTTCTGCTTCAAGCTAGACGAAGCCTTTTTACAAAAAATTTATCCACCAAGTAGAAATGAATATAATTTCCTAAATGTTTTAAAATTCCACTCGCACCGAAAATATCTTTTATTTAACATACAACGAAAATCTGGCATTTTTAGTGAACTTATTAACCAATCTCTTATAACAACTGCTTTCATTTAAAAGAAGATTCCATAATATGCTTACTTCTTGTTTTGATAGAATTTCAGTTCATCTTTTCTTTACATCATTTATTCAATACATTATTGTTTCAACCTTTATTCAGCTGTTGCACAATTTGATCAAGACGCCAAAAACCATTAGCTATCTATCTTTGCAATTCGAATAATATGTTCTGCCTTTTTTAATTCATGCATGATGTTATCATCTACGTTTTATTCGATAACCATCAACGCTTCTTTTCCTATATCCTTGCGAGAACTGGATGGTTCAATCATAACCGGTCCTATAATGTCAAAGACAGAATTATATTTTTAGAAAAACTTAGCTTATCGCCATGTCTTTAGCGAAAGCTGTAGTTTTTCATTTACTATAAATCCTAAAAATTTTATACTTTCCTATAGCAGTACAAAAAAGAACACCGCCTTTTTAAGATTTAAATTCCTTGTTTCTCTCTAAATTATAACAAAAAATACATACGGAAGCATTAGCAAGCACGATGCTCCTAAAATGAATAACAAAATTTGTTAAAGTGAACATCACTAGATTTAGAGGAATAAAATTGACTAGATTATATATTAACAGTATAATTAAAATTTGTGGATTATATGAAAATATAATCGGGTGGGAGAGGGAACGGAAATACATTGAGGAATTTGTATGCCTGAGAAAAGAAAAAGCACCAATCATACCAGTTGGAAGTATGAGTTAATTGCGGGTATCATTGGTTATCTTACAACGATGTACATTGTTGTAGTAAATGGCTCGATCCTTAGTGAAGCTGGAATATCAATGGAAAGTGGAATGATCGCAACCATCCTAGCTAGTTTTGTTGGTACTTTACTGATGGGAATATTCGGTAAACTCCCTTTAATTATTATACCGGGTATGGGAATTAATGCGTTATTTGCATACTCCATTGTGGAAGGTACAGATCTTACGTTTCAAGAGGGTCTGGCAGTCGTATTACTAGCTGCCATCATTTTTCTACTTACTGCATTCAGTAAGCTAGGCATCCTATTAAAAGAAGCTATTCCTAGTTCTTTAAAGCATGCCATTACCGTTGGCTTAGGTTTTTTTCTAATTTTAATAGGCTTGGAAAAAAGCGGGCTTGTTAGCAATGGAGAAAATACAATTATTGCAATTGGGGATTTTACATCTCCGACTGTTATTGTTAGTTTAATAACGCTTTTCTTAGCGATTTTTCTATTTGTAAAAAATATTCCAGCTAACTTTTTAATAACGATGGTAGTAGGTACAGGAATTGCCGCAATTGCCGGCATAATAGAGCCTAGTAACAAAGCAATTAACTTAGCATGGGGTGAATTGTTGTTTCTTCCTTCGTTTCATGCTGTAAATGAGTTGTCATTTTGGTTGGCTGTTTTCCCATTAGCTATGATTTTAATCTTTGAAAATATGGGTTTATTACATGGACAGCTAGCTATGTTAAAACGTGAAGAAAGTTATCAAAAAGCGTATCAGGTTACTGCATTTTCAACCATTGCCTGTGCATTTCTTGGAACTTCTCCAACCGTATCCGCTGCGGAAAATGCTGCAGTTATTGCATCGAAAGGAAGAACAGGTAAGACTGCTCTCGTTGCTGGATGCTTATTTTTAGCAACGATCTTTCTGATTCCGTGGATAACGATGATTCCAAACACAGCAATTAGTCCGATTTTGATCATCGTCGGCTTTCTCATGGTACAAAATATAAAACAGTTACCATTAGACAATTTATCTGAAGCATTGCCAGCTTTTCTAATTGTTGTTATGATCCCATTTACGTACAGTATTGCTGACGGAATGGCTTTTGGTTTTATTGCTTATCCGCTTGTAAAAATGGCAATTGGTGATCGGAATGAACTGTCGCCGACGCTCTTGATTATTTCTAGCCTATTTTTACTCGATTTTATGATAAAGATGATCGGCATATAAAAAATCGCCCTCTCGGGGGGCGATTTTTTCACTTTTAGCAAATGATATCCTTTTTTACATGATGAATATCTTTTTGAAGGTAGCTTCGTCTAACTGATGCTCTCGATCCACCAGCCCCTCGGAGTCGCGCTTCACTCCCCCTGCGGCACAGGTTGCCTCCTCTTCGGAGTTCCAGCGCTTGTCGGGACTGAATAAGGGCATTTAGCGCTTTAGTTCTGCCAAAAGAATGGTTAAGAAAAATTACTCTACAGAGAAAATATACGAATAAATCGGCTGATTCCCATTGTGTACTTCTACTTCTATGTCTTCATACGTATCCTCAATATACCTCACAAGCTCAGCAATCTCCTCTTCCGATACATCTTCACCCTGTAAAATCGTGAGGATCTCGTCATCTTCCGTAATCATCTTCTCTAAAAGTAATTTAACAGTTTCCGTTTTATCTGGATTTGTGGCAACAATTTTTCCATCTTCAATCCCCATAAAATGACCATTTTCAATCGAAATCCCATCAATTTGTGTATCGCGGACGGCATATGTAACTTGACCAGTTTTCACTTGTTTTCTAGCCTCATTCATTGCCTTTTCATTCGTTTCAAGATCTCTATCCGGATGGAAGGCCAACATTGCACTAATTCCTTGAGGGATTGTCTTTGTTGGTATAACTCTTACATCTTGATCAGCTAATTCTGCCGCTTGATCGGCAGCCATAAAAATATTTTTATTATTTGGCAGTACTAGCACTTTTTTCGCATTCGTTGCTTTGATAGCATCCGCAATATCTTGCGTACTTGGATTCATTGTTTGTCCACCCTGTATTACTACTGTTGCACCAAGGCTTTCCAATAATTCTTTAAGCCCCTTCCCCATTGCTACCGTTACAATCCCATATTCAGTTTTTGTTTTAGGCTTGTCTTGCTTAGGTTTACTGCTGACAATTGCAGTATGCTGTTCTCGCATATTTTCAATTTTCATATTAATCAGATCGCCATAACGTTGCCCTAAATTGAGACATTCACCAGGGTGTTCAGAATGGATATGAACTTTTACTAGTTCATCATCCGATACGACCAATAATGAATCTCCATGATTGCTTAACTCATTACGAAATGCTTCTTCCTCAAACGGATGTGCTTTTATTTTATCTTCTTTGAATTTAACCATAAACTCCGTACAGTATCCGAATTTAATATCTTCTGTATTCATAAAGTCTTGAGCTGTTTTATGATGTTCTGCATTGACCATTTCATCCATATTAAAATCCGATGTATCTTCAGGGAGCTCCTCACCTTTTAGCGCAGCCAAAAAGCCCTCATAAATGGTTACTAAGCCCTGTCCGCCCGAATCAACTACTCCTACTTCTTTCAGTACTGGCAGCAGCTCTGGCGTGCGTTTTAAAGATGCTTTTGCTTCTGCTACAATTTTTTCCATGAGCATTATAATATCTTTTTCCTTTTTAGCTATGGCTACCGCTTTATGTCCTGAATCTTTGGCGACTGTTAAGATAGTACCTTCGACAGGCTTCATTACCGCATTATAAGCTGATGTAACAGCACTTTCAAATGCTTTGGCCAGTTCTTCCGATGTAACCGCTTCTTTTTTATCCAACCCTTTGGAAAAACCTCGAAAAATTTGCGATAAAATGACACCTGAGTTCCCTCTTGCCCCCATTAGGAGTCCCTTGGCGAATGCCTCAGCAACATCAGATACTCGGTTACTCGATATCTTTTTTACTTCATTTGCTCCTGAAGTGATTGTTAAATTCATATTTGTTCCTGTATCGCCGTCAGGCACAGGGAATACATTTAAAGCATCGATTTTCTTGGCGTTATTTGCTAAATGATGGGCACCAGATAAAATCATCTGTGCCAGCATCTTGCCATCTACTTGTTGTAAACTCACTTTTTCATTTCCTCCTCTAATAAACAAGAACTCATAAGCGCCTGTTCATCAACAGACGCTAGAGCAAACAATAAATTCATGTCCATTATTCTTGGGTTACCCGGACCCCTTGTATATAAATGTTAACTGAATCAATATCCAAACCAAGGGACTGGCTTAATGTATATTTTACTTTAGATTGAACATTATGAGCAACTTCCGATATTTTAGTACCGTAGCTTACAATAATATACATATCGATATGCAAGCGATGCTGTTCCTGTCGAACGATAACCCCTTTTGAATAATTTTCTTTTCGTAGTATTTCCGCAATGCCATCTCTAATTTGACTTTTTGAAGCCATTCCAACGATGCCGTAGCATTCAACAGCTGCTCCTCCGGCAATAGTTGCAATTACTTCGTTTGTTATCGTTACTTGACCATCATTTGTATGAAGTTCAATGGACATTTGAATCCTCCTTATAATACCTGCTCACATTCTAAAAATATTCTACTACATGCAGGACCATTTTAAAAGTAAAGATGAATTCTATTTTACGAAAACTTAGCGGACGACATGCCTTTCGCACAAGCAACGGCTAAGTTACACGCTGACTTTGAACATTTCACTGCGCCAAGCCAAGCTCCGCGCTAAAAACTCATTTCTTAAACGTATAAAAATTACCCCTTCTAACAATGTACGATTTACAAGCATCTGTCAAGTATTTTTTCTTTATGTATAAAATGAAACATCTATCCATGGGAGTTTTCCCCATCGGATGTTCGTTTTATTTAATCAGATATGTAAAGGATATACTTATTGCTTTGGTTGTTTTTCGAAAGCATAGGAATCCCATGTCACACGAAGACTCTGAGTAAGTATATCAAAAGTTATTTGAGAAAAAAACGTTTATTAGGTGGGATAACTTTATCCCGCATGTCAAGTTCCGTAAAACTACCCCTTCAAGAGTTATAGAGAATACGAACTCACCTACATGCTCGATTCACGGATGATGGACAGGGAAAGCGGCAGAGCAATACATCGGAAGCAGAAACATTGCTGTTCTCTTTCTAGTACAGTAGCTTTGATAGTAATGCAGCACGAAGAAAAGTGTTACCTAGATGATGTTAATCTTTGGTTTACTTTTATCTAGTAAGAAATGAAGGAAAATCCCGACTGAATCAAGTTTCACTTTATTTACATCGTTATATTTTTTCTTTATCTATTGCATTTTTTGGAAAAGAATAATTGCCAAGTGTAAAAAGTTATGGTAAATTGTATAGGTATGAAATGAAATATGTTTGTCATAGGAAAAGAAGTAGGAGGGATAGCATGGCCAGAAAATGTGTTGTAACTGGACGCCAAACTCGCACTGGAAATTATCGTTCGCACGCTATGAATGCTAATAAGCGTAAATGGAAAGCCAATGTCCAACGAGTACGTATTATGGTAGATGGTAAACCGAAAAGAGTTTATGTTTCTGCACGCGCCCTAAAATCAGGGAAAGTACAACGCATATAATATAAAGCTAACGCATTCGTTTATGAAACAAGCACCTTTTAATAAAGGTGCTTGTTTCTATTATAGAAATTATTTTATTAAAATCCGTCTATTCCAATGACGATGGAACTTAGATAATTGCAACATGCATTTGAAAAGCATTTGTAACTTACAATCAGTGTCAGATCCCATTAGAAAAACTTGGCTAGTCGCCAAGTCTTTATGGCGAAAGCTATCGTTTTTCTTATACGATAAAGTGAAACTTCATTCCGTGGAATGCTTTTTACACGGAATGTTAGTACCACAAGGGTATGACCTAAAGGCCCTTGAACCAATCGGGCATTTAGGGGCCGTTTTTTTCCACTTTGACCCCTTGCACGAACTCAGGTCTTGAAGTGGGAAACTTATGGCACCTTACATGCGGGATAAAGCCTAAAGTTTTATACTTTCCTATAGTATAAAAAAACATGCCATGGATTGTACTCATGGCAATATTTTAGCATAACTTCCAAAGCAGTCTTATATACATACGGATAAAAACATAATAGTTTACTAATTATAGCCAGTTATTACCAGCTCCTTATTAGCTGTTTACTTTTCTTTCTTAAATGTTCCGATAATAACTTTTACAAATCCGCCAATAAATCTCGGGAGCTTGATCGTATAAAATTTCATGAGTTCGCCCTCCTCTTTACAAACAAAGCTATCCAGAAATCGCATCACGACTCTTTACTAATAATAGTATGCCTTCTTTATAAGAAAAAGTACCACTATTTTTAATCAGCTTGTTTGAAATGCAAAGTGTCGAGCCCCATGAAATGGTCGCATTTATTAATGGATAGTAAAAGTTTTCTAATGTAATACCAACAACTCTAGACGAAAAAGGAATAAATGAAACGGTTGGATAATTGGCATCATTCTTCACCGTATACTTCCCTGGAAGCGTTAATTCTATATAATTCGTTTTGTCAACAATAATTCCCCGAATCCCTTTACTTACAATCCTATAAAGCAGCTGTACATTAATTAATGCATGGTCCATTCTCCCGCCAGTGACACCAAATAAATAAATGATTTTTGGATTTAGCTCATACGCCTTCATTAATGCGATTTCCAGATCTGTTTCATTCTTTTCAGCAGGGTATGCTTGATAATGTTTGGCTTTGTTCAAAATAACGTTTTTTTCCTCATCCGTAGTAGAATCAAAATCTCCTACTGCATATTCCATCGTGAGATCATGTTCAACTAATGTTAAAGCACCTCGGTCTGCTCCGATCCAGTAATCAACGATTGGTTGATAATGATAAAAATCCGGATACCATTTTGGCCCATTAGCGACAATAGCTACTATAGACACGTTAAACCGTTCCCTTTACAGCATTTAAAATCTCTTGTATCGCTTGTTTTCTGTCTTCTTCAGCAAAAATAGCACTTCCAGCAACAAGTACATCCGCACCGGCATCCGTACATATTTTTGCTGTTTTTGGCTTAATCCCTCCATCAACCTCAATTTCGAAGTTAAAACCAAAATCATGCCGCCATTTATTAACGAGTTTTATTTTTCCGATGGTGCTTTCAATAAAAGATTGACCGCCAAAACCTGGATTAACTGTCATGATTAACACCATATCCACATCAGGTAAGATAGGAAGTAACATTTCTGCTGGAGTGGCTGGATTAATGACTACACCGGCTTTTATACCCTGATCTTTAATTAAATGAATGGTACGATGTAAATGAGGGCACACTTCTTGATGTACCGTGATAATATCAGCTCCTGCATCTGCAAATGCTGGAATAAATTGATCTGGATTACTGATCATCAGATGTACATCTAGAGGAAGCTCCGTTATTGGACGAATTGCCTGAACAATTTGCGGACCTAGCGTAATATTTGGTACAAAATGTCCATCCATGACATCTACATGAATATAATCGACACCTAAACGGTCCACCTCCTGAATTTCTTCACCTAAACGGGCAAAGTCTGCTGATAATATAGAAGGAGCTAATTTTGTCATATTAATACCTCGGCTTTCTTCGTTTAATTTCTTCATAAAAACGAACATAATTATCATAACGATACTTAGGGATATCCTCGGCTTCTACCGCTTGTTTAACCGCACATTTTGGTTCTTTTACGTGCATACAACCACGGAACTTACAATCATTTTTTCTTTTTTTCATCTCCGGAAAACAATCAGCGAGCTCTAATAACGGGATATCTTGAAATTCTAATGAACTAAAACCCGGTGTATCAGCAACCAATCCACCAAGTAACGGGATCAACTCTACATGCCTGGTCGTATGTTTTCCACGACCAAGGCTTGTAGATATTTTTCCTGTTTTTAAGGACAATGATGGATCAATCGCATTTAATAAAGTTGTTTTTCCTACCCCTGATTGTCCGGCAATGACGGTAATTTTATCTTTGAAGTAACGTTCTAAAACAGATGTTTCTTCCAAATTCTTTACGGACAGCATTTCTACATCATAACCTATCTGTTGATAATCTTTTTTGTAAGCAAGGAATTGATCTTTTTCTTGCTTTACCAAATCCAGTTTGGTAAAAAAGATGACCGGCTTAATTCCTTCCGCTTCTACTAGTACAAGAAATCGATCAAGCAATGTCGTATTAAATGTTGGCTTTATCGCAGAATTGACAATGATTGCTTGATCAATATTAGCAACCGGCGGCCGAAGAAGCTCATTTTTTCTAGGTTGTATTTCTAAAATATATCCTTCATTTTCTCCGCTAATATCAAAAGTTACGATATCACCAACTAAAGGAGTAATATTTTTTTTTCGAAATACCCCCCTACCTTTACATTGGTACACCTTTCCCATAGCTTCTACATAATAGAAACCGCTTAATGCCTTAATAATTCTGCCATTTGCCATTTATTCACCTTCTTCATAAGAAACAGTTTTATTGGAAATCACTTCATCATCTCGCTTAATAATATACTCTGCTTTACTTCCTGGAGCAATCGTTAACGTAAAGGTTACTTCTGTATCCTCTGTAATCTTCTCTTCCATAAAAACTTCAGATAAATCATTATTCATATCTTCAACATATACTTTTACAGTTTGTTCCTCACGATTCGCATCCTCATCTTCACTGTTAGTCGGATTATAAGGAACCATATATTTGACCTTATGCGAGACAGGTGGTCGTTTTTCTGGACCGGAAGAAATATAAACTTTTACTGTGGAACCAACAACCAATTCTGTATTTGTCTCTGGTTCTTGGCGAATGACCTCTCCTTTCGGTGTGGTGTCAGAGTACTCGGTTATTTTTTCCATTTCCAACCCATTGCTCGTCAAATAATCGGATGCTTCTGCTTCTGTCATACCTTTTAAATTGTTTAAGCTAACCGTTTCAGGACCAATGCTTACTCGGAAAATAACCTTCGTTTCGCTTGGCACTACTTCACTGTCAGCCGTTGGTTGAATTTGATCAATGATTTCCCCAACTGGTTTATCGGAATGCTCTTCATAAGGATCAAGTACTTCATATCCCTCTTCCTCCAACAGTCGTTTTACTTGATCAAAATCTTCCCCTTCATAATCAGGAAAAGGAACTTTCTCTTTACCTTGACTTACCTGTACTGTAACTGTAGCACCTTCTTTCAATGTACTGCCAGCACTAGGGTCCGTATTAACTACATATCCTTCTTCTACGTCATCTGAAAAAACTTCTTTTTGTTTTACGGTAAACTTCGCTTCCTCCAGCTTAGTTACTGCATCGTTATATGCCATATTTTTAACATCAGGAACGACAACATCTTTCGCTTTAAAAAAATCAGTAAATAAGAAGAGTGCTGTCAGACCAGCAATCATCAGTAATAACAGAGCTGAAGCGATTAGCCATTTTTTCTTTTTACTTTTTTTCTTTTTGCTTTTTGCTTTTTGCTTTTTAGGGCGTTGTTTTTTTAATTGCTTGTCCAGTTTTTTAACATTCTTTCTTTCTTCTTGATATGGTTTTGTTTCACTATTGGCAGTGTGAATAATCGTATCTTCATTATCCGAATGATCAACTCCATCAGTAATGATCGGGATAGCTTTTGTTTCTTCTCCTTCTTCAGTAGGTGCAACAAAAACCGGCTCATTAAGTTTACTTGGAAGCAAAGCTGTTTCTAAAGCATCTTCTAAATCATAAATCGTTTCATAACGATGAAATGGATTTTTTGCAGTGGCCTTCAACACAATATTTTCCACACTTTGCGGAATATCAGGATTATATTTACGTACAGACGGTGTATCATTTTGCAAATGTTTCAAAGCTATAGATACGGCCGATTGACCAGAAAAAGGGAGACGCCCTGTTAAAAGCTCATAAAAGACAATACCGATCGAATAAATATCCGACTTTTTCGTAGCCGTTCCTCCCCTTGCTTGTTCTGGCGATAAATAATGGACTGAACCGAGAACTGAATTCGTTTGTGTCAATGATGTTGCGCTCAAAGCAATAGCAATTCCAAAATCGGTAACTTTTACTTGTCCATTTGTATCAATTAATATGTTTTGCGGCTTAATATCTCGATGAATGATTTCGTTGGCATGTGCATGAGCAATCGCAGAGGTTATTTGCCGCATAATATCCAATGCTTCTTGCACACCAAGCGGTCCATGTTGCTGTATGTATTCCTTTAAGGTCATTCCTTTTACATATTCCATTACCATGTAAAGTAAATGATCCTCTTCTCCAACATCATAAATATTAACGATATTCGGATGATTTAAGCTCGTAGCAGAATGTGCTTCTCGATCAAAACGGGCAATAAACTCCTCGTCATTTGCAAATTCTAAACGTAATGACTTAATAGCAACGTCTCTATCTAAAATAATGTCTCTTGCTAAATAGACATTCGCCATCCCACCGCTACCAATTATCTTTTTGATTTGATAGCGATCATTTACTAGATGGCCTTTCATCATGATGATTCACCTACTTTCTTTGTAGGAGTTTCGCGTTGTATTAAAATAAGAGAAATATTGTCTTCCCCACCACGCTCATTAGCTAAAGTGATCAAATTTTGTCCTACATCAGATAGTTCTGATTTTGCTTGAACAAGGGAATAAATTTCGTTATCACTTACTTTATCCGTTAACCCGTCCGTACATAATAATAATGTATCATCTAACTTAAAATTTAAAGAGTGGACATCACATGTTACAGTTCCTTCCGTTCCTAACGCTTTTAGAACTACATTTTTACGTGGATGATGAGCCGCTTCATCTTTCGATATTTGTCCAGATTGAACGAGTGCATTAACTAAAGAATGATCTTCTGTAACTTGACTTATCGTTTCATCCGAAATAATATAGGCTCGACTATCTCCAATATGGGCAATCGTTAAAATATCATGGAGCAAAATAGCAATGACAATAGTAGTTCCCATGCCAAAGCATTCTTCATTTTCCTGTGCATATTGATAAATCGATGTATTAGCATCTGCTATAGCTTTTTCTACCCAAGTTTCAGCCTCATCTGGAGAATTTAGACCTTCTGTTTTTTCCCACTTTTCCTGAAGCAGTTGAGTTGCCATTTGACTAGCTACATCCCCAGCCTGATGTCCACCCATTCCATCAGCTATAACAGCTAACAGCTGATTTGCTGCATTGTAAAAAATGCCTCCTGAATCTTCATTATGACTTCTAACTTGCCCTCGATCTGTTTGAAAATGAGCTTTCAATTAGTTCACTCCTTTAGCACATAGCCTTCTAGTTTTCTTATCGAAGTGCTTGAAGTCTCAAAACACTCTTATGTCTCGATTCCGTTCTAACCAATTACAGTATTACACAATATACCGAAGAAAAGAAGTATCTTTAGCCATTTTTTCGCTTAAAGCGAGTAAGAAAAAATCCATCTGTCTGAAATGTTTGTGGAAAAATTTGCAACCCATAGGAACTAACTCCAGGAGTTGCTTGCAATGCTAACGGTAATTCTGTAAAAAAAGCTTGATCTACTTCTATCATTGACTGTTGTTCAGAAAATTGTTGAACAACTTGTTCGTTTTCCTGTTGGTCAACGGTGCATGTACTGTATACCATCAAGCCATCCTTTTTTAGGAGAGGACTTACTTGATTAAGAATGTCCAATTGAATCTCCGCCAAACGAACAATATCGCTTTCCTGTTTATGATATTTTATTTCCGGTTTTCCTCGAATTACACCTAAACCAGAACAAGGAGCATCGACAAGGATTCGGTCGAATGTTTCCTCTGCATAATAGTTACGTAATTTACGAGCATCAGCAGCTGAAGAATCGATAATAAATAAACCCAGCTGTTTCGCTTTATTCTGAATCAGTTTGACTTTTTTGGCATGCAGATCGTGAGCAAAAATATGACCCTCGTTTTTCATTTTCTCTGCTATATGGGTAACTTTTCCTCCAGGAGCACTGCAAGCATCGAGCACCTTTAAACCCGGTTTTAGTTTTAACATTTCTCCAACTAACATAGACGTCTGATCCTGAATCGTAATAAAGCCCTCTTGAAACAACTTGCTTTTCAGGATGTTTCCTGTTTCAATAATGATACCCTGTGGGGAAAACAAAGATGGACGAACAATAAAACCTTCTTGTTGTAATTGCTTTATGGCAACATCACGACTGATTTTCAAAGGTTGGATGCGAATAGACAATATCTTATGGTCTAGATTTGCTTGACACATTTCTTCCGTGATTTCTTTCCCATATTGGTTTATCCATCGGTCTACAAGCCATCTGGGATGACTCGTAGCAATGGAAATCCGTTTCGCATCATCAGCTATAGCCGATAAAGCAGGTACCCCCTCCCGTTGAACAGCACGCAATACCCCATTGACAAATGAAGCGATCCCTTTATGTCCACGCAACTTGGCAATTTCTACAGCTTCATGAATGACCGCATGATCAGGAATCCTATCTAAATAAATCATTTGATACAAAGACATTCTTAATAATGATTTAACCCATGAATCAAGCTTCTTTTGATTTTTTATAAATGGTGTTAAATAATAATCCAATGTTAATTTACGCTGAATCGTTCCATACACAATTTCGGTAAATAATCCTTCATCTTGTTTCTTAAGAGTGCCCGCTTTCAAAGCATGATCAATTAATAAATGGCTATAACCCTGATCATTTTCAATTCGCATTAATGTATCTAATATTGTATTTCGCAGTGATTTATTTTCCATCTGAATTACTCACCCATTATTTGTCCTAGTTTTATTTCATCTGGATTTCCTCGCAAATAGTCTTTTACATGCATTCGTTTTTTTCCAGCTAGCTGCATCTCGATAACCCGAAAACCTTTTTGATCCCCGCATGCAACAATAAAGGATTCATTTCCAGGCTTATCTACGATTTCTCCTGGCTGTGCATTAGGAAAGGTTCGTTCTACCGGCTCTCCCCACCATATTTTTAGTGGTTTGCCATGAAATAGCGTATAAGCAACTGGCCAAGGATGAAGTCCACGGACATGATTATAGATGTCTTTACTCGATTGACTCCAATCGAGTTTTTCTTGTTCACGCGTAATATTGCGGGCAAATGTTGCTTGGTTTTCATCCTGTTCCATAGCTATAAGTTCATTAGCAAATAATTTCGGCAATGTTTCCTTTAACAACTGTGAACCTGCTTCAGCTAACTTATCATGTAGGCTTCCAACATGATCATTACCTTCAATCGTTACTTTACTCTGGGTAAGCATAGCTCCAGCATCTAGTCTTTCCACCATATACATAATGGTAACCCCAGTTTCTGACTTTCCTTGTATAATCGCATAATGAATTGGCGCTCCACCACGTAACTCTGGTAATAATGATGCATGGACATTAATACATCCATAAGCCGGGGCTGTCAATAATTCTTTAGGTAAAATCTGACCATATGCTGCGGTTACAATTAAATCAGGTTCATAAACGAGCACTTTTTTATACTCATCCTTCAGTTTTTCAGGTTGAAACACAGGAATATGATGCTCTAAAGCTACTTTTTTCACCGGTGTAGGTGAGATGATTTTCTTTCGTCCTTTTGGTCGATCAGGTTGAGTAACCACCAGTACTACCTCATAAGGAGAATCTAATAATGTGCGTAAAATAGGTACAGCAAAATCTGGCGTACCCATAAATACAATTCGTTTCATCAAAAATACCCACTTTCTATGTTTTTACATTAAATGATATGGTTGCAAATCAATGGAAATAAATACACCATCTTTTCGTATTTGCTCCGCAAAATAATCGACTATTTTATGCAGATATGTGCGTAAATCTGGTTCATTCCTGTATTTTATCATGCATTGATAACGATATCTATCTTTTATCCGCGGTATAGGTGATGGAGTCGGTCCTAAAATAATGGTTTCCCGTTTTACTGTTTTCGCAAGCATATTTACTATTTGCTGCGTAATCTGTATAACCTTTACTTGATTCGGATGAGTAATCGTTATTAAGGCTAAAAAGAAATACGGAGGATATTGAAAATTCTTCCGCATGATCATTTCCTTTTGATAAAAAGCCGTATAATCATAGTGACTTGCAAGTTCAATACTATAATGCTCTGGTGTATAGGCTTGAACAATAACTCTACCGGCTAGTTCATGCCGCCCAGCCCGGCCACTCACTTGAGTAAGAATTTGAAACGTTTTTTCCGATGAACGAAAATCTGGTAAATGCAGCATGGAATCAGCAGTCAACACACCAACTAATGTGACATTCTCAAAATCTAAACCTTTTGCAATCATTTGTGTACCTAATAAAATATCAGCTTGCTTATTGGCAAATTGAGTTAACAATTTTTCATGAGATCCTTTTCTCCGCGTTGTGTCTACATCCATTCGGATAATCCTTGCCTCCGGAATTAATTGGGCCAGTGCCTCTTCCACCCGCTGTGTACCCGTACCAAAGTATCGAATGCTATCACTCTGACATTCAGGACACTGTACAGGCATCGGTTCTTCATAGGAACAATAGTGACATTTTAATTTATGATGACGTTTGTGAAATGTCAAGGCAATATCACAATGGGGGCACTCTTTTACATGACCGCACTCTCGGCACATAACAAATGTTGAATACCCTCTGCGATTTAATAATAAAACCATCTGTTCTCCTTTTTGCAAGCATTCTTCGATCGCCTGTTTTAAAGCTCTGGAAAACATGGTACGATTACCTGCATGCAACTCTTTTCGCATATCGATAATTTCAACTGGCGGCAATTCTTTTTTATTTGTCCGCTCGTTTAATGTTACTAGCTGATAAACTCCTTTTCTCGCTCTGGCATATGATTCAAGCATTGGTGTAGCACTGCCTAAAATAACCGGACATTGGTGGGCTTTTCCACGATAAATTGCTACATCTCTTGCGTGATAACGGGGATGATCCTCTTGCTTATACGTAGACTCATGTTCTTCATCAATAATGATCACCCCTATGTTTTCAAATGGTGCAAAAATGGCTGACCTTGCACCAACCACTACCTGCACTTCTTTCCGGTAGATTCTACGCCATTCATCATACTTTTCTCCTGCCGATAAAGCACTATGCATGACAGCAACATTAGATCCGAATCTACCCTTAAAGCGTTTCACCATCTGTGGTGTTAAAGAAATTTCCGGAACTAACATAATCGCTTCTTTTCCTTTAGCAATCACATCTTGAATCACTTGGAGATAGATTTCCGTTTTACCACTACCGGTAATACCATGTAATAAAAATACATCATGCTCCCCGTTCTTCACTTTTTCTTTCATTGGCTTTATCGCTGCTGCTTGCTGGTTCGTTAATGGTAAAGCTTCTGTGGCAGGGAACTCCCTACCTTGATAAGGATCTCGGTAAACCTCGATTTGATAACTTTCCAAGCATCCTTTTTTCTTTAGTGCATGAATCGTATGATCCGTAGTTTTTAATTGACGTAACAATCTTTGCTTTTCAATTGGTTCTGGATATTGGATAAAAAATGACAGCATTTGCTTTTGCTTTTTTGCGTTTTCAGCTAAATCCAGATGGACTTCCTCTAGTTCATGTAGTTCTTTTTTTGGTTTAATCATCGTTTGATATTTTTTGGTAATCCGAGACTTGACGATATATTCAATTGCTACATCGCCATCTTGCACGGCTTCTGATAGGCGAAGATAAGGAATGCTGGACGCCATGAATTCTTCATATGGGACCACATCTCGACCAGCAAAAAAAGTTTCTAGTTCATCAGAAAGCGGTGACTCCGCCATACGGACAAGTTCTTTTTTATAGGTTGCCTTTAAAACTTGTGGGAGCATTGCTTGAAATGTTGTTATTTGTAAACTAATTGTTTGCTCGGCCAACCATTTCCCTAACGTTAATAATTCTTTTGTTAATACAGGCTGAAGATCAAGTATGTCATGAAGTGGCTTTAGCTTTGAAATCATTGATGATTCTCTCTCTCCAACAACAAATCCCATCACTTTTCTTGGACCGAATGGAACAATGACACGCATTCCAACCGAAGCAATATCTTTAAATTTCTCTGGTACAAGATAATCAAAGGTTTGGTCTATAGCACTTGCAGGAACATCAACAATCACTTTTGCAATATTCACTGTTCCGGATCCTCCATATCCTGATGAATTAATTTAACAATTTGTCTGGCAATTTCTTGTTTGGTTGCTAATGCCAAATGTTCTGTTTTTCCATATTTGTTTATATACGTCACTTCGTTCGTATCTTTGGCAAAGCCTGCCCCCTTAGAAGCAATATTATTAATGACAATTGCATCTAGATGCTTACTTTTTAATTTTTTATGTCCATTTTCAAATGGTTTTTCTGTTTCTGCGGCAAAGCCAACAAGAAA
Source organism: Cerasibacillus sp. JNUCC 74 (assembly GCF_053667775.1). The sequence goes on along the minus strand of NZ_CM132207.1, from coordinate 1,868,496 downwards.
CTGTCCTGACTTCTGTTCACCAAGTGACTTTAATATATCTTTTGTTCGCTCCATTTTGATCTGTAATGGGCCATCTTGCTTTTTCATCTTATGCTCATACGTAACTGCTGGACGGTAATCTGCAACTGCCGCTGCTTTAATAACAATATCACTAGAAGCTAAATGTTTATGCATTTCTTGATACATTTCATCAGCAGTAGTAATGTGAATTGTTTGGATGTTTGGATGTTTGGCTGCTAATGAAGTAGGACCAGTTACTAAGGTGACAGATGCTCCCACTTCAGCGGCTGCTTCTGCCAGGGCAAACCCCATTTTTCCTGACGAGTGGTTCGTAAAAAAGCGCACTGGATCTATTTTTTCTCTAGTCGGACCAGCAGAAATAAGCACTTGCTTGCCTTGTAAAAACAGGTGCTTCTCATCTGTTTGATGTGCTTCGACTGCTTCAATAATCGAGGCAGGCTCCTCTAGTCTTCCTTTTCCGACGTACCCACAAGCTAAATAACCATCACCGGGCTCAATAAAGTGATAGCCCCATTTTTTTAAAGTTTGCATGTTTTGGATAACAGCCGGGTGAGCGTACATATGGACATTCATTGCTGGAGCAATATATACTTCTGCTTGTGTAGCAAGAAGTAATGTTGTTAACATGTCATCGGCAATGCCATTAGTAAGCTTACCAATTAAATTAGCTGTTGCTGGAGCAAGAATAACAATATCTGCCCAATCAGCGACATCAATATGAGCGATTTTAGCAGGGTCTTTTTCATCAAACGTATCCGTATATACTGGATTACGGGAAAGAGCTTGAAAAGTTAAAGGTGAAACGAATTTTGTAGCGTTTTCCGTCATAACCACCTTGACGTTAGCACCTTTTTGAGTCAGCTTACTAGTAAGCGTACAAGCTTTATAAGCAGCTATTCCTCCCGACACACCTACGACTATATTCTTAGAAGTAATCATTGCTAAGTTCCCCTTTCTATTGTTAAAACAGCTAATTATGTGCAGAAATAATGGTAATAAGAAACGGTTATACTTGTTAGTTCAAAAGCGTAAAAAGCTGATCTTGAACAAAATTCCCTCGCAGCTTGTATCGCGAGGGAATTTATTGTCAAACTAAAACATGCAGTTCGTTCCATATCTCTGTCAATGAAGTTAAAGTAAATCTTCAATCAGCGAGGGGGGTCTTTTATTCCTCCACTGATTAATAGTAACGTAAGGATATGACATAAAGTCCTTGAATGAATCGGGCATTTAGGTGCCGTTTCTACAACTAAACTTTTCGTTTTCTCTATGTTGTATCTTACGGCACCTTACATGCGGGATAAGGTGAAACTTCATTCAAGGAGTGTTTTTCTCCTTGAATGTTAGCTAAACGAATCGGGCATTTAGGTGCCGTTTCTACAATTAACCTTTTCGTTTTCCCTATGTTCTATCTTACGGCACCTTACATGCGGGATAAATGATCGGTTTTTCTTAGTTTTCCTCTTGGATAAATAATTTTCCTGCTTCAATTTCTTCAAGAGCCATCCCAACATATTGGTGGGATTTAGGATGTTCAATTAACACCTTTTTCGTTTCACTCATTTGCCTTGCTCGTTTGGCCGATAAAATAACAAGGGTATACTTTGAATTAATTTTACTTAGCAGTGAATCAATAGATGGTTCCAGCATTACAATTCATCCTCCAATAACCGTTTATATTGTTTGGCAATTCGCTCACGTCTTAAATGTTCACTTTGAATAATCGCATGAATCTTAGAAACCGCAAGATCAACATCATCATTTACAACGACATAATCATAAGCATCCATCATCTCGATCTCTTTTCTTGCCTCTTTTAGTCTGTTTAACACAAGCTCCTGAGTTTCCGTTCCACGATGAAGAATCCGGTTTTTCAGTTCTTCTAAGCTCGGAGGGAATAGAAAAATGAATACACCTTCTGGAAAATTCTCACGAACCTGTAAAGCACCTTGGACTTCAATTTCAAGAAAAACATCGTGACCAGCAGCAAGTGTTTTTTCTACGTAATCGCGAGGTGTACCATAATAATTATTAACATATTTTGCATATTCTAATAACTGTTTTTGTTCAATCAATGTTTCGAAATCATCTTTGGATTTAAAAAAATAATCCACTCCCTCTTGTTCCCCTGGACGCTTCTCACGCGTTGTCATGGAAATAGAATATTTCAAATCTGTTTTTTGGCTAAACAACGCTTTGCGAACTGTTCCTTTTCCAACCCCAGAAGGTCCGGATAGAACAAAAAGAATACCTTTTTCTTCGATCAAATTGTTTCCTCCTAATTATCATCCGTTATTTCTTCATGACTTAGCACACGTTGACCTACTGTTTCAGGTTGTACCGCAGACAATATAACATGGTCACTATCTGTTATAATAACTGCTCTGGTTCTTCTTCCATAAGTTGCATCTACTAATTTATTGTTGTCCCTAGCTACACTAATAATCCGTTTGATCGGCGCTGATTCTGGCGATACAATCGAAATAACTCTGTTCGCAGAAACAACATTTCCAAAACCAATATTAATTAAACGTAAACTCAACATAAACCCTCCGTATACTTCTTTTTTCTCTATTTTATTTTAACAAACAATTCGTTGAAGCTCGTCGTTTCCATGTTGCATTCCAATTATAAACTTTAAAGACTGTATTATAAAAATAAAGACCAAAAGATTAATATTTACCATTGCAGTGCAATTATTTAAGAAGAGATTCAAAAGCCGAGTAAAAACGGAATTCTTTCGCAGGATTGTCTCATGTAGATCATGTTTTTAAATACACACACTCTACTTCTTGAAACCTCGCCTTTTTTAACTTCAACACACTGGACGTGTTAATGTCAGTGCTATAACAAGACTAGGAAAGCTTCGGGCGGGAATACATTGCAAGTTTTTAAGGATGTAGAAATTTTAGCAGACTTAAAGTCCCCTTAACCTCCATTTGAATACATACTTAAAGCTAAATTGGTACTATGTAATTCGTTTATTTTAATCCTTGTACTATTATTTAATAAATGCGTCAATATGAAAGATTATACAGAGAGTTGATCCCATTATACAACCTAGTGTCATTATACGTAAAAAATGGGGGAAAACTCAACTATTATTCCATGTTTTGCACCTGTTCTTTTATTTTTTCTATTTCACTTTTTAATGTAATCGTATGTTCACTGATCAAGCTATTAACTGATTTCGATCCAATTGTATTTACTTCACGGAGCAATTCTTGTGTAATAAAATTCAGTTTTCGGCCAATCGGTTCATCCAATTCTAACGTCTGTTTAAATTGTTGAATATGACTGTTTATTCTTGTTATCTCTTCCGATATGTCTCCTTTTTCAGCAAGAAGAACAATTTCTTGATAGATGCGAGAATCATCTTTACTTAACTCTTGGTTTAAATGCAGCTCTAATCGATGTTTGATTCGTTCTCGATACTCTTTCATGACCATTGGTCGTAAACTTTTAATTGCATCCACGAGTTGTTGCAATGCTTCACTTCGTTCTTGTAAATCGGTTTGCAATGCCTGGCCTTCAACTCTTCTCATTGCATAAACCTGCTTGCAAACATCTGTAAGTCCTGCTAACAATGTAGATATTAATTCATCCGAATATTCTTCTACCTCTTGAATGGAGAATACATCTGGAAATGCTGAAATGACCGTAATCGGTATATCTCCAGCAAGCTGATAACGTTGTTTTAATTCCTGTAATTGTGTCATATATTGCTCGACTAAACTCCAATTTATTTGAACCTGTTTACTGAAAAGTGTATCCCCATCTATTTGAATATAAACCTCAACTCTACCTCGCTGGAAAAATGATTGAATAATCTTTTTAAGTTTTTCTTCTAAAAATAATAACCTATTCGGAATTTTCATCTGGATATCAAGGAAACGATGATTCACCGTCTTGATTTCAACAGTTATTGTTGCTTGTTCAGTAACTATTTGTTTATTTCCATAGCCTGTCATACTTATTGCCATAAACATCATCACTCCATCTACGGATATTATACGCTCTTTCTCTTCAACTTGAAAAGAAATACGCGTTTAATATATATGATACAGGATTAACTCTTCCATACGTAAAAGGAAACGGACTGCTAGATGTACAGATACTTTAAAAATACATGTTTAAAAAGAAATCAGAGTTTAAGATAGTATAATTTTCTAATATAGAGTTGGACTTGGTAATGTATATATTACACTTAGGTTATGAAGGTTAAATAAGAGGTGAAAAATAAAGTAAAAATAGCTCGTGTTCAAGTAGACGATCACAGCAATAGAAGAGCGACTTGGCAAACCGTTAACCTGATGGAGAAAGGTAAATATAACCTTACCTAAAGTTGTGCCAAATAAATGTTATGCAATAAATAGGTCGTTGAATAAAATAGTTTGGATAAACAAAGAAGGCATACAGGAAACAGATTAACCGATGAAGTAAATACGGAAAGAACAAAAGCAAGAAGCGCTTGGGTTAGCGGCGTATAAATGGCCGAACTTCTGACGGGATAAAGGGAAACTTCATTTCTTTGAATGCTTCTCCCAAGAAATGTTAGATGAACCAATCGGGCATTTAGGTGCCGTTTTTCTCATAAAGTTGCAAAATGATAAGCAGATCTTTGAAATGTGAAAAATATGGCACCTTACATGCGGGATAAAGGGAAACTTCATTTCTTGGAATAACTTTCCCAAGAAATGTTAGATGAGCCAATCGGGCATTTAGGTGCCGTTATCCCTATTTAAACTTCACCGTATTCTCTAAGTTGTAGTTTTACGGCACCTTACATGCGGGATAAAGAAAACACGCCTCTAAAACAGGGGATGCCGACGCCTGAGCGGCAAGCCCGCTTTTAGTCGGCCTTCCTTTAGATTTAAGCCGATGTTGACTTATCGTAGAAGATCGAAGTTTGGCTCGTCTCTCGAGCGCTTAAGCTAGATGACAAAACTACTTTTCAAAAAAGTTACCTATATGGAAAAGTGGGTATAAACTTCTAGTCATTATTTAGGAACGTACCTAATTATACTGTTAGATACGTTCCCGTAGTTTTCGGATCTACTTTTTTGTAAAACCAAATAATACAGTTGGTAAAGCACCTAGGCCGAAGATTAACATCCAATCTCTTAAGCTAAGTGAAACTGTATGGAAGACTGGTTGCAATGGCTGCCAATAAACAACGATTAACAGCAAGAACAATGAAGAAAGGACTGCTAATACAAGATACATATTTTCAAATGGATTTCGCGAAAAGATAGATTGTTCACTTCGACAATCAAACACATGAATTAATTGGGCAAGTACTAATGTGGTAAATGCTACCGTTCGAGCATAGGTGAGATGATCAGGATTGGCCTGATATGTCACCATAAAAGCAACCAACGTAACAATGCCAATCACAATCCCTCGACTGATAATTTTATAACCTAATCCGCGAGCAAACACTCCTTCTTGCAAACTCCTTGGCCGTTTTTTCATTACTTCGCCCTCAGCCTTATCCATTCCAAGTGCCATTGCTGGAAGCCCATCTGTTACCAGGTTTACCCATAAAATTTGCACTGGAACAAGCGGCAGCGGTAGGGAAAGTAACATAGCAAAGAGCATAACGAGAATTTCTCCAACATTAGAGGCTAGTAAATAACGAATAAATTTTCTAATATTCTCGTAAATGGTACGTCCTTCTTCAATCGCTGCTTTAATGGTTGCAAAATTATCATCCATTAATATAAGGGAGGATGCTTCTTTCGTTACATCTGTTCCACTAATTCCCATACTTACACCAATATTACTAGCTTTTATTGCAGGTGCATCATTGACACCATCTCCAGTCATGGCAACAACATGTCCCTGTTCTTGAAACGCGTGAACGATTCTTAACTTATGCTCTGGAGTAACCCGTGCGAACACATATATATTTTCAATTACATCTTCTAGTTCCTGCTGTGACATATTATTTATCTGGGAACCTTCTAAAACTTGTCCATCTTCTGGCATTAGATCTAAGTTTTTAGCAATGGCCCGTGCAGTTTTTGCATGATCACCTGTAATCATTACGGTTTTAATTCCTGCACTCCTACATTCTTTAATAGCCCCTTTCACTTCTTTACGAGGTGGATCGATCATGCCATATACACCAATAAAGGTTAGATCTTTCTCCAGTATGCTCGATTGTAAATCATCTTGTTTGGTTAATGGTTTGATCGCAATGGCTAATGTACGAAGTGCTTTTTCAGCCATACCATTAATTGCTTGCTCGATCATTTTTTGCTGGTTTGCCTTTAATAGCTGGCGTCCTTGTTCATCCATCACATAGGTGGATCGTGGTAATAAAATTTCTGGTGCTCCTTTGGTAATTAGAAAACGACGTTGGTTCACATCTTCTACGACGACACTCATCCGCTTTCTGACCGAATCAAACGGAAATTCTTTAATTACTTTATATGGTTCTACATCGACTATGGTCAGTCCAAATTTTCTTGCTGCTATCAGCAAAGCGCCATCAGTTGGATTTCCTTCTATTGCATGTTTGCCCTTTTTTACAACAATAGAAGCATGATTGCATAGCATGCCATATAACAACATCGATTCTAAGTTTGGATAACGATGATCGACTTTTTGTTTATCTAAAAAATAATCGCCATCTAATTCATACCCGTCTCCTGTCACATATAAATGCTTTCCATTAATAAAGACTTCTTTTACAGTCATTTTATTCTGTGTCATTGTTCCAGTTTTATCTGAGCAAATAACCGAAGCGCAGCCTAATGTTTCGACAGCAGATAACTTGCGAACAATTGCTTTTTTGCGAATCATTCGTTGAACTCCTAGGGATAATGCGACGGTTACAATAGCTGGCAACCCTTCAGGAATAGCAGCAACAGCAAGCGATACTCCTGCTAAAAACATTGTATATAATGGTTGACCTTGTACAACCCCCAATACCACGACTAGAGCAGTAAGCAAGAGAGCAACAACAATTAATATTTTTCCTAATTCAGCAAGCTTTCGTTCTAATGGAGTCATTACTTTTTTTGTGTTTGCCATTAATGAAGCAATTTGTCCCATTACTGTTTGCATACCAGTACCTACTACAATACCAATACCAGATCCCCGTGTTACTAGCGTACTCATAAATCCCATATTAATCTGGTCTTGAGCATCTAAATGATCACGATGGATAGCAGCAGCATGCTTCATTACTGGTAAGGATTCACCTGTTAATGCTGATTCCTCTGTTTCCAAACTATCCGATTTAACAATTCGAATATCAGCAGGAATCCGGTCTCCGCTCGTTATTCTGACAACATCTCCTACAACGACATCTTTGGATGGGATCCTTTCCCATTTTTTATTTCGCAAGACATAAGCCATCGGCGCAGATAATTCCTTTAGTTTATCTAACGATTTTTCTGCTTTTTGTTCTTGAAAAAAGCCAATGAATCCATTAACAAGTACAATCACCATTATCGCAATTGCATCAATGTATTCACCTAATAATCCAGCTACTAAGGTAGCTGCTAATAAAACCAGCACCATAAAATCTTGGAATTGTTTTAGGAAAATTAACCATTTAGGTACTTTCTTCTGTGCTTCTAGGGCGTTCTCTCCGTATTGCTTTTGTCTTTTTTCTACTTGTTTATCCGTTAAACCTCGATTCACAGTTACATGCAGTTTCTTTTCTACATCTTTTACATCTAATTGATACCAGTTCATCTGCATTCCTCCAACTCTAGCACTCATAACTATTCGAAGAAGTTGTTTTTTCTTCTTTGTTGTTTTTTCTCCTTAACGATATGTATGCAGACTTGTCCATAAAAATGCTATAATTGCCAATGAGGTGATCGTATGCCATTTGACGGTATTGTAACGCGTGCAGTAACAGAAGAGCTAAAAGCAGAGCTTACTTTAGGAAAGATAACCAAAATTTATCAACCTACGGAGACAGAAATCGTCTTAACTATTCGTAATAAACGTAAAAATTTCGTTTTGTTACTTTCTATCCATCCAACCTATGCTCGAATGCATCTAACAAATGAACAGTTTGCGAATCCAAAAGAACCACCAATGTTCTGCATGGTTTTGCGAAAGTATTTATCTGGGGCGTTCATAGAACAAATCGATCAACTTGGAATGGAACGGATTGTACAATTTACTATTCAAGGAAGAAATGAAATTGGTGATCTGTCCACGAAGAAATTGATTATTGAATTGATGGGAAAACATAGTAATCTATTGCTTGTAGATATAGACCAGGGGCATATTATCGATAGTTTAAAACATGTATCAAGTTGGCAAAATCGACATCGAACTATTCTTCCTGGTCAAGCCTACTTACTTCCTCCCAAACAGGAGAAATTGGATCCCTTGACAATAAATGCAGAGCAATTCGTTAATAAACTTGATTTTAATGCAGGCAAGCTCGACTCCCAAATCGTTAATTATTTAACAGGTTTTTCACCGATTATTGCAAAAGAGATAGTTCATCGTACTCATTTAGGTGATCGGAGTAAATATAAACAAGTTTTCTCCGATATTCAGATGCATTTACTTGAAAATGAATTTACACCTGCGATTTACCAGCATCGAAAAGAAGATTTTCATGTCATTCCTTTAACTCATATTACTGGTGAAAACATGACTTTCTCTACAACTAATACCATGCTGGATCAATTTTATACAGGAAAAGCAGAACGGGATCGTGTCAAACAACAAGCAAAAGATTTGTATCGCTTTTTGAAAAATGAACGAGATAAAAATCGTCGAAAGTTAAAAAAACACGAGCAAACGATTAAAAAAGCTAAAAATAAAGAAAAATACCAACGACTAGGTGAATTATTAACAGCACATTTACATCTTGTATCAGCTGGTGACCAAAAAGTAACGGTAACTGACTACTACGATCCGGAACAAAAGAAGATAACTATTGATTTAGATCCAACGAAAACACCAAGTGAAAATGCCCAACATTACTTTAAGACATACCAAAAATTAAAAACATCAGAGCATAAAGTAACAGCAGAAATCGAAAAGACAAAACGGGAAATTGATTACTTAGAACAACTACTTCAGCAAATAGATATAGCTAGCAGTAATGATGTTCAGGAAATTCGCGAGGAACTTCGTGAAGAAGGCTATTTAAAAATGCGTACAATCGCAAGGAAAAATAAGCACATGGCTAAAAAGCCAGTGCCCGAGAAATATATAGCATCTGACGGAACTACTATATTAGTTGGTAAAAACAATAAACAGAATGAGTATTTAACGATGAAACTCGCTGCTCGTGATGATATTTGGTTGCATACAAAAGATATTCCCGGTTCACATGTCGTTATTCGCTCGAAGGAGCCAAGTGAAGAAACATTGCAGGAAGCAGCACAGTTAGCTGCATATTTTAGTAAATCTCGACAATCTTCCTCCGTACCTGTTGACTATACAAAAATACGACATGTAAAAAAGCCAAACGGTGCTAAACCTGGATTTGTAACTTATGATAGTCAAAAAACACTCTTTGTTACTCCAAATAAGCAACTTGTTAAGCAATTAAAAACGCTCAAGGAAGATTCAAAATAAAATCTTCCTTGAGCGTTTAAGAGGTTGTTTCAAAATGTCCGGTAAAAATCACACATTGAATTTCATCGCACGTTAGAACGTATAAAATGTTAACATTGAAGTTCATTCAATCTATTTGAACACGCAATACAACAAATTAGATTGCTCGGGGCTTTAATTGAACATCGATATTTCCTCTTGTTGCTTTTGAATAAGGGCAAACTTGATGTGCCTTTTTCGCTAGTTCCTCTGCTTCGCTCTGTTCAACACCCTTTATTTTAATCGTAAGTTCTACCGCAATTTTAAACTCATTATCGTCAGAGTCCTTAAGCAGACTAACTGCAGCTGTTGTTTCGGAATCAATTTTCTTTTTTTCTTTAGAGGCAACTAAATGAAGTGCACCATCATAGCAAGCTGAATAAGCTGCTGCAAATAATTGCTCTGGATTTGATCCTCTAGCTTGTTTATTATTTGCCGGATTAACAAGTGCTAAGTTAATTAAGCCATCATCTGATTGCACATGTCCATCTCGACCATTTTTGGCAGTTGCTGTCGATGTAAAAATAACATTTTCCATGCTTATCACTCCTTTTTACAAGCTACTAATATATACCCTTTTACTGATTTAGTTTAAACACCAAGCCCTAAAAAGTTAAAAATGATACGAGTTCATCAATAAAATGGTTGACCTGAGGCAATGCGCGTACTCCCTCTTGAAAACAAACCCACGTATGCCTAGATACTGCTTTTCCATTTAATCGTAAAGGAATATTCGGATACTCCTCCTTCATCGAATCAGATACACTTTCAGGCAGTACTGCCATGCCAAGTCCTTGCTTCATTAGTTGCTTACAGGTTTCTATTTGATCAACCGTAATCGTTTTAACCGGCTTAATCTCATTCTGATGGACATATAGCCAATTATCTACTAACTCATGCATGCTGTCATCGGACTTGAAAGCAATTAATGGTCGTTCCTTTAATTTATTTTTCGGGAATTCCTCTGTATCAAAAATATATAGAGGATCATCAAACAAACGAATACACGTACTTTCCTTCAACTTTTTACCACGAATAATGCACACATGATAGTCTTTATGATTCCGTTTAATATCCTCACTTATACCTGTTACTAAATCTATCGCCACCTTTGGATACTTGGCTGTAAACTTTCCCAGTAAGGCAGGAAGAAACCGCTGGGAAATTAATGAAGAGCACGCAATAGATAACGTTCCCTGAACCTCGTTATGCGAAAGAATTAATTTATTTTTTAATGATTGCTCTCTTTCTATTACTTTTTGAGCATGGTCTAAAATAATTTCACCCTCTGGTGTTGGAATCAGTTTTTTTGGAGTACGTATGAATACATCATGACCAAAGTATTCTTCCATATATTTGAGCCGTTGTGTAACAGCAGGTTGTGATATTAATACCGTTTTAGCTGTACCTCTAATCGTTCCAATTTCTTGCAATTTCAGCAATAATTTATAGTCGTCTATCTTCATTTCTCCCCAACCTCATTTCCTCTATGATTCAGTATATTTATCCTACATCTAACCGGCAGTATGTCCTCCACCTGGAAGAGTAAGTGGAATCAAGAAGTCTAACAGCAAGTCAAATGTCCGATTGGTTCGGGCCAACAGGACTAGAGTGACTGCTTGATAGACATCGCACGAAGAAAAAGCGTCCTTCTTTTTCAAGGATAAGGAAAGTTTCCTTGAAGCAGTACCACACGAAGAAAAAGCGGTTTCCTTTTTCGAGGATGTCGCGCTTTTAGCTTGAGACCCTTTGTATGGCGATGAACGAACCTCCACTGATGGAAGTGTCACTTTATCATCTCAAACATATATATAATTTATCTAATAAGAAATTATTATCACTTTCTATTATATAACAGTATTTTACTTATTGCATTACGATGATATGCTTAAATGAAGAGAAAAAGTTAGGAGGGATAAACCAATGGATGAAAAAGAAAAAGTGAGACTGGCATTTGCTAAAAATAAGCAGGCTTATATCTCAAGCAGTACGCACAGGAAGAAGAGCGATCTAAAATTAATCGAAGCTTGGCTGCAACCAACAACAACGATGAGGTTATTAAATATAGCAACTGGAGGGGGACATGTTGCTAAACATCTTTCTTCATCTGTCGCTAAGGTATATGCAACAGACCTAACAAAAGAAATGCTAGAAAACACAAAAAAGCACTTACAATCTTTCAAAAATTTTGAATATCTAATAGCAGACGCTGAGCAATTGCCCTTTTTAGACCACAGCTTCGAGCTAATCACATGCCGAATTGCTGCACATCATTTTCCCCACCCCGAGTTATTTATCCCGCATGTAAGGTGCCGTAAGACTCCCACTTCAAGAGCCTTGAGTTGATACAAAAGGTCTAAGTGGGAGAAAACGGCACCTAAATGCCCGATTCGTTCAACTAACATTCAGTAGGAGATGGAAGAAAACTCCTACTGAATGAAGGTTCATTTTATTCAAGAGGTTAAGCGTGTGCTTAAACCAAAGGGGAAGTTTCTATTAATTGACAATATTGCTCCAACAAGTCAAATCCACCGTCATTTTTTACATCAATTAGAAAAGATGCGTGATGAAAGCCATGTTAACTATCTAACTATGTCAGAATGGAAATCACTGTTTCAGAGAAATGGCTTATCGATTTTAAAAGATAAATTTCAGAAAAAAACATTATATGTAAAAGAATGGAGTAACCGAACTTTGGATACGATCGAAGAAAAGCAACAGGTTGCCTCTTTTTTACTACATAAGAAAATATAATTTTTTTCATTGTGGATTACTTTTTTAAAAGAAGAGCTTCGTCCAGCTTAAGCGCTCAGCGGCTAGCAAACTTCGATCTTCTTCCTACGATAAGTCAACTATCGGCTCAAATCTAAGGACTAAAAGCTAGCTTGCCGCTTTAGGCGTCGGCATAACCTTGTTTTAGAGGTATGTTTCCTTTATCTCGTCAGAAGAGTCTCCAGTTTGTACACCGCTAAACGAGCACTTATAGCCTTTGTTAATACGCGCCAATAAAGAAATAACTACCTATTTTCAAATTAAAACAAAAAATAAGAAACCTGAATGCTTCTCTATCGATGAATGGTTTGTACTGCTTGAGCATGTATAGAAAGAACAGCTAGCTATAGCAATTTAGGGCCTCCTCTCTTATTATCTTCTATATGGACAGTAAAAGATTTGGCCCCTTCTATTTATTTTACAAGCTGTCTCTCCACTCGAACAGTCTCTGTTTATCCGTTTCATCAATAGTTTCATCTGCTTTTAGTACATCCATTAATGCATCGAACCCGGTAATTGTGTGGTAAGTGAATCCTGCTTGATGAAAATTAGCAGTAGCTTTTGGCAGTCCATATGTAAAAATAGCTAATACACTTAATACTTCAGCACCAGCTAACTGCAAAGCTTTAGCTGTTTCAATAGATGATCCGCCGGTAGAAATTAAATCTTCTATAACGAGCACGTTTTGTCCTTTCTCTATACGTCCTTCTATTTGGTTTCCCTTTCCATGTGCTTTCGGTTTAGAACGAACATATACCATTGGTAGATGGAGCGAATCGGCTAACCATGCTGCATGTGGAATACCAGCTGTTGCACAACCTGCTATTAGATCCGGTTTATATTGTAACTCTTCTATTAAATGGATAAACGCTTGCGTTATTTCTTTACGAATCGGCGGATAAGACATTGTCAAACGATTATCGCAATAAATAGGTGATTGAATACCTGAAGTCCATGTGAAGAAGCCTTCTGTCTTAATTTGTACTGCTTTTATTTTTAGTAATTCGCGGATGAGTTCTTCATGCTTTGCCATCTTCCCACTCTCCTTTTATTTGTTCATATGCTTGTCTCGGATGCGTAGCTTGCGTGATCGCTCGACCAACAACGATCCTATCAGCACCATGATTTTTCGCAGTGGTTGGAGTTGCAATTCGCTTTTGGTCATTATCTTGTGAATTAGTTAGACGGATGCCCGGAGTAACAGTTAGAAATGATGAATCACATGCTTTTTTCACAAGGTTTGCTTCATGAACAGAGCATACGACCCCATCTGCTCCATTTTGCTTGGACAACTTGGCAAAATGGACGACATTATCGGGCAAATCACCTGTTAGCTTAACTTCACGTTTCATTGTTTTTTGGTCCATAGAAGTAAGAATCGTTACTGCTAACAATTTCGTGCTTCCGCTAGGGTTACCAAGTAACAAGCCTTCTTTAGCTGCCTGGATCATGTCTCCGCCCCCAAGTGCATGAACGTTGACCAAATCTACTTCTAATTGAGCAAGACTTCGCATTGCTCGCTTTACTGTAGTTGGAATATCATGCAGTTTTAAATCCAGAAAAATGGAGTGGTCATTTTTCTGTAATTTTTCAATTAACGCTGGTCCCTCACGATAAAAGAGCTCCATCCCTACTTTTACCGGGATACCAGCTAATTCATTTTCGGTTAAAAATGCATTTGTTTTAGACCAATCCGGAAAATCAAGAGCTAAATAAATTGCTGGATTCATTCGCAAATCGCACCTCCAATTGCCGCTTTCACCGAAGAGAAACCATACTTATTGAGCGTATCCGGTAATTGTTCAATAATTTCCATACAAATGTACGGATTTTGAAAATTAGCAGTGCCTACAGCTACAGCACTTGCTCCTGCCAATAAAAATTCAAGTACATCTTCTGCATTCATAACGCCGCCCATTCCGATAATGGGTATCGTCACCTGTTGTTTTACTTCATAAATCATCCGAATGGCTACCGGCTTAATGGCTGGTCCGGATAAGCCACCTGTATAATTAGCTAGCAATGGGCATCTCGTCGGTAGATGGATTTGCATACCTGTAATGGTATTGATCATCGATAACCCATCCGCTCCTGCTTGCTCTACCGCTTTTGCCATCGCTACGATATCTGTTACATTTGGTGACAGTTTGACATATACCGGCAACTGACTTACCTCTTTTACCATCTCCGTTATTTTTTGTGCCATATAAGGATCTGTTCCAAATTGGATGCCGCCTTGCTTTACATTCGGGCAAGAAATATTTAATTCCAATGCCGCTACTTGATCTGATTCATTAAATGCTTTGGCAACTTCTTTATATTCTTCCAGCGTGCTTCCAGCGACATTAGCAATAATCGGTACCGAATAACTGGCAAGAAACGGGACTTCTGTCTCAATAATTTTCGCAACTCCCGGATTTTGTAAACCAATTGCATTTAACATCCCCGCCTTTGTTTCGGCGACCCGGGGTGTTGGATTACCATATCGCGGCTCTAACGTTGCAGCTTTCATTATTACAGCACCCAATTTATTGAGATCATAAAATTGACTATATTCTCTACCAAAGCCAAAGCAGCCAGAAGCAGGCATAATTGGATTTTTTAATGATAATCCAGGAATTTCAACAGCTAAATTCATTGCAGCTGCACCTCCTTCGCTGAAAAAACCGGACCATCTTGACAAATCTTTTTGTAACCACCTTGATGATCTGTAGGAATAACGCATGCAAAGCAGGCACCTACTCCACATCCCATGCGTTCCTCTAAAGAAATATACCCCTCTACGTTTACCAATCGCCGTTTCACTGCGGATAACATAGGCACTGGGCCGCAAGTATAATAACGATGAATAGGTTTAGTGAAATTGTCCAAAACATCTGTTACCAAACCTGTTTTTCCATATGATCCATCGTTTGTAACAATGATTGTTTGCGCAAGCTGCTGAAATTTTTCTTCATAAAACACGTGTACTTTTGATTGAAACCCCAATAAAGCGAAAAAGTTGACCTCTTGTTCATGTAATTTTCTCGCTAAATAGTAGAGCGGGGGGACGCCGATTCCCCCACCGACTAATACAACTGTTGAATCACATTTCATATCTAGTGGAAACCCATTACCATTTGGTCCTAGAGCATCTATCGCTTCCCCAACTTGACGGGTTGCTAACTGTCTCGTCCCTGCTCCCAGTATTTTAAATACAATAGTTACCGATTCGTTTTCCTTGTCCACATCGGCAATCGAAATCGGGCGTCTTAACATATGACTCGGTACAAGTAAATGTAAAAACTGTCCAGGAACTGCGTGCTTACTAATATATTTATTTGCCAACACCATCTCTACCGTATCCAAAGCAATTTCCCTTTTTTCCGTTATCTGCATAAGCTGTTTTTGCATCAGATCACAACCTCTTTATGTTTTATTGGTCTCGCTTGAAACGTCATGGAATCAATCATATGCAATATGGCATTAGCAGTATCAAGATTCGTTAAACAAGCAATTCCATGCTCCACTGACTCTCTGCGAATACGAAAACCATCGGAACGTGGTCTTTTTCCAGATGTTAACGTATTAATGACGTATTGTACTTCACCATTTTCAATTACAGAAAGCACATTTGGTTCTGTTGCTCCAATTTTTTTCACTTCGATAACTGGAATATTGGCTTGACTAATATAATCGGCAGTCCCTTCCGTGGCATATAGCTGAAAGCCTAATTGATGAAATCGTAAGGCAATATCCAGCATTTCCCCTTTATCCTTATCAGCTACCGTTAGTAGCACTGCCCCCTGCTGTGGCAGTTTTAATCCTGAAGCAATTAATCCTTTGTATAACGCCTTTTCTAATGTCTTGTCATAACCGATCGCTTCACCGGTTGATTTCATTTCAGGGCCTAAAATGGTGTCTACACGGCGGAGTTTTTCAAAAGAAAACACCGGTACTTTAACCGATACTTGATCTTCTTCTGGTAAAATGCCTGTTTGATACCCCATTGGTGCGAGCTTCTCACCTAAAATACATTTTGTCGCTAAATTTGCCATGGTTACTCCGGTAATTTTACTTAAAAAAGGTATTGTCCGGCTTGCCCGAGGATTAACCTCTAAGACGTAGACTTGTTCCTCACTGACAATAAATTGAATATTGATCAGTCCTTTAACTTTTAATCCTTGAGAAAGACGGATTGCTGCTTGTAGGCATTGTTCTTTCACCTGTTTGCTTATTCGTTGTGGCGGGTAGACAGCAATCGAATCTCCCGAATGAACTCCGGCTCGCTCAATATGCTCCATGATTCCAGGAATAACGACGGTTTCTCCATCACTTATTGCATCGATCTCTACTTCCATACCCGTAATATATTTATCAATAAGAATCGGATGTGTATCGTTTACATGTTCCGTTTTTGCGAGATATGCCATTAGTTCCATTTCATTGTAAACTATTTCCATTCTAGATCCACCAATAACATAGGATGGACGTACTAGCACCGGATACCCGATTGCTTCAGCAACTTCTTTAGCATTATCCATCTGCATTACCGTTTTTCCTTGTGGCCGTAGCAGCTGTAAATCATCAACCAGCAGTTCAAATTTGTCTCGGTTCTCTGCCTGATCAATCGCTTCTAGGCTAGTACCAAGTATGGTTACCCCACGACGCTCTAAACCTGCAGCCAGATTAATTGCCGTTTGTCCCCCAAATTGAACGATGACCCCTTCTGGCTGTTCCAAATGAATGACATGCATGACATCTTCTAATGTGAGTGGCTCAAAATACAACTTATCTGAAATGCTAAAATCAGTAGAAACCGTTTCAGGATTATTATTTATAATCATTGCTTCATAACCCATTTCCTTAATTGCGAGCACAGAATGAACCGTTGCATAATCAAATTCGATTCCTTGACCGATGCGAATGGGACCTGATCCTAAAATGAGCACTTTCCTTCGTTCTGACCGTACCGATTCATTTTCTTCTTCATATGTGCTATAAAAATATGGCGTTTCAGAAGCAAATTCTGCTGCACATGTATCTACCATTTTATAGACAGGTACGATCTGGTGCTCTTGCCTTAGGTAATAAATTGCATCTTCGTTTTTTTTCCATAATCTTGCAATATGTTTATCCGAAAACCCTCGCAATTTTGCTTCTTTCAGTAAAGCAAGTGAATCTACGTTTTTTTCCAGCAATGTCTCGAATTCAATCCGTTTATTTATTTTATATAAGAAAAATCGATCTATTTTGGTTAGTTGGAAAATTTCTTCTATGGTTATCCCACGACGTAACCCTTCAGCAACGACAAAGATTCGTTCATCATCTGCTTTTTTCATGCGTTGTTTAAGTATCCTTTTATCAACATCGACTAGATTTTCTAGCCATAAATCGTCCGTTCCTATATCCAGTGAGCGAATCCCTTTCAGTAATGATTCTTCAAAATTACGGCCGATTGCCATCACTTCACCAGTTGCCTTCATTTGTGTACCAAGGTGACGGTCACCTGAAATAAACTTATCAAATGGAAAACGTGGTATTTTTGTAACAACATAATCAAGTGCCGGCTCAAAACATGCATATGACTTTCCTGTAATTGGATTCATTATTTCATCAAGCGTTAAGCCTACTGCAATTTTGGCAGCCATTTTAGCTATGGGATAGCCAGTTGCCTTTGAGGCAAGAGCTGATGATCTGCTTACACGAGGATTTACCTCAATGATATAATACTGAAAGCTATCGGGATCAAGAGCTAACTGAACATTGCATCCACCTTCAATTTTTAATGCCCGGATAATTTTCAACGATGCATTGCGTAACAACTGATACTCCCGATCACTTAATGTTTGGGAAGGAGCAACTACGATAGAATCACCAGTATGTATTCCAACTGGATCGATATTTTCCATATTACAAACGACAAGCGCCTGATCGTTTTTGTCTCGCATTACTTCATATTCAATCTCTTTAAAACCAGCAATATTTTTTTCGATTAAACATTGATGGACGGGAGAAAGTATTAAACCATTCCGAGCAGTCGCGATTAACTCTTCTTCCGTATTACACATCCCACCTCCTGTTCCACCAAGGGTGTAAGCTGGTCGAACAATGACTGGATAGCCGATTTCATCAGCAAATGAACAAGCTTCTTCCACCGTATGAACAATTTGACTTGCAGGAACAGGTTCGTTTAATTCATTCATCAAGTCCCTGAACTTTTCACGATCTTCTGCTTGTTGAATAGCTTCCAATGTCGTTCCTAACAATGTAACATTGTATTCCTCAAGTATCCCGGTCTCGTCTAACGCAACGGCTAAATTAAGTCCGGTTTGTCCGCCAAGTGTAGGTAAAATCGCATCTGGCTTGTCGATACGGATAATTTTTGTTAAAAATTCCACTGTCAATGGTTCCATATATACTTTATCAGCTACGGTATGATCAGTCATGATCGTTGCGGGATTCGAATTTGCCAATAATACAGTATAATCTTCTTCTTTCAATGCTTGACAAGCTTGGGTTCCGGAGTAGTCAAACTCTGCAGCTTGACCAATAACAATCGGACCTGAACCAATGACAAGGATTTTAGAAATTGCTTCGTTTTTAGGCATAAACTTCTCCCCCTTTATTTATAGCCTGGATAAGTTCTAAAAATGTATCAAACAAATAGCTGGTATCTTCAGGTCCGGGCGAACTTTCCGGATGATACTGCACAGAAAAAGCTGGATAAACCGTATGTCTCATTCCTTCCACCGTTCCATCATTCAGTGCAATATGCGTAAGCTCCAGCTCAGTTGTTGTTAACGATTGTTTTGTAATCGCATAACTATGGTTTTGTGACGTGATATACGTTTTATCCGTTTTTATGTCTTTTACTGGATGATTCGATCCACGATGACCAAACTTTAGCTTTTCTGTATCGGCACCGCAAGCTAATCCTAAAAGTTGATGACCAAGGCAAATTCCAAAAATGGGGATTTTACCAAGAACTTGCTTGACCATTTCAATCGTTTCGGGAACATGTTTCGGATTTCCCGGTCCATTCGTTAACAATAACCCATCTGCCTTTAAACGTAAAATCTGATTTGCATTATAATTATATGGTACGACGGTAATATGGCAATTTCGTTTAGTTAACTCCCGCAAGATACCGTGCTTCATACCACAGTCAACAACGACGACTCGTTTTCCTCTCCCTGGAACAACATATGGCTTCAGTGTAGAAGTTTTCTTTACTTGATCAATGGGAAATTCTGTCACTTGTAACTGTTTAACTATTTTTTCCGTATCTTCGGATAGATCTGTAATTTTCGCTTTCATTGTTCCATAGTTACGGATAATTTTCGTTAATTTTCTCGTGTCAATTCCAGAAATTCCAGGGATATCATTTGCTTTTAAATAACTATGTAATGTTTCTTCACTACGAAAGTTAGACGGATAATCGGTGACTTCCTTGGCGACAAATCCATGAATAAATGGGGTTACTGTTTCCTTATCATCCCGATTTATCCCATAATTTCCACAAAGCGGATATGTCATCATGACAATTTGTCCGCAATAAGAAGGATCTGTAATAATTTCCTGATAGCCTGTCATTCCTGTGTTAAACACAATTTCTCCAGTTGTTTTTCGTTCACTTCCAAAACCTTCACCAATAAATACGGTACCATCTTCTAAAACCAATTGACGGTTGTTCATCTTAGCTCCTCCCTATATGCTATCTTGCCTGCTGCGATCGTTAATACCGGAATTCCTTGTACCTTCCATCCATCAAACGGCGTATTTTTCCCTTTTGAGTATAGGTCGTGTTTATCGATTTTTTTCGTTTTTTCTAAATCAATGACGGTTAGATCTGCACTACAGCCTTCTTTTAGACGACCATAAGGTAAATTAAAAACACTTGCTGGCTTTATAGTTAACCAATTAATTAATTGCCGTAGACTTACTTTTTTAGTTAAGACAAGCTTCGTATAAAGTAGGGAAAAGGCATGCTCTAAACCAACAATTCCAAAAGGGGATTGTAACATACCTTGCTGTTTTTCTTCTACCGCATGTGGCGCATGATCGGTTGCAATAAAATCGATCGTCCCATCTAATAATCCATCTAACAAAGCCGCTTGATCTTCTTTTGCTCGTAATGGCGGGTTCATTTTATAGTTTGTGTCGTCTGTCGCAATAGCTTCCTCATTTAACAATAAGTGATGTGGGGTGACCTCTGCAGTAACATGAATTCCGGCTTTTTTCGCATTGCGGATTACCCGAACAGATTCTTTGGTACTAACATGACAGACATGATAGTGACATCCCGTTGCCTCAGCTAGTAAAACATCTCTAGCAATTTGCACCGATTCACTCACCGAAGGAATGCCTGGTAGCTTCAGCCGCTTACTAACTTCTCCATCGTGAATCACTCCCCCATAGACAAGGGAATTATCTTCACAATGAGCAACAATCGCTTTATTATTTACTTTAGCCAGTTTCATAGCTTCAAACATCATATGTGCTGATTGAATACCAACACCATCATCTGTGAATGCGAATACACCTTGATTCGATAATGCACTTATATCTGTTAATTGATCACCACATAACTGCTTCGTAATCGAAGCATATGGTAAAACGCGGATATCCGCATCCTGCTTAATCTTTTCCTGTAATGCTTGAATTTTAGCGACATTATCAGGTACTGGATTTGTATTTGGCATTGTACAAACAGTAGTATATCCTCCTCGTGCTGCTGCTTTTGTACCGGTTTTAATCGTTTCCTTATGTTCACCACCAGGTTCTCGTAAATGGACATGAACATCGATAAATCCGGGTACTGCTAACTTCCCACTTCCATGAATTATTTCATCAGCCGCTTCATTAATTTCTCCATCCATTCTTTTAAACTTTCCATCTTCTATAAGAATGTCACGAACAACTAACTCCCCTGTAGTTAATAGGCTGTTGACGTTTTTCAACAATCGCTTCATCAATAATCCCCCACTCTTGTAATAATTTCACAATAATTGCCATACGAACATAAACCCCATTATTCATCTGTTTAAAAATTCTTGAACGTTCACATTCTACTAAATCCGAATCAATTTCCACATTGCGATTAACTGGTGCTGGATGTAGTACGATTGCATGAGGCTTCATTGCTTTTTCTCGTCTTTTTGTTAATCCGAATTGCTGTAAATACGATTCCTGTATATATGCTGTTTCATGTCTTTCATGCTGAATACGGAGAAGCATGAGAACATCACTAATTTGTACTGCTTGATCTATGGAAATGTATGGAAAATCAAGTGATTTATCCTGCCAGTCATTCGCTGCAGTTAGATAAACATTAGCCCCTAGTTTTTGTAATGTATATGCGTTTGATTTAGCTACACGACTATGCGAAATATCTCCGGCAATCACAATATTAAGACCTTTAAATTGTTGATACTCTTGATAGATCGTTAATATGTCAAGTAAACATTGTGTTGGGTGTTCTTTTTTGCCAGCACCCGCATTAATAATTGGAAGCGAAAAATGATTTCCTATTTCTTCTATCCAGTTGTCGTCACGATGGCGAATTACTAATAAGTTAGCTCCAATTGCTTCAAATGTTTTGGCTGTGTCGTACAATGACTCTCCTTTTTGTGTACTGGAATGTTCGACATTAAAATCCAATACATCCATCCCCAGTCTGCGTTCAGCTACAGAAAAGCTCATTTTTGTGCGTGTGCTTGGTTCAAAGAATAAATTAGCTGCAAAGAGCTGTTTTTTTAAAGTCAGCTGCTCCTTACGATAATGCTCTGCCGTCTGTAATAAATGAATAATTTCTTCTTCATTCCATTCGTTAAGAGAAATAAAGTGTCGCATAGCTTGCCCTCCTTATACCTTTTCTATCAAGTGAAACTTCATTCCATGTTGATTTTCCTTTATCCCTCTTGTAGCAGCGTTTACAGCCGCTTAGATCGGGATGAAAAACAACTTAGCTAGCACCACCCTTTACCTTAAACGATTCGCTACTTTTCAAAAAGGATAGCCACCAGATAAAGCAGATATGATCTCTGACAAGTAAAAAACCTCTTTGCAAAAGGTCGCAAAGAGGTAAACGTGGGCTAAGCACACGCATATCTTTTCAACCTTTCAGATCTCTCGTACCTGATTAAAGGTTTATTCATATTTTATTTCAACCGTCTATTTTTCATAAATGCTTACCGTATCTTCGGTATTATCAACTTCTTTTAGTTTTACCATAATAATTTCTTTTTCAGATGTTGGAATATTTTTTCCTACGTAATCTGCACGAATTGGCAATTCGCGATGTCCTCTATCTACAAGCACTGCCAATTGAATCTGTGCAGGTCTGCCAAGATCCATAACTGCATCCATCGCAGCACGAACCGTTCGTCCTGTATATAGAACATCATCTAGCAATACTACTTTTTTTCCATTTATATCTGTTGGAATATTTGCCGCCTTTAGATCCGGCTCTTCATTTTCTGTCACTTTGTCTAAATCATCACGATATAAGGTAATATCTAACTCACCTACGGGAACATCAATATTTTCAATTTTGTTTATTTTCTCTTGTAGTCGCTTTGTTATCGGTACACCCCGTGTTTTTATGCCAACAAGAACTAAATCGTCGCCGCCTTTGTTCTTCTCCAGTATTTCATGAGCAATTCTTGTTAACGCGCGATTAATTGCTGCTCTATCTAAGAGATCTGCTTTTTTCTTCATATGTCCCACCGTCCTATCCTTCTAATTAAGTCAACTTTTATAAATCAAATAGCGATAAATATTGCTTCTATTCCAATCTAAAAACGGATATAGCTTCCCTAGATATGTTAGAAAAACTTGGCTTATCGCCAACTCATTAGCGGAAGCCGTAGTTTTTCTTATACCATAAACCCTAAAATTTTATACTTTCCTATAGTGCAAAAAATCCTTTTTTCCATGAGGAAAAAAGGATTAGATTTTACCATATCATTCCGCAACCTTTTTAGCCTCGCTGGACTAATATTAAAGGAACATATTGTATTTATCTTTTTTATTATGACAAATCCTTGATCGTTTGTCAATACATTTTACGAATGTAAGCAATAATTTCTTGAAAATATTTTGGTAAATCTACGACAAAATGTAACTTTTCCTGTGTAGTCGGATGATAAAAGCTTAGTTCTTTAGCATGCAATACTTGCCCGTTTACGTTCAATGTTTTTCTCGGTCCATACTTAGGATCTCCTACAATCGGATAGCCGATATATTTCATATGAACACGAATTTGGTGAGTTCTTCCTGTTTCCAGCTGGCATTCAATATGCGTGAAATCTGGATAGCTTTCGATCACACGAAAATGAGTAACTGCTCGTTTTCCATTTTGTACCACAGCCATTTTTTGTCTCTCTTTTGGATCTCTGCCAATTGGTGCATCAATCATCCCATTTTCATGAGAGATTTGCCCATGTACAATTGCTTGGTAGGTTCGTTTCATTGTTTTATTAGACAATTGGTCAGCCAAATGAATATGTGCTTCATCATGTTTGGCAACAACTAATAAACCACTCGTGTCTTTATCAATTCGGTGCACGATTCCCGGTCGCTCTTTTCCATTGATTTGCGATAATTTTTGACAATGAAAAAGCAGTGCATTTACTAATGTACCTTGCTGATGACCAACAGATGGATGAACGACCATTCCCTTTGGTTTATTAACAACTAGGATATCATTGTCTTCGTAGACGATATCCAAATCAATTGCTTGGGGAATTAATTCTAATGGCTCAACTTTGGGGATCTTCCATTGGATCACATCCCCTTGTTGACATTTATAATTTGCTTTCACTAGGTCATCATTCACGGTAACAAGTTTGTCCGCTATCCACGCTTGTACTTTTGAACGGGATGCTTCTTTATTCAAATCAGCTAACAGTTTATCGATTCGGATTTGATGTTGTTCTTCTGATACGATATGTTCATTTACTGTCATGATTGTACTTTTCCCTTCTTTCGTTCATCGATAAACATGGCAATAATAAGAAGAAACACTCCGACAACTAAACCGGAATCAGCTATATTAAAAATTGGAAAATCATAGCCAATAATAATGAAGTCAAAAAAATCTACAACTTCTTTCCGAAACAGCCGGTCAATAAAGTTACCAATAGCTCCTCCTAATACCAAGCTTAAAGCTAGTGCTAAAAGCTTACTTTCCTTTGCATAGGTTTGCATATAGTAAACAACGCCAATAATAACGATCACGGTGACAATATAAAAAAACATCATTTGCCCTTGCAATATGCCCCATGCTGCTCCTGTATTTCGGTGGGACGTTATGTAAAAAAATCCATCAATGACGGTACGTTGTTCCCCGAGCTCCATTGTTTTCACAATCACCCATTTTGTGGCTTGGTCTACTACGATAATAAGTAGTGCGATGACATAATACCAATACATTACTTTTCCTCCGAACTTTTGTGATCTGTCTTTTTTATGGTAACCGTTACGAGTAAAAATAGCAATTAATTTTCACATAAACTAAGATCCAACTCGGGAAGTATTCATATTTTATTCTTTATGCATGGATAATAATTAAGAAAAAGCACGTAATTAAAAACAAACCAGTGAAAACAAAAGCAAGAAGCGTTGGTTAGCGATGTACAAACTAGTGAGCTTCGAGATAGAGTAAAAAGGCATTCTTTTCTCCTTGAAAAAGACGGACACTTTTTCTGCGTGCGGTGTATTGCTGCCAAAGTCTTTCTTGTCCTGTCCACCGAACGAATCGGTAAATTAAAACCGTTTCTCTCAAAAACTTCGCAAAATATAAGCAAATTTTTCAAAGGCGAGAAGTACGGCGCCTGACATTCGGGATAAAGTGAAACTTCATTTCTTGGAATGTTTTTCCCAAGAAATGTTAGATGAACGAATCGGGGATTTAGGAGCCGTTTTTCTCATCTTGTTTGCAACATTAATAACACATTTTTGAATTGAGAAAAATACGGATCCTTACATCCGGGATAAAGTGAAACTTCACTTCTTGGAATGTTTTTCTCAAGAAATGTTAGATGAACGAATCGGGGATTTAGGAGCCGTTTTTCTCATCTTGTTTGCAACATTAATAACACATTTTTGAATTGAGAAAAATACGGATCCTTACATCCGGGAAAAGAAAACATACCTCTAAAACAGAGGTATGGCGACAGCCTGAGCGGCAAGCCCGTTTTTGGTCGGCCTTCAGATTTGAGCAGATGTTGACTTATCGTAGGAAGGAGATCGAAGTTTGCTAGTCGCTCGAGCGCTTACGCTAGATGACGAAGCCTTTTTCAAAAAAGTTACCCACCATGTTAAAAACAAATATAGGTTCCCAGACACTCAAAAAGGTTAAATTCCCTGTTCTGGAATTTAACCTTTTCATCATTAAACGAGATTATTTTCCTTGACGATCGTCGCACAACGAGAGCAAAGTGTTGGATGTTCACTCACTTCGCCAACTGTATGAGAAGCTACCCAGCAACGTTCACATTTTTCACCAGGATGTTTGGCAACACGAACGTCAACATACGTATATTCTTTCCCGTCATCCAGTTTTTGAACCAAATCTACTTCAGAAACAATTAAATATTGATGAAGCTCATCAATTGATTCCAATACCTGTTTCGTTTGTCCGTCTTTTGGCATAATGATAAGCTTTGCTTCAAGCGATTTTCCAATTATCTTTTCATTTCTCGCTTCTTCTAACGCTTTTAATACGTCGTCACGCACAAGCATAAAGTGATCCCATTTCTCTGCAATTTCTTGAAAATCCGGCATTTCCTCAGGGTTTGGTATATCTGTTAATTGAACACTTTCTTCCTCCGTCTCAGGAATGTATTCCCATACTTCATCCGCTGTATGTGGAATAATCGGAGTCAGTAATTTAACAAGTGCGGTCAAAATTTCATAATAACCCGTTTGAATACTGCGTCTGCGCTTATTAGCAGCAGCCTCTATATAAAGGATATCCTTTGCAAAATCCAAATAAAATGAACTTAAATCTACCGCACAGAAATTATGAATTTGATGAAAAACAGGAGAGAACTCATAATTCTCATAGCTGTGTCTTACATCTGTTACTAACTTCTTAAAGCGATGCAGCATATATTTATCTACTTCTTCTAACTCCGCATATGGAATGCGATCGGTAGATGGATTAAAATCTCCAAGATTAGCTAGCATAAACCGAATCGTATTACGAATTTTACGATATGCTTCAGAAATTTGTTTTAAAATATCATCAGAAATACGTACATCTGCTTGATAGTCAACCGATGAAACCCAAAGCCGTAAAATATCTGCACCAAGTTGCTTTTGAACTTTTGCAGGCTGAATGACATTTCCTAATGACTTACTCATTTTTCGCCCTTCGCCATCCAACGCAAAACCGTGACTGATCACTGTTTTATAAGGTGCTTTTCCAGTTACTGCAACAGAGGTAGACAACGAAGAATTAAACCAGCCGCGATATTGATCACTTCCCTCCAAGTAAATATCTGCAGGGCGATAATGATCTTCTCTACCCATTAAAACAGCCTCATGTGATGATCCTGAATCAAACCAAACGTCCATTATATCTGTCTCTTTTGTGAAAACACCATTTGGACTGTGCTCCGATGTAAAACCTTCCGGCAATAAATCTTTTGCATCCCATTCAAACCAAATATTAGATCCATGCTCCCTGAAAAGATTTGAAATATGGGTAATCGTCTCATCTGTAATAATTGGTGTTTGATCTTCGGCATAAATTACTGGAATTGGTACGCCCCATGTACGTTGACGTGATATACACCAATCTTCACGATCACGAACCATATTGTATAAACGAGTTTCTCCCCATTGCGGATACCAATTTACCTTTTTAATTTCATCTAAAATCGTTTGCCGGAAATCTTTAATAGAAGCAAACCATTGAGCAGTCGCCCTAAAAATAGTCGGCTTTTTCGTCCGCCAATCATGTGGATAGGAATGAGTAATAAATTGTAGTTTTAATAAGGCGCCGACTTCTTCCAGTTTTTCAGTTATTACTTTATTTGCTTTATCATAGAATAATCCTGTAAATCCTGGCGCTTCCTCGGTAAATACACCTTTTTCATCAACCGGACATAAAACTTCAATTCCATATTGTTTTGATACATAGAAATCATCTTCCCCATGACCAGGAGCTGTATGAACACAACCAGTTCCGGCATCTGTTGTAACATGATTACCTAGCATCACAAGTGAATCACGATCATAGAATGGATGTCTTGCAACGATGCGATCTGCCTTTTCCCCCGTGAACGTTTTAACAATTTGATAATCTTTCCATTCTAATTCTTCCGCTACCATTTCTAATAATGCTTGCCCAACGACGTACCTTTCACCATCAACAGCTACTACTACATACTCTAATTCCGGATGTATACAAATACCTAAGTTAGCAGGTATGGTCCAAGGAGTTGTTGTCCAAATAACAATTTTATCGCCAGCTTCCAGCAATCCCCTACCATCTGTTACTTCAAAAGCAACATAAATAGATGGCGATCGTTTATCATAATATTCAATTTCTGCTTCCGCAAGGGCTGATTCTGAAGAAGGAGACCAGTATACAGGTTTTAAGCCTTTATAGATATATCCCTTTTTCGCCATTTCTCCAAAAACTTTTATTTGCGCCGCTTCGTAATCTTTTGTTAACGTAATATATGGGTTATCCCAATCACCGCGAATCCCTAGCTTTTTAAACTGATCACGTTGATTGTCAACCTGTTCCAGTGCATATTCTTCACATAATTTACGAAATTCTGCAACGCTCATTTCTTTACGATTGATTTTTTTCTTCTTAGTTAAAGCTGTTTCGATTGGTAATCCGTGTGTATCCCAACCAGGTACATAAGGGACATTATACCCCGTCATTGATTTATAACGGGTAATAAAATCTTTTAATATTTTGTTAAGCGCATGACCAATATGCAAATCACCATTTGCATAAGGAGGTCCATCATGCAAAATAAAAGCAGGGCGATCCTCAGTTCGCTTTAAACTTTTTTGATATAAATTTTTCTCTTCCCATTCCGCTTGACGAATTGGTTCTTTATTAGGTAAATTACCTCGCATAGGGAATGCGGTTTTTGGCATTAATAACGTATTTTTATAATCCATCTTTGCTTCCTCCTTAAACTATCTATCGAAAAAGGCTTCCATTTGTAAAACCCTTCATCCAGTTTAATAATTTTCTTGTACCGGCTTTTGATGCAGTAAATTTCTAGTTTTTACTGTCTTAACATATTAGAAAACTTGGCTTGTCGCCAAGTCTTTAGCGAAAGCTGTAGTTTTATCTTATACAATAAACCCTAAAGTTTTATACTTTCCTATAGTACAAAAAAGCCTTCCCCATCCCAAAAGGGACGAGAAGACTCGCGGTACCACCCTTATAAATATGGTTCCATCCATATTCACTCGATATTTATAACGGGAATAACCCGGTCATTACTACTACTTTCTTCATAATGACAGCTCAAGAGTGATCTTCTAAAAGCTAGTCTGCATCAGGCTCTCACCAACCCCTGATTCGCTTAAGCAACAATCCGCTTTTGTACTGTCTCTTTCCATGCTTTCCTATTAACATTTCCATTTTAAGTAAAACTTGATAAATCTCGATTTATCGATAAATATATCTGTGTTATGAATTATATGTAAAATCCAAGTTAACGTCAAGGCTTACGTTTCACTTTCCTCCAATTCAAGATCTTCATTTAAAGCTGTATCAAATAGTTGATCCCAGTCATTTGTTTCAATCATTTCTAGTTGTGCTTCAACGAGCATTTTTAATCGGGTACGGAATACCTTAGCTTGCTTTTTTAATTCTTCTACATCCATCGAAATTCGACGTGATTTTGTTAATGCTTCATTGATAATTCGATCTGCATTTTTTTCAGCTTCTTTAATTATTAACTTTGATTCTTTCATTGCGTTCCCTTTTATTTCTTCCGCTGTTTCCTGAGCAATAAGAATCGATTTATTAAGTGTTTCTTCAATATTGGTAAAATGACCAAGCTTCTCTTGTAAATGTTCCACTTGCTCTTGTAAGTCCTTTTTCTCACGAATAACCATTTCATAATCTTTAATTACTTGATCTAGAAATTCATTTACTTCATCTTGATCATACCCGCGATATCTTCTGGTAAATTCCTTATTGTGAATATCCAATGGTGTTAATGGCAATATAGCCACCTCCTAGTTTTACTAATTGCTCCATATATTAAAAATATCGGTAACTACTCTCACAAATTAATCATATATTATTTAATTCGACAAAAAAGACCTAATTCCTGCAAAAATAATTTTATTTTAACCTTGCAAATGTTACTTTTACCTTATCTTTTCTCGTACGCCCTTTAATTTGCATCAACCTACTTCTTCCCTTTCCTCTTACAGAAAGCATATCTCCTTCCTGCAATAAGAAAGCAGCATCATCTACTAATTTATGATTGACTTTGACATATTGCTTATTTATATAGCCAACAGCCTCTTTTCTCGGGACTCGGTAGATTTCTTTTACGACTACATCCAGTCGTAAAGAAGCAATTGTTGTTTCTTGTTCCAGCCAGTTTGGCTTTACGATCGTTAATTCTGTTAGTGGACGCTGTTTAAGCTGGATCCTTGCATGTTTAATCATGGTTAAGTTCATCATCACGTAAGGGGCTATTTCAGAAGCAACAATGATTTGCACATTACCATCACTGACATCCATATCACCAAGCTTTTTTCGTTTAACTCCAAGCGATAAGCATGCTCCCATTACATCACGATGAGTTAAATGGACAAATTTCGTTTGAAAACTAGCTTGTAATAAACAAAGCTCGCTGTCCACTTCCTTCAATTCTTCATAAAAAGGGGCAATAACTACCCGTTTTCGTTCTGTATACGGATGTCCTCCATCAAATCTCAGTTGTAAATCACTATCCTTAGAACCAATTAACATCTTAACTATCTGCTGTTCACGAGGATCCAAAAAGTCAGTGAGCTTTCGTTGGAAGGAACTCTCTACTAGTTCCTTCCATGATAAAACTTGATCGATAAACGTTTCTTCTTCTTTACGAAAATGTTGGTATAATTGCATGTTGTAACTCCCAAAAGGTTCATTTCCACCTGCTCGTTTGCACGTATCATAAAAATATTAGAAAAACTTGGCTTATCGCCCAGTCTTTATGGCGAAAGCTATCGTTTTTCTTATGCGATAACCCATAAAGTTTTATACTTTAAAAAGTTAGCCGCTATCAAAATTCTGGTCTGCTACCTTTCTTACAACCACTAAAAGCTGATAATTTGTAACAGTATGGTGTATCGGTCAATCACCTATGTTGGTTTAATAAATAAACATTTTAAAAAATTCCAGTAACCCTATTCGTGCGAGGTACAATACAAATATGGCAACAATCGGAGAAAAATCGATCATTCCCAATGGTGGAATAAATCTCCGAAATTGTTCGAGGTAAGGCTCGCAAATCTTCGCTAATATTTCTCCAAATGTAGACTCTCGAGCACCAGGAAACCAAGACATAAAAATATAAATAATAATCGCATATGAATAAGCGTATAATGCTAAATTCAATATCCTAAATAACTCAACCATGTATGACTACCATCCTTTTTCAAATTCGTCTTCCAGGGAATCTGTAATTGTTCCTGTAACATTTACATTGTCTGGTGTACAAAGAAATGTTTTAGCTCCCAATTTTTGAATATCGCCATTAATCGCGTACACAGTTCCGCTTAGAAAATCAACAATTCGTTTTGCTTGCTGATTATCAACACGTTGTAAATTAATGATAACTGCACGGCGATTGACGATATTATCGGCAATTTCCTGTGCTTCACTATACGTCCTTGGTTCACATAATACAACTTTAGAAGTGGGGTTATTTACGCTGGTAAGATTAACGACATTCTTATTTTTATCCATTACTTGTTTTTGTTCCACTTCAAACTCATTAGCATCGACATATTCATACTCGTATTCATCTTCCATCGTAAAATAATTTTTAATTTTGTTCTTAATGCTCATTCCAACACCTCACCCTACTAAATTTGTTCCAATCCGAACATGAGTAGCACCTTCCTCAATAGCAATTGAGTAGTCATTACTCATTCCCATAGATAGGAAATTACACGGGGCATAAGCATATTGCTTTCTTTGAACTTGAACCCGTAATTGAGCTAATTCACGAAATATAGAACGTAATTTCGTTTTATCATCAATGTGTGGAGCCATTGTCATCAGTCCAACTACATGAATTTTTGGGTACGCTTTGAGTTCTTCTAGAAATGGCAGTACTTCCTCTGGTTTTAAACCATGCTTTGACGCTTCTCCGCTAACATTTACTTGCACAAAACATTCTATTTGCTTACTTGCACGCTTGTTTATTTCTTTAGCTAAGGACAATCGGTCTAAAGAATGCAGTACATCAATCTGATCAATGATTTCTTTTACCTTTCTAGTTTGCAACGTTCCAATAAAGTGCCATTTCACTCGGTCTTTAAAGTGATGATATTTTTCTTGGAAACCTTCCAAACGGTTCTCGCCAATATCTGTTATCCCAGCTTGAATTGTTTCTTCTGTTCGTTCTATTGTAACATATTTTGTCACTGCAATTACCGTAATATCTTGTGGATTTCGATTACTTTTTTTACAAGCAACGCTGATATTTTGCTTGATTGTCTGTAAATTACTTGCTACATCCATGATACCCAATTCTCTCCTCTCGTATAATCATGGCAATAAGCCAATAAAACCTAACATTCGCCCTGTTTCAC
This sequence comes from Cerasibacillus sp. JNUCC 74, assembly GCF_053667775.1. The sequence goes on along the minus strand of NZ_CM132207.1, from coordinate 1,836,330 downwards.
CATGATCTCTGCGATGTGAGAAAAATAGTGTTTCATCGCGATATGTACAATATTCTGTTACCTCTATATTATTACGTAACACCCCAGCTTGTAAAAGAATTTCTACATGCAGCTGTTTCATATCGAATAAAAATCGATTATTCTCTTTTGGAAAAACAACTTTTTCCCAATAATACTCTGGAATATGTCTAACCACCCGTTGATCCACTTCATAATAATCCTTGGAAATACATGGTCCAACTGCTACTAACAAATCACTCGGCTCCACACCTTCTGCTTTAAAAGCTTGTACCATTTGCGAAGCCATTTTGTTTACCGTTCCTTTCCATCCGGCATGTGCAATTCCAATAGAAGATGTAATCGGATCATAAAAAAATAAAGGCACACAATCAGCAAAAACTGCAGTACATAAAATACCTGGTTTATTGGTAATCAGCCCATCCGTTGCTTTGATTGAAGATGAATAATCCATTGCACCCTTGCCCTTATCCAAATCTGTCACAAAATGCACATTTGTTTGGTGAGTCTGTTCAGCACAAACCCAGTTGCTAAGTGGGACGCCTATTTCCGAGGCAATAATTTTTCTGTTTTCAACAACATCTAAAGTTACATCTTTTACATGAAGTCCGGTATTTAACGAATGAAATGGCGGTTTGCTAATACCGCCATTTCTCATTGTAAATCCAGCGATGATGTCAGCGTTTAATTGCTTCCACTTTTCTATATGTAAATAGGTTGTCTCCTTTTGTTTAAAAACTTCACTCAATTTCACACCTCCATTAGAAGCTGCATTGATTCTTATTTTACCATAAAAACACACTGTTTTTAATTTCTATAAAGAAAATAGTTTGTACATCAGGAATCTTAAGTTTAAAGTTAGCTTTGTTTCAGACTTTCATAATTGATCAAACGCTAGACAATATCCTAAAATAGAAGCTCGATTTTTACAACATGACTATAGCTACTTTTGTCCATGAGTAACCGTTTCGGAATATAGTTTAGGTCTATCGACATCTTTTACTAAAATAACATCAGAACCAATACGTACAATTTGCTCCCAATGAATAATTATTTCTTCCGCTTTCCCAAATAAAGACGTTTTTTTATCACGAGGAATAACTATAATTGCAACTATTTTTCCGCGATCCGTATCAATCTCCAAGTCATGGATATGCCCTAACTTTCGTCCGCTGTTAATAATGATAATTTCTTTTACTTGTAATTCTGATAATTTTACCATTGCTCTCACCTCACTAATACTCATGTATATGCATAAGTAAAGTATTATTTGTCCTATTTCAGACTTAGACATATGAATATTTTATAGCAACATAGTAAAGGCTTACAAACAGAACAAAAGCTAAAATTGCTTGGTTAGCAGCGTACAAACGGCAGATCTTCTGACGAAAAAGTGAAATTCAAGGGGTGCTTTTCTTCTGGAAACAGTAGATGAAACCCTAAGTTCGCAGGCATCCTTGAAAAATCGCGATGCTTATTCGAGAAGTCTTTCTTGCCCTGTCAACCAAACGAATCAAGAGCCGTTTTTCTCATAAAGATTCGTAAAATATTTTTAAATGAGAGTAATACGTCTCGCTGACGTTCAGGATAAAGCAAACATGCCCCCCATTAAAGGTATGCCGACACCTGAGCGGCAAGTCCGCTATAGTCGGCTTCCTTTGCTTCGAGCTATATTTACTATCGCAGGAAGGAAATCGAAGTTTGCTACAGAAATTGGACACTTAAGCTAGACGATGCTACTTTTCAGGACAGCGAAAAAGGAGGAAACAAACTGGTTTCCTCCTCTTGAATACGTATAAATCTTGAAACGTTCTTCTATTCGAACATTTGTTTATTCATTTGTTTGATAGCAGCTTTCTCCAATCGTGACACTTGAGCTTGGGAAATACCAATTTCCTCTGCCACTTCCATCTGTGTCTTTCCTTGAAAAAAGCGCTTATTTAAAATCATCTTTTCTCGCTCATTTAATTGATGCATCCCCTCTTTTAACGATAATTTGTCCAACCATGTCGAATCCTTATCACTATCATCGCTAATTTGATCCATTACATAGATAGGATCACCGCCGTCATTATAAATTGGCTCAAATAATGATACCGGATCTTGAATGGCATCTAGTGCAAACACAATCTCCGAGTGGGGTATCCCCATTTCCTCCGCAATTTCCATTGGTGTTGGTTCTTTAGAAGATTTGCTTATTAATTTTTCTCTCACTTGTAATGCTTTATAAGCAATATCTCTTAAAGATCTTGATACGCGAATTGGATTATTATCTCGCAAATATCTTCTGATTTCCCCAATAATCATCGGAACAGCATAAGTAGAAAATCTCACGTTATGGGATAAATCAAAATTATCAATAGATTTCATTAATCCGATACAACCTACTTGAAATAAGTCATCCACATGTTCGCCGCGATTATTAAATCGTTGTATCACACTTAAAACTAACCGTAGATTTCCATTGACCAACTCTTCTCGAGCTGATAAATCATTATTTTGTTGCATTTTCTTAAATAGCTCCCGCATTTCTTCATTTTTCAATACG